>DATKZY010000125.1:0-4880 GCA_035527715.1 Planctomycetota bacterium | reverse complement strand
TTCGCGCGAAAGCGCGACAATCGCTGAGTGAAGCCCCCGCCCCACCGAACGCGGTGCGCAGGCTACCGGGGACGAGACAGGCCGAGCGTCTCCTCACCCTTCAGGGCCTTCAGGTCGCGGCGCGGAGAGGCCCAGGCTTTCTGGAGGGCGGCTTCGAGCTGCCCGAGGAGGGCCTGATAGTCGGGGTCGGCGGGATCCTTATAGGTGGGTTGCTTGCACTTGGCCAAGCCGCCGGCCTCCTTGGCGAGTGGGGCATCGAGGAAGAGGCTTCGGCGCGGGTCGCGGAGCGAAACCCAGTCCAGCCGGCTCACGTCGGCGGGGTTGTGGCATCCGGCACAGCGTTTGGCATGGACTGCGGCGATCTGCTGGGCGAGTCCGCGGTCGGCCGCCAGGTCGTAGGGCGGCTTCGGCAGACGCTTGTTGATGAAGTCGCCGTGGTAGGGGCCGTTGGCGTCAATCCACGTGACCAGTCGCAGCCAATCCCCCCTCGTCAGCCTGGCCCGCTCGGTATGCGGGGCCTTGCGTAGCACGGCGACCAGCTTGCTCCTGTGAGAGCCGAAGGCGAGCGGCGGAGTGACCTTGGCGTCGTCGCCGACGTTCGAGCGCGAGATGAGCTTCGCCGCGAGAATCGTGTCGTAGGCGCGGTTGTGCTTCGCGGTCAGGCCGCCCGAGAAGTCGCGTCCGCCCGCGGGCTTCAGCCCCGCGTGGCAGCCGACGCAGTGGCGGTCGAAGACGGGCTGGACGTCGCGGAGGAAGCTCAGCGGCTTGTCGGCGCCCCACGGCGGCGGCACGGGCACGACGGGATCTCTGCGCATGGCGAGCGGGGTAGGCGTCGCCGGCGGCGCCTTCTCCCAGGTGTGATGGCAGCCGGTGCAGGAGCGCTGCTCGCCGTTCTGGAAGCTGATGAACGAGCGCATTCGCCGCAGCTCCATGTGATTCTCGTCGAGGAGCTGGAAGTAGACAGCCGTGTCCACAGGCACCTGGAAGTAGGCCGAGCCGTCGGCCTCGACGGGCACGGTGCCGATGATGCGGACGGGGTTCCAGTTGATCATCACGCTCTTGACGTCAGGCTCGTAGCGCTGACCGCCGAACGTGTTGCAATAGGGCCAGCCGAGCGGCTCGGCGATGCGGAGGTAGCGGATCGCCTTCGGGTCCACACCGTCCACGCCCAGCGCCACGTCGTTCACCGCGCACACGGCGTAGGGCTTCTCGGGGTCCGTGTTGTCGGGCAGGATGGGCGGCTTGTGCCGCGGCCGCAGCGGGATCGGGATCGAGCACGAGATAGCGGGGTCGCGGTAGACCAGTTCCTTCGTGCCGTAGACGTCGATCAGGTAGAGCGCGTAGCCCGTGGCATCCGTCTCCTTGCCGTAGGTGTAGGAGCACAGGAACTGCGTCTTGGAAAGCGGCCAAGGGGTCATGTAGAGGCCGCCGGCGCCGAGCACGCCGCCCTCTTTGACAGGGTTGCCGGACATCCCACCCTCGGGGGGGCGGACGCCTGGTGTGACGATGTGGATGCCATCGGGGTCGTTCATCCCCGCCTGCGGCTCGATGATGATCACGGGGCCGGCAGGCAGGGTGTGGTGTCCCGTGGCGATGCCCACGAGCTTGTGCGAGCCTGGGATCGAGCGGCACTCCTCGACCGCCCACGGCTCGTTGAAGTGCTGCTTGAACAAGGCGTCGGCGCCCGTGCCGTCGGGCCGCACGTACCAGAGCGACTGGATGTGCGCCCAGCCGCGCTCGTGGTACTCCCAGCGGGTGTAGCCGATTGTGCCGTCGGCGAGGACGTGGGGCAGGTAGTCGCCGTCTTTCGTCACCGTGAGGCGGCGGATGCCCGAGCCGTCGGGCTTCATCACGTAGAGGTTGCACGAGGTCTCGTCCTTGTCGAGTTCATTGCACTGGAGCGAGTAGCCGCAGCGCTCGGAGACGAAGGCGATGTCGCCGCTCGGCAGGTAGCAGGGGTCGAGGTCGCTCCATTCGCCTTTGGTGAGTTGCCGCAGGTTCTTGCCGTCAATGCCGATCTCGAAGATGTGGGTCGGCTCCTCGGAGCGGCGGAGGTCGAAGCTGGCGGCGCGGTTGAGCCAGCCGTTCGGCGGCTGGTCGCTCTTGGCCTTCGCGTAGGCGAAGACCACGCGGTCCGCGCCGAACCAGAGGTCCATGCCGTGGACGTGGCCCGGGCCGAGCTGGCCGTTGAGGAGGTTCCGCACCTCGCCTGTCTTCGTGTCGAGGATGCAGATGTCGCCCCCGGGGCGCGAGACCCAGGGCATGTGGTTCAGGCACACGTCGGGATAGCTCTCCTGCGTGAAGCGCTTGATGAACAGCAGCTTGTCGAAGTCGAGTGCCGCCTTCATCGTCGCGTCGCGGGCGAGCCAGCGGGCCTCGCGGTAGAGGGCCTGGCGGGCGGCGGGCTCGCAGCCCTTCTCCTTCTCCTGGGCGGTGAGGGCGTCGGCACGCTTCTGCATAGCACTTGGCACGTGCTGCGTTCGGCTCAGCACTTCGGCGATGGGATGGATGAAGAATGCCTTGCCTTCGCAAACCCGTGTGCCGGCCTGCTGGGCGGTGAGGACGATGGCGGCGGGGCCTTCGTGGGCGACCTCGAACTCCACTGGGCCGGCCCACGGGCCGTCGAGCTTGCGCGTGAAAACCGTGTGCCTGTGGAGCTGTGAGCGGTCGAGGACGAGCACTTCGGCGGTGACCTCGACCGGCGGCGCGAGCGGCCCGGCGGAACGGATTTCGATGTGGACGCGGTTCTTCCCGAAGCCGAGGTGGGGCAGCTCGTGCCAGACCAGTTGCCAGTCGCCGCCTATGGCGAGACGCACCTGGCCGCCCGCGTGTGCAAACGTGTCGCCTGCGTCGCGGAGCGGCAGGGCAAGCTCGAGCGTCACCCGCCCGTCCTTGCGCGCCACACCCCCCTGCCCCGCGGGCACGGGCGCGCCGTTGATTGACACGGCGTCGCCGGCCAGCGTGACGCGGCTCTTGCCCACTGTGAAGAGGCCGCCGGCGTCGCGCCCCTTCGTGCCGCGCGACCACTGGCTCAGACTGCTCTGGCAGGCGGGCCGCTTCAGGGCCAGGTTCTTCTTCGTGTCGTCGGGGCCGTAGACCTCGACCTCGTCGAGGTGGAACCAGATAGGGGCGTCGCTCTTCACCTGGAGGCGGATGAAGCGTGCCTTGCCCCCCTCCAGCTTCACCTCGAGCGGCGGCTCCTTGCTCCCCACGCCGCCGAAGTACTTCCCCTTGTTGTCGTACCTTTGGGTCCATGCCAGACCATCATCGGAGCTTAGGACAAGGAGATTGTCGGCGTTGTGGAGGCCGGGCTGATAGTCGAGGCGGTTGTAGACCACGATGCGGGCGATGGCCTGCGATGAGCCGAAATCCACCTGCCACCAGGGATTCGGCTCCTTGTCGGTGTGGAAGGCGTACTTGCCGTCCTTCACACCGTCCACGGCGCCCGCGGCGTCCTCGGCCGTCGGGTCGGCGGCCTGGGGCTGAGCGGCGGGGGCGGGGAGCGAGGCGGCGATGTAGAGGCGTTGGCCGTCCTGGCACAGAAGAAAGCCTTCCCCGCCGGGCACACGGGCGGCGACGGCCCAGCAGGGGTCCGCGAGGTCGCCGTCAATCTTCGGCGCGGCGGCCTTGGGCACGGTCAGCCGCTGCTCGGGCTTGCCGCCGCGTTTCACATCGAGGAAGGGCAGGAGGCTGGGCTTGAGAAGCTCGGCGAGGCGGCACTCGTCCTGCTTCGCCCAGTCCGCCTCCACCTGCTCGCGGGGCACACCGGCGGCGAATGCCCAAGTAGCCCAGAGGGTGCAGCAGACGCTCCAACGCCACATCGCACATGGCCCCCAAAGCTGAACCTCCCGCGGGTTCGCAACCCGCGGGAGGTTATCTCTCGAGCATGGAGCACGAGCGCTTGTTGCACCGGCCCAGCTCGTGGCAGGGGCTGGCCTCGGTTGCGCACGGGGTCGAGGCGCCTCGGACGATGCCGGCGACGGCCCCGATGACCCGCCGCACGGGCTTCCCGCACTCCGGGCACTTCTTCACCGGCGCGGCGCTCATCTTCTGCTGCCGCTCGAACTCGTGGCCGCAGTCATCGCATCTGTATTCGTAGGTGGGCACGATGCTTCCTCTCTACTGCTCGATACGCTTCTTCGCGAATTGCACGAGGCCCCCCGCGTCGAAGATCGCCCGCATGAAGTCAGGCATGGGGGCCGCGCGGAAGGTCTTGCCCGTCGTCAGGTCGGTGATCCGGCCGTCGGCAAGGTCCACCTCGACCTCGTCGCCCGCGGCGATGGCGTCGGCGGCCTCGGGGCACTCCAGGAGCGGCAGGCCGATGTTAATGGCGTTGCGGAAGAAGATGCGGGCGAAGCTCCTAGCGACCACGCACGCCACGCCCGCCCCCGTGAGGGCGACCGGCGCGTGCTCGCGCGACGAGCCGCAGCCGAAGTTCTCGCCCGCCACCACCACGTCACCTCGTTTCACCCGCTCGGCAAAGTCAGGCTGCCCGCTCCCCTCCATCGCGTGCGAGCCCAACTCCTTGGGGTCAGTCGTCACGAGATACGGAGCGGGAATGATCGCATCCGTGTTCACGTCGTCGCCGAACTTGAATGCCCTGGCCATCGTCACCTGTCCTCTTCAACCAGCAAAAGGATAGCCACGAATTGACACGAATGCCCACGAATCAGAACACCCGATGAGGGTTGAAGCCCAGAACCCCGATCTTGTTTCGTGAAGATTCGTGTGCATTCGTGGCTATTCCTCAGAGTCGGTGTTCACGTCGTCGCCGAACTTGAATGCCCTGGCCATCGTCACCTGTCCTCTTCAACCAGCAAAAGGATAGCCACGAATTGACACGAATGCCCACGAATCAGAACACCCGATGAGGGTTGAAG
>DATKZY010000124.1:0-61472 GCA_035527715.1 Planctomycetota bacterium | reverse complement strand
GCTGCTCCGTTCCATGCCTCAGAGGGCTCTGTCGCGTAACCAGTATAACCAGCTCGCCAGGATAGTCAAGGTGCGCAATCCCTCGCTCGATTCCTGGCAGGTGGGGCGGCGCGCAAGCCGACGTAGGTTGGGGGGGGGGGGCCGCGGTGGCATTAGTTCGGGCGACACCTTCCTCGATTGGCGCGACGGAGAGAAGGAGTGGCAGGGGAATGGGGGGGGAGACCGCCTGAAGACGCCGAATGACGGCCTTACTTCAGCAAGGCTCGGAAGCCGGCCTGCTCGAAGCGAAGACGGGGCTCACTTCTTGGGTACCCCGTAGAGGTAGTGGTCGTGGTTCCGGGCGAGGTCGGAGGGAAGCCCCTTACAGACGCCAGCGTACTTCATCAGCTTCTCCCCGAGCGTCGGTTCCTGAGCGGCCCGAGGTCATCGGTGGCCTGTGGCTCGTCATCCACGCGCGCATCTCCTACGGCCGCAACATCAGGATGTCTGCCGCCCCGAGCGGCAGCGAGAGCACCACTCCATCCTTCGCCGCTTCGAACGCCAGCTTGCCCTGTTTCACGCTCTCGACCCCGCGAACGGCGAAGGGCACGCGGATCGTGAGCCTCAGCCGTTCGAGCGGCTCACCCGTCCAGTTCAGCAGCGTCACCGCGGCGCCCGCGTCCGAGACGAGCAGCGGCGACTCGACCATCGGACGGTCCACCGTCACGGGGGGCTGGACGCCGGCAAGCTCGGTCGGCCAGGCGATCCAGCGGCGAATCGCCGCCGAGAAGCCGACGGGCAGCCGGTCCTGGGTCCCGCTCGCCGACTTCGCGTAGGACAGGCCCGGCATCCAGGCGAAATGCACCACGCGCCCCCTCCCCCACCAGCCCACGCGCCGCTGGACGATGGCGGGCGAGCCGTCGTCGAACGTGGCCTCGACTGTTTCCGGCCGGTTCGCTATCGTGCCACGCACTCCGATGGCGTCCACTTCGCTTCCCTCGCCGCGCACCTTGCCGACCGGCTTCAGGCTGGCCAGGTTGCCCACCAGCATCCGCTCGCGGGGCTCCTCCTCGATGCCCGACAGACGGCGGAGGACGGAACAAGGCTCGTCGTAGCGGCCGCGGGCGCCGGCGCCGCTCACCGTCACGAGCGTGCCGCCGGCGCGCGCCCACGAGGCGATGCCGCGCTGGCCCTCCTCGGGAATATTCGGCTCGGTGACGTAGAGCACCTTGTACGGGGCCAGCCCCCGCCGCGTCAGGTCGTCCTCGTCCACGAAATCCACGGGGATGTTCGCATGCTGAAGCGCCAGGTACAGGTCGTAGACCTCGGCCATGTAGTCCACCGTCGAGCGGTTCAGGTGGTTGTTCGTCGCGTCGTGTATCTGGTTGGGGATGCGGATGGCCTTGGCATCCCACGGCTGCGCGCTGCGGGGCATGAGGATAGCGACCTCGGCCCTCGGGCGCTTGCCCGGCCACAACAGGTCCTCCGCCGCGCCGATCATCGCGTGGGCCTCGGCCATCTTCGGCAGCACGCGGGCGTTCTCCGAGTAGCAGTTGCCGGGGAAGTTGTACTCGGGGCCGAAGACGAAGTACTTGATCGCCTTGCCGCCGGAGCCGACGACGCAGAGGATCTTCTGGAGAATGCCGTCGGCGCGGTCGCCCGCGGTGCGGGGGATCACGTAGCCGCCGAAGGCCACGCCCCCCTTCTCCGCCGCGCAGCGCAGCTTCGCGCAGTAGAACGACCACTGCGGCGCCATCGCATCGGAAAACCAGTCCTCGGTCCACAGCATCGTGCCGCCGCGGAGGCGGCCGAACTCCAGCCAGTCGTGGCCGCCCATTGCGGCGTCGGGGCTCTGCTTGTCGGCGTTGTTCGCCACGGGGCCGGGCACGCAGAAGCGCCCGCTGAAGAAATTCCAGTTCGTGAGGATCGGCATCCCCGGCCAGAACGCCTTCTCGAGCGCGCGGGTCGAGACGGCGAAGTGGCGGGCGGAGTCCCAGGCGTAGAAGCGCATGGTCCAGTAGAAGAGCCGGCGGTTGGCGAGCGTGTTCCGGGCGGCGGGGGGGAACGTCTCGTCCTCGGGCCGCCTCTCCTCCTTCGGGGGTTGCTTGGGGGCGGGAGGGCCGGCGAGTTCGGCTTCGAGCTTCTTCTCGTCGAGGGGCTCGCCGTCGAGGGCGCGCGGCTCGGGCCGCTCGATCTTCGGGGGAGGCGGCGGCGTGAGGTCGGGCGGCACAAGGCTGCGGCCAAGGGGCAACACCTCGTCCCAGCCCTTCGCGCCCACGTCGCGGGGCCTGAGGCCCTGGGCCCTCACATAGTCACGGAAGCGGGCCAGCGCGGCCGGGCTCTCGGCGAGCGGCCGGAACATCGAAGGGTAGTACCAGCCCGGCTCGTCCGACATGGCGAAGATGGCCATGTCCTCGCGCGCGTAGCCGGCGTCGAGATAGGCTCTTGCCGCCTTGTCCGCCCATTCCTGGATGGCGGCGGGCGTGACCTTGGGGTCGTAGTCGAAGGCGTAGCCGGGCGGGTTGTAGACGGCCCAGGCCGTGCGTCGAAGCCCGACCTTCAGGAGCAGGTCGCGAACGGGCTTGGACGGCGGGAGCATGATGACGCTGAAGCCGCCGCGGGCAAGCTGCTCGATTCCCTGCTGCCAGGCGAGGCGATCGTCGTCGCCGCCGATGAAGCGCTCGACGATGGGGAAGTGCTTCGGCCGCTGGGCTTCGGGCACCTGCACGGTCGCGAGCACCTTCCAGTAGCGCTGATTGTAGTCGGCCATCGTCGCCGCTTGTGGCTTCTTCGCCTCGTCGCGCCAGAGCAGGAAGCCGGCCGAGCCGCCGAAGAGCTCCCATCGCAGCGGCTTCGTCTCCCCCGTCTCGTCCAGCTTCAGCTCGGCCTCGACGACCGTGGGATCAACCGCCCCGCCCACCACCAGCTTCACGACGACCGGGAAGCCCCGCATGTAGATGGCGGGATAGCCTTTCAGCGTGGCCACCACTTGATCCAGCTCGAACTTCAGCCACTCGCTCCAGGCGTTGCCGGCGGCGGTTTCGGCCCTGCCCGGCACGCCGAACCGGAACGTGAACTTCCTGTTGCCCGGCTCCTCGCCACCGATCTTGACCACGCGGGCCCGCAACTGAAACGTCGGCACGTCGTCTGGTCGCAGGCCCGACTGCCCGGCCCACACGAGCACGGGACAGAGCACCAGCGCCGCAACGGGGGATCGCATGAGTCCTGTCCTCTCAACCTCCATTCAGGCGACACACATAGGTTCGGGGGCGGACGATGGTGCCCTTGGGGTCGGCGTCGGCGAAGTGCTCGGTGCGGTTGCCGATGCCGTTGGTCGAGCCCTGCGAGCTGCGATACTCGAGGCCGACGAGCTTGCCGTCGCGGCGGATGGGGCGTAGGAGCACGATGCTGTGACCCGTGCCGCTCGCGCGCCAGAGCTGCACGAAGTCGCCGGGCCGGGCCTCTTCGAGCTTCACCTCGCGTCCGATGCCGAGGGTCTCGGCGGCGGCCACGCACTGCTTCTCGCGGCTGGGGGGCATGGCGCCATACCACTCCCGCTGGAACCGCCGCACTTGCTCGACCGACTTGTCGGCCAGCAGGCCCCGACTCGCAGCCATCCGCATGGCCACGGCGAACGTGAAGCCGCAGCAGTAGGTGCCATTCGTCGCCTTCGCCAGGATTGTCTCTCCCTTGAACCCAATCTCCTCGGGCGAGCCGGTGCCCTGCCACGTCTTGTCGTATCCGCCGCCGTCGGGAAAGGCGGGGATCACGTCGAGGGGCTTCTCACGCGCACAGCCTGTCACCAGGAGCGCCAGGGCCACGGCCGCCAGTCTCACGGCGAGCCTCCGTTGAAAAAGCCGGGCGAATGAGCAATAGTATAGCGCGCAGGAGCGGTGGCATGACAGAGAATGCGCAACTCGCCCTCGACACGATCCTCCAGCGGCCCACGCGCGGCATCGCGACGTGGGTCGTCCACATCATGGAGCACTCGGTCATCGAGCGCCTCGCGGGGACGGGGCCTGGCGAGTACCGTCGGGACCCGACCCGCGTGTACCTGGCGATGGAGCGCGCCGTCGGCGCGTGCATGATTGACCAGTTCATCCCCGACAACCCGCTCTCGATGGGCGACCAGGGCTATGAGGGCAAGGAGAAGGGCGCGACCACGGGGGCAGAGCGCATCGTCCTCGACGGCATCGAGATCGACTCGCCCGAGGCGGTGGTCGAGCACCTGGAGCGCTTCGAGCGTCCACGGCTGCGGAAGGCCGTCGCGGAGTTCGACGAGGGCCGCCGCGCCGTCGAGATCCTGAAGCACGAGGCTGCGGTTCAGGCCCAGCTCGGCCCCGACATCCTCAAGGCGCCCTACGGCGTCGCCCGGTTCCCCTGCTTCCGCTATGGCGCCTACGGCTACGCGGGCTACTTCATGGCCTACGCCCTGTACCCCGAGGCGATGGAGCGGGATTTCGCGCTCCAGGCCGACCTCGCCCTTCGGAACAACCGGGCCGTGGCAACGGCGTACCGCGAAGGCGCGCTTCCGCCCCTCCTCCGCCTCGACCACGACATGGCCGACTCGCGGGGCACGCTGGTGGATGTCCGCTCCCTCGACCGCCTCTGGTTCCCCCACTTCGCCCGCTGCCTGGAGCCGTTGCTCAAGGCCGACCTGCGCCTCGTCTGGCACTGCGACGGCAACCTGATGGCGATGGTGCCCCGCCTCCTCGAGGTCGGCCTGCGCGGCTTCCAGGGCTTCCAGTACGAATGCGGGATGGACTACGAGCGCCTCTGCCGGATGAAGGCGCGGGACGGCTCGGACCTGCTGATCATCGCGGGCGTATCTGTAAGCACCACATTGCCTTACGGCACGCCGGACGACGTTCGGCGCGAGCTTCGCCGGCTCGTCGAGGCCGGCCCCCGCACTGGCCTCTTCCTCGGCGGCTCCAGCTCGATCACCCCTGGCGTGCCGTGGGAGAATATCCAGGCGCTGGTCGAGGGGCTCGCCTACTACCGCGGTGTAAACCATGCCCGCCAGTTCTGACGATCATGCGGATTTCCTACTTGACTAGCAGATTCCGACGCGATAGGATATGTAAAGAAACGGAATCGAGGAGAGCGAGACATGTCCATGGCCACCGTATCGTCTAAAGGGCAGATCACCATCCCTGTCCGTGCCCGGCGAGCCCTGGGGATCAAGGCCAACAGCAGGGTCATCCTGGAGGTCACTAAAGACTCCCTTGTGGTTCGGCCAGCCCCCGACTTCTTCGAGTTGGAAGGCTTCCTGGGAAGGAGCCTGCCACCCGATGAAGAGCGGAGGCTGATGGCCGAAGGAGTGGCGCGTCACGTCCTGGAGAAGGAATGAAGCGGATCTTCGCCGACGCCAACGTCTTCCTGCGCTTCTTCCAGAGAGACGACGAGGACCAGCGGCATCGTGCATCCCGCCTTCTCCATGAGGCGGCCGCTGGGGTGCACCAGTTGGTCACGGGTCCCCCCGTGCTCTTCGAGGTCGCTTGGACCCTTCGCTCAAGCTACCGACTGACGAGGGAGGAGTGCCTGGCCGTGCTCTACCGAATCCTGGCGCTTCCGGGCCTGGAGGTCACGGATCGGTCCCGGGTTGAGGCGGCGCTTCAGTTGGCGGTTGCGGGCGGAGGGGAATTCGCCGACGCCTACATCGCGGCAAGCATCGAGCCAACGAATTGCCAATGCGTCGCCACGTTCAACCGCAAGCACTTCGAGAAGATGGGGGCTCCGCTCTGCGAGTTCTGACCTGGCGCGTCACTTCGCCGCGAGGCCCTGTGACAGCACAAATTCGAGCGCCGCGGCGGTGTCGGCGTAGTTGGTGCTGTGGCCGCCCTCCTCGCGGCAGATGAGGAGCACCTTGCGGCCAAGCCGCTCGAGGGCGCCGGCGAGGCGCACGACGCTCGCCGCAGGCACCAGCGTGTCCTTGCCGCCCGCCGTGATCGCCACGGGCATGGTGAATGCCTGGGCGTGGAATTCGGCGCTTCGCTTCCTGTACTCCTCCGGAATCTGCACCTTCGTGCCGCCGAACGAGGCCGCGATGGCGTCCTGGAACTTGTCGTACTCCAGGTGGTTCGCGGTGCCGTTCTGGCTGCTCACGCCTGCGATGAGGTCGGGGTGGAGGGCGGCGAAGGTGAGGGCGGCCGAGCCGCCCATCGAGCCGCCGACGAGGAAGACCTTGCCCACCTTGTGGCGCTTCCGCAACTCGGCGATGATCTGCACCACGTCGGCCTCGGCCTTCGGCCCCATCCACGAGGTCCTGGCGCGGTAGTCGGGCGAGACGAAGATCATCCCGTGCTTCCCCGCCACGTCGCGGGCGGCGCGGCACTCGCCGCGCCCGTCCTTCACGTATTGCCAGCGGTCCGAGCCGTGGCCGTGGAGGGCGATGGCCACGTGGTGCTCGGCCGCCGCGTCGAACGCCTCGGGCAGCATCTCCACGTAGCGCTGCTCGGTGCCATCCACGGTGGCCGTGAAGGCAATGTCCTTCGGCTCGCCCAGCGTGCCGGCTCGGGCCGCCGGCAGCGCGGCCAGAAGGGCCAAGATGATGGCAAGGCGCTTTCTCACGACACCCGTCCTCCGTCCTGTGGCTCCGCGCGCATCCGCAGCATAGCGCCTCGCCGCCCGACACATCAAGTGTGCTTGACTCCCGACGCGTCGTCCTGTTTCATAGGGCATCGCAGGGCGAGGTGTGACGCAACACGTCAGGAGACCGTCATGAACGTCGGCAGAGCGCAAGAGGGGCTGAATCGCCGCGAGTTTCTCGTCCAGAGCGCAGCGGCCACGGCGACGCTGCTGGCCGCCAGGGGCATCGGCCTCGCGGCGCCAGGCGGGCCGACCGTGGTGATCGTGCGCGACAAGACGAAGAAGGTGATCGAGAACTTCGAGGTGGACGCGAAGATCGCGCAGGCCCTCGTGGACAAGGCGGTGATGACGCTGGCAGGCAAGGACGACGTGACGAAGGCCTGGGCGGCCTACGTGCGCCCGAAGGACAAGGTGGCCATCAAGTTCAACGGCCTCTTCGCCCGCGCCACAACCCACGGCGAGGTGATCAACGCGATCACCGACGGCCTCCTCAAGGCCGGCGTCGAGCCGGGGAACATCGTCGTCTACGACCGCTCGGACGGCGACGCGGCGAAGAGCGGCCTGAAGATCAGCCGCGACCCGAAGATCATCCAGGTCGTCGGCACGGGCGGCAACCTCGGCCCCGACGTGAAGGCAGGCTCCATCGGCACCAAGCTCTCGAAGCACCTGCTCGACGCCGACGTGCTGATCAACGTGCCGATCATGAAGAGCCACCACCGCTGCTCGAGCACGGGCGCGCTGAAGAACCACCTCGGCAGCATCCCCAACGCGGGCAGCTTCCACGCCGACTGCTGCGCCGCCATCGCCAACCTCAATACGCTCGGGCCCATCAAGGAGAAGACGCGGCTCTGCATCGCCGACGCGCTCTACAGCCTCTACGACGGCGGCCCGGGCTTCCAGCCCCGCAGCCGCTTCGACTACTTCGGCGTCCTCGCCGCCACCGACCCCGTGGCGATTGACGCCGTGATGGACGACATCCTCCGCGCGAAGCGTGAGGAGAAGGGCCTGTCGCCCCACAACAACAAGCCGATCCACATCGCCCGAGCCGCCGAGTTGGGCCTCGGCCAGGCCGACCTCAAGAACATCAACCGCGTGGACGTCGAGGTTTGAGGGTGCGGGCCTCGGCACGGCGTTCCGCGCGCTACTCGCCCCTCGGGGTCTTCCATTCCGCCCAGAGGCCCTTCCGGGCGCCTCGGGCCTCGCGCTCGAGGCGGCGGAACTCCGCCTTCCGCCCGTCGTCGAAGGGATACGCCGTCATCGCGGCGCCGTAGCCGTTGCGGAGGATTTCCGCGTTCACCAGCACCTCGCGCCCCGAGGCGTCGGGCACGAACAGGTAGACGAGCAGGCGGCCGTACTTGTCGCGGTGCCCGCCCGACGTGTTGGCAGGGTCGTACTCGAGCCGACACGTCTTGCCCTCGCACAGGCGGCGGGTGAAGTCGCTCGCCCGTTTGCCGAGGGCCTGAATGGTCCGCTTGTCCTGCCCCGTGCGTTGGACGTCGCGTTCGAGCTTGTCGCTCTCGTGCACCTCCGGCGTGTCCACCCCGATCAGCCGCAGCGTGTGCTTCACCCCGTTGGCCCGGATGTGCACGGTGTCGCCATCGGCAATCCCAGCGATCACCGCCTCGGTCGGCACGCCCTGCGGCGGCTGACGCGCGGCCCAGTAGGCCACCGCCGCCGCCAGCAGCGCCACGAGCAGCCCGACCGGCCCACCGACCTTCATCCTGCGCCGTCGCGGCATACCCAGTCACCTCGCATTCCCACGGGCCATCGCCTCTCATGATAGCAGCGTGGGCGCGGCGGGTCAACGAGCAACGCCCCCTGGGTGCGTGTAATCTCCTACGGGCCAGGCGTTCGCGTTTTGAGCCTCCGAAGGAGGCGAGGGAATGAAGCCCACGGCGATGCTCGGGGAGCCGTGGGTTGACGACCTCCCGTGGCCCAGCCCCCGACGGGGGCGGCGGAGCCTCAAGCGGCTGGAGAGCTCCGCCGCCCCCTTCGGGGGCTGGGTCTTCTTCTCGGACGCAAACCCACGGTTCCGCTTCGCTGCACCGTGGGCTGTACTCCGCCACGCCCTACGGGCGTTCACGTTGCACCCTTGACCGTAGGAGATTACACGCACACCGCCCCCTCTCCCCCTTGCGTGGACGCGGGCGACTGGGTAGAATCCGATGGAAAGGAGACCGCCGATGCCCGTCGCTCTCCAAGTGCTCTTGACGTCCATCCTTAGCCTGCCCTTCTCCCTCCTCGACGCCTGGAACGCCGTGGCGAGCGCGCGGCTCGCCGCCCGCATGAAAGTGGTGACCGAGGCCGGCGACCCGGCGAGCATGACCGAACTGGCGAAGCGCTACCCCGACCCGCCACCCGGCCACAACGCCGCCGAGTTCCTCAACCCCGCCTTCAAGCTCATGGAGGCGGAGAACAAGGCCGTGGAGCAACTCGGCAACAGGGCGCCCATCGTAGGCCCCGTCAACCTGCCCGACGTCGGCGAGGCGCTGCCGCCCATCGTTCTGAAGAACGCGCGGGCTTATCTCGCGGCGAACGGGGAGATTCTCGCCCTACTCCACAAAGCGGCGGAGCGGGAGGACTGCAAGTTCGACCTCGACTTCGCCAAGGGTCCGGGCATGCTGCTCCCCCACCTGTCGCACCTGCGGCAGGGGGCGCGGCTCCTCGCACTCGAAGCCATCGAGCGCGTCGAGACGGGCAAGGCCGACGAGGCGGGCGGCTCACTCCTCGGCGCGCTGCGGATGGGCGAGTGCGTGCGCCAGGAGCCGATCCTCATCAGCGCCCTCGTCCGCGTCGCGTGCAACTCGCTCGCCGTCGCCCAGATGGAGCGCTGGGCCAGCCGGGCGAAGCCCTCGCCGGCCGCCCTGGAGCGCATCGAAGCCGCCCTCGCCGCCGCGGCCGACCCCAAGCTCATCGAGGGAGCGATGGTCGGCGAACGCTGCTTCGGGATTGACATCTACCAGACCTATGTCCTCACGCCGAAACGCGGCGAACTCCTCGGCCAGCTCGGCGCCGGCGACATGCCGCTGCCCCTGGCCCTTCGCCTCATCCCCGACGCGTATTTCAAGACGGACATGTGCTACTACCTCGACATCATGAACGACTACGTGGCGGCGGCCCGCAAGCCCTATCCCGAGAGCTACATTGCCGGCACGCGGGTGGGCAAGGACCTCGAGGAGCGGATCCCCAGGCACTACGTCGTCTCGCGCATGATCCTCCCCGCGCTCGGGCGCGTCTTCAGCACCGGCCAGCAGCACATCGCCCGCTGCGAGAGCGCCCGCGTCGCCCTCGCCGCGCTCCGCTACAGGGCCAAGCATGGCCGCCTGCCCGCCGACCTCCCCGCCCTGATGCCCGACTTCCTCAAGGCCGTGCCCCCCGACCCCTTCGACGGCAAGCCGCTGCGCTACAAGGCCGACGGGGCCGGCCTCACCGTCTACGCCCTCGGCGAGGACGGCAAGGACGACGGCGGCGCAACCCAGCACCGCCCCGACGGCAAGCCCCTCGACATCGGCTTCCGCGTCCGCTGGCCCAAGGCCGAGTTCTGACCGACCCCTTCAAGATGATCACCCCCTCTCGTGCCGGAAGGGCTTGATCATCTTGACTGCGGTCATGATCACGGGCGGAGGGCGCCGCATGTCCAGGGAAAATGGAGGCTTATGGCGGCCTCTCGCCCAGTCCGGGAGAGCCGCCAAGGTGATCAGACCCTATTGCGCGCGCGTGATCATCTTGAGCGCCTTGACAGCCATACGCCCCCTCCCCCGTTCGCACCCGGCCAGCACGCGCTGGGTCTGGGCCGGCTTTGCATTTCGCGCGGGCGTTGAGTAGAATGGGAAGCGTTCGTTGGCGAGAGCATCCCACACGTTGGCGATTCCCAGGAAGCTCGGCGTGGAACGACGCAGTCCGGGTCCGATCGGGAGGCGACCCGACAGGCCGGAGGGCCTGTTCGTGTTCGGCCTTGTGCTTGCCGCATGCGCGCTGTGCGCCGCGGGCGACGGGTCCGCCCTGTTCCAGCCCCCCTTCGCGAAGGCCGACGTGGATCTCGCCGCCTGCAAGGCCTTCCGCGACGGCGTGGCGGCGCCGTCGAGCCCCGACGAGGTGCTCGCCGTCCTGGGCCTCGGGCCTCGGCCGCGCGACAGCCGCGGCTGGTCGGCCGGCGAGGCCGCCTCCGACGACAAGCCCTCGGTCTTCCACTACCTCGTGGCCTTCCGCAAGCCCGTGCCCATCGGCTCCGCGTGGATGGAGCTTGGGGAACTGCGCTGCCTGAAGGAGGGCGCGCCGTACCCCGGCGACCCGAGCAAGGACGAGCACTGGGTTGCCGCGCCCGCCTACCCCAATCAGTCCCGCCCCTGCGTGGTGACCCTGCCGCCGGGCACGAGGACCCGCGCCGTGCTGTGCACCGAGACGCGGTCGCGCCGCCGTTCGACGCTGCGGAGCTGGCGGTTCTCGGCCCGTCGGCTCCACAACATCGCGCCCGACGCCCTGGCGCAGGCCGAGAGCGAGTTCACGCAGTACTCGCAGCTCGGCCCGCCCCACACCTATCGGGCATCGAGCATCACCGGCGGCTGGGGCGCCTGGCAGAACACAGGGCCGAACCAGCAGGAGCGCATCCCCCGGCCGCCCGTCTCCGACATTGACCCGAGCTGGTTCGTGCTCTCGTGGGACGAACCGCGGACGATCGCGGGGCTGTATCTCCGCGACAACTTCGAGGTCATGAGGATCGAGACGTTTCGCGGGCCGCCCACGCTCAGCCCCGTGGCGGCCGTGGAGAAGGAGTGGAAGCGCCTGGCCGACTATGCCGAGAAGCAGGAGGACCGCGGCCGGTGGATTGCCTTCGAGCCCATCGAGACGAGCGGCATCCGCCTGCTCATCCTCAAGTCCAATCCCGCACAGGTCGCCCGCATCGAGGCGATGCACGCGTACAGCGACCTGGGCGACGCGCCGGTGCCCGAGTTCCGCCACCGCGAGGCGGCGCCGCCCCCCTTCGCCATCCCCTACACGCTGCCCGACGACCTCACGGTCACAGTAGCCGTCAACGACGCCCAGGGCCGCCGCGTGCGCAACCTCGCCGCCCGCGCCGGACGCAAGAAGGGCGCGAACGCCGAGCAGTGGGACCTCAAGGACGAACGCGGAACCTTCGTGGCCCCAGGCACGTACGAGTGGAAGGCGCTGGCCTGGCCGCCGCTTCAGCTCCGCTACGAGATGACTCCCTACCCGAACGTCGAGGCCAACGCGCCCGACAACTCCCCGTGGCTCAACGGCGCGAGCGGCCCCGGCGGCTGGATGGCCGACCACACGCCGCCCTGCTGCGTCACGACGCTGGGCGACCGCGTGTTCTTCGGGGCCGGCTGCGCCGAGAGCGGCGTGAGCTTCATCGCCTGCGACCTCGATGGCAGGAAGCTCTGGGGCATCCACAGCTTCGCGGCCTGGAGCGGCCCCCACCGCATGGCCGCCGACCGCAAGACCGTGTTTGTAGAAAACCAGGGCTGGAGCGCCTCGGGCGAGGAGGGCATGGACCGCGTGTGGGGCGTGGACATCGAGGCGCAGAAGGTCGCCGAGGTCCTGATGGCCAGCCAGACCGAGAAGCGGCACCGCGGCATCCGGGGCATGGCGGCGGGCGGCGGCAGGCTCTACCTGGCCATTGACGCGGGGAGCGACTGGCTGAACAACGCCGTGGGCATCGGCGACGTGGACATCGAGAACTGCCTCCCGCCCTACCCGCGGAAGAAGCGCTCCGGCCTCGACTACGTGCCCGACCCGCGCGACGACTTCGTCCGCCTCTTCCGCATCAAGGGCACGCCGGCCGGCTGCTCCGGCGGACTCACCTGGCTCGAGTCCACCAGAGGCCCGGGCCGCCAGCAGCACATCCTGCTCGCCTTCCAGCGGCCCGTGGCCATCGGCAGCATCGTCCTCCCCGTGCCCAACCCTGTAGGCGGGACGTCCCCGTCCCGCGATGCGCGGCGTGGGGACACGCCGCCCACAATGGAGGACGTGCGGTTCAAGATCAGCGTGCTGAAGCCCGATGCCCCCTACCCGCCGGACCCGGAGAACCCGAAGCACTGGACGCTGTTCAAGGACAGCGGCAAGCTGGCATGGGACGTCGTGGCGGCGCCGGAGAACACGGTCACACGGGCGCTCCGCTTCACCTTCGCGAAGGGCGCCGACGACGAGCTGGAGGCGATCCTGGAGACGGCCGAGGAAGCCAAGGGCCTGAAGCTGGAGCCCAAGCGCGGCGGCGAGGAGAAGGACGAGCGGAACTGGCTCGCCCGCCTCGAGGGCGCCAAGCTCCTTCGCCGCCGCTACAGGAACCTCTTCGGCACGGCCAAGGTGCGCGTCAGCTCGGGCACCGTGGCCCCCGACGGCTCGTGGGACGCCGAGCGGGCGGAGCCGGTCACCGAGGAGAGCCCCGGCATCTACGCCCTTGAGTGGCCCGAGCCGCAGAGGATACGCGGCCTCGCGATCATGGAGATTGACGGGAAGCGCACCGAGATTGACGCCTACGAGGGCAAGGCCGGCCCCGTGGACATCGCCGGAAAGGAGGGCTGGAAGCACCTGGCGACCTATCGCCAGGCGCGGCGCTACTTCTACTGGCCCGACGACAAGATGAACGGCAACGCCCGCTACATGGACGGCTACGTAGACTTCGGCAGCGAGGTCGCCACGCGGGCCATCCGCCTGCGGGTCGTCGAGCAATGGGTCCACCGCGAGGGCGACAGGGCGGGGCTCTATGGCATCCGCGCCGACCGCGGCGGCCTGAAGCTCGACCCCACCCGCTGCCGCGTCTACGGCGTGGCGCCGCTTCAGTCGCTCGGCGGCGAGCAGGCCCCCGACCCGATGGTCACCCGCCGCATCGAGGTGGTGGACCCGCAGGCCAGGAAGATCGTCAAGGAGGTGGCGTTCGACCGCCCCGGGCCGCTCGCCCTGAACCCCGCCGGCGAGTTGTACACCCTTTCGCAGTCGAAGGTCATGAAGGTGGATTTGGAGGGCGGGAAGCACCAGACGCTTGTCACCGACCTCGTGAGGCCCACCTCCCTGGCCTTCGACAGTGACGGCAAGCTCTACGTCTTCGACAGCGCGCCCGAGCGGCGGAACGTGCGGGTATACGACGCGGCGGGCAAGTTCCTGCGCACCATCGGCACGCCGGGCGGCACGCAGGTCGGGCCGTGGGACCCCACGCGCTTCGGCAGCGTGTCGTCCCTCGCCGTGGACGCGGCGGGGCACCTGTGGGCGGTCGAGGAGCAATACTGGCCGAAGCGGATCACGCAGTGGCGGGTGCCCATTGCTGGCAATGGGCGCGACGGGAAGTTCCTCCGCGAGTTCCTGGGCAACACGTCGTACGGCGGCGGCGGCGTGCTCGACCCGTGGAACAAGCGTCGCCTGTTCTACGGCAACCTGGAGTTCGAGCTGGACTGGGAGAAGGGCACGACCCGCCTCAAGAGCCTCACCTGGCCCGACGGCTGGGAGGCCGCAGAGCAGCCCATCCAGATCGGCGACCGCGTCTACATGGTCACCCGCCCGAACGGCCCCGGCCCGACAATTCCCGTGGGAATCGTGTATCTCCATGACAAGGATCGGCTCAAGCGGGTGGCGGCCTTCGGCCTGGCCAACTACTGGCGAGCGCTTCAGACGAATGGCGAGGTCCTCGCCTACCTCGGCAAGAAGGTGCTCGAGGACTTCCAGTTCGTCTGGGCCGACCGCAACGGCGACGGCGAGGTGCAGCTTGCCGAGGTCACGTTCGCGCCGAAAAAGATCCACGGCATCAGCCTCTTCAACCGCGACCTCGGCGCGCAGGCGGGCACCACGCGGTTCCAGGTCAAGGAGTTCCTGCCCAACGGCGTGCCCGTCTACGAGGCCGTGGAGCTTCCCAAGCTCGAGGCGGCGACGAAGGGCTGGATGTCCACCCTCTATCGGCTCGACAACGGGACGTTTTTCCACATGGGAAACCCCGAGGCCGCCTTCAGCGCCGACGGGGAGCAGCTCTGGTCCTACAAGACCGAGGGCGCGGGCGGCCACGCCCTCAACACGGCCGGCCCCTGGCATCCCGCCCAAGTCGTGTGCGAGTTCGGTTGGATCGGCCACGAGACCGCTCACGCGGGCGACCTCGGGGAGTTCGTGGTCTTCAAGACCAACGTCGGCTCGTGGACCCTCTGGACGAGCGACGGGTTGCTGGCCGGCCCCATCTTCCGCGACATACGCGACCCCAAGCGGCTCCCCTGGTCCATGCGCGAGCACCAGCGGGGCCTGCGGCTCGACGACGTGACGGCGGCCCAGGAGCACTTCAGCGGCTACTTCTGCCGCACGTTCGAGGACAACAAGTACTACGCCGTCGCGGGCCACAACCACGCGAGCGTGGTCGAGGTCGGCGGGCTCGACAAGTTCCGGCGCCTCGGCGGCACGATCACGGTCAAGCCCGAGGACGTGCGCAAGGCCCACGAGTGGGAGCACCACCACGCCCAGCAGGTGGCTCGCCGCGACGTGAAGGTGCTCGACTGCTTCCGAGCCCTGAGCCCCATCAAGGTGGACGGCGACCTGGGCGACTGGGACGGCGTGGAGGCAATGCCGCTGGTGACCGCAGACTATGCGAAGATCCACGGCATCCCTCACAGTGCGTCGTTCCGCATGGCCTACGACGCCCAGCACCTCTACCTGGCCTACGAGGTCCGCGGCCTCGGGCCGCTGCGGAACAGCGGGAACCAGTGGGACAAGCTGTTCAAGACCGGCGCCGCGGTGGACCTGAGCCTGGGAGCGGACCCGAAGGCCGACCCCGGCCGCAAGCAGGCGGTGGCGGGCGACGTGCGCCTCCTGATGACCTGGATGGCCGAGAAACCCGTCGCCGTCCTCTATCAGCCCGTGGCCCCGCAAGCCAAGCCCGGCGAGGGGTGGGAAGTCGCGTCCCCCGTGTGGAAATTGTCGTTCGATCTGGTTAAGATAGTGGACACCGTGAAGATGGCGCGGGCGGGCGGAGGCGACCGATACGTCGTGGAGGCCGCGGTTCCGCTCGACGCCTTGGGCCTGAGCTTCCCAAGTGGCTCGGGGGCCACTGCCGGTTACCCTGTGCGCTTGAAGCTCGACTGGGGCGTCCTGGCCACCGACGAGGGCGGCACCGTGGTCCTCGGCCGCCACTACTGGGCCAACAAGGCCACGTCCGTCCTCTCCGACGCACCGTCCGAAGCGGCCCTGCACCCCGACCTGTGGGGCTATGTGCGGTTCTTCGACAAGAGCGCCAAAGGCATCCGCATGACCGAGCCGAAGGACCTCACGCCCGGAGGCAAGGGGATGGACGACGGTATCAAGCTGGAACTGGAGGAGGAGTGAGCACGATTTTCGGTTCTCGGTTGCCGGTTCCCGATTTCAATCGCGGTTTTCTTTCTGTGTGCCTCGCGTGATCCGCGGGCGCCAACTCCTGGGGGTGACCATGAAGACGATGAACGAGAGGCCATTCGGTCCTGCCAATCCGCAATCGGGAATCCGAAATCCGAAATGGCCTTTTGCCCTTTGCCTTTTGCCTCTTGCCTTCTGCCTTTCCTCCGCCCTGGGCGGGGCCGTTGAGGACGCCAAGGCCGCCCTCGCGCAGAAGAAGTATGGCCAGGTGGATGTGGCCCTCGAGAAGCTCCTGGCGCAGGAGAAGCCGCCGGAGGAAGCGCTCCGCCTGTCGCTCGACGCGGCCCTCGCCAGCGGGCGCGCCCTCACGGCCCAGAAACGCGTCTCCGCGCTGCTCCAGCTCACCCAGACCCCCGACCTGTTGTACCTTGGCGGCGAGCTCGCCGACCGGGCCGACGACACGAACCTGGCGGGCGCCCGCTTCCTCACCTTCGCCCGCCAGCAGAACGCGAAGAGCGACAAGCTGGCCGCCGCCCTCCGCTACCTGCTCCGCAAGAACACCTATCCCGAGGAGTTCAAGAAGTACGTGGCGCTGTTCGGCGCCGACGGCACGGCCTGGGCGCTCGGCACCGCGCTCCTCGACCGCCTGCTCCAGGGGGGCGAGGCCGAGAAGGCCCTCGACATCGCCGGCGTGCTCATCGAGCGCTTCCCCACGCCCGGCCGCGTCGGGGGCGTGCATCGCCGCCTCAAGGCTTCGGCCGACCGCATGGAGATGGGCGGCGGCGACAAGGAGCGCTATCTCGCCCCGCTGCTCGTCATGCTCAAGGGGCGGCCCGACGAGTGGAGCGACCTCGACCAGATGTTCGCCAACGCCGCCCGCGTGATGCCGCCCGAGGACCAGGTGGCCCACACCGTCGCCCTCCAGGCCCTGCACAAGGAGCCCCTCTGGTGGGGCGCCTTCTCCCGCTTCGGCAACATCCGCAGCATCGCCGACGAGGGGGCGCGCCTCGCCGAGGCCCGCAAGTTCCTCGCCCTCGAACCCCTCTACCGCAACAGCAAGAACCCCGCCCACTACGAGCAGTTCCTCAGCGTCCTCGGCGACTCGCCGCAGGCATTCGCCATCCAGGGCAAGGCCCTCGTCGGCCCCAACGACATGCAGCAGCGGTTCGACGCCCTCGCCGCCAAGTTTGCCAACAGCCCCTACGTCCTGCGCCCGCACGTCCGCCGTATCGCGTCGAACTACCTGGGCGGCATGGCCAACCCGGCCGCCGTCGCCTTCGTGAAGAAGCACATCACGATCGTGGACCCTCAGCTCTTCGGCGAGCTTCTGGCGGCCGTGAAGGGCGAAGGCTTCGAGGCCCTCCTCACCGCGGCCCGCGAGGGCCGGGGCTACCACGAGGTCCTCGAGCTCAAGTGCCAGGCCTTCCCCTGGTACAACGCGGCGAAGAACGGCGGCCAAGTCCTCGCCTACGCCAGCCAATACCTGACCGCCTTCCCCGGCACGTTCGACTGGGGCCGCATCTACCACCAGGTGATGCTCAGCCCGCACATCAACATGGACGCGAAGCTCGACCTCCTCCAGGAGATGCTGACCAAGGGCGGAGGCAGCCGCCCGCTGAATGACCTGTTCAACAACCTGGTGAAGATCACGGACGCCGAGAAGAAGCGCCCCTGGGCCGACCACCCGCGCTTCCAGGCGATGAGGCGCGACCTCGACGGCAAGAAGGCGGGCAGCGACCCCCTCATGGCCGCCCACGTGACGCTCCACGGCCTCCAGATGGACGGCCGCAACGCCCCCCAGGCCGCGTTCGACACCTGCGAAGCCTTCCTCAAGGCCTACGCGGGCCGCATCCCCGGCGGCTGGGAGGCCACGGCCAGCGTCCAGGACGTGTTGGTCTTCGGCATCTTCGAGCGGATGCGCGAGGGCACGCGGGACAACGGGAAGCTCCAGTGCCAGGTGGCCGAGCTGACGGCCCCTCGCCTGGGCCTCGGCTCCGCCTGGGAGGCTCTGGCCCGCCGCGTGAGCGAGCATCAGGGCCGGGCCACCCTCTACAAGATCGCGCCGAACTACATCGCCCTGTGCGGCGGCAACGAGAAGGGCGACCCGGCCGTCTGGGCCGTCCTGAAGAACGCCCTCAACCCGCGCACCGACACGAAGTCGCTCTTCGCCAGCGTCTACGGCAAGATGGGCGCCGAGAACGCCCTCGCCTACCTCGCCGGCCAGGAGGCCCTGGACGCGCAGCTCGTGGCGGACGAGATGGCGAAGATCGCGGCCATGCCCGGCTTCAAGTTCACCAGCCGGGCGATGGCCAGCGGCCTCATCAACACGCTCTACCAGCGCGCCGGCGCCACCTGCAAGGTTGCCCCGAAGCTCATCCAGGCCCTGTGGGACTTCTATCGCGCTGAGGAGGAGAAGTCCGGCAACTACAACGTGATGACCGAGGCGTACGCCTACGGCCTCTACACGAAGCTGGAGCTGGCCAAGGAGGCGGCGGCACACCTCGCGCAGTATTTCGACGCGATCGGGAAGCGGCCGGCGCCGCAGCAGATCGAGGCCCTGGCCTCCATCGCACAGTCGCTGCCCGTCGAAACCGGGAAGAAGCTCGTGCCCGGCCAGCGGCTCCACACCCTGCTCAAGCGGCTGCGCCCCGTCTACGAGCGAGTCGCCGCCGCCGATTGGCCGCTGTGCACGGTCTACGACCAGGTGCTCGACGACGTGAACAGCGTGGCCGCGAGCTGGCCCGACGGGGCCGACAAGACCGAGGCCATCGCGTTCCTTCGCCTCCAGGTGGACATGGTGCTCGACGGCGTGCGGCATTCGGGCCGAGGCACGAGCCTCTTCGGCCCCGTCCAGCGCCGCCTTGCCGAGGCGGTCGAGAAGGGCGAGTGGCCCCAGGTCAGCCGCCTCACCCGCTTCTACGCCGGAATCCTGCGCTGGGAGAACGACTGGTCGAAGGTCTACAACGACCACATCGTGCCCGTCGTGGACAGGCTCCAGGCCAAGGCGGCGCACGAGCTGGCCTACGTGTTCCTCCACGAGGTCGAGCGGCGCAACCGCCCGGGCGAGGAGTTCGCCAAGCAGCTCGCCATCCTGAAGTCCAAGGTCGCCCGCGAGATCGCCGGCCTGCTGCCCGTGGCCCCGGGGCATCCGACCTATGACCTGCACGTGGCCGCCCAGGCCCTCTCGTTCGGCAACGAGTCGAAGGCCTGGGAGCTCACCGCGCCCAAGCTCAAGCTCCTCCCCGAGGCCTGGACCAGCCTCGACCCCGCCTACGTGGCCTGGACGGTGGACCAGATGCGCAAGCAGAAGCTCCTCAAGGAGGCCCTCGAGCTCTCCTTCACCGTGCTGCTGCGGGAGTTCGACCTCGACCCCGAGGTCGCCGCCGCCGTGTCGCTCACGAAGGGCGACGTGTACGCCGACATGCAGAACTACCAGGCCGCCCGCATCGAGTACGAGGGGCTGAAGAACAACAAGCGCTACAACCGCACCGAGGCCGGCAGCAAGGCCCGGTACCGCCTCATCCAGCTCCTCATCCTCACCAAGGACTACACGGCGGCCGAGAGCCAGCTCGAGCGCCTGGTCGAATCCGACAACCTGGAGACGCAGGCCGAAGCCTACTACCTCTACGCGCGCATCGCCTACGAGCAGGCCGACTACGAGCACGCCAAGGACCAGCTCAAGGAGGTCTTCAAGCGCAAGCACGACCACGTCGAGGCCCGCCTGCTCGAGGGCGAGCTCAAGCTCCTGGTCCCCCGCGGCCTCGCCTCCACCGAAGTCCTCATCGGCAACCCGCGCCTCCGCACCGTCGCCATCCCAGGGCGCATCCTCACGCTGAAGCTCCAGGACGCCAACCTCTCGGTCGCCCGCGGCGGCGCGGCCGTGCCGGTCGTCGTGACGACGGCCCCCGGCGGCGACGAGGAACACGTGAAGCTGCTGCCCAGCTCGGGCGAGAAGAACCTGTTCGTGGGCACGATCGCCACGGCGCTCGGCAAAGTGGAGAAGAACAACCTCCAGCTCGAAATCCGCGGCACCGACACGATCAGCTACGTCATCGAGCCCGGGTTCCAGAAGGCCAACGACCTGCACTATCCTCCCAAGATGCTCGAGGTGAAGTACGACGCCCGGCTCGTCGCCAGCGCCGGCGAGATCCTCAGCGAGGAGGAGGCCGAGAAGCGCGCCCTCGAGCTCCGCCTCGCCCGCGAGCGCGGCGTCGCCGAGAGCCGACGCTTCGAAGGACGCTCCGGCTCCGTCGTGCGGCCCGGAAGCGCCATCTACGTCCAGGTCACCGACCTCGATTGCGACCTCTCGGACGAGAAGGACAAGGTGCCGGTGGACCTCAAGACCAGCACCGGCGACGCCCTGAAGGCGTTCAAGCTGGAGGAGACCGGCCCCCACACGGGCATCTTCCGAGCCGCCGTGCCCACCGGCATCCCGCTGCCCAAGGCATCCGCCTCCGACACCCAGGAGGGCAAGGACCCCAGCGTGATGATCAACGCCACCAAGCCGGACGCCTGGATCAGCCTCGCCGACGGCCTGAAGCCGAAGTGGGTCGAGGTGGACACCATGAGCTCCCACCTCGTCAAGACCGTATTGCTCGAGATGCCGGAGCCGAAGAAGATCAAGCAGGTGGCGTTGCTGGGCGCCCTGGCCGACGACACGCTGCTCCTGGCCGCCCACCCCAAGGGCTACCGCGGCAGCGGCAACGGCCTCAAGGGTGAGTACTACACCGGCACGAGCCTGAATCCCAACGCCCTCAAGCTCGCGCGCGTGGACCCCGTGATCGACTTCGACTTCTCGAAGAAGGCGCCCGACCGCGCCCTCGGCACCCAGAACCTCTCCGTGCGGTGGACCGGGCAGATCCTGCCCCGCTTCTCCGAGACCTACACCTTCAGCGTCCGCGGCGACGACGGCGTGCGCCTGTTCATTGACGGGAAGAAGGTCCTCGAGAGGTGGGTCGTGCGCGGCGCCGCCGAGGACAACGCGACGATCGACCTCGAGGCCGGCCGGAAGTACGACATCATGATCGAGTACTTCCAGGCCACCGGCGACGCGGCCATGACCCTCTCGTGGTCGAGCAAGAGCCAGAAGAAAGAGGTCGTCCCCACCTCCCAGCTCTTCCCCGGCATCGAGGCCGCCGAGGCCGCCACCCCGAAGGCCGACATCGTGCCCACCGACACAGGGTTCTCCGTCACCTTCGCCGAGCCGATCCGCCTCCGCAAGCTCACCTGGGTCTTCGACGACTTCGAGGGCGAAGCCGTCACGGTGAAGAAGATCACCCTCAAGGACGCGGAGGACAAGGTGGCGGTGCCCGGCAAGGAGGACTTCACGACCGGCACCACCAACGCCACCCTCGAGGTGGCCCCCGGCGACAAGATCGAGGTCACCTACAACGACGAGCGGCGCAACACCAAGGACACGCCCGACCTCACCGTCACGCTCAACTCCTCCTACTACAACGGCACCATCCTGCTCGCCAACGAGGTGATCGAGCAGCGCGGCGACGAGAGGTGGACGGAGTACCAGCCCGCCAAGCGCTGCCGCGAGGGCGACCAGCTCATGGTCCTGGTCACCGACTACGACGAGGACCTCACCGACAAGCGCGACACCGCGAAGGTCGAGGTCAAGAGCTCCAGTGGCGAGAAGCTCACCCTCAGCGCGCTGGAAACCTGGGTGAACGACACGACCGGCGAACGCCACAACCACAGCGGCGTCTTCCTCGCCCTCCTCCGCATCGGCGCGAAGACCGAGAAGGACACCCTTAAGGTCGCCCCCGGCGACGTCATCACCGCCAGCTACCTCGACAAGGAGAACACGAAGCCCGGCGTGCCCGTCGAGCGCACCTACGAGGTCGAGGAGGCCGGCCGCAGCAGGCCCGCGCTCTTCGTCTACCGCACCACGCTCCAGAGCGTGGAGGACAAGAGCGACGAGGCGAAGTCCAAGCTCCGCCGCATGGCCCTCCGCGGCAAGAAGGCCGAGGAGATGGTGATCTACCGCGACGAAGTCGTCGCCCGCCACCCCGACTACGAGGAGCCGCCCCCCAAGGACGCGCCCAAGGAAGCCCCGAAGGAACAGCCGAAAGAGGCGCCGAAGGCCGCACCCCCCAAGGAGGCCCCCAAGGCCGAAGCCCCGAAGGCCCCGCCCGGCGCGAAGGGCGAAGCCGGCAAGGCAGGACCCGCCGGGGGCGAGAAAGCCCCGGCCCCGGCTCCCCAACCCCCTGCCGAGAAGATCGCCGCCGAGGTCACGGCAAGCGTCCAGGCCCCCCTCCTCGTCGAGATCACCTATCCGAAGGTAGCGCTGAACTCCGGCAGTGTGTTCCACATCACCGCGGTCGCGGAGTCCGAGATCGCCGCCGCCAGGAAGGCCAACCGCAAGCCCGCCGAGCTCAAGGTGCCCCTGTACCTCAAGGACATCGCCACCGTGGCTCGCGACAAGGGCTACCGCAACCTCCAGGTGCTGCGTCCGAAGGCCGACGCGGTGTTCCCGCGCCGCGCGCGGCCAGGCAAGTCCCTCGAGCGAATCCTGACCGACGAGCGGCTGGTCGAGGGCCGCTTCAGCGGCATCATCCGCCTCCAGATCGGCAGCCCCGGCGACCAGATCGACGATCTCGTCGTCGGCGGCACCAAGGAGTTCACCCAGCCCACCGAGGAGACGCGCGACCAGTACTACTACCGCGTCCCCACCCTCATCGTCGCCGGCTCCGACGTCGTCCACCTGCGGGTCGAGGACGTCGAGTCGAAGGAGGTCACGGTCACGAAGGTGCGGCTCCTCTCCAACGGCCGCCTCGAGCTGCTCGACATCGCCTACACCGCGCAGAAGGAGGCCATCCACCTCGGCGAGAGCTTCTACGTGCGGGTCGTGGACCCCGACCACGACCGCTCCGACGGGCAGGACAAGGTGACCGTGCAGGTGGCGGCCAGCTCGGGCGACAAGCTGACCCTCGAGCTCACCGAGACCCTGCCCCACTCCGGCGCCTTCACGGGCAGCTTCAAGCCCGAGTTCCTCGGCGAGAAAGTCGGCGACAAGGCCCCCGCGCCCAAGCTCGACGACCAGGTGCTCAGCGTCTGCTTCGGCGACGAGGTGACCTTCACCTACCGTGACGACACCTCGATGCTCTCTGGGGAACCCGTGGACGTGGTGGTGAAGGGCAAGGTGCACTATGGCTCCGACTGCGAGCTGGCCACCTTCACCAAGCGCTTCAAGGACCCCGAGATGGCGGTGAAAACGCGGTTCCTCATGGCCGAAGCCCTCTTCGAGATGGCCAAGGAGCACCGCAAGCTGGCGCAGACGGACAAGGCGAACGACGAAATCGCCCGCGGCAAACAAATCCTCGAGGAGGCCCTGCGCGACTACCCGCACACGGGCCTCGCCGCCCAGGGCGAGTTCCTCCTCGCCAACCTCGCCCAGGAGCTCGACCGCAACCAGGAAGCCATCGGGCGCTACGCCAACATCATCAGCAACTGGCCCGACTCCGACTACGCCAGCCGCTCGCAGTTCAAGAAGGCCATCTGCCTCGAGAAGATGGGCAACTACGAGCAGGCCTGCGAGGAGTACGTCAAGGTCACCTACATCTACCCCGACAGCCCGCTGGTGGCCGACGCCACGGTGCGCCTGGGCAACTACTACTACAAGCAGAAGGCCTACAAGGTCGCAGGCAAGGTCTTCTTCAAGTTCCAGCAGCGCAACCCCACGCATCCGCTTGCCTGCAAGGCCCTCTTCCTCTCCGCCCAGTGCTACATGAAGATGGAGGACTTCAAGGAATCCGTCCAACTCCTCACCCTGCTCATTGACGAGTACACGGACGACAAAGAGGTCCGCGCCGAAGCCATGTACTGGCTGGGCGACTCGTACTTCAAGGACCGCAACTACGAGAAGGCGTACCAGACCTTCAAGAAGCTCACCTGGGACTACCCGGAGAGCAAGTGGGCCAAGATCGCCCGCGGCCGCCTCACCGAGGATGTGCTCGCCCGGTTCGAAGAGGAGCGCATGTGACGAAACCTGAATGCGGAATGCGGAGTGCGGAGTGCGGAATGCAGGAACCTGGATTCCGCGCCCCGAATTCCGCATTTCGACTTCCAATGTCGGCCCTTTGCCTCTTGCCTTTTGCCTCTTGCGTTGCCCTCCTTTCCGTGGCCTGGGCCGCCGACTGGAAATGGGACTTGCCGGTGGCCCGGTATCGGCAACTGGACGTCTTCCAGCGCGCCCAGTACGACAAGGCGGCGAGACTGCTCCGGGAGAACAACTTCCAGGCCGCCGCCAGCGAGTTCGAGAAATTCAAGGTCCAGTTCCCCGACTCCCCGGCCCTCGCCTACGTGCTCTTCATGCGCGGCTACTGCCTGCACCAGGCCAAGACGCGGAACCAGGCGATCAAAACCTACCACGAGGTGCTCGACTACTTCGCCGACGAGGTGGGCGACGCGGCGCCCGCCAAGTACTTCATGGGCCTCGCCCACCTCGAGAACGGCGACACCCGCCAGGCCATCGCCTGCCTCAAGGAGATGCTCGCCACCGAGGCCTACGCCAAGCACCCTCTCGCCGGCAGCGCATTGGCCCGCCTCGCCGAGCACCACTGGCGAAACAAGGAGGCCGACCAGGCCGTGAAGTACTGGAAACAGGTCGTCCGGGACTTCCGCGAGACGAACCGCCAGGAGGCGTCGCAGGCGCGCGACAACCTCATCACCTGCTACATCAAGAGCAAGGACTACGCCGCCTACGAGGCCTGGCTCATCCCCACCGGCGAGGCGAAGCCGAAGGACTACGACGAAGCGAAGCACCGCGTGTGGATGGCCCAGCAGGTGATGGACAAGGCCCACCACCGCATCTTCCCCGGGCACACGGGGCACTACAACCAGTTCGAGCAGCAGGAGCGCGCCGAGGCCATCAAGGCCTGCTTCGCCTGGTTCAAGGCCCAGAAGCCCTGGTTCGACAAGGCCGGGCAGACGTGGGACTACTTGTCCCGCGCCCTCTCCTTCCTCACGACCCACTACGGCAACAAGAAGGAGCGCGACCCCGTGGTGGACGAGTTGGTGGGCCTCGTGAAGAAGGTCCAGGACAAGCAGGACGCGAACAGCAAGTACGCCTGGATCGTGGACCGCCTGCGCGAGGGCAACGACCTCGCCCGCGCCCGCTACGTCGTCGGCCTCATCGCCGACCCGCCGCTGGCCGGCTACAAGGAGGCCGAGCTCCTCGTCCACGAGACCAAGTACAAGGAGGCCATCGCCAAGCTCGAACAGGTCGAGAAGATGGGCAACCCGCAGTGGGCGGCGACCGCCCAGGAGCGCAAGGCCTGGGTCTACAAGGACTGCCTGGCGAACTACGAGGCGGCCATCAAGATCTACCGCGAGATCAACAAGCCCCCGGGCACCCTCTGGGCGATCCAGGAGTGCTTCATCCGCTGGGGCAAGCTCGACGACGCGATCACCACCCTGTCCGAGATCGAGAACTCGTTCCCCGACGACGCCGCGCGCGCCGCCTGGCACAAGGCTCACTACTACCACCAGGCGAACCAGGGCAAGAAGGCCATTGCCCAGGCGCGCAAGATCCTCAAGGCGTACAAGACATCTCCCGAGGCGTCCAAGGCCCACCAGTTGCTCGAGGGCTACGGCGTGGCCACGGGCGGCGGGGTGTTTGAGGAGGAATAGGAACTGCAAAATGAAAACTGCAAAGTGCAAAAGGCCGAATGACCCTGGCGGAAGGCAGGACGCCAACACCCGGTGATTTTGCATTTTCCATTTTGGACTCTGCATTTCTCGTTCGGCGTTTTGGGCTTCCATACCACGGAGGTACTCATGAGGACGAACAGGCAGCTCGCTTCCACTGCGGCTCTTCTCATCGCGGCGCTCCTCCTGGCCGCTCCAGCACTCGCCGGAGAGCCGGCTGCGAAGGCGAAAGGCGACCCCGCGGAGAACGCGAAGACGGAGTACCGCGCGGCCGACATGCTCCGGCGCGGCACCGAGCTCCTGGAGCTGAAGCAGGAGGAGCGCGCCCTCAAGCTCATCTCGTCCGTCCCGCGCATGTTCCCCGCCTCCAAGGCGCGCTTCAAGGCCTACCTCGTCCTCGGCCAGCACCACGTGGACAAGCGGAACTTCGAGCTCGCCATCAAGCAGTTCCGCCACCTGGCCGACTCCGACGACCCCGACCAGCAGGCCGAGGCCCTCTACCAGGAGGGCATCTGCTACTACAACCTCAACGAATTCGACAAGGCATTCATGTCCCTCCGCCGCGTCACCAACGAGTTCCCCTGGAGCGTCTACGCCAACGAGGCCTTCTACTACATCGGCCAGTGCCACTTCAAGCTCGGGCGCTGGTCCAAGGCGGTGGACGCCCTGGAGAAGGTCGGCACCAGCGTGCCCACTAACGCCGAGGGCGAGACGCTCGCCGAAGCCGGCCAGCGGCTGTTCGTGAAGATCTTCGACCGCGACCTGGTCGTGCTCATGACCCTCGGCGGCAAGCCCAAGGCCATCCTGACCACCAAGAGCGGCGACAAGGAGGGGATCCCCCTCGACACCCTGGGCCAGAGCGGCGAGTTCTACATCGGCTCGCTCCCCACCCTGCCCGGCGACCCCAAGCCCGGCGACAACCTGCTCCAGGTCACCGGCGGCGATACCGTCGCCGTGGAAACCGTGGATGCCAATACCGAGTCCGGCAAGCGCAACGAGACGCGGGTGGCCACGATCAAGATGGTCTCCACCGCGTCCGTGGGCTTCACCGACGGGGCGTACCGCGAGTACACCCAGGGCATTTTCGGCGACGGCGACGCCTTCATCCGCGTGAAGGACCTCGACCGCGACACCACGCCCCAGAAGGACCAGATCACCGTGAAGGTCTTCACCCAATACAAGCAGGAGAAGGAGCCCGAGGCCGAGCGTTCGAGCCTGGACTTCGGCCGCCAGGAGGAATCCGTCGTCCGCGACACCGTGCAGGTCAAGCTCACCGAGACGGAGCCGCACTCCGGCATCTTCGTGGGCACTGTGGTGCCCCACGTGGCCATGGACAGGAGCGAGGTCCACCAGGGGGACCCGAAGCTCTCGGCCATGAAGGGCGACGAGCTCGTCGTCGAGTACCTCGACGAGGCCCACATCGCCGGCACCGAGCCGCGCGAGGTCCGCGCCAGCGCACGCCTCCTCATCGGCCAGATCCAGGACGTCAAGATCGAGCACCGCGAGGTGGACACGCTGGACCTGAAGGCCCGCAAGAACCTCATCGAGGCGAAGATCTACCTCAAGCTCGGCAGCATCTTCAAAGACGTCGGCCTCCAGAAGCAGGCCACGGAGAAGGCCACGGAGGGCCTCGACCGCGTGGAGGAGGTGATCCGCACCAGCACCAAGGCCAGCCTCGACCGCTCCCTGGTCGAGGAATCCTTCAGCGTGAAGTGGGACCTCCTGCTGGTGCAGGACAAGCTGGGCGAGGCCATCCGCGTGTGCCGCACGCTCACCCAGCTCTTCCCCGACTCGACGCTGGTGGACCGCGCGCTCCTGAAGATCGGCCAGGCCAGGATGGAGAGCGAGAGCCCCGGCGAGGCCATCGGCATCTTCAACGCCGTCATCGGCCTGCCGAAGTCCGACCTCAAGGCCGAGGCCCAGTTCCACATCGGCAAGGTCCTCGAGAAGGTCGCCAACGAGCACGCCAAGCAGAGCGGCCGCGACCCCGATCTCAGCCAGGCGATGACCGCCTACAAGAAGTGCTCCGAGAGCTACCCCGACTCCCCCTTCGCCGGCGACGCGCTCGAGCAGATCGCCAACTACTACATCCTCGCCAAGGACTACAAGCGCGCCATCGAGCTGATGGAGCGCGTGTTCCAGGACTACCCCGACGCCAGCTTCCTGGACCGCATGCTCCTCAAGTGGGTGATCGCGGCCTACCGGGTGGGCAACCTCCCGGGCGCGAAGCAGAAGGCCGAGCAGCTCCTGGCCGAGTATCCGAACTCGCCGCTGGCACCCAAGGCCCGCCAGTTCGCGGAGATCATCGAGAAGAAGATCGGCGGTGGAGGCGACGCCCCCGAGCCGAAGGACGAACCGAAGGCCGAAGAGAAGAAAGAGGAATGAGGTAGGCGATGCTCGAGTACATCCTCGACGGGGGGCTGCTCATGTACCCCCTCGTGGCCTGTTCCGTGGTGGCCCTGGCGGTGATTCTCGACCGCCTGCGCGCCTTCCGGGCCGTGGAGGCCGACACCGTGGGCCTCCGCTCGAAGATCACCGGCTGCCTCGACAACGGCCAGATTGACGAGGCGGTGAGCGTCTGCCGGCAGTACCACGGCCCCGTGGCCGCCGTGCTGCTGGCCGGCCTCGACCGCTACCGCAAGCTCAAGGCCCGCGGCCGGGCCGTCGTCGAGATCGAGACCAACGTCAAGGAGACGATGGAGGACTACGCTCCCCACGCGATGGAGCCGCTCGAGATGCGCCTCAACCTGCTCTCGATGATCGGCAGCATCGCGCCGCTCCTCGGCATGACCGGCACCGTCACCGGCATGATCGCCTCGTTCAACACGATGGCCGAGATGGGGGGACTCGACGCCGGCGGCGTGGCGGGCGGCATCGCCGAGGCCCTCACCACCACGGGAGCCGGCCTCCTCATCGCCGTCCCCGCCGTCGTCGCCTACAACGTCTTCTCCAGGAAGACCGACCGATACGTCCTCGAGATCGAGCAGACGATGCGGGACTTGCTGGACTTCATCGCGCTCGGCGACAGTGAGCCCCCGCAACCCAGTTGAGGGATGGGCGTCGTGCCACTCGCCAAGTCCAAGTCGCTCTTCGAGCCCGAGCTGACCTCGTTCGCCGACATCGCCTTCCTGCTCATCGTCTTCTTCATCCTCACCACGACGTTCATCACGCCGGCGGGGAACAAGCTGGACATTCCGTCGGCCTCGGCCGACCCCGCGAAGAGCGAGGACAAGCAGCTCACGATCACCCTGGTCGGCCAGGACATCCGCTATGGCTCCCAGGGCGAACGGGTGACGCTCGACGACCTGCGCCGCAAGCTGCTCGGCCAGAACTTCCGCGCCAAGCCGCCCGGCAAGCGCATCGTCATCGTCAACGCGAGGCCCGACGTGCCCTACGAGCTCTACTTCGAGGTCGTCATGGCCATCCACGGCGCCGATGGCGTCCTGGCCCTCCTCGAAGAGGAAGAGAAGGCGAAGAAATGAGCGTCCGCCGCCGAAAGCGCATGAGGGCCATCGTGCCCACCGCGTCGTTCGCCGACATCGCCTTCCTGCTCAACATCTTCTTCATGGTCACGTCGAACTTCATCAAGGAGGGCCACATCGAGCTCACCCAGCCCCGCTCGCCCGAGATCGAGCCGATGAAGGAGGGCCAGGTCTCGGTCGCCCTGGACAAGAACGGCGACCTGTGGCTCCAGGGCAAGCCCTGCCCCGTCGAGGTCCTCGAGGAGGGCGTCAAGGCCCTCATCGCCGAGCTGGGCGAGAAGACGGTGATGCTGAAGATTGACAAGGACATCCGTCAGGAGAAGTTCGGCCCGGTCTTCCTTGCCCTCAGCCGCGCAGGGGCCGAGCTTGCCCTCATCGGCCAGAAAGCGAAGGAATAAGCCCTATGGCTGGACCCAGCCCGCCGGAAGCCGTGAACCCCGACGACCTGATGCAGAGCGTCAGGAGCCGGTCGTTCGTCGCCGTCCTCCTGGTGTCGGTCGCCGTCCACGTGGTCGCCATCCTCGGCACCTCCATCGGCTACATGCGGCTCATGCGGCAGTACCATTCGTGGCACCCGCGCATCGAGATGAAACGCACCGCCAAGGAGAGGCGCGAGGAGGAGGCCGAGGCGAAGCGCAAGGCGGCCCACGCGAAGTTCCTCGCCGAGCAGGCCAAGGCGACGGCTCACGAGAAGGGCGCACTCGACAAGGGCATGCCCGACGCCAAGGGCGACGCCGAGAAGGGGACGGTGCCCAAGGGCCTCAAGGCCACCTCGGGCGCGCGGCCGAAGGAGTCCTCGCTGAAGCTGAACGAGTTGGACAACCCGTGAGCAAGAAGCTGGCCCCCCGCGGGCTCGATGCCCGCGCGAGGCTTCCGAACATGGAGCGGCTTGTCGCCGCGTCGTTCTGGCTGTGCGGCCGCGGGCATGCGGGCGCGGGCCGCCTCGTCCTCTGGCTGGGCCGCGCGAGCGGCTGGGTGTTGGGGCCTTTTCCCTGGTCGTGCCGTTTCGCCGCCTTGGCCGCCGCGATGTCCCTCCTCGCGGTCTGGCTCGGCGTGTATGGGTACGACGCGCTGCTTCGGGCGGCCGAGCTCGAGCCGAAGCAGATCAGGACCCTCGCCGAGCAGGGCGTGCTCGAGTCGTTCCGGGGGCTGAGTCTCGTCGCCCGCTACGTGAGCCTGTTGCTCGCGGCGGCTGCCGTCGGCGCCTTCCTTCGACATCGAGCGGTCCTGTGGCTCCTCCGGGCGGGCGGCGCCGCCTTCGCCGTCGTCTGGGCCTACCTGCTGTTCCTCGTCATTGGCGCGCCCAGCGCGCTGTACGTCGCCGACGCCAAGACGTTCGACAAGTCCTGCCGCAACGACCTGTGGGTGGCCGGGGGCTGGGCCTGGGTGCCCGGGGCCGTGCTGGTCGCCGTGTTCTTTCTCGCCCTGTGCCGGCGCCCGGTTGCGGAGTTCTACGGCGCGCGCGACACGGCGAGGGAGCGCCTCGGCGACCGCGTGGTGCGGGCCCTGAGGTCGCCCGCGGACCCGCGCTGGCGCACGTCGTCCTACTGGTCCGTCTTCCTCCACCTCGCGGTGCTCTTCCTCCTGCCGTTCCTGCTGCGCGACTGGGGGATGCAGAAGGCCTACGGCGTGCCCAAGGGGAGCGGGAACCCCATCGTCCAGTTGGTCAAGGTCAAGCGGATCGAGAAGAAGGAGAAGCCGAAGAAGAAGAAATTCGTCCTGAACATGGACAGCCCGATCATCTTCTATCGCCCGGACATTGATGAGAGCGAGATCCTCAAGCAGGTGGAGCAGGAGACTCAGGACATCTACGTGGCGACCTCGCTCAAGGACGGTAAGCTGGGCAAGGGGGGCGGCAAGGGCGGCGGCTGGCCCAGCGGCATGGAGGGCGCCAAGGTGCGCTTCATCCGCCTCGAGTACAAGGGCGGCGACTGGGACCAGGACATGGGGGTGAGCGCCGACTACAACCTGCTGCTCCAGTTCCACAAGATGACCGGCTTCCGAATCGCCGACAACACGGAGCACCTGGGCATCCTCCAGCTCCGCCGCTTCCCCAAGCACCGCGGCCCCCCCTTCGTTTTCCTCACCGGCGGCAAGGCCATCTCCGTCACCCGCAAGGAGGTGGAGACCCTCCGCTGGTACTGCCTCGAGGAGGGCGGGCTGATCTTCGCCGACAACGGCGGCGGGAGCTTCAACCACCACTTCCGCGCCCTCATGCGCCGCTGCTTCCCCGAGCTGGAGTGGGTGGACATCTCGAACGACGACATCCTGTACCGCCAGCCGTTCGTCTTCCCCGGCGGCGCGCCGCCGCTGTGGCATCACTCGGGCAACCGCGCCATCGGCCTCAAGCACAACGAGCGCTGGATCGTCTTCTACCACCAGGGCGATGTCAACGACGCCTGGAAGACCGGCCACTCCGGCGCTACCGAGACGCAGGCCATGCAGGCCTACCGCCTCGGCGTCAATATCATCAACTACGCCTTCAACCAGTACATGCACATCCACTACGGCGACTAGGCGTGGGGCGCAGCGAGGACCGCCCGACGCGGGACGACCCGGATCGCCTTGCGCCGCGGCGTCGGCCCCTCCCCACTCGTGCAGGGGCACGCGACCTCGCACGCGCCGCAGCCCGTGCAGCGGTCCGCGTCAACTACGGGGGTCCGGCTGTAGGCCGCCTCGTCCCAGGCGTAGGCGATGGCATCGAAGGGGCAGTGCCGGCGGCAGATCTGGCACTCGTGGTCGTTCGACAGGAAGCAGAACTCCAGCTCGACCCTGGCCATGCCCATAGCCACCCGGCGCTTCGCCTTCGGCGACAGGTGGGCGATGGCGCCACTGGGGCACACCTGCGAGCAGGCCGTGCAATCCTCGCGGCAGTAGTCGTCCTCGAAGACGACGACCGGGGCTAGCCAGCCCTCCGGGTGGCCAGGGGCCAGGTCGGGCCGCAGGATGCGCGTGGGGCAGGCCCGCAGGCAGTTGCCGCAGCGGACGCAGACGCCGGCGAAGCGGCCCTCGTCGAGCGCGCCCGGCGGGCGGATCGGCGGGTCGCTCCGGCCAAGAGCCACGCGCCGCACCAGCAGCGCCAGCCCTGCCCCCGCCGCCGCGAGGAGCGCTCCCGGAGCCAACCGCAGCCACGCACGCCGGACGACCGGCCGCCCTCCTTCCCCCGGCAATTCGGGCCGGCGGAACAGCCCCTTCCACGCGGCGAGCAGTTCCTGCGTCGCACCGAGCGGGCACAGGCGGCCACACCACGCCCCCGGCAGAATCAGGCCGAGCGCGATCACGCCGCCCAGCAACGCGGCAGAGGCCGTGCCACCCACGGCAAGAGGCTTGTGCAGCACGCCGAACGCGCCGCTGAAGAACGCCAGCGGGTCGAGCCAGAGGAGCAGCGGATACCCCAGGCACGCGCCGCCCAGGGTGAGCAGGACGATCCCCCTGCCCACCCGAGGCACGCGAGCCGTCCACGACGCCCTTCCCAGGCCCACGCGGCCGGCCTGCTCCGCCAGAAGCCCGACGGGGCAGAGCCAGCGGCAGAACCAGCGCCCGCGCAGAATGGCCATCACGAGCACGGGCAGGGCGATGAGAGCCGCCGTCGAGACGGCTCGGGCCGCGAGCGCGCCGCTCGCTGCAACGAACGGGCTGAGGGAGGGGACTACGACCGACGCGGACGGCCAAGGCACCAGGGGCACGAGCAGGGCGACGGCTGCCGCCAACGCCCCGATTCGGAGCCCCAGGCGCAGCCCACGACGACCCTTCCCCTGGGCAGACGACTCTTCGCTTACGGGGCTCATCCCAGGTAGGCGTCCTGCTCGCGAAGGAGCTTCTGGAGCTTCGGCACCTCGACGTCGCGGGCGCGGCACTTGTCCTGGGCAGCGATGGCCGCCGCGCACCCCGCCGCGTGGCCGGTGATCCAGCAGTTGGGGATCACGCGGATGAGGTCGGACATCAGCGGCTCGCCCGAGATGCAGCGGCCGGCCGCCAGCAGGTTCTCCACGTCCTTCGGCAGCAGGGCGCCGTAGGGAATCTGCCACTCGGCGTGATCGCCCGCCCAGGCGCCGCCCACGGCCACCACGTCGGGGAACTTCCGCCCGTCCTTCACCCCCTGCATCGTCAGCGTGGCGACGCCCGAGAGCACGCGGCCGATCCGCACGCCGAGCTGCGGCGCCGTCTCCATCAGGTAGACCTGCTCGTAGCCGGGCGTGCCGCGCAGCTCCTGCACCTGCTTCCACACCTGGCGGCGGTGGTTCAACTCCAGGCGGGTGAGGTCGCGCACGTCGAGGGCGTTGGCGTCGGGGCCTTGCATGTTCACCCAGTTGACGCCGGGGATGGGCGTGACGGCGCCCGTGTGCTTGGGCTTGCGGCCGCTGGCGGCGGCCTTCTGCCGGTCCGCCTTGTCGAGGTTCCCGATCCGGTAGGGCAGGCCGGCGTGGTAGATGCGCCGCTCGTGCTCGGCGCCCGCGGCGCCGAAGACGTCGCCGTCGCCCGTCGCGTCCACCACCACCTTGGCCAGGATGGCCTGGCGGCCCGACTTGCTTTCGAACACGGCGCCGCGGACCGTCTGGCCGTCCATGATCGCGTCCACGCCCCAGCAATGCAGGAACACGTCGAGCTTGGCCTCGACGACCATCTCGACCATCAGGTACTTCAGCGCCTCGGCGTCCACGGTGGGGTTGACGCCTGGGCGGCGGTTGACGATGCCGCGGTCGAGCTTTTCGAGGCGCTGAAGCATCTCCTCGCCGATGCCGCGGCAGACCTGTTTCGGCCCCTGCACCCAGTGGCCGATGACGAGGACCACGAGGCCGCCGGTCCACAGGCCGCCGAAGTGGCCGTAGCGCTCGACGAGGGTCGTGCGGGCGCCGGCGCGCTTCGCGGCGATGGCCGCCGTGACGCCGGCCGGGCCGCCGCCGACCACCAGCACGTCGGTCTCGTGCAGCAGCGGCAGCTCGCGCTGGGGCTGGATCACCTTGCCGTCCACGAGCTTCGCGGCGTGGCCGGTCGGCCCAGTCACCTTCGTGCCGGGCGGCGCGTCCTTGCGCGTGGCAGGATCGGCCAGGGCAAGCTGGCTCAGGCCCGCCGCCAGGCTCGCGCCCCCCAGGACCCGAAACACGTCGCGGCGGGAGAACTCGCGCTCCACGGTCATCTCCTTTGATCCGTCTGCGAAAGCGACTTGCGGAAGTCATCCAGCGTGTCCGCCCCCTGGAGATAGCCCAGGGAGACGAGGAACTTGTCGGCCTCGCGCAGCGTGGCGTAGAAGGCGTCGCCGCGGCCGAAGTTGAAGAAGCCGTGGGCCTGGCCGTCGTAGCCGAACAGCTCGCAGCGGCTGCCCGCCTTCTTCATCGCCTCGGCGAAGCGCTCGGCGGTGGGAAACGGCACGGTGGTGTCGGCCTTGCCGTGGAAGACAATCGTCGGCGGATCGCCAGCGTTCACGTGGTGGAAGGGCGAGACGGCCTTGGGGTCGCGGCCCGCGAAGCGGTCGCTGAGCTGGCGAATCCGCTCGTCGGGGATGCCCGCCTTCTTGAACTCCTCCCAGTCGAGCACCAGCACGGGGTTGAAGAGCACGAGAGCGTTGGGCTTGGAGCTGACGGCGGCGTCCTCGCCCTTCTCGTCCAGCCCGTCAATCACGCCGGTGCAGGCGGCCACGTGGCCGCCCGCCGACCCGCCGCCCGCCGCGAGGCGCTCGGGGGCAATGCCCAACTCGGCCGCGTGGGCGCGCACCCAGCGGATCGCCGATTTGCCGTCGGTCACGCACTCGAAGGGCGAGACGCCGTGGCGGCTCTTGACCCGATACTCCGCGCTGATGGCCACCATCCCCCGCGAGGCGAGATACTTGCACTGGGGGAAGAACTGCGTGGGCGTGCCGCCCGTCCAGCCGCCGCCGAAGAAGAAGACGATGGCGGGGCGCTTGTCGGATGCCTTGTGGCCCTCGGGCTCGAAGACGTGGAGTTGGGGCTTTGCATCGCCGACGGTCTTGTAGACGAGCGTGCGGGTGGGCGTCATTCCGGGCACCTTTCCCATTGGCCTTCTGGCGCCGGCGTGGGCCGCGGCCACGACGAGACTCAACGCGAGGATCGCTTTCCTCATCGGCTTTCCCCTGCCTTCTCCTCATTGGTCATGGGTCATTCGGGTTTATCTGCCCCCTTCCACACGCCGCCGCCGAACGTGGTGACATACATCACGGCCCTGTCCTCAGGGTCGAAGGCCACGTTCTGGCACGCGCGGAAGGGAATGGCGTCGAAACGCTTCCAGGTCTTGCCGGCGTCCTGGCTCAGCCACAGGCCGTGAGCGACGGTGCCCGCGTAGACCCAGTCGGGCTTGTCGGGGTGGAGATTCACGTAGAAGCAGTGGACGTAGCCCGGCGGGGCGCTCTTGGCGAAATCGGCGTCGCCGATGAGCCGCGTCCAGCTCTTCCCGCCATCCGTCGTCTTGTACACGCCGCCCTGGGGGCCGCCGGGCACGGTGCCCGCCGTGAGGTAGATGAGGTTTGGGTCGTCGGGGTGGAGTGCGAAGCCGCCGGGCCACTTGAGGCCGAGGGTCTTCGTGAGGTCGGCCCAGCTCTCGCCGCCATCGGTGGACTTCCAGAGTCCGCCGGGCACCGGGAAGTCGCGGCCGCCCACGCGGTGGGCGGTGATCGAGCAGAAGACGTCGCCCGTCTTCGGATGCACCTTGACCATGTAGGCGTGCAGGTTGCCGGGGTTGCCGAGGCCCTCGGATTTTTGCACCCAGGTCTGCCCGGTGTCGGTGGACTTGTAGACGCCCCCCTCGTAGAAGGTCGCGTAGAAGGTCAGCGGCGCCTTGGTCGTCTTGGGGTCGAGGCATAGCCAGGTGCAGGGGAGCTTGGGCTGGCCAGTGCCGAGGACGCGCCAGGAGCGGGCGTGGTCCTCGGTGACGCACACGCCGCCCGCGTGGCCGGGCTTGTTCCCATCCGTATGTGTCCAATGAGGGATGTCGTGGCGGTTGCTCGTCGCCGCGTAGAGCTTGCCCTTGACGGCGGGGTCGAAGACAACGCTGTAGAAGGTGTTGGACCAGGGGCAGCCCTTGGCGGCCCAGCTCCAGGTCTTGTCGGCATCGAGCGAGCGGGCGAAGCCGATGTCGGTGTAGGCGATGTAACGGCGGTTCCGCTCGAACGGGTCGAAGAGGTATTGCCAGCAGCTTGTCACCTCGAGGCTATTTGGGGCGAAGCGTGGCCGGCCATCGTCGGGCTGGGTGCCGGCGGGCGTGTTCATCGCCTGCTCCCAGCTCTCGCCGCCGTCGCGTGTGATGTAGATGTCGCCCTGCGTGGTGACCATAGCGACCTTTGGGTCGGCGGGATTGATGCCGAAGCCCAGCGGCGTGATGTAGTAGCCCCAGCGAATCTCGGTCTGGACCCACGAGCGCTCGACGTTGGCCTTCGGGCCGGTCATGCGGAAGCAGTTCTCCCACGTCTTTCCGCCGTCGCGGGTGCGCCAGACGCCTTGCTCGCCCCTCCGCCCCTCCTGGACGGCGTAGGCGACGCCGGTCTGGTTCGAGGCCATGTGGATGTCGTTGCAGTCGCGGAACTGGTCGGCGAGGGCCCAGGTCTTGCCCTCGTCGTCCGACTTGAGGATGCCGACCTTGAAGACGACGCCGAAGAGTCGCGTGCCGCCGCCGGCGAGGGCCATGAAGCCGCGGCCGTCGAAGAGCGGCACCGCGACAGGCTGCCACGTCGCGCCGTCGTCGCTGCTGACGAAGTACTTGAGGTCAACAGAGGCGTGAACCTTGGTCCCGAGCGCGAGGACGGCGTAGCACTTGCCCTTCTGGCATTCGGCCCACGTCTTCCCGCCATCGGGCGAGCGCCAGAGGCCGGCATCGGTGCCGACGAAGAGCGACGACTTTGAGGCGGCCAAGCGGGTCGGGGCTCCGGTCCAGGGCGCCTTGCCCGCGACGACCGGCGTCCACGTCTTCGCCTTGTCGCGGCTCACGCGCAACTCCGAGCCACACACCCAATAGATGGCGTCGGGCGTGAAGAGGGGGCGGCAGTTGAGCGACGAGTGGAGCTGGCTCCAGTGGATCATCTCCCAATGCTTGCCGCCGTCGAGCGAGCGGTAGCTGCCGCTCATGTCGCACGACATCAGGATCAGGCCGGGGTCGTAGGGCGACGCGGCAGGCGTGAACATCCCGCCGCCCCCACCGATGCCGAGCACCTGGAACTCGCCCGCCGCGCCCAGCGCGCCGACGCTCAGCGCGAGCACGATTCCTGCGACCCGCGTTGCCATGTGTCGTCTCCTTGCGGCCTGCGCCGCTACTTCTTCTTCGCCGGCCGCTGCTCCAGGGCCGGCCAGTGCGTAGACTCGGTCCTGGCCCCGGCCATGAATGCCTCGATCTTTTCGGCCACGTCGGGGTGCTCGGCGGCCACGTTCTTCGTCTCGCCGAGGTCGGTCTTCAGGTCGTAGAGCTCGAGCGCGTCCTTGGTGCCGTGTCGGACGCCCTTCCAGTCGCCAAAGCGGGCCGCCTGGCTGAAGCCGCCGGTACGGAACTCCCAGTAGAGGAACTCGTGGCCCTTCTGCTCCTTGCCGAGGATGGCCGGGAGCATGGAGACGCCGTCGAGCCCCCGCGGCGGCTCGGCCCCCGCCAGCTCGCACGCGGTCGGGAAGAAGTCCCAGAAAGCCCACGCCACATCGCTCGTGGTGCCGGGCGCGATCCTGGTCGGCCAGCGGACGATCATGGGCACCCGCAGGCCGCCCTCGTAGAGATTGCCCTTCTGCCCGCGCAACGGGCCCATGGGGTCGAACATCTTCCGCGCCTCGCCGTCGGGGTAGCCACCGTTGTCGCTGGTGAAGAACACGATCGTGTCGCGGTCGAGGTCCAGCTCCTTCAGCAGGGCCATGAGGCGGCCGAAATCGCGGTCCATCCGCGTCACCATGGCCGCGTAGGCCTTGGCCTGGGCGGGCCAGGGCTTGTCCTCGTAGGGCTCGAGGCTCGGCACCTGGAACTTCGCGTGGGGAATGGTCGTCGTGAAATAGAGGAAGAAAGGCTTGTCCTTGGATCGGCGGACGAAGTCGAGGGCCTCCTTCGCCATCAGGTCGTGCGAGTAGTCGGTCTTCTGCCCGCCCTGGTTGAGAGGCACCTTCTCGGTGTTGCGCCAGAGGTAGTCGGGGTAGTACTCGTGGGCGTGGGCCTGATTGAGGTAGCCGAACCAGGAGTCGAAGCCCTGCTGGTTGGGGATGGCGGGCGTGCCGGGCTCGCCGAGGCCCCACTTGCCCATGATGCCCGTGGCGTAGCCCGCGGCCTTGAGCGCCTCGGCGACCGTCACGTCGTCAGCGTTGAGCGGCACGCGCCCCTTGCCGATGGCCGAGGAGTTGCCGCGCACGGTCGTGTGGCCGGTGTGGAGGCCCGTCATCAGCGCGCTGCGCGACGGCGCGCACACGGTGCTGCCGGCATAGCACTGGGTGAAGCGCACGCCCTCGGCGGCCAGGCGGTCTATGTGCGGCGTCTGGATGTGCTTCTGGCCGTAGCAGCCGACGTCGTAGAGGCCCAGGTCGTCGGCCATCAGCCAGACGATGTTCGGCTTGCGCCGGCCCTGGCCCAAGGCGAACCGCGGCAGCCCAAAGGCCGCCGCGCCAACTGCCCCGAGGAACGCTCTGCGGTTCATGATTCTGCCCTCAGGAGGAATCGTCTACTCCACTCTCACGGATCGCGGCCATTGCGGCCTGGGAACCCCGTCCGCTCGAGCCAGGCGTCCAGCTCGGAGCGGAGCGCGAGCTTACGCTCGGCGAACCGCGCGTCGGCCGCCAGGTTGCGGGTCTCGCCGGGGTCGGTCGTCAGGTCGTAGAGGAACTCGGCTCCGCCGGGGTAGCGGATGAGCTTCCATCCCTGCCCGCGCGCCATGAAGGATGCCTGCGTGCCCGGCGCCACGGAGCGGGTGTGGCCGGGATTGGCGTGCACCCGCTCGCTGAAGGCGTAGGCAGGAGCCGTGGCGGGGTCGCTCCGTCCCGTCAGGTACGGCGCGAGGCTGTGGCCCTGGACGCCTTTGGGGATGGGGTGCCCAACGAGGTCGAGCAGGGTCGGCATGAGGTCGGTGAGGTTCGCCGCGAGGCGCGTGCGGCCTGGCCTGATGCGGCCGGGGAAGCGGACGATGAGCGGGACGCGGGCCACGTCGTCGTAGAAGGCCGAGGTGCTCTTCCAGACCATGCCGTGGCCGCCGGCCATGTCGCCGTGGTCGGCGGTGAAGACAACGACGGTGTCGCCGGCCCGGCCCGTCTCGTCGAGGGCCGTGAGGATGCGGCCGACCTGGTCGTCCACGAGCTTGACGGCGGCATAGTAGAGACGCAGGAACTCGCGGGCGCCCGCGTCGCCAAGGTCGGCCACGATCTGCCGCGACCATTCGCGCTCGAAACGCTGCTCGCGGCGGCCGAAGTTGGCCGGGAACTCGATCGCGGCCGGGTCGAACGCCTCGTAGCAAGGCGATGGCACCACGTTGGGGTCGTGGGGGTAGTTGAAGGAGCAGGTGACCAGAAACGGGCGGTCCTTGTCCGCGCGGAGCCGCGCGATCGTGCGGTCGGCCACCTGCACGTCGAAGACCTGCTCGAGCGGGAACTTCAGCCGGCCCATCTTGACGATGAACTCCGCGTAGTGCCTGGCCTTCCACTTGTCGCCGAGCGCGGCGACGGCGGCCTGGAACGCGGGGGCGATGGCCACGGGGAGCGCCCAGCCGTACCACTCCATCCACGTGTCGCGCGGCTGCCGGCGCACCTGGGCGAACGTTGCGGCCATCTCCCGCCCGTAGTGGAGGTGCTCGCCAAACATGTCGGGGTAGTAGGGCAGGTCCTCGTCGCCGAGGTGCCACTTGCCGTAGTGGTGGGTCCCGTAGCCGGCGGCGTGGAGGAGCTTCTCGGTGGTGGCGTCGGTGGCCTTGATGCCCTCCTCGGTCGGCGGCGCAGCGATGGCGGGGTAGTCGCGGCGGTTGACGTTGTAGTTGATGCCGTGGGTGTGAGGATAGAGCCCGGTGATCATCGCCGCGCGGCTCGGAGAGCAGTAGGGCGTCGGGCACACGGCGTCGGTGAACACGACGCCCTCCCGGGCGATGCGGCCGATGTGGGGCGTGGGCACGGGGCCGCCGTAGCAGCCGAGGACGCGTGCGTTGAGCTGGTCGCACAGGATCAGAAGGACGTTGGGCCTCACTCGCTCCTCCTTGCCCGAGGCGTGGCGCGATGTGACGAGCGCCGCGCCCGCGACGGCTGCCCTGCCGGCCGAACGAAGGAACTCTCGTCGGTTCATCGGCGCGCAGTCCCTCACGCCGGCGGCAACGCCCCGCGCCAGCCGGCCTTGAGCATCTGGGCAAGCTTCGCGACCGTCTCCTTGTGCTCGGCGCGGCCGGCGAGGTTCACGTTCTCGCCGGGGTCGGCCTCGTGGTCGTACAGCTCGCGGGCCGTGGCCTCGCCCGTCTTGCGGTCCTGCCACTCGGTGTAGCGCCAGCGGTCGGTGCGCATGGTATAGCCCATGATCCTGCCGCGAGGATACTGGCTGAACGCGGCGGGCTTCCACGGTCGCTCGGGATTCTCGGTGAGCGGCAGGAGGCCCGTGCCCTCGAGGTGGCCGGGCACGGGCACGCCCGCGGCCTCGCAGAGGGTGGGATAGATGTCCACGAACTCGACGAGCGCCCGCGTCTTCTTGCCCGCGTTCTTCTGGCCGGGCACGCTGAGGAGCAGGGGCGCGTGGGTGTCGAGCTCGAAGTTGGTGTGCTTGCACCAAGCGGAGTATTCGCCGAGCTTCCAGCCGTGGTCGCCCCAGAGGACGACGACCGTGTCGTCGGCAAGGCCGAGGCGGGCCAGCTCGTCGAGCACGCGGCCGACCTGGGCGTCGGTGTAGCTCACGCAGGCGTAGTAGCCGTGGATCAGCTCGCGGGCCTGCGCGTCGGGCAGGTTGCCCTGGGCGGGAATGCCGGTGTAGGCGCGCAACTCGCCCCAGCTCGAACCGGCGACGGGCGGCATGTCCTTGGGCCAATTGCGGTTCGAGGGCAGCTTGATGTCCTCGCGGCGATAGAGGTCCCAGTACTTCTTCGGGGCGTTGAAAGGCAGGTGGGGCTTGAGGAAGCCGACGGCGAGGAAGAAGGGCTTGCCCTTGAGCCTGCGCAGTTCCTCGATGGCCTTGTCGGCCGTGGCGCCGTCAGGATAGCCATTGTCGGGCACGTCGGCGCACTCGAAGGCGGGGCCAATTCCCTTCCTGTCGGGGTGGGCCTTATCGCGCTCGGCCATCGCGCGGTGCGACGCTTCGGATCGGTAGCCGCGGCCCTTCCACTCGCCCGTCGGGTGCCAGGCGGGCACGCTCCAGCCGATGCCGTTGTCGTCGTTGTGGTGGTGGTAGATTTTGCCGAGGGAGACGGTTTCGTAGCCGTGGCCCTTGAAGTGCTGGGGCATCGAGAGGACCTTGGGCATGGCCTTGCGCAGCGGGGTCTGGAGGTCGTAGATGCGCGTCGTGTCGGGGCGCGTGCCGGTGAGCAGGCTGGCGCGGGAGGGGGCGCAGACGGCCTGCTGGCAGTAGGCCCGCTCGAAGAGGAGGCCGCGGGAGGCCAGCTTGTCCATGTGGGGCGAGAGGATCTGCGAATGGCCGTAGCAGGCCAGCTCGGGGCGCAGATCGTCCACGGCGATGAAGAGCACGTTGCGCTTCGGGCGCTCGGCTTCGGCGCCCGAGGCGAACCGTGCGAGCGGCGCGGCGGCCATGGCGGTGGCTCCTGTGGTCATCAGGCGGAGGAACTCGCGTCGTTCCATGGTGTAGCCCCTTTGCCAATCGCGGCGAGAGAAACGAACGGGATGATTGGATGGGTGGATGATTGGATGATTGTCAGACATTCATCCATTCATCCATCCATCCCCCTCAAGCACCCTTTGTCCCCAAGTTGCGGACAGAGAACCTATTTCTCAAGGCACCGCGCGATGGCCGCGCGGCGCTCGAGTATCACGGCCGGGTCGTCGGCGTAGACCACGTTGCTCTCGGCAAGCGGCGCGCCGATTTGCAGCAGGCGCTCGGCATCGGCTCGCGCGGCGCCGCCCAGGCGCGGCAGCTTCGCGCGCAGGAGCCACAGGTACTCATAGTCCTCGAAGCCGTCGCGCAGGTTCTCGAACCGCACCGACGACAGCGGCTTGCGGTCGGGGCCAGGATAGCACAAGTAGCCGTCGCCCGCGAACTTGGCCAACTTCCAGGGCACGTCGGGCCACCTCCTGCCGTCCTGGCCGTTGACGTTCTCCTGGCCCCAGGAGATGATGCTCCAGTATTCGAAGCCGCCGATGCCGTGCATCCAGGCGAGCCAGCCGATGATCCGCTCGTCAATGGCGGGGTAGTCCACGAAGAAGTTGGGCCGCTCCTTGGGATAGAGGCACACGGCCCACCAGGCCTCGTCGCCCGCCGCCACGCGCTCGGCGACGCCTGATGGGTGGTGCTGAACGACGTAGACGTCCCACGTGTCGGCGAAGCCGATGAGGGCCTTCACCCCCTCGGGCTCGTTGAGGCACTGGATGACCCGCAGACTCGGGTCAATGGCCTTGACCATCTGGTAGTTCTGCTTCACGACCTCCCAGTAGGCGCGCGGCGCCTCGTCGAAGTTGTAGACGTAGGCCAGCTTCTCCCAGCCCTGCTCGCGCAGGAAGCGCGCGTAGTGGGTCACGAAGTCGCGGAAGTCGGCCTTCCACGCGTCGCTGTAGCTCGGCCACCCTGTCCTCTTGAGATTCGGGATGATGGCCATCAGGAAGCAGTTCATCCCGCGGTCGAAGCCGAAGCGGAGGAGCTCCTCGGCCTGGGCGAAGTCGTACCCGCTGTCGGTCTTCCGCACGGGCCACTGGGGTTTGGCCCACGAGAAGCCGCAGCCCAGCGTGCCGCCCGGCCCCAGGCGGTTGCGCAGGGCCAGCGCCGCATAGTCCTTCACGACGGCCACGGCCGCGGGGTCGTCGAGGCCCCCGAGGCCGTAGAAGCGGAGCAGCGGCTGCGGGTCCATCCAGCACAGGGTCTTCAGGTGGCCGGTCCGCGGCAGCGTGAAGTTCCACACGCGCACCGACAGCTCGACCCGCCACGGCGAGGCGTTGGCCGGCGCGAGGGTCACCGTGCCCTGGTAAAGGCCGGGCGGCGTGTCGGGCGCGGCGTAGACATTGAGCCAGACGGGCTGCACCGCCCCCTTCGCCACGGAGAACTTCTGCGGCGGCAGGAGCGGGTCGGGCCAGAAGCCCACCTTGTCGGTCCAATAGGGCCGCTCGCCCTTCGTCTCGACGTAGCCGACGAGATGCCACGTGATATCGGCGGCCGGGAAGGTGTGGCTTGCGCAGCGCAGCGGCGACACGGTGACCGCGACGTCGCGAAGCTCCTGCGTCTGGGCCGCGACGACGAGTTGAATCCCCTCGATCTCCTGGCGGGCCAGAGCGATCTCGACCTGGGTCGCGGCCGGCCCGGCGAACCGTTCGTCGCGGAAGACCTTGGTCATGGTCGAGGCGACGCCAACGGCCCATGGGAGATCGGAGGCCGACGGCCGGCGCCCGACGGCCGCATCCGCGCCGCCACCGGCCTCCGGCCTCCGGCCCATGGGCGTCGGCCTGCCGCTCCGCCGCTCCGTGAGCCGGTCGGTGACGTAGATCGCCGTCAGGCACAGCATCAGCACGCACAGGCAGACGATCAGCGCTTGCGGGGCTTTCATCAGGGGAACCTATGGCGCCAGCTTCACCGCGGCGACGTCGTCAATCGCCACGTCGCCCTGGGTCTTGTTGTAGAAGAAGATCACGATCTTGTAGTCGGGCGCGCTGGACGGCGGACAGGTGACGACCTTGGTGAACTCCTGCCAGTCGTAGGTGCCGGGCTTGATGTCCATCGAGGCCCAGCCGTCGCCGGGCGTGCCCTCGAGGTTGAGGAAGAGCCGTCCGCCGGCCGCCTTGTCGGCCTTGGCCCAGAACGTGATCTGGAGCTTGTCGCCGGGCTTGCAGCCGTCGAGCTTCTGCGAGATGCCGCCGCGCCCGGGCGTCACGCAGCTCATCCGCGCGGCATACTTGCCCGTGTGCCCTGGGGCGCTCTCGAGAGTGTAGTTGCCGTTCTCCCAGCGGCCCCAATACCCCCAGCCGTCGAAGAGCGAGGCCCCCTCGCCACCGAGGGTCTCGAAGCCGCCGTTTCGCACGAGATTGCCCTCGACCTTCGGCGGCGCGGCCGGTGGCGGCGCGACCCGCGCCGGCGCGGGCGATGGCTGCGGGGCGGGCGCCGGCACAGGAGAGGCCGGCGCGACCGACACCGGCGGCGGAGGCGCGGGGGCCGGAGCCGCGGCGGCCTGAGGCCCAGGGCCGGCCGCCTCGGTCTGGCTGCGGTTCAGGACCATCTGGGTGATGATGATCGCCGTGGCGCACACGCACAGCGTGGAGAAGCCGCACGCCACGGCGCCCCAGGAGGTCAAGCCGGAGGCATTGTCCCGTGACCGTACCATCTTCGTCGTCTCCTTTGACGGCAGCTCGGAAGCGAATCACGAATAACACAAATCGTCGAATAGCACAAATGCGAGCACGAGATAGCGACACTGGCCAGAAAGGCAGAATGGGGCTCGGTCGAGCATCAGTTCGCGATGCGGACATACTCCACGCGAGGGGTCCCGAAGTTGGCGAGGATGCCAAGTCTGAGGTCCGTGGCTTTGAGATAGGACAGGAGTTGCTGCTTGTGGACGTCGGCGAGGGCGCTCGCGGCCTTGAGTTCCAGGATGACCCTGCTGTCTACGACCAAGTCGAGCTGATGGGTGCCGACCATGCGGCCCTTGTAGCCCACGGTGATGCGCTTCTGGCGTTCGAAGGGGACACCGCTGAGCTCCAGCTCGCAGGCGAGCGCCTCCTCGTAGATCTGCTCGACGTATCCCGGCCCCAGGGTGTTGTGCACCTCGAACACCGCTTCCATGATCTTGTACGACCGTTCGGGATACACAATCTTCTCGCCGGGCATGCTCGTGTCCCCCTTCTTCTTCCATTCGTGCCATTCATCCATTCGTGTGATTCGTGATTACTTCTTGCTCTTCGGCTTTGGCCGCGGGCCTTCGCGGACGGGCCACTGCTTGGAGTCGGTGCGGGCGGACTTGAGGACGTCGGCCATCTTCGCCACTAGGTCGGGATGCTTGTCGGCCGCGTTGTTCTGTTCGCCGATGTCGGCGGTCAGGTCGTACAGCTCGATGGGCTGCGTCGTGCCCCTGCGGACGGCCTTCCACTTGCCCATGCGCACGGCCTGCTTGAAGCCGCCCTCGTGGAACTCCCAGTAGAGATGGTCGTGGCCCTTCTGCTCCTTGCCCAGGATGGCGGGGAGCACCGAGATGCCGTCAATGCCCTTCGGCGGCTCGGCGCCGGCGATGTCGCAGGCGGTCGGCAGGAAGTCCCAGAAGGCCCAGGGCAGGTCGCTGGTCGTGCCGGCCTTGGCCTTGCCGGGCCAGCGGACGATCATGGGCACGCGGATGCCGCCCTCGTAGAGGTCGCGCTTGATGCCGCGGAGCGGGCCGTTGGAGTCGAAGAAATCGGGGTTGTTGCCGCCCTCGTGGTGCGGGCCGTTGTCGCTGGTGAAGAAGACGATCGTGTCGTCGTCCAGGCCCAGCTTCTTCAGGTGGTCGAAGAGGCGGCCGAGGTCGCGGTCCATGCGGGTGACCATCGCAGCCATGTTCTTCTGCGGCTGCGGCCAGTCCTCCTTGGTGTACGGCTCGTCGCTGGGCACCTCCATCCCCAGCCTGCCCGCCTCGTTGTTGGCGTGGGGAATGGTGAGGGCGAGGTAGAGGAAGAACGGCTTGTCCTTGTGCTTCTCGACGAAGGCGAGGGCCTCTTGAGCGAAGAGGTCGTGGCTGTACTCGACGCGCTCGGAGGCCACGCCGCCGCCCACCCGGTCCTCCTTCGGCACGACGTTCTTCAGCGGCACCTTCTCCTCGTTGCGCCAGAGATGGGTCGGCCAGTAGTTGTGCGCGTGGTGCTGGTTGAGGTAGCCGAACCAGTAGTCGAAGCCTTGCTTCGTCGGGATGCCGGTGGAGGCGGCCTCCCCAAGTCCCCACTTACCGATGATGCCGGTGGCGTAGCCCGCCCGCTTGAGGAGCGTGGCGACGGTGACGTCGTCGGGCCGCATGGGCACGTTGGCATTGCCGCGCACTAGCGCGTGGCCCATGTGGACGCCGGTCATCAGCGCGCAGCGCGACGGGGCGCAGACGGTGGAGCCGGCATAGGCGTCGGTGAAGCGGACGCCCTCGGCGGCCATCTTGTCGAGGCAGGGCGTCTTGATCTGCTTCTGGCCGTAGCAGCCGAGGTCGCCGTATCCCAAGTCGTCGGCGAGGATGAACACAATGTTCGGCTTCTTCCGTCCCTGAGCAAGGGCATGGCGCGGCACGCCGAGCGCCGCCCCTGCCAGCGTCGTGCCCCCGATCGCCTGAAGAAATCGCCTTCGATTCATCTCCCTGTCTCCTTTCCGCGAGTTGCTCGAGCCTGGCTTGGCCCGCAGCCCATAGGATACTCCGCGGGCGGGCCGAGAGCAAGGCCGGCAAGGGGAGTCGCGCTATGGTGCCTTGAGCAACCAGACGGGGCTCGACCAGGCCCGGGCGCCCGAGGCACAGGTCACGCGGACATAGGTGTAGGCGAAGCACCCGAGGTGCTCGGACTCGAGCCAGAGCCCGTCCAGGCTCACCTCATCGTCGAAGAGCAGCGCGGCCTGCCAGGCTCCGGCGGGATGGCGATGGATGGTCTCGCCGTTGCGGACGACCTCGACGGCCACGATGTCGCTCTGGGCCGCCGCGGCGACCTGGATGGTCCGCGGCTTCGCACGGTCCGGCCACGCCGCGGTCTGGCCCATCGGCGTGCCGCCGACGGACACGTCGAGGTAGACGCGCTCGCGGCTGGCCGCATAGCAGCGGCGGGAGCGCAGGGCGTCGAACACGGCGTCGCGGCTCAACTCGGGCACGAGGGCCGCCGTGAGGCCGGGCAGGCGGTCGATGTGGCCAGGCTCGATCCCCGTCGCCGAGGGCATGGTCGCGTGGGAATCCGTGCCCGCGATGAAGCCGAGCTTGAGTCCTCGATTCAGCAGGTCAACCGCGTAGCTCGGCCCCGGGTGGACCTGGTGGAGTGGGTTGGCATTGCCGCGGTGCTCGCTCGTGCCCCACTTCGAGTGGATCTCGATGACGGGCATCAGGGCCTCCCCCGGGTAGACCTCGTCGGGGATCTCGCCGTGCTTGCCCGTGCGGGTCGTGTGGTGCGGCACGACGAAGAAGTTCTCCCGGCCGACCCGCTCGCCGAGCTTTTCGCACAGCGTCCTGGCGTTCCCTGCCTCGTACTCGTCAATGAACATCTCGGGCGGGCGGCGGAAGTAGGGATTCGTGTCGCCGCCCGCGCCGCCCTTCAGCGAGGCCTCGTAGCTGGGCAGCGTCACGAAGTCGGGCGGGTCGTCGTGGGCCTGGCACGCGGCCATCTGCTCGCGCCACTTCGAGAAGTCGCACCGGCCGTTCGAGACGTGATCGGCGGCAGAGACCCAGTCCAGGCCGCTCATGTAGCGTGCGGCGGCGTAGCAGAAGTTGAGCGACCGCGCGCCCTCGGCGTGGCACGCGCTCAGGATGGTGTGCACGTGGGGGTCGCCCCAGGCCACGCGGAGCCCGGGCCCGCGCCGGCAGCACACGGGATTGCTGTGCCAGGCCTCGCCGCCGAGCGTCCCCTCGAAGCGGAACAGCCCCACCGATGGCACGACCAGGCCCTCGGCCCTGGCCAGCGCGGGCCGTCCCTTCCGGAACGGCATTTCGATCAGCGGCGAGTGGGTGAACTCGCCGCGAATCCGCACCTTCCCGCTGAACTCCACGGAGGGGTAGCCGTGCTCGTCGAGGACGGCGACGTTGAGCGCGAACGGCTCCCCGGGCGCCACGACCGTCGGCGCGACCAGGGCCACCTCCCGCGCTTCGCCCCCTGGCGCCTCCTGCGCGATGACCTTCTGGTGGAAGTCTGGCGGATGGACGAGCCCGGGCGATCCTATGGCGGCCCTCCTTCACCTGCCCCCGATCGGGATGGTCAACAGGGGCTGAGCCGACTTCACGTCGCCCGACTGAAGGGCGAAGAGGATGAGCAGGAGCGAGAAGGTGTCCTTCGAATCCGTGTCGGCGTCGTTGAGGTAGAACCAGTGGCCGCGATAGCGGACGGCCACGTAGGCGTCCGCAGGCCGCGTCGGGCTGCACCGGATGTTCAGCAGGTCACTCGTTTCCGCGTGGCAGTCAACGTCCTGGCCCTGCTCGTCGGCGTAAACCTTCACGAGCCCCCTCTCCGCGTGGGCCGGGGGCACTTCGACGCCCTGGCCAAGGTAGAACAGGATGCCGTTGAGGGAGCGGATCTGGACGGGGACCTCGGCGATCTCCTGCTTCTCGCCGCCGTCGCGGACGTCGCTGAAGGCGATGAGGCGGATGCGCTCAACGAAGCGGCCGCCCTGGTCACGCGTGCGCCCCGGCTTGATCTTCAGATAGCCGTCCACCGTGTTCGCGTCCTTCTCCTCCGAGTAGGCGGCGCGGATGATGAGGCCGCTGGGGACGCTTCGGCGCAGCTCCCACGTGCCGTCCGTGGCGAGGCAGAAGCGATAGCCGTCCTTGTCGGCGACGATGTGGCACTGGGGCGTCACCTGCTCGGGGCGGATGCCGGCGGCCACGACCATCTCGCTCGTGGGCGTCGTGAAGGCCAGGTCGCCGTTCTTCTGGAGCTTTCGCCAGATGCGGGCGACCTCGAGGAGCTTCTGGTGCGGCCGCAGGGTCTCGCCGGGCGCGGGGACGAGCGTGGGGTCGTTGCGGATGTCCCCCGCGCGCTCGACCAGCATCCGGATCAGGCGGTCCACGCGCCAGCCTGTCGCGTAGAGCGGCGCCAGGCGGCCGAGCCCGATCTCCGTGATCACGCGGTTCGCATACGCCTCGCCCTGGAGCGGCGTATATGTGATCGTCGGCCGCTCCGAGTACGACGGCATCACCCTGCCGGTGTAGGCGCTGCCGCCGCCGCGCACGAAGGTGCCGATCCCCTCGGTCTCCGTGAGATACTCGAACTGAGCGGAGATGTTGCCCACCTCGAGGAACAGCGTGGGCTCGCGGTACTTCAGCCGCACCAGGTTCAGCAGCATCTGCTCGCCGGCCGTCTGCTGGAGGGCGATGTTGTAGCTCGCCCGCTCGCGCCGAATCGCCCGCGGCCCGATGCCGCAGCCGCACGCGACGGCACACGCAACCCCCACCAGCCCGACGATGCGAAGAGTCCTCAAGGGGCAATCCTCCTGAGCCTGGAGAACAGACGACGCCTCGGCCTCCACGACCGCCCGATTCTACACCGCCGCCACCCCGCGGTCAATTGCCGCCGCAGGCACCTGCCTGCCAGGGTAGAGGGCCGGTGCGAAAAAAACGCGATTTCAGGCCGTCATGTGGTCCGCGCACCGCCCGGAGTGCCATCGCCGCAAGAATAGTCCAGCGCTACGCTTGTGGCTTCCGGCACCCTCCCGCCGGCGACCAAAGGTATCAGGAGCCCAATGACGCCCTCCGGACGCACTGTACGCGTTCCTACGCAGTTTTTCCGGGCGGCGCCATAACCATTTGTCAGCAAGACACTTAGCAGCGTCATATAATGATAAACAGGCCGCAAGGGTCACTTGCCGTAGACCTGAATCTCGTTCAGCCCGCCGCCGATGCCCCAGAACTTGGTGAGGACGACGCGAATGAACTTGACGCCCTGGGGGGCGTCGAAGGCGACCTCCCGCCAGCCGTCGCCGAAAGGCACGGTCACGCCTGGCTCCAGCATCCCCGCAAAGGTGGGCGTGTAGTGGTCGAACCACTTGGGTGCGAAGAAGGCGTGCTGGAAGGGGCGGTCGAAGACCTTGCCGAAGGCCCCGTCCTTGCTCGCCAGGGGCTTGCGGTCGGCATCGAACAGCTCGACGCGGAACGTGTGGGCGGCGAAGTCGTTGAGGCCCGCGTTGCTGGTGTTCAGGAGGCGCACGAGGTCCACCGCGGCCGGCTCCTTCAACTCCAGCTCGACGTGGCCGAGCTTGTCCTCGGGCAGGAGCCAGTAGGTGGGCCGGACGTAGAGCGGGAAGTAGTCGCGGTTGTCGAGGAGCGACTCCTTGCCCGAGCCGTAGCCGGCGAAGCGGCTGGAGGTCCACACGATGCCGAGCGTGTAGTCGAGATGGCCGTCGAGGGGATACTCGGCCACCTGGTTGTCAACCACCTTCGAGGGCGGGAAGCGCTCGTCGCGGCTCGCCGAGGCCGTGACCTTGGCGTCGAGGGCGAGATTCCTCCTCCCCTTGGCGGTCAGCGCATCGCGCTCGGCGGCAAGCTGGTCGAGCACGGGCCTCAGCCCCGCGAGAAGCTGCTTCGCATTCTCGTCCGAGTTGGTCTTGAGCGCGCCAGAAGCCCCGCCGCGCTTCTTGGGGTCGGGGAACAGCGCGACGATAGAGTCCTTGACCCGCCTATGGACTGCCGGGACGCCTTCGGGTGTCAGCTCTATCCCATCCGTGATGCCGGGAGCATGACGGAGCGCCACATTGCCGCTTGAGGTGTTGAGGAGCTGCGGCGGCCGCTCGCCCTTGCCGACAGGCATCACGAGGGTGAGGAACCGCTGCTCTCTCTTGCGGACCGGCTTGCCAACGGGCTGAAGCTCGATGGCGCTCAGCCACAGCTTGCCGAGGGTGAAGTAGTGTGCGCCGCCGACGGCGCGGAAGCTGGCGCGGCAGGCGACGGCACCCTCGGGCACCTCGACGAATTCCACCGTCTCGGTCCAATCGTGGGTCTTGATGTCGCTCTTCGGCGCACCGAGCCGCAGCGGATCGGGATGGCCGTAGGGGGTCTCGGGCTTGGCGACGACCTTGCCGTCCTGGTCGAGCAGTTCGAGGCTCACCTCCCAGGCGGTGGCCTCGTAGACCCGATAGTTCTCTTCCTTGCACTTCAGGGAGAGGCGATAGCGGCTGCCACCGACCAGCCCGCCGACGACGCCCGAGGTGACGGTCTGGTTGGTCGGCGGCTTCTCCAGGTAAAGGACGCCGTCCTGCACGACGCCCAGGCCCTTCCAGGCGGTGACGGGGAGGGTGACAGGCTTGGCATCGGTCGGGTCGTAGCCGCCGGCGATGGCGCGGAGCATCTGGCCGTTGTGGTCCATCTGGTAGGCGACGCAGGGCTGGGAGGGCACGCCGTGCTGCTCCATGGCCACCTTCAGCGGCGCGACGCCCACATGCTCGGCGGGCCTGAGGAAGAAGACCCAAAGGTCGGCATTCGGCCGCTCGATCCGCACAGCATCGCTGATCGCGCCCTCGCGCCAGCCACTGTTCTGTGGCACGAAGCGGCCGAAGTTCTTGGGGTTCGCCGCGTGGTTCCACAGGTGCCAGGTCCAGGCGTGCCAGCGGGGCTTCGGGTCCTTGTGGCGGACGATGTCGGAGAAGACGAAGTAGTCGGGGGCGCCGTCGGCGGGGCGGACATAGAGGACGGAGCGTTCGCGCTTGTTGTAGTGGGTGTGGCTCTCGCGCTGGCCGGGGCGCGGGTAGTAGGCGACGTTGCTGAAGCCGCTCTCGGCGCGGAAGAAAGCGAACCGCTCGTCGTTGTAGGATTCCTTGATCACCATGCTCGGGGCGAAAGGCTCCCCCTCGGTCTCGATGCCCGTCTCGGACACCTGGTACTGGTGCCAGGGGAAGTGCCACGACATGCCCGACGTGGTGCAGAGGATTTCGTTCCGCGCGCTCAGGAAGAGGTCGCCGTTGAAGTAGAGATAGGTCTGCCCCAGGCCGTAGCCCGAGCGGATGCCGGCCATGCGGTCGGTGAACTGTGCGAGGCTGGTCGGCGGCTTGGGGTCGGCGAGGAGCCGGTCGTCCCACCACGCGATGCCGAGCACCTGGCCGAGCGCGCCCTGATGGCAGTCGGCCACGCTCAGGCGGTCGGGGCCGACCATTTCCTTACGAATGAAGTAATGGGCGGGGGAGTTGGGAAACTTGGCGGCGTAGTCGAGCCACCAGGCTCCGCAGCGGCCGCCGTGGGGCAGCTCGATCGGCTTGCCCGAGATGATGCCGGGCGTCGCCTTGGAAGCCGGGTCAATCGGGTCGGTGAAGTGGTTGACGGCGGGGACGGTGGTCTCGTGGATGATGGGATAGTAAGTCGCCTGGTCGAAGCCGGGATGAGGGCGGAGGTCAATGCCCCGCACGTTCCAGAGCGCGGCGGCGGCGGTGTAGAGGTTCTGCATGGAGACCGACCAGTATCCGCCGAGGCCGGATTCGAGGTTCTGCCCCATCCAGCCGATGTCGTGGGTGATCGCCCAGTGAAAGGTCTGAAGCAGCGAGTTGAACCAGACGCGGTTGTCGGGCACCGCGTCGCCGACGAAGACGCTGCCAACGACCGCCGCGGCGAGGGCGTTGCTGCCCTGGTTGCGCGACCGCAGGTGGAAGAGGCCCATGCCGGGCGTCTGGAGGACGATGCGGAAGTAGGGCTCGACACACTTGTCGGCGATCACCTCGCGGGCGTGCTGCCGCTGCTGCGGCGTCAGCGTGTCCCACACGCAGTCGGCCACGAGCACCAGGGCGCGGCTCAGGATGCCGAAGTGGATCTGCGGCATGTGCGAGCCGGCCCAGGGGAACCAGCCCCAGCGATTCGCCTTCGCGCACTGCTCGAAGACGTCCCAGGCGAACTCCGCGTATTTCCGTTCGCCCGTGATGAGATAGACGAATGCGGCGGCGGGCGCGCCGTCCTTCCCGTAGTTGCCGAGCGCCATGCCCGCCTCCTTGCCGCCCTCGGGCAGGAACTCCTTGGGCACGAACTCGGTCTGGATATCGGGCAGCTTGGGGACTAGCTCGGCGAAGCGCAGCTTCGCCTTGTCCTCTGGCCATTTCGCCAGTGCCGCGTCGGCCCGCTTCAGAAGCTGCTCATAGATCGCCTTGCACGGCGGCTTCTGCACCTTCTCGCGCAGCGCGGCGACCTCATCAGCCTTGAAAAACACGCCGATGCCTGGCTTCGGCTGCTCTGCTGCCATCGCCGAGGCTGCCAACGCAGCGGCAATGAATGCGCCAACGCTTGAACGGTGGAGAGCCATTGGCTGGTCCCCAGTTCAACAGTTCTTGAAGGGGGGTGCGGGGGGACAATTCTTCCAAGAAGTTTCCCCCCGCACACGCCTACGTCACTTCAATTCCCTCTTCAGCACTTTTCCGCCGGGGTTGCGGGGGAGGGCGCCGCGGAACTCGACGAGGCTGGGCACTTTGTAGCTGGCGAGGCGCTCGGCGCAGTGGCGCTTGATGTCGAGCTCGGTGAGCTTGCGGCCCTCCTTGGGCACGACGACGGCCTTGACCAGCTCGCCCAGGTAGGCGCTCGCGCCCGTGGCCTCGACGCCGACCACCGCCACCTCCATCACCCCCTCGTGGGTGAGGATGGTGTTCTCGACCTCGAGGGCGTAGACGTTTTCGCCGCCGACGATGATCATCTCTTTCTTGCGGCCCTTGAGGTACACGTAGCCGTCTTCGTCGGCCATCGCCAGGTCGCCCGTGTTGAAGTACTCCTCGCCCTCGTGGGTGAAGCAGGCCTGCTCGATGAGGCCGGGGCGCTTCCAGTAGCCGCGGACGATGTTGGAGCGATGGAAGCAGAGCTGGCCGACGGTGCCTGCGGGCACGGGCTTGCGGTCGTCGTCCACGACGAGCTGATGGATGTCGGGCAGCGGCTTGCCGATGGAGTCGGCGCGAGCCGTCGCATCGCAGTTGGGCAGCACGTGGGTGGCCGCGATGGTCTCGGTGAGGCCGAAGAAGTTGTGGAGGGCCACGTTGGGGAAGCGCTTGCGGAGCTTGTGGATCGTCTGGGGCGGCATCATCGAGCCTGCGTAGGCGATGAGGCGGAGCGACGACAGGTCGTGCTTCGCCAGGTCGCGGTACGTGGCGAGCCAGTAGAAGAGCGTGGGCACGCCGAAGAAGGTCGTGCAGCGGTGCTTCTCGATAAGGGCGACAAGCTCGGGCACGTGCGGCCTTGGGGCGACGACCACGGTGGAGCCGAGGTAGGCCGAGGCCGGCAGCATCGAGTAGAGCGCGGTCGCGTGGAACATCGGCACGACGAGGAGATGCACGTCCTCGTGCCGCCAGCCGTGCGCGAGGAGCGACATTCGGACGTTGAACAGCAGGTCGGCGTGGTGCATCACGGCGCCCTTGGGCTGGCCCGTGGTGCCCGAGGTGTGCATGATGATGGCCAGGTCGTCGGGCTGGATGTCGGGCGGCGAGTAGGGCTGGGCCTCGGTGGCGAGCAGCTCGTCATAGGGAATCAGCCCCTCCTCCTGGAAGCCGACGCTGACGACTTGTCGGATGTTCGGGCACTCGGCGAGCGCGGCCCGGGCGGTCTTCCAGAGGCTCTTGTGGGCGATGAGGGTCGAGCCGTCGGTCGTGCTGAGGATGTGGCGCATCTCCTCGGCGCGGAGGCGGGTGTTGACCGGCACCACCACCGCGCCGAGCTTCACCAGCGCCCAGTAGGCGAGAAAGTAGTCGAGGCAATTGGGCAGCAGCACGGCCACGTTCTCGTGCTGCCGGATCCCGAGGCGGGAGACGAACGCCGTCCTCAGCCGCTCGATCTTCTCGTCCGCCTGGGCGAACGTGAGGGCTACATCGCCCTCGACGATCGCCGTCTTGCGGGGGAACCTGGGGAGATTGTTCTCCCACATGTCGCGGGTGCTCTTGATGTCGCGATAGGGCATGGCGCTCTCCTGAGCGAAAGGTATGTCCGCCGGGCATTATAGCCGTGTGGTGGGGAAAATCAACGCGGGGCGGGCGATTCGGTCAGCCGACGAATTCCGACTTCAGTCCCATCGCCTCAGCGGCCTCGTGCTGGCGCTGGTCGGCGGTGAGGAAACGGTCGGGACTGCACCCCAAGGCAGAGGCGACGTGGATGGCATCCATCGCTCGCAGGGGTGCGCGCTCCAGCGACATGATGGTGCTCGCCAGCACCGTTGGCGTGATAGAAACAATGGTCGCGTGCTCCATGTCCGCGAGGACGCGCTGCTTGAGCGCTTTGTACTCCTCGTCGGAGAGTGTGCCGGCCCGCTGAAGCCGGTTGAGCGTGGCCATGATCTCGGGCATGGCGATGATGCTCGCGAGGATCTCGTCGGCCTCTGCGCAACGGGCCAGAACCAACTCCCTTGCAGGCTCGGCAATGTAGCGTTTGACCAAGGCCGAAGAATCGGCGAACAGACGCACTACCGGCCCTCCTCCCGGTCAGCCAGAATCTCCTTGCTCAGCGACAGCCCCTCGATCGCCAGGGGAGCGACGCGACGCTTCCAGTAGTCTGAGGCCGGCCGTCTCGCGGGAGATACTACAGCGATCGGCTTACCGTGTCGGTAGACCTCAAGCGTCTCGCCCTCTTGCACGGCATCGAAGTACTTCTTCGCGTGGTTCCGGAGGTCCGTGAAGGTCACCGTGACCATGTTGGTCTCCTTTCCGGCATGACATGGTACCAGACACTGCCATGTCATGTCAAGCATCGCCCATCCTGCCCTGAGGGCGCGGCAGCAGTCGCTGCACCCGAGCACAGGGAGCCGAACGCCGCCCCTCACAGCGTCCACGGCTCGCGCTTGGGCCGGTCCACCCAGCGGCTGGCGTCGGGGTCGCCGACGAAGTCTTCCTTCACGGGGTCCCACTTGAGGGGGCGTCCGAGCCAGTAGGCCAGGTTGCCGAGGTGGCAGACGCTGACGCCGCGGTGGGCGAACTCGATGTCGCGGAAGGGGCGCTCGCGGGTGACGACGCAGTGGAGGAAGTCGCCGGCCAGGCCGCCGTTCCCCTTGTAGGTGAGCATCTCGACGGGGCGGATGGGCTGGCCCATCTGGCGCCGCGATGCCTCGCCCTCGGTGCCCTTGTAGGTGATGTCGCCGCCCCCGCCGTGGTACAGGCGGAAGCCGCTGGCGTAGACGTAGGTCAGCAGCTTCACGTCCTTGCCGTCGGGCGGGAGGATCTCGACAGGGCCGGTTTCCTGAAGGTCCATGGCGAAGACGACGGCGCCGAACTTGTGTGCGCCCCAGTCGGTCATGCCGCCGCCCGAGTAGTCCTTCCAGGCGCGGAAGCCGAGGCGGCCGCGGTTGTAGGGCGCCCAGGGGGCGGGGCCGAGCCAGAGGTCCCAGTCGAGGCCGGGCGGCACGGGCTCGGGCGCCAGGTCGCAGTCGCGCGAGGGGCCGCCGACGCTGACGAATGCCTCCTTGACCTCGCCGATGGCGCCGCTGCGGATGTAGCGGGCCAGCGCCCCGTAGTCGCCCAGCACGCGCTGGCTGCCGCCCGAGAAGACGCGGGCGTAGCGCCGGGCGGTCTCGACCATGATGCGGCCCTCGCGAATCGTCAGCGTCTCGGGCTTCTCGCAAAACACGTCCTTCCCGGCCTTCATCGCCTCGCAGGCGATGATGGCGTGCCAGTGGTCGGGCGTGCCGATCATCACCGTGTCTATGTCGGGCCGCGCGATGATCTCGCGGAAGTCGTTGACCGAGGCGCAGTCCTTGTTGCCGTACTTCTGGTCCATCGCGGCCTTCATGTTGTCGCGCTTGGCCTTCACCACGTCGCAGACGGCGAGGACCTGGACCTGGGGGAAGTTGGAGAAGCCCCTGAGGTCGCCGCTCCCGCGTCCGCCCATGCCGATGCCGCCCATGGTGATGCGCTCGCTGGCCGCCGCTCGCCCCTCCGCGCCCAGCGCCGTGGAGGCGAGGAAGTACGGCGCCCCCACCGCCGCCGTGGCTCGCAAGAACTCTCGCCGCGAAGGTCCGCGCGTCAGGCCCTTCATCCTGGTCTCCTTTCCTGGCAGGCGTGCATGGTCCGAGGAACGCTCATTCGGTCCTCAGCGAAAGGCGGTGGTCCTGGGCACGCGGGTCGCGCGCCGCCTTGAGGACGAATGTGGCCGTGGACCCGGCCGGGACGACCCGCGGCTCGGTGTAGGTGGACTCGGTCTTGACGACATTGCCTTCCTTGTCGAGGAACTCGGCCTGGACGATGACGAAGACGAGCGGCTTCTCGCCGGTGTTCGCCACGACCCCCGTGATGGTGACCATTTCGGCCTCCGTGGAGACCTTCTGGCTGCGGATGGACCCGGCGGCGGAGGGCACGAGGGTGCCCTTGGTGGCGGGGGCCGGGGCGGGACCCGGGGTGGGCCGGGCCTCGATGGCGTCGGTGCGCCCGGCAAGGGCCGCCAGCTCTTTGCGCAGGGCCTGCACCGTGTCCTCGAGGTTCTTGACGTGCATTTCGAGCGCCTCGGCCTTGATGCGCAGGCCCCGCAACTGGTCCTCGAGCTCGATGATGCGGCGGCCGGTCGGCCTGGTGTGTTGCTCGAGGGCCTTGAGCCGCCGGTCCACATCGGCCAGCTCCTTGGTGAGCAACTGGGGTGTCCACTCCTTCGTCTCCTGCGCGCCGGCAGGCGCGGGAAGGGCCAGGGCAAGCGGGAGCAGGCATCGGAGGAGGGGCCGCATGGGTTCACTCCTTGCTGCGAGCGGCAGCGGAAAGCGGTCAGACCGGGGGCATCAGTAGTCCCCCCGTGTGTCGGCCGGGCCTGCGGGCCGCGGCTCCGAGGGGGCTCCGGCGGCGTAGTCGCGCTGCCAGCCCTCGGGGATGCGGACTCGTGCGAAGCTGGCCCTCGTGAGGCCGTAGCGCTTGAACCAGGGCACGGCCTGCTGCTTCACGAGGTCGCCGATGGCCGTGAGGCGGCGGACGCCCTCGGTGCGGAGGAATCCGAGGCGCGCGGCCCCGTCGTCGAAGTCGAAGTACTCCTTCCAGAAGGCCCTCCCGCCCAGGATGCCGCTGGCGCCGTGCTGGAGGGCCATCTGAACCTGTCTCTCGTAGTCGGGGTAGTCCACCCCGGCGCTCAGCAGCACCCAGGGCCGGGCGCACGCCTGGTCGAGAGCATCGAGGTTGCCCGCGAGCTGGGCCTCGCTCTCGCGGCCCAGGGTGCCGGGAAACTCGGCCTTATAGACGTCGCACAGGCCGCTCAGGTGCCGAGCGGAGTCCATCACCGTGGTCGCCTTCCGGTCGAGGTACGAGGGGGAGCCCTTGTCCTCCCCCCCGAGCGGGTAGCTCAGGGTCTCGAGAAGGAACACGATGTCGTGCTCGTCGCAGGCGCGTGCGACCTGCTCGACGAGGGCGCGCTGGGCGGCGGCGCTCTCGGTGTGCGTCGGCTCGTAGAAGGCCAGGAGCTTGACGGCGTGGGCGCCCAGGCGCTTGATCTTGGCCACGCTCCAGCCCGGCTCGATGGCCGTGAGCTTCCCGATGCCGTCGGCGGTGGAGGGCGCGCCCGACTGCTCGAGGCGCACGATGAGCCCGGCCCGAGGGGAAAGCTTCATCGCGCACACCGCGTGCCACGCCCCGTAATTCGAGTCCAGCAGCACGGCGCTCGCCTTCCTGGCGAGGACCGCCGTGAGGTCGAGCTTGGCCCGCACGATCTCGGCATACGTCGGCTCGCGCTCCTCGCCCCGCCGCGCCAGGGCGGTCCTGGCCATCTTGACGACCGAGTTGTTCTGGTCGAGGGCCAGCATGGTAAACGTCCCGTTGGGGTTCGCGATCCGCTGCATTCCCAACAGCTTCCCGGGCATCATCGCCGAAACCTCGAGCGCATCTCGTCGTCTTGCCATGGCCTGCGATCCTCAGTGATTCGAGACGAGGGGCCTTGGGTGGCCCCGCCCCCGGCAATATACCCTGATCGGGGCCAGGAAGCAAGGGCGGGGCCGCACCCGATTGCGTCCGGGGAGTTGACACATGGGGGGCAGTAGGCGTATGCTGGGGGTCGAAAGGAGGGCCACCCTGGTGCTAGATCGCTTGGGGGTCCCCGGAATCCTGGCGTTGCTGGTGTGCGTTGGGAGCCTGCTTGCTGTGATGGTCGGAGCCAAGCCGCTGATCGCGGGCATCGCGGCGGCCGTGGCGGGCATCTTCGTGCTCACGCGCCTGTTCCGAGCGGGCGATGCATAGCCGAGCGCGGGCCGCCCGTGGGCGCGCACGCACTGTTCCCTTTCCCTGAGAGAAGGCGACAGCGGGTCCTCGTTGCCCGGCCCCGAGCCGCGGGTGCGCCGCGGGTGCGTCACCGACCGTCGAGGAGCGCGAACCCCGTCACGTTCCGCGTCGTCGTCACGTCGGTGAACTGCCAGACGACCTTCTTGTCGGGCGTGACCTCGAAGAGGGGCGCGCCCTTGCCCTCCTGGCCGTGGCCGAGCCAGTTGCCGACCACCGTGTTGCCGTTGGGCAGCCGGGCGATGCAGGCGAGCCACTTCGGCCCCACCTCGGGAATCTCCTTGTCCGAGAGCCGCCAGACCTCCTTGCCGTTCTTGTCCACCTCGATGACGAAGTGCTCGCACGAGAAGACCACGTGCCCGTTGTCGAGGAGCTGCGCGCCGTAGGCCGGGCCGGGCGCGGGAATCTCGCGGAGCACGTCGCCCGTGGCGCTGTACTCGCGGACCATGCGGTCGCCGGGGTGGCCGACGAGGTAGGTGCCGGCCTGGGTCTTGCGGGCCATGCGCATGCAGCCGTGACCGGCAGCCTTGCACTTGACCTTGATCTCCTTCGTGACCTTGCCATCGGGCGCGACCTCGACGAGCCGGCCGTTGGTGCTCTCGCCCACGAGCGTATTGCCGTCGGCCAGGCGCTGGCAGGCGAAAACCTCGCCCGTCGCCTTGTACTCCCAGACCACCTTCTTGTCGGGCGTGACCTCGCGGACGCCGTGGTCTCTGCCCTGGATGCGGCAGGTGAAGACCACGTTGCCGTTGGGGGCGAGGCAGCAGTCGTAGGAGTTCGGCGCGTCGCACTCCCAGAGGAGCTTGCCCTCGGCGTCGAACTTCAGCACCTTGCCGCGCCCGCTGTCGGAGAGGATAAAGGCGTGGCGGATGTCGCCCCGTATGGGGCCATCGTTGGGGGCGTCCGCGGCCGGCAGAGGCAGCGGGGCAACGAGAAACGCCAGGAGCACGTAGCGTGACCTCGCCGCAAGCATGTGGTGACCTCCAAGGCCAAGGGGGCAGCCAGTGTGACGAGCATGAGCTATGATCATAGGCGCGCAGCTCGACTCCCGCAAGTGCGTCGAGCAGAATTGCATACTTGAACAAGTATGCAATTCTGCTTCGCGCCCTCTTGCGCGGCGGGTGCGGCGGGTGTAGCATCGCGTGGGCGCGTGACGCGGACCGAACGGTGAGAGCAAGGAGGCTCGGCATGGAAAGCGAGATCCTGCGTAGGGAGTTCCTCAAGGCAGGAGTGGCGGCGGGCGCGGCAGTGGGCCTGGCCGCCGAGGCGTTTGGGCAGGAGCAGCCGAAGCCCGTGCGGCTCGGGGTCATCGGCATCGGCGGACGAGGCTCCTACCTGCTCGGACTCGCCCTGAAAGTAGGGGCCGAAGTGCCCGCGCTGTGCGACATCAATCCCGGCGCCATCGCCCGCGGCGTCGGCATCGTCGAGAAAGCAGGCGGCAAGAAGCCCGAGGGCTATCCGAACGGCCCGAAGGACTACCTGCGCATGCTCCAGCGCGACGACCTCGACGCGGTGCTGGTGACGACGCCGATGCAGCTCCACGCCGAGATGTGCGTCGCCGCCCTCCGCGCGGGCAAGCACGCGCTCAGCGAGGTCGCCGCCGCCATGACGGTGGACGAATGCTGGGGCATCGTCCGCGCCGCCGAGGAGACGGGCAAGGTCTACATGCTCGCCGAGAACTGCTGCTACTGGTACCACTGCCTGATGATCCTCAACATGGTCCAGAAGGGCCTCTTCGGCGAACTGACCTACGCCGAGTGCGGCTACGTGCACGACTGCCGCTCGCTCCTCTTCCAGGGCGACGGCTCGCTCACCTGGCGGGGCGAGATGGCACGCGACTGCTGCGGCAACGTCTACCCCACCCACTCCCTAGGCCCCGTCGCCCAGTGGCTCGGGATCAACCGGGGCGACCGCCTGGTCTCGCTCGTCGCGGGCAGGACGACCTCCGCCGCGCTGAACGACTACGTGGCGAAGCGCTTCCCCGAGGGCCACCCCGCACGCCAGGTGCGCTTCCAGTTGCCCGACTCGACGAGCACGCTGATTCGGACGGCGAAGGGCGCCCTGATTGACCTCCGCTTCGACATGTGCTCGGCACGCCCGCACCCCACGACGACCTACTACGCTCTCCAGGGCCTGAAGGCGAGCTACGACTCGCGCCAGCAGTTCCTCTGGCTCGACGGCCGCACGAACGGCTATCGGTGGGAGGAGCTGAGCAAGTATATGAAGGAGTTCGAGCACCCGCAGTGGACCGAGCACGGCGCCGAAGCGAAGGCCGCCGGCCACGAGGGGGCCGACTACTTCCCGATCCGCGAGTTCCTCCAGGCCGTTCGCTCCGGCGGCCCGCCGCCGATTGATGCCGCCGATGCCGCCGCCTGGAGCTGCATCATCCCCCTCTCCGCCAAGTCCATCACCGAGGGCGGCGCCCCCCAGCAAATCCCCGACTTCACGAAGGGAAAATGGGAGACGCGGAAGGCGTAAGACAGGCGGGGGGAGACCTTTCTTGCAAGAAAGGTCTCCCCCCGCCTGTCTTACGCCTTCCGCGTCTCCCATTTTCCCTTCGTG
>DATKZY010000123.1:0-14964 GCA_035527715.1 Planctomycetota bacterium | reverse complement strand
TCCCAGAGGGTTATCTTACCGGATGCGCCAATTCCTACTCTATAGTAAGACCTCTGCGGCTGCTTGTCAAGTCGCCTGCGCGCCGGGGTCATCACCGCCCGGCGATGTCCTGGAACGAGCTTTCGGGGTCGCCGCAGAAGTCGATCGGGCCGGTGAAGCGCTCGGGGCCGATGGGCCGGCCACTGTCGCCGGTGACGAAGAGCTTGACGACGGCGCAGTTCCTGTAGCCGGGCATCGGGACGGCGATGATGGCGCCGTTGAACTTGAACGGGGCGTCGCGGAGGGCCTTGTCGCCAGGAACCATCACGCCCACCTTACCCACGTCCCAGCCGCGCTTGACGCGGAAGAGGGCGTAGGGGGTCTTGGCGTAGCGCACCTCGTCGGCGCTGTCGATGAGCGGGGTGATGATGCCGGCGACGTAGCCGTCGGCGACGGTGTAGAGCTTGCCCCTGGCGCCCCGCGGCACGCGAATGGGGTCGGGCTCGAAGCAGAGGACGCGGCGGCGGAACGGCTCGTAGAGGGGCAGATAGCGGCCGTAGTGGGCGACGAGTTCCTCGTGCGGCCGGCCGTCGCGGGCGATCGTCGGGAAGCAGCCGTGGAGGACGCACCGACGCAGGTTCTCGTCGGTCGCCGCCTTCGTGCTCGTCCACATGAAGAACATCGGCTTGGCGATGCAGGCCCAGAAGTACTTCTCCTCCGAGACGTCGCCGTCGCCCTCCAGCAGCACGCCGTCCACGTGGCGCATCGAGCGGATGCTCTGCGGCTTGTTGGCGAACAGCGAGAGGGGGCGGCCGAGCGACTTCATGTGCTCCTTGATCCGCCGCGTCAGCTCGTCGTACGAGAAGTTCACGCTGTAGGCCGCGCGGTTATCCACCACGGTGATGCCGTCGGCGTGGGCGAAGTCAATCTCGTAGTGGCGGAAGCAGTCGAGGAAGAAGCCCTTGAGCTGGGGATACTCGGCGAGGACCTTCTTCGCGCTCTCCAGGCAGAACTTGCCGAACGAGGTGAAGAGGTCGGGGTTCAGGTTGTGGCACATGTGCCAGCCGCTGGGGATGGGGTCCAGTTCGGGCGTGCGGCAGATGGCGTCGGGCCACCGCTCCTCGGCCACGGGGCGGAAGCCATCGGAGTAGTTGAAGTACCAGAACGGGCAGATGCCTGCGTCGGCGATCTTCGTGAGCTGGGCCTTGATATCGTCGCGGGTGTGGTAGAGGCTGGCGATGTCGGCCACGCCCAGCTCCGCCGCGATCTCCTCGGGCGAATGGCTGTTCGCCCAGTCCCACACCTGATAGGCGTCCTTCTCGTTCCCCTCCTTGCGCCACTTGTGGTAGAGGCGTTCGAGGGAGTTGATGCGGAGCCAGCGCTCCTGGCCTTCCTGATAGTAGTCGGAGTAGTGGGAGAAGTGGCCGTGGACCTCGAGGGTCTTGAGCCCGAGGTCGGTGTAGTGCTTCGGGTCGTGGCCGACCTCGATGCCGCCGCACAGGAACACGCCCTCGGCGTCGTAGATCTCGGGCGAATCGGGGTCGAAGAAGGGCTGATAGTGATGGTAGACCTTTTCGAGCCCGAGGCGCCAGTCGCCGGCGTGGAAGAGCACCCGCACCTGCGCCGTCATCGGGCTGCCGCCCACGAGGCCGATGTACGACTGAAGGCATTCGAGCGTCTGGAGCGACTGCGGCGGCTTGGCCGCGCAGCCCCAGTTGAAGCCCTTGTCGCCGTTCTCGAACTGGAACGTGGCCATCGGCACGGGGGTGTCGAGGGGCAGGAGCATCGAGTAGCCGACATCGGCCTCGCGGCACGTGTGGCTCACCATCGGCAGGATGATGTCGCGGGGCGACACGTAGCTGATCTGAAGGTGGTTGAAGTTGAAGGCGTCCATCCCATCGAACACGAAGTCGCCGTCGCGACAAGGCGCCCACACGTGCCAGCCGGCCTGGAGGGGCAGGTTGAAGCCCACGCGGAGCGAGCGGTCGGCGACGTCTGCCTTCACCTTGCGCGCCTCGACGTGCCAGAGGAGGCCGAAGTCGTCGAGGGTGAGCGTGATCTTCAGCTCGAAGGGCGCGCCGGCGAAGCGTTTCGCGATTGTGACCTTGTTGCCGCGCTTCGCAGCGCGGACGCGACAGCGGTCCTTCAGGTCGTTGTACCAGCGGCCGTCGCGCTGATCGTAGACGCGCAGGAAGCCGAGGTAGCCTGGGATATTCTGCCGCCGGATCTGGAAGAGGTCCACCCCGCTCGGCTTGAAGGCCATCGAGCGAATCCAGCCCGTGGCCTTCTCGATGGCAAGCGAGACGGCGCCATTCTCCAGGAACCAGCAATTCCGCTTTGTAAGCTCGGGGAACTCGATCTCCACGGCAGCATGATCCTCCAAGAGATGGGCCGCTGCGCTTTCTCAGCCCCGAATGGGGCGTACTATGATAGCCCAGGGCAACGCCCTGGGAAAAGGGCGTCCCCCAACGACGCAGCCCTGAAAGGGCGTACTAATCCCACACATAGCGCTCGTCGAACTCCACCTGATACCGGCGCAGGAGCGCGCGGAATTCGTCCTGGAATGCCCTCTTCTTGTGGTGTTCGCGTTGGCCGTCAATGTAGCGGGTCACCGCCTCCGCCTGCGACTGGCCGATGGAGAAGGCTCCATAGCCGGCCTGCCAGGTGAACAGCCGGTAGTCAGGCCCCTTGGTTTTGATCCACTTCGAGGCCCCCTTCTTCACCTCCTCGACCAGGTCGCTCACCGCCATGGTGCGCGAGAGGGAGAGGAGGATGTGAACGTGGTCCTCGGTGCCGCCGATTCGGAGCGCGGGACACCCGCAGGTGGCACAGGCCGTGGCCAGGTAGCGATACAACTCGTCCGCAACGCCCTCTCCGATGAGGGGCTGGCGCTCCTTGGTGCTGAAGATGAGATGCACAAGGATGTTGGATAGGGATTGCGCCACGGGCCGTCCTCCGAACACGTGGTTAGTACGCCCTTTCAGGGCTTTCCGGGGTTGGGGGACATGCTTTCCCAGGGCGTTGCCCTGGGCTATCATAGTACGCCCCTGCGGGGCACAGCCGGCAGGGCCTTCGACGCACGAAGGACCTCGCCGCGATGCATTCCCAGGCGTTGCCCTGGGCTATCATAGTACGCCCCTGCGGGGCACAGGCGCCAGAGCCTTCGCCCCAGCGAAGGCGCTCGCCACGAGATGCGGCCAGCACAATCGCGACAGGAGCGTATCCCGAACGTCGGCTCTCTGTCAAGGGGGCGTACCACAGAGCGAGTCTGACCCGGAATCTGGGGCTCTCATTCCTGGTCTCGGTTCGTCGTCGTGGTCGTCGCTGTCCTCGTCGTCGAATCCCCTGATGAGGGACAAAGCCTTCGGACTCGACGACGAGCACGAGTGAGCCGCTGGAAGATCCAGGGCCGGGCGTGCCCGGGGCAGGAGGCGTCTTGCACAAACGTCGCATTCGAGCTACTATCGGGGCGACACGCGTAAGGAGAATGCGATGGGTGAGGCGAAGAGGGTTTCGCGACGCCAGTTCGCGCGGCGCGGCGGCCAGCTCGGGGCCGCGGCGTGGGCCGGCTTCCACTACGTCGCGGCCGACGTGCTTGGGGCCGAGGGGCACACGCCGGCCAGCGACCGCATCGGCCTCGGGCACATCGGCTACGGGCGGCGCGGCACGCAACTGCGCGGCCTCCCAGGCGGCCAGGTCGTCGCCATCGCCGACGTGAATCAGAAACGCCTCGCCGCGGCCGAGGGCCAGAAGCTCAAGGGCTTCCGCGACTACCGCCGCCTCCTCGACCTCAAGGAGGTGGACGCGGTGGTCGTCGCCACGCCCGACCACTGGCACGCGCCCAACGCCCTCCACGCGGTCCAGGCGGGCAAGGACGTGTATTGCGAGAAGCCCCTCACGCTCACGGTCCGCGAGGGCCGCGAGCTGGTCGAGGCCGTCCGCCGCTACGGCCGCGTGCTCCAGACGGGCAGCCAGTGGCGCTCGATGCCGGGCTGCCGCCTCGGCTGCGAGCTGGTCCGCAACGGCCGCGCCGGGCGCATCCACACCGTCCACGCCCACAACTTCCCCAGCCCCTGGGAGCCCGAGCTGCCCGCCGAGCCCGTGCCGCCCGAGATTGACTGGGAGCTGTGGCTCGGCCCCAGCCCCTTCCACCCCTACAACGTCAATATCTACCTGCCGCGCGCAAAGCCCGGCTGGATCTCCTTCACCCCGTGGTCAGGCGGCGAACTCACCGGCAACGGCTCGCACGGCCTCGACATGGTCCAGTGGGCGCTCGGCACCGACACGACCGGCCCCGTCGAGGTGTGGGCCGACGGCCCGCGCATCAACAGCGTCGTCCACTATCGCTATGCGAACGGGGTCGTGATGCACCTCGACCAGGGCGGCTATGTCGTCGGTGGCATCTTCCAGGGCGACAGGGGCGAGATTCGCCTCGACGGCACGAAGGTCACCTGTCTCCCCGAGGCGATCGGCCGCGAGCCCGTCCGGCCCGACGACATTCGCCTCTACGAGAGCAACAACCACTTCGCGAACTGGGGCGAGTGCATGCGCACGCGTGCCCGGCCGATCGCCGACGTCGAGATCGGCCATCGCTCGGCCACCCTCTGCCACCTGGGCAACATCGCCCGCTGGCTCGCCCCCCGCAGGCTCAAATGGGACCCCGACGCCGAGACCTTCCCCGACGACCCCGAGGCCGCCCGCTACCTCTCCCGCCCCCGCCGCGAGCCGTACCGGCTCTAGCGAGTCTCCGCGGTGCAGCCCGCGAACGCGGGCGAGCCAGCGCCGGACCGGACGACGAGGGGGCGGGCGACCTGAAGTAGCCCGCGAATGCGGGCGAGCCAGCCGTAGCCCAGGGTGACCGAAGGGAGCCCTGGGAAACGGCGGCCCCCACCCCATCAGCCCCCGAATGGGGGCGTGTCACTTCCAGAGATAGCGCTCGTCGTATTGGACGCCGTGTCGCTTGAGCAATGCCTTGAATTCGTCCTCGAAGGAACGGGTCTTGTGGTGCGCCTCCTGGCCCTGGATGTAGGAGCGGAGGCGCAGGATGGATGAAGCACTCACCGAGAACGCTCCGTAGCCCTCCTGCCAGGCGAAGTCGCGCAGGTCGGGAAACGTGTCGTGAATCCAACCCGAGGAAACGCTCTTGACGGCCTCCATGCAATCCGCCACGCTCTCGACCTGTTTGATGTCGAAGAGGATGTGGACGTGATCGGCGGTCCCGCCGACTTCGCGTGCGAAGCCGAAGCGGCCGTTGATGAGGGAGGCGATGTAGCCGTGGATGCGTCCCGCGTGGTCGGCGGGGATGAGCCTGCGGCGCTCCTTGGTGGAGAAGACGGCGTGGACGGTGAGCTGGGTGAAGGTGTGTGACATTGGGTTGGCTCTCTACAGGGGTCTGAAACGCCCCCATTCGGGGGCTGAGACCACTCCGCGCCTGGATCCCAGGGCTCCCGTTGGTCACCCTGGGCTACGGCTGGCTCGCCCCCATTCGGGGGCGACAATGGCGATCAAACCCCGGTTGATCCCAGCCCCGGCAGCGACCAGTAGCACATGTAGTTCGACCAGCTATGCAGCGGGGGTCGGCGGGGGCGGTAGCGGGGCTCGGCGTCGCCCGCGGGGGCGTAGGTCCACAGACGCTCAGGGTCCCAGAGGATGAGGTTGTCGCGGCCGGCGCCGGAGAGGTCGAGGACCTCGGAGCAGAGCTCGGGATGGCCGTCGCTCGGGAACGGCGCGACCTGCTCGCCCCGCCAGTTCCACAGTCCGCCGCAGTCGGCGTGGGCGGAGAAGTAGATCAGCTCCTCCCCGTCACCCGTCCAGTTCACGGGCTGAAGGGTGTTGCCGCAGACGGGATACTCGCGCGACCAGAGGAGCTTGCCCGTGGAGTCGAGCAGGGCGACGATGCCAGGGGCGCCCCAGTAGGTGCAGATGGCGTATTCGAGGCCGGGGGCGTCGGGGCGGAAGCTGGCGACGCTGAGGCGCTGGACGTGGCCGTGGTGGACCGCCAGCAGGTCGCCGTGGAGGCCGGCGATGAGCAGCCCGTCGTCGCCGCCGGCCCGAACGACCTTCGGCTCGCCCCAGCCCTGGATGTCGCCCGCAAAGATGGCGTCGGCGTGGTCGCCGAGGTGCAGGCTCTGGCGGTCCTCGCCGTCGGGCGAGAGCCAGTGGTAGCCGACGATCACCTCGTCGCGGCCGTCGCCGTCGAGGTCGGCGGCGAAGGGGAAATGCCCCAGGTTGCCCACCCAGGACCAGAGCGGCTGGAGGTCGGGCGAGAGCGCCCAGAGGTGGTGATAGCGGTCCTTGAGCAACAGGTCGCGAGCGGCGCCGCGGCCCGCCAGATCGGCGAAGCGGATGGAATCGGCCACGACGCGGGGGAACTCGTGGCCATCGGGCGAGCCGAAGTAGGAGATGGCCCGCTTGAGCAGCGGGTGGTGGACGGGGCGTTCGGGCACGGGTGCGGCGAACTTGAGCTGCCCCGTCGCGCCGTCGAGCACCTGAATCTCGAAGCCGCGCACGCACACCACCTCGTTCCGCCCGTCGCCGTCAATGTCGTTCACCTGGAACGGCAGGTCGCCGGCCATGGGCGTCTGCGGCGTGGGCGTGCCCGACTGCCAGAGCACCTCGCCGTCGCGGGTGAGCGCCGTGAGGCAGCCAACGGTCGAGTAGCCCGCCGCCCCCTCGAGGGGCACGCGCTGGGCCAGCACGATGTCGGGCCGCCCGTCGCCCGTCAGGTCGCCGAAGCGAATCTGCCGCGTCGTGCCGAAGCCGGGCGTGGCGATCTTGCGGACAACGTGCATCCTCGGGTATCGGGCGACGCGGCGCTTCTTGCGGGGGCGCACCGCCTTCGCATCAGCCGCAAGCCGCCGGAACCGCGCGGGGCAATTGGCCAGTAGCCCGATCTTCCCCTCGATGCCTGCCCGCCACGGAATGCTGAGCACTTCCTCGCCATCGAGCAGGCCGACGAGCTTGCCCTTGCGCCAGGTCACCCCCAGCCGGCTCCACTCGCCATCACCACGGTCATGCTGAGCGTCAGCGAAGCATCTCTCTTCGGCAAGAACATGGAACTGCTCGTGCTCGCGCCGCGAGAGCTTCAGGGCGCCGTCGCGATCCCCTTCTCTCCCGTCATGCTGAGCGCCAGCAAAGCACCTCTCCTCGGCGAGGACCACGAACTGCTCGTGCTCGCGCCGCGAGAGCTTCAGGGCACCATCGCGGTCCAGGTGCAGGCACACGTAGTCCAGCGCCGTCTGGTAGGCGAAGACCAGGCCGACCTCCTGCGTGACGCTGGGGCAGAGGACCTCGACCTCGACGCGGCGGACCCTTCGCCACGGCGTGTCGGCGATGACGAGGGTGTTGTTGTAGCGGCTGTCGTGGAGTTGCTCGAGGAAGCGGCCGTCGGCGTCCCCGCCCACCCGCCAGTTGCTCGACCGCCAGGTCCAGTGCAGCGTCGGCTCGTGCCAGCCGGCGTAGCGCGGGTCGGGCCGGATGCAATGGAATTCGCCGAGGGGATCGTTGCGCCGCGGCACATCGCCGAGCGGCAGCTTGTCAAGGCTAATCTCCATGTCCCTGTCCTCTGGGCCTGGGTCGGTCTTGTAGCCCACGAAGTGGGCGACCCAGCCGTAGCCCAGGGCGACCGAAGGGAGCCCTGGGAAGAGGCGTCCCCCAATTCACGAGCCCCAGAAAGGGGCGATTCATGGCCTTCTGAAGCGCCTCCCTTCGGGGGCTCCCTCCTGGATGCACCTATACCCAAACGCCCCCATTCGGGGGCTCAAGCAACTACGTTCCTCTTGCAGAGGCGAATGGCTTGCGACAGGTCGGAGAAGGGGAAAGGGACTAGGACGACCGACCCGGCTGAAGGTGTGACCACGCCACGTCCTCCTCGGGGCGGTTCCAGTCCTCGGCAAGCGCGGGTTCACTGAGGAGAGCAGTCTCGGGCACGTGAAGCGCCGGTGCCTCTTCGAGAATGGTGACGAGCGCCCGATGGGCGCCCGCCAGGCGAATGTCCTCCAGGAGACGGACGTTTCCCTGCTCGTCAACGACGGCTTCAAGGGTTCTCGGCATGGCTCGTATCCTCCGCATCCATTGTCGCCGTGGAAGGCGGGGTTGTCAAGCCAATCGAGAGCTTTCCCTGCGACGACCGGCACGGTAGAATGGACAGGCCGCTTCCGACGACCACACCAGAAGGGGACTCGACGATGGCCAACCGCCGGCTCGACAGGCAAGTGGAGTTCCTCCTCGAGTGCGACAAGCTGAAGCACGTGACCCGCCAGAGCCTGCTGCTGAACGGCGAGCGGCAGGAGAACAGCGCCGAGCACTCGTGGCACCTGGCGCTCATGGCCGTGCTGCTCGCCGAGCACGCGAAGGAGGCGGGGGTTGACCTGTTGCGCGTCATCAAGATCGCGCTGGTGCACGACCTCGTCGAGATTGACGCAGGCGATACGTATATCTACGACGAAGAGGGGGCCAGAGACAAGGCGGCCCGCGAGCAGGCGGCGGCCGACCGCCTCTTCGCCCTCCTGCCGCCCGACCAGGGCGCCCAGCTTCGAGCCCTGTGGGACGAGTACGAGGCCGGCCAGACCGCCGAGGCCCGTTTCACGGGCGCCCTGGACCGCCTGCAGCCCCTGTTGCTCAACTTCCACACCCAGGGCGCGCAGTGGCGGAAGCACGGGGTCACGGTGGACCAGGTGCTCGCCCGCAATCGCGGGATGGAGGCGGGGGCGCCGACGCTCTGGGCCTACGCCGAGCGGCTCATCCGCGACGCCGTGGCCAGGGGCTACCTGCCCCAGAAGCCGACAGACACGCAGGCGTAGGGCCGCCCGGCGACTGTCCCTGGACACCAGGAACGCGCCGTGCTAGGATGATCTGCTGGAAGGAGAACGCTCGATGCTCCCCCTCATGCTCTCGCTCCTCGCCGCCACGCCGGCCGAGCCGATCAGGCTCCACCCCGACAACCCGCACTACCTGCTCTGGCGCGGCAAGCCCACGCTGCTCGTCACCTCGGGCGAGCACTACGGCGCGGTGCTGAACCTGGACTTCGATTACGTGCCCTATCTCGACGAGCTTCAGCGCTGCGGCCTCAACCTCACGCGGACGTTCAGCGGCGTCTATTGCGAGGGGCCGGGCTCGTTCAAGATCAAGGGCAATCCGCTCGCGCCGAAGAAGGACCGCCTCATCTGCCCCTGGGCACGAGCCGACACGCCCGGCTATGCCAACGGCGGCCAGAAATTCGACCTCACGAAGTTCGACCCCGCCTACTTCGCCCGCCTCAAGGACTTCGTGGCCCAAGCCGCCAAGCGCGGCGTCGTGGTCGAGCTGGTGCTCTTCTGCCCGTTCTACAGGGACGAGATGTGGGACCTCAGCCCGATGAAGGCGGCGAACAACGTCAACGGCGTCGGCACGATGCAACGCGAGCAGGTCTACACGCTGAAGGACAAGGGCATGCTGGCCGTCCACGAGGCCGTGACGCGCAAGATCGTGGCCGAGCTGCGCGACTTCGACAACCTCTACTACGAAATCTGCAACGAGCCGTACTTCGGCGGCGTGACGCTCGAATGGCAGCACCGCATCGCCGATGTCATCGCCGACGCCGAGAAGGGCTTCGCCCGCAAGCACCTCATCGCGCAGAACATCGCCAACGGCAAGGCCAAAATCGTCAAGCCCCACCCGGCCGTGAGCATCTTCAACTTCCACTACGCCACCCCGCCCGACACCGTGGCGATGAACTGGGGCCTCAACAAGGCGATCGCCGACGACGAGACGGGCTTCAAGGGCAGCGCCGACGCGGTCTATCGCGGCGAGGGCTGGGACTTCCTGATCGCCGGCGGCGCCATCTACTCGAACCTCGATTACTCCTTCACCCCCGACACCGAGGCCGGGACGGCCAAGCCCAACGCCCCGGGCGGCGGCGGAGCGGCGCTCCGCAAGCAGCTCCGCATCCTCAAGGATTTCGTCGAGAGCTTCGACTTCGTGAGGATGACGCCCGACAATGGCGTCATCAAGGGCGGGGTGCCCCCCAAGGCCACCGCCCGTGCCCTCGTCCAGAAGGGCAAAGCCTGCGCCATCTACGTCCGTGGCGGAACAAAGGCCGATCTCATCCTCGACCTCCCCGCCGGCACCTGGAAGGCCGAGTGGCTCAACACCCGCACCGGCGCCGCCGAGAAACCCGAAGCCTTCCAGCACACAGGCGGCCCCAAGACCCTCTCCTCCCCGCCCTACACCGAAGACATCGCGCTACGGGTCAAGGCAGTGAAGTGAGCGTGCAGTCACCCTGGGACCGGAAGGCTACTCCCGCTTCTGCCTCCCTCTAAGCCCTTGCGATGTCCGACAGGTAGAGCACCTCAATGTCGCCGAACCCGCCAACGCCGGTGTCGTTCGTCAGGAACGCGGCACAGCCCGCGAGCCGGGCCGTCGCCACATGGATGGCGTCAGGGAGACGAAGGCTATGTGCGGCGCGTTGCTTGGCAGCCTCAACAAGGACATCAAGAGTGACGGGGCTGACCCTCAGTCCTGGCCGATCGGCGACGGCGCGCCGACAGCTCGCAGCGGCCCTCTGGTCGCCTTCGCGGAATGGCTTGACCAGGAGTTCGGCAAGGGTCAATTGGCTCGTCACGCAACGCACTTCGCCGGCGTCGATGGCGGCGAACAGTACAGCCAGCTCGCCCTCGAAGGCGGGAAACGCATTCAGCGCGTAGATGAACACGTTCGCGTCAAGGTAGGTTTGCCGGCCCCGGAGAGCGTCTACGATTCCCATGCGTCTCGTTCCCGGCGGAGGTACGCATCGGCTTCCTCATGAGAGGCAAACTGGCCCCGGGTCGCCCCGATGAGACTCGCTAGGGGCACTCCTGGTTCAATGCCTTCGGGGAGGGGCGCATCGAAGTCATCGCTGGTCCAAATCTCACCGGCGTGCAAGCCGGCGATGCGGCGCTTCAGGGGAACAATCCGGGCCACGGGCTTGTCGTTCTCGCTGAGGACCACGTGAACGCCCGAGATGGCCCGCTGGACCAGCTCCTTCAGGTGTGTCTGAGCATCCTTGAGGTCCACAGTTTCCGTCTTCATCTCACTGCCCCCAGTCATCCGCCGAATCCCGCCAGCATGCGGCCCTCCCGCGAGGGCGACAGCGCCACCGGGGACAAGTATACCGCCCCAGGGCCGGAATGCAAGCGTGGGCCCAGTTGCGCATCGGGTGCGAGCCGGAATTGTGGGTAGCCTCCTGAGCTCCGAAGGAGCGAAATGGGATAGCCCAGGGCGTTGCCCTCATCTTTGCCCACATCTCGGGCCCCGTAGCCCGCCGCGGGCGGGCGGCAGAGGGTAGCCCACGGCGTGAGCCGTGGGAACGCCGGGGTCCCCCACGGGCAAGCCCCGTAGGGGCGACAGAACGCCCGCGACCAGGGTTTCTGCCGCCCCTACGGGGCTGTGGGCCTTGTGGCCACCTGAACCCACGGCTTACGCCGTGGGCTACCATCTCACGCCCCTAACGGGGCTGGGAGCGCTCCTCCTCAAAGATGTGGGCAAAGATCAGGGCGTTGCCCCTTCGACTTCGCTCAGGGCAGGCTCTGAGCTATCCTATGCGAGCCCTTCAGGCTCCAGAGCGACACCCTCCACCTACTATTCCGGCTCGCACCCTTGCCCCCCGGCCCCTTGACGCTCCGCGGCGCTCCTGGTAGGCTACCAGAGAAGAGAACGGAACTCCGCGTGCGAGACGGTGAAGAAGGCAGGAGCTCGATGATGAATCAGATCGGGCGCAGGCGATTTCTAACGACCGCCGCCACGGCCCTGGGCGCGCCGTGCGTTGTCCCGGGGTCCGCGTTGGGTAAGGACGGCGAGGCCGCGCCCAGCGAACGCATCGTGCTGGGCGCCATCGGCATCGGGCCGCGCGGCCGCCACGTGCTGTCGTGCATGATCGCCGAACCCGACGTGCGGTTCGTGGCAATCTGCGACGTGCAGCGCAGCCGCCGCCAGGCCGTGAAGGACATGGCCGATGCGAAGTACGGCAACAAGGACTGCGCGGCGTACCGCGACATGTTCGAGCTGCTCGCCCGCCCCGATATTGACTGCGTGCTCATCGCCACGGGCGACCACTGGCACGCGCTTGCCTCGATGCTGGCGGCCAAGGCGGGCAAGGACGTCTACAGCGAGAAGCCGTGCGGCATCACCATCGCCCTCTGCCAGGCGCTCGACGACACGATGCGGCGCTGCGGCCGCGTGTTCCAGGCGGGCACCCAGCGGCGAAACGTGCCGAACTTCCAGTTCGCCGTCCACCTCGCGCGCAGCGGCAAGCTGGGCAAGCTCCACACGCTCCACGCCTCGAGCTACTACCCCCGGGTGCGCTACGACTGGCTTCCCGCCCAGCCCGAGCCGCCGAAGGAGGAGTGCGACTGGGACCGCTGGCTCGGCCCCTCGCCCTGGCGGCCCTACAACCACCAGTACGTGACGGGCGGCTGGCGCGGCTTCGACGACTTCGACTCCGGCGCCACGCTGCTCGACTGGTGCGCCCACACGGTGGACCTGTGCCAGTGGGCCAACGGTGCCGACGGCACGACGCCGGTCGAGTTCGAGCCGTCGGAACACAACATCACGGCCCGCTACGCGAACGGCGTGAAGCTGGTCATGGACTTCCTGCGGACGCCCTTCGGCGACCGTGCGCCCCACTATCGCACCGAGCTGGGCACGTGCCCCGTGCGCTTCGTGGGCGACGAGGGCTGGGTCGAGACGGGCGACGCGGGCGGCATCGTCACGCACCCCGAGTCGCTCAAGTCCGAGATGCAGAAGTTCGCCACCCGGGCCGGCACCGATGCGGCGGGGAACACGCGCGATTTTCTGAATTGCGTCAAGACGAGGGCCTTGCCGGCGTGCCACGGGCGCGTGATGCGCCACTCCCACATCGCCTGCCACGCGGCGGCCATCGCCTGGATGGTGGGCCGCAAGGTCACCTTCGACCCCGCCCGGGAGGAATTCGTCGGCGACGACGAGGCGAATCGCCTGCGCAGCCGCGCCCTGCGCGAGCCGTGGCACATCTGATGCGCGGCGAGCGTGGGTCTTGAGGTAGTCCTCAGTGTGGCCTTCGGCCGCAACGGGACGGGGCTTCGGTTGAGAAGGGGATGGTTGGATGGTTGGATGAATGGATGATTGTCTTGCACCCATCCACCCATCCATTCATCCACTCATCTTGGCCGACGGAGGATTGGGACGGAGGATTGGGGTCGCGACCTGCCCCCATGACCCTCATGACCCATGACCCCGACACCTTGTGACCCCAACACCGTTGGGTTCCTCACGGAGCAGTCTGGCCCCGTTGATCCTGTGTGACCAATCTATCTTGGCAGAAGAGCTTCTCGCATATCAGCTCACCCTTCTCGTCCCACTCCAACCAAGCCCCGTCGAGCTTCCCGTCCTTGTAGTTGCGCTCACGAGTCTTCTGCCCCTTCTCTGCCCAATCGTGCCACTTGCCCTCGCGCAAGCCGTTGGCAAACCGGCCCTCCCGAGATTTCTGCCCATTTCTCCACCACTGTGTACCCTTGCCGTGAGGCACCCCCCCGGCATACCAAAGCTCGGAAGCCTTCACGCCGTTCGTGTACCAACTTCGCCACACTCCCGTGTATGATGGGGGCGGCCTGTCCACACGCTCATAGTCACGGGGCCATACGTATTTCTGGAAGATGTATATGGTCTTGCACCATTGCGGGTTGGCCCAAACGTGTACAGCGAGAGCAGCGGACAGAAGGCCGAGTATCCCGACCGCACTCCAGATCAGGGCGCGCCTTAGCCTCGAAGCTCGCCTAGGCTTCCTCGTGTGCACAACGTTTTCCATTTGACACCGATCCCCGACCGCAGCGGAACCGGGCCTTGATTGAGAAGGGGATGGGTGGATGAGTGGATGAATGGATGATTGTCTTGCACCCATCCACCCACCCATTCATCCATTCATCCTCGCCGACGTGGGCGCAACCCGCGCACGAGGCACGACCGAGGCGTCTATCTCTTCAGGCCGTAGACCCGCAGATTCGTGTAGTCGCCCCAGAGCAGGTCGTTCTGCTGGCGCAGGCCGATCTTCCCGCCGCCGTGGACGGGGCCGTACGCCTTGCCGTCGTCGGTCCACTGGAGGCACGGCTTGCCGTCCACCCGCAGCTCGAGCGCGCCGTTGAAGCGCGTGAGGGCCAGGCGGTGCCACTTCTCGGGGCCGCCCGCTGCCACAAGGTCGTCGCCCGACACGACGAGGTGGAAGCCGGAGTTCTTACGGACGTTTGCTTTCCCCCGCTTCCCCGCGAAGTAGGAGATGTGGTAGCTGGCGATGTCGCCGCTGTGGTAGCGTGCGAAGACGCCGTCGCGCTTCGCCAGCTTGGGGTCGAAGAGGTCCTCGCCCTTCGCTCCCCTGGCGCACACGAAGATGATCGCGAGCCCGTTCGGGCTCTCGCCCCAGTCGGGGAAGCGGAAGTCCCACTCCACCGCAATGTCCGCGGGAAAGTCCCGCTTGAGCCAGTAGACGAAGTGGTCGGTTTCGATGCTGGAGCGCTTTGGCGTGTAGTGCTTCGCGCGCAGGCGGAGGCGCCCGTCGGCCCATTCCGCGATGCCGCCGCCCTCCATCACCCAGTCCTTCGCGGCCTCGGCCTCGCGCTGTTCCTTCGGCGCGGAGAACGTGTTCTCGTAGAGCACTTCGCAGCCCGTGCAGCCCTCCGGCAGCCAGGCGGGCCGCGCCTTCGCTTCGGAGCCCGTCGCGTTCATGCCGCTCGCCCCCAATAGAGCCGACAGGATCACAGCACCGCCCAACGCGCCAAGCCGGCGTGAGTCCATGTGTTGCCTCCAGAAGACCCCGTGTTGCGTCGCGTCCAGTCTACCGTGCCTCGAACGCGCGTTCAAGGGTGCGTGTAATCTCCTTCGAGACAGGTGGCCGCGTTCTGAGCCTCCGAAGGAGGCGGAGGAATAAAGCCCACGGCGATGCTTTGGGAGCCGTGGGATGGTAGGCGCAAGAGGGCCCAGCCCCCGAAGCGGGGCGGCGGA
>DATKZY010000122.1:0-28222 GCA_035527715.1 Planctomycetota bacterium | reverse complement strand
GGATCTCCCCTCAATCAGGCGATTCGACGACGCGGACGACGACGACAACGACGACGATTGGCCGGCCAGTTGGCTTTCCCTGGCAGGTTTGGTATGATCGGCGGCCAGGGGAGGCGAAGGAGCAGGAAGCGATGGGGCTTGGTGATGAGGGGCGTGTGTCGCGGCGTGACCTCCTGCGGCTCGGGGCGGCCGGCGCCGCGGCGGCGCTCGCCGGCTGCGTGGGGCGCACCCAGAAGGTGGTCGCGACGCCTCTGCCGCCTCCGGCGCCGCTGCCGTTCAGCGTGGACATCGGCCTCCAGAGCTACTCGCTGCGCAACTTCAAGTTCGACGACGTGGTGGCGAAGATGAAAGAGGCGGGGATCCACTTCGTGGAGTTCACGCCCGGCCACTTCCCGATGGGGATGAAGCCCGAGGAGCTTCAGGCGGCCCAGGCCAAGCTGGCCGCCGCCGAGATCAAGGCCAATGCCTACGGCGTGTGCGGCTTCAGCAAGGACGAGGCGGGCATCCGCCGCATGTTCGACTTCGCGAAGAAGGCCGGCTTCGACTGCTATACCGCCAACCCCGCCCCCGACGCCTTCGACCTGCTCGACAAGCTGTGCGACGAATACGACGTGAAGGTCGCCATCCACAACCACGGCCCGGGCGACAAGCGGTGGGGCCGCACCCAGCAACTCCTCGACGGCACGAAGGACCGCCACAAGAACATCGGCGTGTGCCTCGACGCCGGCCACCTCATCCGCGCGGGCGACGACCTGCTCGACGCGGTCCACAAGCTCGGGCCGCGCGTGCTCGCATTCCACTTCAAGGACGTGAACGAGCAGAACCACGACGTGGTGGTGGGGAAGGGGAAGATTGACCTGGTGGCCTTCTTCACGGCGCTCAAGGCCGTGAAGTTCGCCGGCCCGTTCTCCCTCGAGTACGAGATTGACGCGCAGAATCCCATGCCCGGCATCATGGCGTCGGTCGCCGCCCTGCGCGAGGCCCTCGCGAAGGCGAGTTGAAAGGGGATCACGTGAAAGCACTGGCCGCATTGCTGCTCATCGTGTCCTCAGGGGACCACGACCGGCTCGACACGCCGGTGAGCGTGGCGTTGCGTTTGGCCGACGTCGGCCTCACGGCCGAGCAGGCGGGCAAGGCGACGTTTCTCCTCTGGGAACAAGGCGTGAAGGAGAAAACGGTCATTCCCGCCCAGTGGGATGCTTCGGGCGAGGGATGCCTCGTTTTCATCCTGCCGGGCAAGACGCCGAAAGGCGCCACGCGCACGTTCGAGCTTCAGGTGAAGACGAACGAGCAGGCCCCCGCCGCGGCCACTTCGAAGGTCACTGAGGGGAAATGCGTGGACGTGGCGGTCGGCGGCAAACCCGTCTTCCGCTACAACCACGGCGTCGTGCCGCAGTTCCAAGACAAGCCCAGCAAGTACGACCGCGCGGGCTACTTCCATCCGCTCTGGGCGCCGTGCGGCGAGATCGTCACGGGCGACTTCCACCCCGACCATGCGCACCATCGCGGCGTGTGGTTCGCCTGGGTGAAGGCCGACGCCGGCCCCGTGAAGGCGAACTTCTGGGAGATTCAGGAGGGCCGCGGCAAGTTCGTCAACAAGGCCCTCGCGCCCGTCGCCGGCCCCGTCTTCGCCGGCTTCGCGGCGCAAAACGACCTGGTGAGCGGCGACAAGGCGATCCTCAAGGAGGGCATCGCCGCCCGCGCCTACGCCGCGCCGAGGGATGTGCGGCTGATTGACCTCACGGTTCGGCACGAGGCAACCGATGCCGACGTGGTGCTGGGCAAACTTCACTACGGCGGCCTCGGCTTCCGCGGCCGCGACGAGTGGAACGAGAAGGGCGCGGCGCTGGACGTGTTGACCAGCGCGGGCAAGACTCGCAAGGACGCCAACGCCACGAAGGCCAAGTGGATTGATTTCACCGGCCGCCTGGGCACAGAGGGATGGGGCGGCCTCCTCGCCATCGAGCATCCCTCGAATCCGCGTTACCCCAACGGGGTGCGCGTGCATCCCTCGATGGCGTTCTTCAGCACCACGCTCGTGCAGCCCGAGCCCTACACGATCAAGAAGGGCGAGCCGCTGGTGCTGCGATACCGGCTGGTGATCCACGACGGCAAGCCCGACAAGGCGCTGGCCGAGCGTCTCGCCGCCGACTTCACGACCCCGCCCACCGTCACTCTCAGGAGAGAGCAATGAACGCGAGTCGGAGAGAATTCCTTCGCAATGGCCTGGTTCTCGGGGCGGTCGCCGGCCTGGCCCCGCGCCTCGCGGGCGCCGCCGAGGCCCCCGCCGAGGAGAAGCCCCGCATCCACATCGGCACCGTCACGTACATGGTCTGCGCCGGCATGGACCTGCCGACCCTCATCAAGTGCTGCGAGGACTCGGGCATGGAGGGCGTGGAGCTGCGCACGACCCACAAGCACGGCGTGGAGCCGAAGCTCGACGCCGACGGGCGCGCGAAGGTGAAAGAGGCGTTCGCCAAGTCCAAAGTGAAACTCGTCGCCCTCGGCTCCACGTGCGAATACCACTCGCCGAGCCCCGAGACGGTGAAGAAGAACATCGAGACGACGGCCACATTTGTCCAGCTCGCCGCCGACCTGGGGGCCTGGGGCGTGAAGGTGCGGCCCAACGGCCTGCGCAAGGACGTGCCCGAGGACGCGACGCTCCGCCAGATCGCGGGCGCCCTGAAGGAGTGCGGCCCCTTCGCGCAGGAGAAGGGCGTCAAGATCGTCGTCGAGTGCCATGGCGGCGGCACCTCGCGCCTCGACCGCATGGCCAAGATCATGGAATACTGCGACCACCCCGCCGTCGGCCTGTGCTGGAACTCCAACGGCGGCGAGACCGACGCTCAGGGCTCGCTCAAGCCGAACTTCGACCTGTGCAAGAAGTGGTTCTGGCACGCGCACATCAAGGACTGCGGCGGCGGCTATCCCTTCAAGGAGCTGTTCGACCTCCTGAAGGGCATCAACTACAACGGCTACACGATGTTCGAGACCTCGTGCAAGGGCGACCCGGTCGAGTACCTCAAGGAGCGCCGCGCCGCGTGGGAGAAGCTGGCGCTCTGAGCCGCGGGCGCCGAGTTCACCGCACGCCTTGCCCGCCCGACAGGAAGAAGTCCACCAGCCGTTGCGAGTGGAAGAACTCGTCGCAGACCTGGTGGCCCTTGCCCTTGACGACGATGAGCTCGATGGGGCGGCCGAGCGCGCGGTAGCGGCGAGCCAGCTCGCCGCTGTTCCGCTCCAGGGGCACCACCTTGTCGGCGTCGCCGTGCAGGTGGAGGATGGGAACCTTTGCCTTTGCCAGCGGGGCGAGGCGCTCGACGGGGTTGTGCTCGTTGAGCCGCTCCTTCAGCTCGGCCTCGGTCAGGTTGTAGGCGCCGCAGGCCCGCGCGAGGCCGGGGTAGCTCGTGAGGTCGCAGACCGTGTAGATGCCGCCGATGCACTGCACCCATTCGGGATGCTCGACGGCCCAGTTGTAGAGCATCAGGCCGCCGCGGCTCTGGGGCAGCAGGCAGGCTTTGGGCGCGAGGCCATAGGTCTTTGTCGCGTGCTCGTAGAGGGCGGTGTAGGCGGCGCGGCCCTTGGGGCTGCCGAACGATTCGCCGACCTCGATGCCGCAGATGGCGAAGCCCCGGGCGAGAAGCTGCCCGAACATCCACGTGTGGCTCGGGTCCGGATGCGCGCCGATGAACGTCGGGGCGTACCACAGCCACGGCTTCGAGCCGTCGGGCGCCGCCTTCGGGGGCAGGATGACGAATGCCCTGTGGCCGCCGAGGACGAAGTCGAGCCGCTGCGCGCCGAACTGGGTCGAAGCCTTCGGCGGCTCGGCCTCTCCCGCAAGCGCCATGCCGAGCAGAGCGAGGCAACAGGCACCGGTTCTCACAGACACCCCTCGTGGCGAAGAAGCCATTTCTTGATCTCCGGTCCCGCACCGAAGCCGCCGAGGCTGCCGTTCGAGCAGATCACGCGGTGGCACGGGATGAGGATGGGGATGGGGTTGGCCCCCACCGCCTGGCCCACGGCGCGGGCCGCTCGCGAGGCGCCCACCCGCCGCGCCAGCTCGCCATAGCTCACCGTCGTCCCGAAGGGGATCCGTCGGAGTTCAGCCCACACCCGCTGCTGGAAGGGTGTGCCCGTTCCGGTGTCAAGCGGGGTCCGGGTGACGCGCGGGGATCCTGCGAAGTAGCTGGCCAAGTCATCCGCCAGCCGTTGCGTCGTGGCCTTGTCTGCTCCAGGTAGGTCATCGGCCTCGCCGAACGCAAGGCTGATGACGGCACGCCGGAAGAACACTGCCTGAATCGGTCCAAGGGGCGACGAGATCACTGCACTCAGGAGGGGAATATCCGCCTTCTTCATTCTTTCCCCAATCGGCAATCGCAAATCGGCAATCGAGAATCTACTTCTGCCCCATCAGGCGGTGCACCTGGGGGATGACCCGCACGTCGCGCAGGCGCCGCTTGAGGGCCGCCTGGAACTCGAGGAGCTGCGGCGGGCTCGGGGCACGCATCCCCCGCACGGGGCTGACGGGCTGGAGCACGACGGGGGCCTGGGCCTTCTGGGTCTCGACCAGCTCGGCCACGCGCCCAAGCTCCTCCTCCGTCGTGTCGGCGGCCACGACCACCTTCACCTGGACGCTCCGCCTCAGGGCCAGGTCGAGGAAGCGATAGTGGGCCTCCCACGGCGTTGCCTGGCCCGTCGCCGACTCCAGCTTGATGTCCATCGCCACGTGGTGGATGCTGTCGAGGACCCGCTCGAGGGCCTCGGGCAGGGTGCCGTTGGTCTCGAGGTAGACGGGCAGGTCGTGCTCGTTCAGCAGGGGGCAGAGCACGCCGAGGAACGCGGCGTGGATGAGCGGCTCCCCCCCTGTGAGGGCCGCCGAGGCGTGGAGGCCGCGCGGCGCATCGAGCGACACCACGGCTCTCAGCACCTGCGGCGCCGACATCGGGTTGTCGCGCTGCGCGAACTCGCGGGTGCCCGGCGCCTGCTCGATGGCGCAGGCCGGCACGGGCGCGAGGGCGTCCTGCGTGTCGCAGTAGAAGCAGCGGCGGTTGCAGCCGCAGAAGCGGACGAAGATCTGCCGGGTCCCGACGAGGATGCCCTCGCCCTGGATGCCGGAGAAGATCTCGAAGACCGGTGCGGATGGCTCAGGCACTCAGCGACTCCCTCGCCCTTGACACCCAAGGGCAACCGACGCATTGTAACAGTAGCCATCCCCGCAATCCACTCGGGAGTTCGCCCATGCACAAGACCCGCGAGCAGGTGCTGGAACTCGTCCGCGAATTCCACGGCCGCCTCGCTGCCATCTACGGCGAGCGGCTGAAGGGGGTCTACCTCTACGGCTCGTACGCCCGAGGTGAGGCGACCGAGGACTCCGATATTGATGTCGCCGTCGTCCTGGCAGGCCCTGTTAGCCGTGCGGAGGAGGACAAGCGCACCGACGACCTGATCGGCGACCTGTCGCTCCGTGAGGATTGCATCCTCATGCCGCTCTTCCTCTCGGAAGAAGAATACGCAGAAGCGCCCTACGCCGTCTTTCGCAGCATCGTTCGGGAAGGGGTCGGCGTGTGAAGCGGGAGGCGGAGCAACACCTCGCACGAGCCGATGAGCTCCTTCGTCTCGCCAAGCAGATTCACGGCCTCGGCTACTTCGCGGGGCTGCGCTTGCGGGGTGCCTCGGCTGATTCATGAGAACAGCAAACCCGCCTTGGCCTTTGACCTGCGGAACTCGTTGGTAGCATCGCGACAGAACGCCCCGAAACCCTTGGGGCACTGCCATTCAATGCTGTCAAGCTGAGCTGTGTCGCGCCAACCGCGCGCGAAGTCGGTTGCGATCCCTACATGGCCTTGGCCATACGTCGAGTCGACAGCGCCGGAAACTTGCGTGAGTTCGTCAAGCGTCTTCTTTGGGTGAGGATCTTGCTCCGCCTTGTAGTTTGGGTCCGCGTACCGCAACTCGCTGGGGAGAGCATCTGATAGCTGGAGGAAGGCGAGTGTGCTAGCGCGGTCACCCAGCCACCAAGCCTCGATCTCCTCAATGGCGATTCCGACAACGAACCTGTCGCTTTCTCTGACCAGCTTCCTTACCTCGTCCTGTACGGGCTTTGTCCGTCTATCCAGCAAGATCACGAAGAAGGCAAAGTATGAGAAGAGCGAACTGCGCTTGAGGAAGTTCACGATCTGGCGGACAGCGACGAGAACGCCCCCATGCCCTCGCTTGCGCATTCGCAGAGAGGACGTTGCATCCTCCGGGCTCACCGGCCAGCGGAACTGTGCGCGGTCACAAGCAATGCGCTCAAGAAGTGCAGGAAGGAGGGCCTGGTCAATGGGGCCTTCTGCGATGATGCCGATCTTGGTCGCACCCATGCTCAGCTCATCCCTGTGCTGTGCCGCCGATGAGGCCCGAAAACCATGCCTCGCCCAAGGAGTGTTGGTATAGGGTCTTAACCAGATCGATGTCCTTCCGGTCAGACAGGCGCCGTAGCGACGCGCCCTCAAGCGGCTTGCCGCGCTCCATCACGTAAACGGCCTCAGGTTGATCAAGGAACTCATCTAGGACATAGGGGCTATGGGTCGTGAAGAACACTTGGCAGCGATGGGGCGGCTTCCTGAGAGCAAGCTCTTTCAGCATTTGCACCACGTGGGTGATCAGCTGCGGATGAAGGCCGTTCTCAGGTTCCTCGAACATCAACACCCCTGGCACCGCTGGCGCATAGAGGAACGTGCACACAGCAAGGAACCGCAGCACCCCATCGCTCATCTGCTGACTGCCGAAACGGACGGAGTGCCCGTTTCCCTCGATTAGGTTGATCTCCTGCCAGCCCCATCCCTTTGCCCCCCTGATGCTGATGTCCGTGACCGTGGGGAACAGCCTGCGAACGCGGGCCACGACCGCCTGGAACTTCCCCGGCTGCTCGCGTTTGAGCCGAGCCAACACAGGGGCCAGATGCTCTCCAGACAAGCCCAACTCCAAGTGCTTCCCTCTGTCCGCCTTTCGGAGAACCTTCGGATCCCAAATGAAGTAGGAACGAAAGCTACCAAGCCAGTTCCTGAAGTGCAGCAACTCGGGAGCACGGTGCCGGAGCAACGAATCCTCGAGTCCAGCGAATGCACTTTGGGGCAGCCGGCTGAGCACAGACTCCTCGACAAGCTCCTTCCCCGCGAAACTCTTGAGCTTCGCACCCGTTCGGTCGAGCAACGTGCTTGGGCTGCCCCCTTTCGGGGAGTAGACGACCCGCTCCGAACCGACCCCAAGATACCTCCACCTCCTCACCTCAACCGCATAGTGGTACTCCCCTGCGCAGGCGCCCTTCTCATCGGGGCCAAGTTCACACTGGAGTTGCCAGGTGATGGCTTTCTTCGTCTGACGGAGATTCGGGAGGTCAGAATAGACCCATTCCTTCTCTCTCAGATAGTCTTCGATTGACGGGTAGAACAACGCTCTGAGGAAATCAATCGCTTGTAGGAGCGACGACTTGCCGCAACCGTTCGGGCCAATGATGACGTTGACGGGGCCGAACTCAGTGGAGACGTTGGCCAGATTCTTGAAGTTCTGGACGCGCAGGGATTTGATCACAGGCTGACCTCCTCCTCTGGAGGGTCTACCCAGCCTAGCCAAGCAACCAGATGCCGGCGGCTGCTCCCAGGGTCCAGTGAATTGTACAGATTGCCACGATGGGATGCAATAGGCCGTGCTGCGCTCTCACTCGACCATCGCCGTCCCCCACTCGGTGGGCTCGAGGCGGCTTTCGTTGGAGATGTGGGCGGCCACGTTGGCGGAGGGCACACGGCCCTCTCCCGGGAAGAAGTGGCCACGAGGGCAAATGGCACGCTCAAGTCTTGGGCGAGCCGTAGCGGCGGACGAGCTCGGCGCATTCGGCGGGCTGGTCGCTGTAGCGGTCGTAGATGCCCACGATGGCGCCATCGGTGGGCTTGATGCCGGCGAAGGTGTCGCGGAAGGCCATGTCCACCCACGCCGGGTGGTCGGAGAGGCGGCCGGCGGCGAGGATCTTGAAGGCGAGGCAGGGACGCTTCGTGGCCTGGATGGCCTTGTACATGCGCGGCGGGTCCTCGCGGAGATACACCTCGCCGACGGGCAGCGGCACGTGGCCGAGGAGCTGCTTCAGGGCCTCGTGGCTGCGGTGCCGCTCGTAGACGCAGGTCATGTAGTAGTCGAGGTCCCAACCCTTCGACTCGATGGCATCCACGACGTCGGGCATGTGGGTGGAGACGCCGACGAGGAGCCCCGCGTCGCGGATGCGCTTGAGGTAGTCGTGGGCGTTGTCGAGGCGTTTGTTCTTGAAGAGGGAGTCGGTGGATTCGCCGTGGTGTGCGATGCCGATGCAGCCGCCCTGCTTGAGGGTTTCGATGACCTTGGGGTCGCCGCTTTCGATGGTGAGGAAGTGCATCCTGCCGCCCTCGTCGAGGAAGCGGCGGTAGAGGGCGAGGCTCCCGCAGCCGCTCTGCCAGGCGTTGATGCCCACCTCCTGGCAGCGGCGGAGGGTCTTGAGGATCTGCTCGGGCGTGTAGTAGCTCTTCATCTCGCGGTTGACGAACGTCGAGAGATGCGAGCCGCCGTTGAAGCAGTTGGAGCCGACGATGAGGCGCGAGACCGCGTGGGGCCCGAGCTTGATCATCGGCATCTTCGGCTCGGGGGCCGGTTCCGCGGCGGCGACCTGGGCCACGGCGCCGACCACGGCGGCGGCCCCGACCTGTTTGAGGAACTCGCGGCGGCCCTCGCCGGGCTCCGCACCACGCTCGGACGAACCCATGAGCATTTCCTTTCAGCCGATGGGGGGCAGGCGCTTCTTGAGTTTCTGGGGGATGGCGGGCGACGCGGCGAGGCGGGCGATGAGGTCGGCGGCCCTCTCGACCTCGCGCTGGTGGGCCTCGGCGACGGCGCCGACGACGCGCTCGCGGAGGCGTCCCGCCCCGCGGCCCAGCGCCGCCGAGGTCGCCAGCCGCACGAGGGCGTCGAGCACGACGCCGTGCTCGCTGGCGGTGAGATGCTTGTCGGTGGCCTCGCGCTCGAGCAGTTCATCGGCCAGGGCGGCGGCGCGGGCCGCCATAGCCTCGCCCGCGGCGATGAGGATGTCGGCCAGCACGCGATAGGTCGGCAGGTAGTCGCGGCGCAACGCCACGGCGTCGGCGATGGCCTGGCGCTGGGCGGGCGCGATGTCGCCCAGGGTGCCGAGCGCGTGCAGGGCGTTGAGCAACAGGGCGGTGTTGCCCGGCCCGAGCTGGAGCTCGCCCTCGGCGATCCGCCGCCACGTGCGCACGAGGGCGTCGAGCGCCCGCTGGCGCAGCACGCCCGTCGAGGCCGCCGCGATGTTCCGCAGGCCGGTGAGCACACCCGGCACCAGCTCCGTGTAGGCCGCGACCTCGTCGCCCACGGCGTAGACCAATTCGTCCTTCTTCGTGCCCAGGCTCCTGGCCTCGATGTCGGGCAGCTCGCGCTCGAGGAGCTTGCCGAAGAAGTCGAGGAGTTCCACCTTGAGGGCCGGCGCGGCCCGCGGGCCGCGGCAGAGGCGTCCGAGGCCGTCGAGCGCCGCGTGCGAGAGCCCCTTGTCGAGAATGAGGGAGCGGAGCCTGGCGGCGACGCGCTCGACCGTCGCCGCGTCGGCCGCGGCGCCCGAGCACATCTGGCCCAGGGCGCGAGCGAGGGTCGGGCGGTCGGGGAACCTGCCGTCGAGCACCGCGAGCGCGACGCCCGCGGCCCTGGCCACGGCCTTGCCCTGACGGGCATCGAGGCGCGAGGCAAGCTCGCCCAGGGTGCGGGCCGCGCTGACGCGCGACCGCGGCCGCTCGCCCCGGGCCACCACGTCGAGCAGCGGCGGCAGGGCGGGCGCGCCCAGCTTGGCGACCAGGGCCTCGATGGCCGCCAGAATCCCGGGGCTGGCATACTCCTGGAGCGAGGCGAGCGCGGCCTCGGCCAGCCCGCGCCGCGTCGCGGCGGGAATCGCCGGGTCGGCCGCGGCCAGCGAGTTGAGCACGGCCAGCCGCGCGGCGCGGTGCCCGCGCCGGAGGGCGTCGAGGAGCAGCCGGCCGATCCGCGCCTTCGCGGCGCGCGACGTCTCGCGCCGCGCCGCCACGCCGTCGAGCAGCCGCACGAGGGCCTCCTGCGCCGCCTCGGGCGCGCGCAGCAGCCGCTCGGCCACGCCCGGCACCACGGCCTCGCCGAGCCGGGCCAGCGCGTTGAGGACAGGGAGGCATTCGACCCCGGGGTCGCCGCTCGCCTCGATCTCGTCGAGGGCCTGGCGCAGCGCCTCGTCGCGTTGCTCGCGCGACGCGGCGGACTCGACGGCCACGGCCACGAGGGGCCGGCGCACCCGATGGTCGGCCAGCGACGCCAGCTCGCCCTGGAGGGCGGCGTAGACCTCGCCGGGGCTGGCCTCGCCGAGCAGGAGCAGCACGCGGCGCACCTCGGGGCCAAGCTCCTCGGCCGCGTCGCGGAGCTGGTTGAGGAGCACGTGCACGAGGTCCTGGCAGCTTCGCGTGTCGCGCGCCACGGCGCGGCAGACGCCCTCGACGGCACGGATGAGCAGGCGGCGCACCTCGACCGACGGCTCGTAGCGAAGCGTGCCCGCCGCGATGCGCAGCAGCACGCCCAGCTCGGCGTCCGAGGCATGGCCGAAGCGCCGGCCGATGCGCTGGGCGGCCGACTGCTTCTGCCGCGCGTTCCCCTCGGCCAGGAACCGGGCGTCCTCGGCCACGTCGGCGGGCAGGCCCAGCACGGTGAGGGCCTGGGCCGCCTCGCCGCGGACCTCGGGGTCCCGGTCCATCAGCGACGTGGCGAACAGCACCATCTTCTCGCCGTCGCTCGCGGGCGACAGGGCCAGGCGGCGGAGCGCGGTCACCTTCTCCTTCGAGTCGGCGCTCGTGCGCAGCACCAGCTCGAGTTGCGCGATGTCGCGGCGGGTGAACAGCTCGTGGATTTCGCTGGGGTGCAGCAGGTCGGCCTTCGGCACGAGGGCAGGCAGACGGGCCTCCTCGGGCGCCGGCTCGCCCCCCTCGGCCACCAGCTCCTCCTCGAGGGCGATGGTCCGCCAGCCCTTCTCCTCGACCACGACGAACGCCGCGGGCAGCGTCTCGCCCGGCAGCGTCAGCGCGCGGAGCGACTCCGTCGTCAGCCCGCCCGCCTGTTCGAGCAGTTGCGGGTGCAGGAGCACGTGCTGGAGGGCCGGCGAGTCGCGCAGGCACTCGATCGCGGCGGCCGAGAGGGCCACCCTCTGCGCCAGGAGTGCGGCCAGGCGCACCGCGAGCCGGTCGCCCAGCCCGAAGCGCTCCCGATAGAAATCCCTCGTCCCGCGCATTCCCCTGGGCATGCAGCCGTCTCCGCAAGAACTCTCCCTGGCGATGGTAGCAGGCGGGGATTGGCGAGTCAAGAAGGGGAAGCCGGCGAGGGTGCGAGCCGGGATTGTGGGCGGAACGGGCGCGCGGAAAAGACACCCGCTGTCTTTTGTGCGAAGCACCCGCAGGGCCGTTCCGGCAAGAGACAGCGGGTGTCTTTTCTGCCGCTCAAGCGCGTCCGCGCGAGCGCCGGCGACGGCGGAGCAGGGCCAGGCCGCCGAGGCCCAGAAGCGTGAGGCTCGTCGGCTCGGGCGAGGCCTGAAGGCGCAGGGCCTCGCGCCCGTCGGGCAGCGTCTCGATCCACGACCACCACACCGGGCCGCCCTGGGCGTCGCTGTAGTCGAAGGTCGCGGAGTCGAAGCCCGTGATCCCGCCCGTGGCCGTGAGGATGTCGAAGTAGTCGCCGGGCTGGGGGACAAAGCCAGGGTCGAGATGGACCTCGATGCCACCGAGCGTGGCCGTGCCGGGCGTGCCCACGACCTCGATCCAGTCGTACTCGGTGCCCTGGAGCAGGCCGCCAATGTCGACGAGCATCGTGCCGCCGCTGTGCGTGTAGCTGCCGTCCACAATCAGGTGGCCGGGCGTGTTGCCGGCCGAGCAGGTGCCGCCGGCCTGCACATCCACGTCGCCCAGGATGCTGCCCGAGCCAGCCAGCAGGCCACCGGCGACCGTGACGTCGCTGGTGATGCTGCCGTTGACGAGCAGGGTGCCGGCGTAGACGGTGGTCGCGCCGTTGTAGCTGTTGGCAGCGTTGGTGAGGGTCCATGTCCCGAGGCCGCGCTTGTTGAGGTCGAACGTGTCGGCCGAACCGTTGTAGATCCTGCCGTTGATCGTGCCGTCACCCGCCCCCTGCAAGTCGAGGCTCCGCGTTCCCGTGCCGTTCTGCTGAAAGATGTCCCCGTTGAGGGTCAGCGAGCCGCTGTCAACCTGGACGTAGTGGGCGCTTCCGCCGGTCTCGAGCCGGATCGCGCCGGCAAAGGTGTTGTCGCCGCTGCCGCTTCTGAGGACGGCCTGGCTGCTGCCCGCATTGTCGCCGGCGAGGTCCAGGTTGTTGGCGATCGTGATGTCGTTCTCGAGGTGCAGGGCGGTGCCTGCGGCGCTGCCGTTGAGGTCGACTCCTGCCTCTCCCAGCGCGCTGCTGTGGCGCGCGACGAGCGTGCCGCCGTTGAGGGTCGTGCCCTGCGAGTAGTTGCCGCCCCCGGTGATGGTCACCCGCCCCGGGCCGTTCACCTGCACGGCCATTGTCCTGTGGCCGCCCGGAGCGGGGTCCCGGTCGTCCACTTTCGAGACCACGATGTCGCCGGTGCCGGCGAAGACGGCCACGGCCTTGGCGCCGGCCGAATCGGGCGACCAGTACGTCGAGAAGCCGGAGCCAAACGTCAGGGTCCCCGAGCCATTGTTCGTATACGTCGTTGTCCCCTTCTCCGGCCGGATTTGGACGGAGAACAACTGGTCGGTGGTGACCGCGGCCTCGACTGTGATGCCGCCACCGTTGCCGATGCAGATCAGGCTGCCCGTGCTGGTGAACGTGTAGGCTGCGACGCCGGCCGTCTGGAAGCGCATCCACTTCAGGAGGCGATGGGTGCTGTTCGTGCCCAGCGCGATGGTGGTATTGCCGTTGCCCAGGCCATCGAACTGAGCAACGTCCCCGGTCAAGCTGCTGCCCGGCACGCTGGCAGGGGTCCAGTTGGCTGAGGTCCCCCAGGAGGCGCTCGACGAGCCGTCCCACGTAACGGTGACGGCTGAGGCGGATGCTGCCATCAGGAGCGCGACGGCAACAGCGACGGCCCGCCACGCCTGGGGGCGAACCCACGCAGCGCGGCCCCAGCCACGCTTGACCGACCATTGCAGGGAGCCAGCCATTCTCGCCTTCCTCACTCGCATCGACCTATACCCTTCTTCAGCGGCCCCAACACGCCAAGAGTCTACCGGAGGCCCCTGCGCCGTGTCAAGGCGAAAACCGCGTTTTCCGGACTGCGCGAACGCGCCTCGCCGGGGCACCAGACACTTGCCTCACTTCTCCTCTCTCACCCTCCTTTGTAGCAGGCAGCAACGCATGTGCCATTCAACGGCCTTCCCGCCCGTCTGCCACGATTTCGCATTAGTATAGACTCAGAAAGGACTTGCGCCGATCCCCGGAACGTCGGCCGGGTGTTCCCGGAGGATGTTTTTGTGCTCATGTTGACAATCCGCAACGGCGTTCCCGCCGTTTCGCCACAAAGGCAAGCGGGGCAGTGTGTTATGGCTGTTGACGCTTGGCAACGCGATGCTGCCGAGCGGCAACGCGGGCGCGGCCGGGATTCCCTGAGGGTCCCTTGACAAGGGCCGGCACGTGGGTAGAATCCAAGTGATGGCGGGGAAAGGCGGGGCAGGGCCATCAACCCAGGAGTTGGCAGCATGGCAAAGGCAGCAGTGGGACTCTGTGCGCTTGGGCTGGCCGTGGGCATGCTGGTTGGCGGCGCGGGCGCGCGCCAGGAGGCGTTAGCCGCTGACGCCGTCGTGATCGCCGTGTCGCCCAGCACGATCTCCCTCGGGTCGAAGGGAGGCGTCGTGTCGGTCCACGCCGACATCCCGTTCAGCGTGGTGGACTGCACGACGCTCGACCTCAGCGGCCTCCCGGCGCAGAGCGCGTTCGCGGACGACCGGGGCGACCTGGTCGTCAAGGTCAGCCTCGAGCGGGTCAAGGCCATCATCGCTCCTCCCTCGGCCACGCTGACGCTCACCGGCGCGACGAAGGACGGCGTTCCCTTCACGGGAACCGACACCATCCGCGTCGTCGAGGGCAAGTAGCCTCGCATCCCAATCCGCACGCTCTCGTGGGGGAATGCCCTTCGGCATTCCCCCTTCTCTTTGGCCCAACCGCCGCGGCCTTGAAGCAAGGGCGGCGACGTGGTATGGTGACGGCGTGGACATCCCATTCCGTATGGATATGGAAGGAGGACCGGCCGTGAGCCGATCAGTCAGCCGCCGCAACTTCCTCGCCTCCCTCGCCGCATCGTATCCCCTGCTGAGGAGCGCCGACGCGGCCGCCGCCCCGGCGAAGCGCCCGAACATCATCCTCATCATGGCCGACGACATGGGCTTCTCGGACATCGGTTGCTACGGCGGCGAGATCAGCACGCCGACACTCGACGGCCTCGCGAAGGGCGGCATCCGCTTCACGCAGTTCTACAACACCCCCCGCTGCTGCCCATCGCGCGCGACGCTGCTCACCGGCCTCTACTGCCACCAGGCAGGCGTCGGCCACATGGTCGGCGACTACGGCGTGCCCGGCTATCGCGGCTTCCTCAACGACCGCTGCGTGACGATCGCCGAGGCCATCAAGCCCGCGGGCTACACGACCCTCATGGTCGGCAAGTGGCACGTCGGCGAGCGGCGGCCCCACTGGCCCGTGGACCGCGGCTTCGAGCACTACTACGGACTGGTCAGCGGCGGCTCGAACTATTGGAAGGTTGACAAGGGCCGCATCTTCGCCGTGGACGACAAGGAGACAACGCCCGACGACAAGGACTTCTACGTCACCGACGCCTTCAGCAACAAGGCGGTCGAGTACGTGGACACGCACGGCCGCGGCGACAAGCCCTTCTTCCTCTACCTCGCCTACACCTCGCCCCACTGGCCCCTCCACGCCTGGCCCGACGACATTGCGAAGTACAAGGGCAAGTACATGAAGGGCTGGGACAAGCTCCGCGAGGAGCGCCACCGCCGCCAGATCGACATGGGCCTCCTCGACCCCAAGTGGCCCCTCACGCCCCGCGACAGGTCGGCCCCCGCCTGGGACGATGTGAAGGACAAGGAGATGTGGGACCTGCGGATGGCCGTCTACGCCGCGCAGGTGGACCGCATGGACCAGGGCATCGGCCGCCTCGTCGCCAAGCTGCGCGAGCTGGGCAAGCTCGACAACACCCTCATCATGTTCCTCACCGACAACGGCGGCTGCGCCGAGGCCATTGACCGCGGCCAGAAGGGCGTACCGCCCGGCCCGGTCAACTCCTTCCTGAGCTACCACCTGCCCTGGGCCAACGCCAGCAACACCCCGTTCCGCCTCTACAAGCACTGGGTCCACGAGGGCGGCATCTCGTCGCCCCTCGTCGTCCACTGGCCGGCGGTCATCAAAGACAGCGGCAAGCTCACGGGCCAGGTCGGCCACACGATTGACGTCATGGCCACCTGCCTCGACGTGGCCGGCGGCGAGTACCCCAAGACCTTCAACGGCAAGGAGATTCAGCCCCTCGAGGGCAAGAGCCTCCTCCCCACCTTCGAAAATGTGGGCGGGGCCTCCGTGCCCCGCGTCCTCTTCTGGGAGCACGAGGGCAACCGCGCCGTGCGGCAGGGAAAGTGGAAGCTCGTCTCGCGGCACCCCGGCGGCTGGGAGCTTTACGACATGGAGACCGACCGCACGGAGCTGCACGACCTAGCCGCCAAGCAGCCCGACAAGGTCAAGGAACTCTCCGCCCTCTGGGACGCCTGGGCCAAGCGCAGCAACGTCGAGCCGTGGCCTGTGCGGCGCCCCCCTGGCGGCAAGAAAAAGTAGGCCACCTGCCGCTGAGCAGGCGATGGTTCGGCTATTCGGGGTGTGTGTCAGGGTCGCTCAGTACACCGCCCCACAGATAAGGGGACAGGAAGCTCCCCGTTGGTGCTCTCCTCAGTCCCGAAGGGACTGAAGCGGGTTGCCGGCGGCTTCAGCCGCCGGATCAGAGGCCACCCCCGGTCCAGTCCCGAAGGGACGGCAGAAGCCCGTGGCGAGGTGGCCGGGGGCCTCCTTCTGCCGTCCCTTCGGGACTTCGGGCAGTTCCGGCGCCAGGGTCCGGCGGCTGAAGCCGCCGGCAACCCACTGCGCTCCCTTCGGGAGCAAGACGCCGAGGCGTCCGCGGCCTTGTCGCCTTATCTGGGGGTCGGCGTACTTGGGGCTTCGCGCGTCCCCGACTTGCAAAGAGCGCCTGCACAGGGTAGACTCCTGACGGTAGAGGATTCCTTTCACTGCGCCACTGCTTCAGGAAGGAGGCCGCACGTGAGCGAACGGAAGAAGGGTGTGTCGAGGCGGGACTTCATGCGCGGGGCACTGGCCGCGGGGGCGGCCTTCGGCGGCCTCACGATTCTGGGGGCCAGCGCGCGCGGCCAGGGCAAGGTCCTGAAGGCGGGCCTCGTGGGCTGCGGGGGGCGCGGCCGCGGCGCCGCCGTGAACTTCCTCGAGGCCGGGAAGTATCTCAAGACCGATGTGACGATCACCGCGATCGCCGACCTCTACAAGGACCCGATGGAGAAGACGCGCGAGCGGCTGAAGCAGGACGGGTGCGACATCCCCGACGCCAGGTGCTTCGCGGGCTTCGACGGCTACAAGAAGCTCGTGGACAGCGGCGTGGACTTCGTGCTGCTGGCCACGCCGCCCGTGTTCCGGCCCCTGCACTTCGAGACGGCGGTGAAGGCGGGCAAGCACGTGTTCATGGAGAAGCCGGTGTGCGTGGACCCCGTGGGCGGGCAGCGGGTCATCGCCGCCGGCGAGGAGGCGGCGAAGAAGAACCTCTGCGTCGTCGCCGGCACGCAGCGGCGCCACGACATCGGCTACCTGGCCGCCAAGAAGCTCGTGGACGACGGCGTGGTCGGCTCGCTCTGGGGCGGCGCGGTGTACTGGTGCGGCGCCTCGTCGTGGATCACCCGCCGCGAGCCGGGCTGGAGCGACATCGAGTACATCACGAAGAACTGGATCAACTTCGTCCAGATGTCGGGCGACCACGTCATCGAGCAGCACGTGCACAATCTGGACGTGATGGTGTGGTTCCTGGGCGCCGTGCCGACGCTGGCCGTGGGCGTGGGCGGCCGCGCCCGGCGGAAGACGGGCAACCAGTACGACTTCTTCAGCGTGGACTACACGTTCGCCGGCAAGGACAAGCCGATCGTCCACGTCCACAGCCTCTGCCGCCAGGTCAACGGCACCTGGAGCCGCGAGACCGAGGAGTTGATCGGCGACAAGGGGCGCATCCTCGCCAAGAGCGTCTACCTCCACCCGCGCAAGCGCGTCGAGCTCCCCAAGATCGAGGGCCACGACAACGCGTACGTCCAGGAGCACGTGGACCTCATCAACGCGGTCGTGAAGGAGAAGCCGCTCAACGAGGCCGAGCAGGTGGCCAACTCGACCCTGGTGGGCATCATGGGCCGCCTTTCCGCTTACACGGGCCAGCCGGTGCGGTTCACCGACGTGTGCAAGCCCGACGGCCAGTTCGGCAAGCTCGCCCTCTCGCCGACGGCCGAGGACTTCGAGAAGGGCGAGATCAAGCTGCCCGCCGAGGAGATTCCCCTGCCCGGCGTCGCCGAGGCCTGATGTCGCGTCGAGCACTCCCGGGGGGCCTTCGCGGCGTGAAGGCCCCCCGCGCGCCCGAGGCCCCCGGGCCGATTTCCCGAGTAGAGGCGCAATGCACGTCGGCACGCTTGCCTTCCGCGCAGTGATCCCATGCCTGATGGCGTTCGCTGCCGCCCCGCCCCGCGCGCGGGGCGCGAGCGGCGAGTGGCGGGACTGCCTCGGGCCGGCTGCCCGCCCCGAGCCGTCGGGCAGCGTGGCCCGGCGCGCCGACGGCGCGCTGGAGGTCGAGGCCGCCCAGGGGCAGCGCGCCACGCTGGTCCTGGCCCCCACGTGCCCCGCGGCCTTCGACCTCGAGGTCGCGCTGCGTTGGAGCGCGCGCGGCCGCGGGAGCGAAGGGGTGCAGTTCCTCATCGGCCCCCACGCCTTCGGCTCGGCCGGCTACCGCGTCGTCGCGGCGCCCGAGGCCTGGGCGGCGGAGTGCCGCGCGCCGTGCCTGGAGCCGCAGCGGGAGCAGAGGCTCGAGGTGCGCGTCCGCCCCCAGTGGCTCGAGTACTGGCTCGGCGGCAGCCTGGTTGCCCGGTGCCCCGCCGAGGCGGCAGGGGCGACTGGCGTGCGGCTGGTGGTGGCGGCGGGCAGCCGAGCCGTCGTCGAGCGGTGCCGGCTGCGGGCCGTGGAGGCCGCCTCGGCGGCGGAGGCCACGCCCCGCTTCGTGTATCCCGCCCCCGCGTTCCGCCGCGGGGGGCGAGTGGTCACCGATGGCCTGGCCGCCCGGGGCCAGGCCGTCGAGGTGCAGGGGGCCGGCCGGGACGCGCCGCTCGTGGGCGGGCACGACGCCGCGCTGGGCCTCGCCGGCCGCTACAACGCGGTCTTCGGCCTGCGCGGCATCGAAGGCTCCGGCAACGTGTGGCTCGACGTCGCCACCGCGGAGGGGCACACACTGGCCTCCTCCTGCGTGCGGCTCGAGGAGTTGCCGACGGACCGCTACGCGCGCCTCGGCGTGCCGTTCCCGTATCGGCCCGGGGCCGTGCTGGAGTTCCGCGTGGCCCTCGAGCGCGGCAGGGCGCGCGTGGACGAGGTGGCCGTGGAGGGCGCGGCCGGGGGGGCCGACGCCGCGGGCGGCGGCGCGCCCGCGCGCCCATGGCGGCAGCGGCGCGCCCGGGTCCTGGCCGACGTGTGGGGCAAGGCGCGCCCGGACCCCGAGGCCGCATTCACCATCGCCCGCCTGGAGCGCCGCCTGGCCCAGGGCGGGTGGTACGAATTCCGCGTGGTGTGGCAGCAGGACGCGGCGGCGCGCCTCGACGACCTGGCCGTGGACCTCTGGGTGGCGTGCCGGGACGCCTGGGGCATCGTGCGGGTGCTCGACTTCGGCGCGGCGTGCGACACCGTGCCGCGGGGGCCGCAGGCCACGACGGCCTGGCTGGACCCCGCGGTGCTGCCGCGCTACGGGCCGCCGGCAGCGCTCTTCGCACAGGTCTACCATAAGGGGGTGCCCGTGGCTGCCGCCGCGCGGAAGTGGGGAATCCCCGTGGACGACGTCTACATCGTGGGGGCGCAGCGGGCCGGGGCGCTCCGCGAGGCCCCGCCGGTCACTGAATGAGCGGCGGCTCGCGCCGGCCCTCGATGTCCCAGCCCTTCCCCCAGCGGCGGAACCTGAAGATCTCGGTGTATTGCACGCGGTCGCCGCGGTTGCCGGGCGCGTTCTTCAGCGGGCCCTCCGTGTACTGCGAGTTGTGGCCCTCCCAGCGGAACTTGAGGCGCAGCTTCACGTGGGCCACCGCGCCCTCCAGCGAGATGTCCTCGACCGACACCTCGAGGCCCTCGGCCTTCGCGCTCGCCTCCTTGTCGTCGGCGAAGTACGCGTAGAACCGGTCCTTGATCTCCTTCTCCGAGGGCAGGACAGGGGCGCTCTCCAGCCCTCCCTCGCGCCCGCCGGCTCTGCCGCCGACGGCGGGCAGCCGGTACGCCATGGCCGCGAGCAACACCACCATGATCGCCTGGAGAATCGTCTGTATCGTGCGGTTCGATCCCATGTCGGTAGCTCCCTGTGGACTGCGGGCCCCCCGCGGGCCCGGCTCCGCCGGGCCCGCCTGCGATGATACCCCGGCCCCTGCGCGCTGTCAAGGCGCGGAATCATTTGTCGCCCGGCCTCTTGAAGAACGCTCGGCGCGGGGGTAGAATGATCGGCAGCACGCGCCCGGGCGGGTGGTGGAATGGCAGACACATTGGACTTAAAATCCAAGGGGGCCTCAAAACCCCATGCGGGTCCGAATCCCGCCCCGCCCACCACGGTGAGTGGCTCTGCCGTACCCGAGCGGCCCCTTGGGGGCAGGGAGGCGTGAGATGTCCTGGCTCGGCTCCAGATTGCGGCGGGAGAGCGGAGGCGCGCGGTTCGCCCACGCGGGCGGCCCGCCGCCGGCGGGCCACGGGGGACACGCCGCGGGGGCGCACCCCCACGCGCACCACTACCAGCCGCGCGGCACACCCGTCGGCCTCATCGTCGGGGTCGGCGCCGCCGCGGTGGCCGTGCTGATCCTCGTGATCGGCATCGTCGCCAGCCGCGGGGAGACCCCGACGCTTGCCGAGCTGAAGGCCAAGCTGGGCATTCCGGCTCAAGGCTTGCCCGCCGGCTTCAAGGTCTCGCAGGTGGATTTCATGAACCGCCTGGGCACGCCGCGGCACCAGGAGCAGGACCCCGCCTACTTGTACTTCTACTACGACATTCAGGAGGGCACGGCGATCCTGGCGGTGGACCGCGGGGGCTGGGAGGTCGGCGAGGCACGCATCCGGCGGATCTACGTCCGCTGAGCGGCTCCGCGACTCGAGGCAACGGGCGGCGAGGCGTCCCGAGCGCCCTTGGTTTCCTATTCGTCGCGGCGGGCACAAGAGGAGCTCTGGATGCCTTCGTTCACCACGGCCCGCGAGATCGTCGCGGGAGCGGGCTCGGTCGGCTGCGTTGGCGGGCGCGCAGCGGCGCTCGGCGCGAGGGCGCTCGTGGTCACCGGCCGCTCGGCGATGCGGAAGAGCGGGGCGACCGACAAGGCGCTCTCGCTCCTCCGCGCGGCAGGCGTCGAAGCCGCCGTCTTCGACCAGGTCGAGCACGACCCCGACGTGACGACGGTGGACGCCGGCCGCGCCGCGTGCCGCGCGGCGCGGTGCGACGTGGCCATAGGCCTCGGCGGCGGCAGCACCCTCGATGCGGCCAAGGCCATCGCCGCGCTCGTGAATGAGCGGGAGCCGACGGCCGACTTCGTCCTCGGGCGGCCCATCGCTCAGCCCGGCCTCCCCTTCATCGCCATCCCCACCACGTCGGGCACGGGGGCCGAGGTGACGAAGAACGCGGTGCTCAGCGACCGCTCCCGCTGTCTCAAGCAGAGCATCCGCGCCGAGTGCATGATGCCCGTCGTGGCCATCGTGGACCCCGAGCTGACGCTGTCGTGCCCGCCGCAGGTGACGGCCGCCGCGGGGATGGACGCTCTGGTGCAGGCCATCGAGAGCTTCACCTCGATTCACGCGACGCCGCTCACCGACGCGCTGGCCTTCGAGGCGGCCCGCCGCCTCATCGGGTCGCTCGCCGCGGCGTGGGAGGATGGCTCGGACCTCGCGGCCCGCGAGCAGTGCGCCTACGGCAGCCTGATGGCCGGCATGGCCCTGGCCAACGCCCGCCTGGGCGCCGTGCACGGCATGGCCCACCCGCTCGGCGCGCGCTACGGCCTCGAGCACGGCGTCGTGTGCGCGCTCCTGATGCCCCACGTGATGCGCCTCAACCGCGGCCACGTGGGCGACAAGTACGCCCGCCTGTCGGCGCTCGCGGGCGGCGACATCGTCGGGTTCGTCGAGGGGCTTGTCGAGCGCTTCGGCCTGCGCCACGCCCTCGACGGCGTGGCGATTCCCCGCGAGGACTACGCGGCCATCGCCAAGGAGAGCCTGCCCTCGGGCTCGCTCAAGGCCAACCCCCGCAAGTTCACCGAGGGCGACGTTGTCGCCGTGCTGGAGGCACTGGTGCAATGAGCAGCGATGTCCGCATCCTCCGCGACCTGGCGCAGCGCTACGCCGACGTGTGCCGCAAGCCGACCTACGACGAGCGGCGCGACCTGTGGCGCCGCCACAACAGCCTCCAGCGCACGCGGCCGCTCGTCTACGTCCGCTGGCTCGCCGCCTGGCACGAGGCGCCCGAATCGCGCCTCGAATGCCAGGACCTCTTCTACCGCCCCTACGAGAAGTGGCTGCGCCAGATGCTCTTCCAGGACACGCTGGACGACGACTACATCCTCGAGCCCTGGCTCGCCGTGCGGGCGAGCGTGGCGGTCCCGCGCGAGGGGCTCTGGGGCCTGCCGATCCGCCATAGCGAGAGAACCGCTCCCCGCGGCTCGTGGAAGTTCCAGCCGACGCTTGCCACCCTCGACGATGCGCAGCGGATGACCTTCGCCCACCATCGCGTGGACGAGGAGGCCACCGCCCGCAACGCCGCCCGCGTGCGCGACGCCGTCGGCGACGTCCTGCCCGTCGTCGTGGACCGCTCGCCCGCCTACGGCGGCTGGAACGGCGACATCTCGACCCTGCTCACCCAGCTTCGCGGACTCGACCAGCTCATGCTGGACATGATGGACAACCCCGAGTGGCTCCACCGCGTGCTGAAGTTCATGAGCGACGCCATCCTCACCACCCACGCCGAGGCCGAGGCGGCAGGCGACTGGCGCCTGCTGAACCACGCCAACCAGGCCATGCCCTACGCCGCCGAGCTGCCCGACCCGTCGGCCGACCCGCGGCCCGTCACCCGCGACAGGCTCTGGGTCTTCGTCGCCGCCCAGGAGTACACTCTCATTTCGCCTGCCATGCACGACGAGTTCCTGCTCCAGTACCAGCTTCCCATCATGGCGCGGTTCGCCCTCTCCGCCTACGGCTGCTGCGAGGACCTCACCCGCAAGATCGACATGCTCCGCAAGGTGCCCAACTTGCGGCGCATCGCCGTGACCCCTGTGGCGAACGTGGCGAAGTGCGCCGAGCAGATCGGCACCGACTACGTCGTGTCCTGGCGGCCCAACCCTGCGCAGATGATCTGCTGCGGCTACGACCCCGACCTCATCCGCAGGGTCGTCGCCGACGCGATGGAGGCCGCCAAGGGGTGCATCGTGGACATCACGCTCAAGGACGTCGAAACCGTCCAGGGCAAGCCCCAGAACCTGCGGCGGTGGGTGAAACTCGTCCGCTCGATCACCGACCACTACACCTAGAACGGAGCGCGCGGCCATGAAGGAGAGGGCGACGCGGCGGGAGTTTCTGAGGACGGCTGCCGGCGCGGCCGCGATGGCCGCGGTCGGCAGTGCTTGCGACCGTGAGGAGCCGAAGGGGAAGCGCCCCAACATCGTGTTCATCCTGTCCGACGACCAGGGCTACGGCGACCTCGGCTGCTATGGCGCGACCGACCTGAAGACGCCATGCATTGACGGCCTCGCGGCCGAAGGCGTCCGCTTCACGCAATACTACGCCGCCGCGCCCGAGTGCACGCCGACTCGCACGGCCCTCCTGACCGGCCGCTATCTCCACCGCGTCGGCGGACTCGAGTGCGCCATCGGCACGACCAACGTCGGCCGCTACGACGATGCCATTCGCCTGGCCGAGAAGCACGAGCTGGGCCTGCCCGTCGAGGAGACCTCCATCGCCCGAATGCTCAACGACGCGGGCTACGCGACCGCCGTCTACGGCAAGTGGCACCTCGGCTACGAGCCGAAGTTCCTCCCCCGCCGCCACGGCTTCGACCAGTTCAAGGGCATCCTGGGCGGCCATTGCGACTACTTCCACTACGTCGAGATCACCGGCGTCAAGACCCTCTACGAGAACGACGAGCCGGCGACCGACGGCCGCTACATGACCGACCTCATCACCGAGGAGTCGGTGAAGTTCATCGGGCGGCAGAGCAGCGCGAAGCCCTTCTTCCTCTACGTGGCCTACACGGCGCCCCACAGCCCCTACCAGGGGCCGAAGGATCGCCAGCCCGAGCGCGTGCCGAAGGAGAAGTGGGACGACGGGCCGCGCGCGAAGTACGCCGAGATGGTCGAGCACATGGACAAAGGCGTCGGCCAGATCCTGAAGGCCCTGGCCGACAAGGGCCTGGCGGACGACACGCTCGTGGTCTTCGCGAGCGACAACGGCGGCGACCCGCGGGGCAGCAACGCGCCCTTCTCGGGCCGCAAGAGCTCGCTCTACGAGGGCGGCATTCGCGTGCCCTGCATCGCCCGCTGGCCCGGCGCGCTCCCGAAGGGCGTCGTCTCGCACCAGCCGTGCATCACGATGGACCTCACGGCGTCGCTGGCCCGGGCGGCGGGCGTGACCCCGCCGCGGCCCTTCGACGGCATGGACATTCTCGGGCACGTGGGGGCGGGCGCGAAGGACTTCGCCCGCACGCTCTTCTGGCGTGCGCGGCGCGGCGAGCGCACCTGGCGTGCCGTGCGCGACGGCTCGCTCAAGTACCTCTCGCGCCAGGACGGCGAGAAGCTCGAGGAATGGCTCTTCGACCTCGAGGCCGACCCCGCCGAGAAGAACGACCTCCTGGCCGCGCGGCCCGGCGACGCCAGGCGTCTGAAGGGCCTGCTCGGCGACTGGGAGAAACAAGTCCAGCACCGGAGATAGGAGCCCGAAGCGATGCGAGGAGCCATTCTTGCGGCGGCCCTCACGGCGGCGGCCGCTGCCGCGGAACTGCCCGCCGGCTGGACCCTGAAGGGCGAGTGCGAGACGAACGCCGAGCGCCTCGCGCCGACCGAGCCGGCCACCATCACGGCCCCTGTGCAGGGAGGCCAGTCCGTCGCCCTGGCGCTCAGCCTGGGCAAGCTCGACACGCCCCTGGCCATCCGCGCCACCGATGCTGCCAAAGGCGTCGTCGAACTCGTGCTGACGGCCAAGGACCTGCCGCAGTCGCCCTGGCCCTGGAAGAAGGAGATCGCCAGGGACGCGGGAATCGAGGCGTCGCTGCGGCAGGTCGGCCAGCCCTGGCTCTTCCACGGCCGGCGCTGGGTGCGGCCGAATCCCCATTTCTACCACGGGGCCGACCTCAAGAAGGCGCTCGACAACTGGGACAAGCTGCCGGCGGCAACCGCGCATCGCGTGCAGCTCCGCCTGGACTTCGAGCTGGGCGCCGTGGCCTTCTGGCTCGACGACCGCTATCTCGGCCGGGCCGAGCTGGCCGCGACCACGCTCACGCTCGCGCTCAAGCCGGGCCACGGCCTCCTCGCCGCCTCGGTGGGCAAGTGCGAGGACCATGGCCGCTACCTGCCCCTCCGCCTCGCCGGCTACCGGCGCGCGGGCGACGCCGGCGCGGCGAAATGCCCCCTGCCCCCAGGGCCGCAGACCCTCAACGGCGTCCCGTTCCACGTGGCCGCGCCCGACGAATCCATTGACGTCGGCCTCTCCCGCTGGCTCGAAGAGGCATCCGGCCCCGACGATTTCACCGACGACTACTACACCCGCAGCACGTTCGACGGCACGCCCGAGTCGATCCTGCTGTCCGTGCCGACGGCCGACTACGGCTGGGCGCACCTGCTCTGCGCGGTGGACCCCGACCCTGCGAAGACGCCCGTCCTCACGCTCCGCCTCACGCGCTTCCTCGGCGACTCCTTCGACTCGGGCGGGCGGGGCGACGCCTTCGCTGATACAACGGTTCGCGTCGAGCCCGGCACGCCCGGCACGCTCCGCCAGATCCGCGTGCCGCTCCACATCGGCCACATCCAGGACGTGCTCGACGAGACGGGCACGACGCACGGCCGCTCGACGCAGTGCCTCGACCTGGAGCTGACGAAGGGGCTGCACCAGGTCCAGAAGCAGAACTACGCCAACTTCTCGACCAAGCCGCTCGGCAAGCCGAGCGGCGTGCGCGTCTTCGGCCTCACCCTCGAGCGCTCGCCCCTCCGCGTGCGCCTGCGCGCGAAGCAAGTGGGCAACGTCCTCTACGCCAGCGAGAAGCCCGAGCTTGAGCTGAGTGTCGCGAACGTCGCCGGTGCGGCGTTCAGCGGCGAGGCGGTCTGCGACATCACGGACTTCTATGGAGCAAGCCGCCGCGTGAGCCAGAAGGTGGCGGTCGAGCCGGGCAAGACCGAGTCCGTTCGGCTCGACGTGGGCGGTCCCACGCTCGGCTGGTTCAAGGCCGAGGTGCGGGTGACTCGCGACAACGAGGCGATTTGGGACACGACGACCAGCTTCGCCATCCTCCCGCCTGACACGCGGAAGGCGGGGCCGGAATCGCCCTTCGGCACCTGGTGGTTCCGCAACAGCCACATCGGCACCAAGGATGTCGCCGACGTCGCGCCGCTGCTCCAACGCCTCGGCTTCCGCCATGTCTGTCCCGGCGGCTCAGGGCCGTCGGGCGAGGAGCTGGCGAAGCACGGACTCTCCATCAGCATGCTGCCCAACCTGATGCGCGGCAAGGACGCCGAGAAGGCGATTGACGCCGCCGTGAAGGCCCACCCCGATGTGAAGTGGGCGCTCATCTTCCACGAGAGTGGCTTCGGAGAGAAGCTCGTCTTCCCGCCCGAGTTCATCGGTCAGCCCGCGCCCAAGCTCGATGAGAAACAGGAGAAAAGCTTCAAGGCACGATGGGACCAGGCCATCGAGGTAAGCAAGCTCTATCGCGCGAAGTACCCGCAGATCAAGCTCATCTTCGGCAACAGCTCGCTGCCGTTCGCCGTGGAGTTCATGCGCCGCGGCTACCCGCGCGACCTGGTGGACGCCTTCGGCGACGAGGACCTCGGCCAGCTCATCATGCCCGAGTACCCGCCCCAGGCATTCAAGAGCGTCTACTTCCAGCGCGAGTACCAGAAGCTCTACAAGTACGACGTGCCAGTGACCTCGACCTACGAGTGGCGGGGCCGCCCGACCACGCCCGGCTGCCTGACGGAGATCGAGCAGGCGGAGCTGTACGCCCGCGACTGCCTCCAGGCCCTCGCCTACCGCATGCCGCATATCAACGTGGCGCTGCTGCACGACGTGGGCGACTCCTACTACTACAGCCGCTGGGGCGGCACGGGTCTCTGCCATCGGTGGCCGCTGCTGAATCCGAAGCCCAGCTTCGTCGCCCTCGCCACCCTCACGCGCGAGCTGGACGGCGCGAAGTTCACGCGCTACCTCCCCAGCAACTCGCCGTCGCTCTACATCTGCGAGTTCCAGCGTGGCGACGAGTTCATCTATGCCCTCTGGCTCCCCCGCGGCGAGCGTGAGGTCGAGCTGGCCTTCGATGGCGATGCCCGCTATGCCCTCACCGACTCGATGGGCAATGCCCCCGAGGGCAAGCTCCGCGTATCAAGCCTGCCCTGCTACCTCCGCACGAAGGCCAGGATTGCCAAGGCCGTCGGCGGCCCGGCGGCCTGCGAAGCCCCGCCCAAGAGCCTGAAGGTCGCTGACGACCTGTGCGACGCGGGGAAGTGGACGGCGGCGTCCGAGCGCGACGAGGCGCTGGAGAAGGCCCACTTCGACTTCCCCCGCCGCCAGGGCAAGGCCGATGTCGCCGTGAGGGACGACGCGGAGAAGGGGAAGGCCCTCGAAATCCAGCTCCTCCCCCAGCCCGATGTGCCGGCCCTCTGCCCCCGCTACCTGATTCTCAAGCCGAAGGACCCCGTGCCCGTGCCCGGCGAGCCGAGGGCCATCGGCACGTGGGTCAAGGGCAACTCATCGTGGGGCCGCGTGATGTGGGAGCTTGAGGACGCCAAGGGCGAGCGCTTCTTCTCCATCTCGGCCGGCGAGGGCGGCTGGATGGTCGGCGACTGGAAGGCCCGCACCTACATCAACTTCGACGGCTGGAACTACCTCCAGGTGAAGCTCTTGACCTGGTACGACGGCGGCTTCTACGGCCCCGAGCGCTGTGACTGGCATTTCACGGCGGAGGGCCGCGTGGACTTCCCCGTCAAGGTCACGCGGCTGGTCGTCGAGCTGCGCGACCAGGTGGTGCACCTCACCGACCTCGTGCCCGTGCCCGACCCGGCCATTCGGCTCAAAGACCTCAGCGCCAGCTACGAGTAGCAGGAGCGCCTGCGCGACACTGAATCTTGCAGGCGGCGGCGCCCCATGCTACACTGAGGTCCGCCAAGTCCATCGTGTCCACCGGCTCCTCGGGAGGCCCCTGACATGGCCGACGACCCGACGCGCACAATGGCCGGCGCCAAGGTCGTGCCACTCGACGAGGCCCTCGCCTCCGCGGCCCCCTCCGCGGGCCGCTACGTCGAGCAGGGCGCCATCGGCCACGGCGGCATGGGCGAAGTGGTCCTGTGCGTGGACCGCGACATCCGCCGGCCCGTGGCCATGAAGCGCATGCTCCCCGCCACCGCCGAGGACCCCGCCCGCCGTGCGCGCTTCATCGAGGAAGCCCAGGTCACAGGCCAGCTCGAACACCCCAACATCGTGCCCATCTACGAGCTGACCCGCCAGCCCGACGGCAGCGTCTACTACACGATGAAGCTGGTGAAGGGGAAGTCGCTGGCCGACATTCTCAAGGAGCTGCGTGCGGGGGAACCCCCTTTTGAGAAAGGGGGCTTCCCCCGCACCCCCTCCCCGAAAACTTCTGAGCTACCGGAGGGCGGGCCTCTCGCGGGCGAGACCGCCC
>DATKZY010000121.1:0-3553 GCA_035527715.1 Planctomycetota bacterium | reverse complement strand
GCTCGCGCGACCACGCCGGCGCCGACCCGGACAAGAGGCAGTCCTCCTGGGAGTTCTACGAGCACGTCCGGGAGCACGTGGCCTACGTTCACATCAAGGACGGCCGCTTCATCTCCGACAGCGGCGGGACGTTCAGCGAGTGCGAGTACACCTGGCCCGGCGAGGGCGACGGCGACGTCGTGCGGGTTGTCGGCGACCTGGTGGCCCGCGGCTACGACGGCGGGTTCTCGATGGAGCCCCACCTGGGCGTGGTGTTCCACGAGCCGGGCAGCGGGACGGAGGACGAGGCCCGCTACCGCACGTACGTGGAGTACGGGCGGCGGTTCACGAAGATCCTCGCCGACTGCGGCGTCGACCCCAACGCGGTGGAATGAGGGAGGCCATGCCTGGACGGGTCCTGGTCACCGGTGCGGCGGGGCGCCTGGGGCGGGAGGTCTGCGAGGCCCTCGCCGAGGCCGGCGCGGATGTCCGCGCGACCGACCGGCACTATCGCGGCGACCTGCCCGTAGCCCTCGAGGTCGCCGACCTGCTCGACGCCCCGAGCGCCTACCGGCTTCTGGACGGCTGCGAGGCCCTCGTGCACCTGGCCAATTACCCCAACGTCCGGGCCGGCGTGCCCGTCCAGCAGCTCTACCGCGACAACGTGGCGATGGACGTCCACGTCTTCCAGGCGGCCGTCGAGATGGGCATCAAGAAGCTCATCTTCGCCAGCAGCGTCCAGGTCTTCGCCGGCGACCGCACGGTCCGATCCGACGACGACGAGGCCCTGCGGCGCCCGAGCTGCCTGGCCTACCTGCCCATCGACGGCGACGCGCCCACCTGCCCGCGAAACCTCTACGCCCTCAGCAAGGAGGCCGGCGAGCAGATGCTCAGGTACTACGCCGCGCTGGACGGCGAGCTGTCGGCGACGGCCGTCCGCTACCCGCTCCTCCTGGGCGACCGCCACCTGCACTGGTTCCGCCGGCGCCTGAGGGAGCACCCCGACACGATCCACGGCGAGCCCGACGAAGGGTTCAGCTACCTCTGCATGCCCGACGCGGCCTCGCTGGTCGTGGCCATTCTCCAGAGGCAGCCGGCCGGCTACCATTCGCTCTGCCCGACCGCCGCCAGGCCCTACCTCGCCGTGCCCATCCCCACCCTGATCGAGACGTGCTACCCCACCGTGCCCCTGCGCCTGCCCGCCGAGGAGATGACCGCCCTGGTGGACATCTCGCGCATCACCGAGACCCTCGGCTGGCGGCCCGAGCAGCCCGATCCCTTCGCCGACGCCGACTAGAACAACGAGGTACCGCCATGGAGCTTCGCGACGCCATCCTGGAACAGGTCAACCACCACGAGACGCACCCCGTGCCGTTCAGCCTGGGCTTTGAGGGCGACGTCGCCGAGCGGCTCGACGCCCACTACGGCGGCCCCGAGTGGCGGGAGAAGCTCCTGCCCTACCTGGCCCACGCCAGCGCCGTCGAGACCTGGCCCACCGAGGAGATCGCCCCCGGCCGCATCCGCGACGCCTACGGGACCGTCTGGCGGACGGATCGCCGCCCGTGGCACCTGGAGAGCCCCGCCATCGAGAAACCGTCCTTCGACGGCTACGACTTCCCCGAGCCCCAGCGGTTCGCGCGCAGCGCCGAGGACCTGTCGGCCGCCCGCGAGGCCTGCCGCGAGCACGCCGACCGCTTCCGGATCGCCGGCATCGGCTGGGGACTGTTCGAGCGGAGCTGGACGATTCGCGGCTTCGAGAACGCCCTGACCGACGCCATCGCCGAGCCGGACTTCTACGCCGAGCTGCTGGACCGCATCACCGACCTGTACTCCACCTTCGTGGCCGAGACGGTCAAGCTGCCCGTCGACGCGGTCATGTTCGGCGACGACTGGGGCGACCAGCGCGGCGTGATCCTCGGCCCGCGGCGATGGCGGGACCTGCTCAAGCCGCGATGGGCCCGCCTCTACGAGCAGGTCCACGCGGCCGGCAAGCTCGTGATCAGCCACTGCTGCGGCAACGTGACGGACATCATGCCCGACATCATCGAGATCGGCCTGGACGTGCTCGAGAGCTGCCAGCCCGAGGCGATGGACGTCTACGAGCTCAAGAGGACCTACGGCCCGAACATCACCTTCTGGGGCGGCCTGGGCACCCAGCGGCTCACCCCCTTCGGCACGCCCGAGGAGATCCACCGCGAGGTGACCCGCCTCTGCACCGAGATGGGCCGCGGCGGCGGCTACCTCCTCGCCCCCGCCAAGGGCCTCCAGCCCGAAACCCCCACCGAAAACGCCGTCGCCGTCTTCGAAGCGTTCACGAACCAGGCGGGCTAACATCGCGGCGCCACGTGGGTCTCTGCCGTGTATTAGGCCACGGCTTCAGCCGTGGTTTGGCGGCGGTATACAGCCGCACGAGGGCGTTTCAACGCCCTTCACGTTTTCCGGCTTGAGCCGCCTGTCGCCTGTCCCTGCCGAGGGCTCAAGCCGAAGGGGCAAGCCCGTTGAAACGGGCTCATGGGGAGTCGCCTACTGGGAGATACCATGGCTGAAGCCATGGCCTATTACACAACGCACGCAGCGTGGTGGCAGCAGAAGGCCCCTCGGTCTCGGAGCGACCCGAAGTGCCCGTCGATTTTGTCGCGCAGAGGGTAACGGCCTGCTTCCTCGGGATCATAGTGTGGTGCGTCGAAGGGGCTTGATTCCCAAGGCCTCCCGGATGTCTTGCAGCAGGAGCAGCTTCGTCTGCCGGCTCATCGAGCGGAGATCGCTTTGCCTGTACTCAAGCTGGAGGTTGGGATGGAGCGTCTTGAGCGCGGTGATCTCGGCGTCGAGTTCGTCCCCCGGCGCGGGCGGGGCCCCGTCCGCGCGCGCGACATTGTCCGGCCAGCCGGTTCCCGCCGGCGGTAGGGAGCCCTCTCCTTCTCGTTCGAGCCAATCCCTGGTCTCGTCGGCACTCAACACCATACGAATTGTACCATCGCTCTCGGTGCCCGCCACCGAGAACCCCCTCGCTTGGCAGAACGAGACTGTTCGTCCCTTGGGATAGCGCCCTTCCAGGCCTTGATCCAACACACCGCCCTCTGTCACCAGGCCCTGGCTTAACCTTGTGGACTTGGCCCTTCCCGACCTGCTACGCTGGTAGGCCGGAACTGACGGCTACTGGCGAGAGACATGAACATCATCCTGAAGCCTGGTACCACGTTCGAGTGCACACCGAAGTTGTGCTACCTGGTCCGCCTGATGATGGCCATCACTGCGTCGTTGATTTCTGCTCTGGCCGACGAAGTGGGGCTTGCTTTGGAGAAGATCGAATGAACACGCTATCGAGCTCTATGAAGGAGCCGGGCCATGGGTAGCCGATCCAAGCACTACGAAGCGTTGCGGGAATTCTGCGAGGAGACGCCGATCGTGGACTGCCACGATCATACGGGCGAGTGCGGGCCGAAGTATAAGGACCCGATCCAGGTCGTCCGGGGGGGTTACTTCGCCAGCGACCTCTGGAGCGCCCTGTCCGACGCGGAGAACCGCGTCCTGGAGGACTCCAGCCGATCGCTCGAGGAGCGCTGGCCGATCCTCG
>DATKZY010000120.1:0-29290 GCA_035527715.1 Planctomycetota bacterium | reverse complement strand
GCTCGCGCGGGTCGGGCGCGGGTTCGTGGAGCTGTCGGGCCAGGATGGCCTTGGTCGAGCCGCCCTCGAAGGGCGTGTGGCCCGTGACCATGTGGAAGAGGGTGGAGCCGAGGGCGTAGAGGTCGCAGCGCACGTCGAGGTCGGGCCGCCGCAGAATCTGTTCGGGCGCGATGTAGAAGGGCGTGCCCAGGATCTTGCCGTCGGCCTCCGGGGCGCCCGCCTCCTCGAGGGTCGCCTCGTGGGCCAGGCCCAGGTCGGCCAGCTTGGCGACGCCCTTCGGCGTGATGAGGATGTTGCCGGGCTTGATGTCGCGGTGGACGATGCGCTCCTTCGACCAGGCATAGTCGAGCGCGCGGGCGATCTGGAGCGCGATCTCGAGGGCGCGGCGCTCCTCGAGCGGCCCGGCCTTGAGCAGGAGGGACACCGTGTGGCCCTCCACGTACTCCATGGCGAAGTAGTAGTAGCCGCGGTCCTCCCCCACGGTGAGCGCGAGCACGATATTCGGGTGATTCAGCCGGGCCGCCGCGCGGGCCTCGCGGAAGAAACGCTCGACGTAGGCCGCGTCGCCCGCCAGCCGCGGCAACAACACCTTCACCGCCACGGTGCGGTCCATCGAGCGCTGCCGGGCCCTGAACACCGTGCCCATCGCGCCCTGGCCGATGCGGTCCAGCAGCTCGAAGTCGCCGACCACGGGCGGGCGGTCCGCGCCCGGCGGCTTCGCATTGGGGGCCTGGCTGGCGGCGTTCGCCTCGGGCATGACGACTCCTCGGCCCGCCCGGGCACACGCCCTCGGGCATCTTCTGCATTCTATGACCCGCCCCGGCGGGTGTCAAGCAGCCACTTGACTGTCTGGCCGGTGTCCGTATGATGAACGAGGCAGGGGAGGCCGATGAGGCGAGGCCTGTCAGGGGAGACGCTCGATTCGCGCGGAACCGGGAGGCAAAGGAGCAGTGGCATGAGGGAGTTGTCGCGCCGCACGGTGATTCTGTCGGTTCTTGCCGTTGTCATGTTCCTTGGATGCGCCCCGCCTCGCCCTGGGACGCCTGCCGAGGCGCCCGAGGCCGTCGCCCCGGCGCCCGAGGCCGGCAGGGCACGGCACGCCGTCGTGGACAACCACGTTCATTACCTGGACTTCGTGCAGAGGACCGACGGGTTCGAGGCGCTGGCCCGCGCGATGGACTCGGCGGGCGTGGAGAAGACGGTGGTCTTCGGAATCCCCATGGTCAAGATGTGGACCGAAGCGGACCCGATCCCGCCGACCTACTACATGCACACCGACTCCCGCACCTACTACTATTCGGGAACCGACTTCATCCTCGCGCACGACCTCGCCAGGCAACGGCCCGAGACTCAGGACCGGTTCTTCCCCTTCCTCTGCGGCATCAACCCCCTGGACCTCAACGCGGCCGACCAGATCGAGATGCTCCTCAGGATGTACCCGGGATTCTGGAAGGGCATCGGCGAACTGATGTCCCGCCACGACGACCTCACCGCATTGACCTACGGCGAGCCGCCCAGGGCCGACCATCCTGCCCTCATGCGCGTCTACCAGCTCGCCGCCCGCCACAAGCTCCCCGTCCTCATACACCACAACATCTCCTCCGCCTGGAAGAGGGAGCCAATCTACCTGAAAGAACTCGAGAACGCGCTGAAGGAGAACCCGCGAACCACGTTCATCTGGGCGCACGCGGGCATCTCGAGGCGGGTGGACGTGCCGACGCTGCTGCCGGACCTGCGGCGAGTGCTCTCGGCCCACCCGAACCTGTCCATAGACATCTCGTGGGTGGTCTACCCCGACTACATCGCCAAGGACAAGGAGTCCATGGGCCGCTGGGTCGCCTTCATCGAGGAGTTCCCCGACCGGGTGATGATCGGCTCGGACAAAGTCGCTCACTGGGACAAGTATGGCGAGGAGATCACAAAGTACTACGATCTCCTGGATCGGCTGAAGCCTGCCACAGCGGCCCGGGTGGCGAAGGGCAATATCCTGAGGATTCTCGCCCAGAAATAGCGGGTGGAGCGGAAGGGCAAGGCGCCAGGTGACGGCCATCCAGTTCCTGAGCGTCACCAGGTCGCCCTGGCCGACTCCCGTGGCGGCGACCACCAAGGCCGCCACGGGCAGCCCCCGAACACGCAGACGAGCACGTCGCGGCGGCGCGCAAATGCAGAGCGCTGGAGACGCGCGTTAGACCCAGTAGAGGTTGTTGCCGACGCGGCCGGTGCAGAGGTCCACGATGATCCAGAGTCCGCAGCCTGTGAACTGGCCGAGGATGAGGCCAAGGAAGAACAGGCGGGTCTTGCGGTAGAGCTTCGGGCCGCCGTAGGACAGCACCAGCCACTTCACCGCCCACGCGATGAAGATGCTGCACCACATGAAGTCGGTCATCATGATCGTCGAGAGGGGGAAGCCCATCGGATGCAACGGCCACCAGGCGAAGCGGTGGTGGATGATTGTGAGCGCCGACATGGCCGCCGCGCCCAACCCCGCGAAGATCCATGAATCCACGTCCGGCCCCGTCGGGTTGTTCATCGCCCGGCCCATGAAGTCGTAGGGATACTGCGGCCCGCCGACGAAGAACCACGAGTTGGCGTTCTGCCCCCCCTCCCGGTAGGCGATGACCATGGTCATCCAGATGGAGCTGAGGAGCGCGACGACGACGGCGATGGCCATGGCCCAGAACAGCCGCCGCCGGCGGCCGGGCAGCTCCGAGCCCAGCTTCAGCCCGTTCGCCGCCGAGGCCATGACGAAGATCCGCACGTCGGCCATCCACACGTAGCTCAGACCGAAGGCCACCATCGTCGAGGGCGGCATGCCGTCGGACCCGAGCCCGGAGATGATGGCGGTGGAGGAAATGACCGGCGCCCGCGCCGCCGCCAGCCCGCCGCCCGCGACGACCCGCGTGATGCCGTAGAAGATCGCAAGCGACAGGACGACCATCGCCACCGCAATGCCCAGCGACATCCCGCTCCGCCACAGCCACACCGTCATGTAGACCACGCAGATCACCGTGCCCCAGAAGGCGAAGGGGTACGACATCACCTCGTCCGAGTCGTCCACGTCCTTGCCGCGCCCGAACGCCTTGGCCACCACGTTGCGCAGGTGGCCGCGGCTGAGCCACAGGCCGATGGCCACGAGGGCCAGCAGCGCCCCCAGGCTCTGATGGCACACCAGCGGCCCGCCGCCGTTCTGGCTGTAGCCGTCCAGGTGCCGGATGAAGCCCTTCGCCGTCACGAAGCCGTCGAAGCCCACCATCTTGAAGATCGCGCGCTCGACCTGCGTGAGCACGCTGAACACCCAAAGGCTCAGGGCCATGTCCAGCCGCAGCATGTACGCGAAGCCCATCATCGGGAAGCTGATGTTGAGCTGAAGCCGCCCCGCCCCGCGGAAGATGTCGAGCCGCGTGCCCATCGTCAGCTTCTCCGGCAGGTCGGCGGGGAAGTAGAAGGTCAGGCCGTTGTACGAAACCACGAGCAACGGGATGAGGATCCCCGCCCAGAGCCAGCCGCTGCGCAGCACGGGGTTGGTGAAGCCCGGCTTCTCCTCGGCCTTCACCATCTCGAGCGGCAGGTGCACCATCGGGTAGACCAGGCGCTCGCGCTCGACCCACTGCCGCCGCACCATGACCATGATCGCGATCATCGCGAAGTAGAGGGCGAAGAGAAAGCTGAGCCACCAGGCCAGCGGCATCAGCCACGCGCCCCAGGGGATCGCCTCCCCCGTCGGCTTCCCCTCGAACAGCCACTTGATCGCCAGCGAATCCGTCGGCCGCACCCAGCTCGGCAGGTGGGGCACGATCAACGTGTCCCAGCCGTTCTCCGGCGACGCGAAATACTCCGCCGCAATGTCGGGGATGAACGACGCCGTCATCCCCATCGTCGGGATCGTCGTCGCCACGATCATCATCACATACACGACCAGCAGCTCCCCGGCGTTCAGCGCCAGCCGGAACCACCGCAGCACGCCGTTCACCAGGAACACCAGGAGGAAGAACAGGAAGATCGCCGCCGGCGTGCTGAAATCTATGTCCATATACGAGGCGTGGATCTTGTGGAGATTGTAGGGGCAGGCCACGCCGATGAAGAGGCTCATCAGCGTGCCGACCGCGATCGCGCGAAGGCTGAAGGCCTCGCGCACCTTGGCGAGGCCCGCGCCCCCCCCCTCCGCAAACGGGTCGCGCGCGATCGGCGGCGCAGTGGTCACTCCCCGGCTTCGCTCGGCCATGGCCTTCCCAACCGATCGCAGGGCGCGGACGGGAGCCCCCACCCACCGAGCCGCATCCTACCCCTGGTGGCGGCGGATGTCAAGGCGGATATCTGCTCCCGCGCCCCCGGTCCGCCCCGGGAGCGCGAGTCCCCACTTGCCCCGCCTTGCCCCTCCTCGTACAATGCCGCCGCGAGGACCGGAGAACCACCCCATGAGCTATCAACGCGGCATGTCGGCCATCCGCCTCCAGGCGCCCGACGAGATTCCCCACACCCAGTACATCAGCCACCTGGACTTCATGGCCAAGGTCACAGGGCTGCCCGCCGACCACCCCGACCTCGGACGCAGGGCCGCCGAAGTCCTTGACTTCGACTTCATCTGGTCCACCGACGGGCCGAACCCCCCAGGCCGCTGGACCGACATGGGCCGGGCCTACTGGCACGAACGCCAGCAGGAGAGGGACTCGCGTCACCTCGGCTTCGCCGACCCAGAGGAAGCCCTGAACCTCGACCCCCGAAAGGAATACGGCGTCCCCGACCTCGACGAGCAGGCGGCGAAGTACCAGGACTGGTACCGCCGCGCCCAGCACGAGACCTTCCCCTTCGCCGTCTGGCCCGGCGGCACCTACCGCACGCAGATGAGCTTCCTCATCGCCGCCTTCGGCTGGGAAACGCTCCTCACCATGGCCGGCCTCGACCGCGACCGCTTCACCCGCGTGCTCAACGGTTGGACCGATGTCATCGAGGTCTACTACCAGGCCTGGGCGCGCACCGACGCCGAGGTCATCCTCACCCACGACGACATGGTCTGGACCCAGGGCGCCTTCATCCACCCCTCGTGGTACCGCAGCGTCCTCTTCCCTAACCTCAAGCGCCTCTGGGACATCGTGAAGCGCGCGGGCAAGAAAGTCCTCTTCTGCTCCGATGGCGATTTCACCGAGTTCGTGGACGATCTGGCCGAGGCGGGCGCCGACGGGTTCATCTTCGAACCGCTGACCGACCTGGACTACATCGTGAAGCACTACGGCCAGACCCACGTCATCATCGGCAACGCCGACTGCCGCGTGCTCACCTTCGGCACCCCGCGCGAGGTCCGAGCCGAGGTCCGCCGCGTGATGGACAAGGGGCGCGACTGCCCCGGCTACTTCTTCGCCGTCGGCAACCACATTCCCGCCAACTGCCCCCTCGAAAACGTCGTCGCCTGCCTCGACGCCTACCGCGGATACAGGAAACGCTGATGATGCCCGGCTCCACCCGCAAATTGCACATTGTGCTGAGATGCCCCCGGTTTGCTGCTGCCATCTCGACCTCTTCGTGGGGGGCAGGATGGTCGAGATGGGAGCCGCGGAGCCTCCGCCCAGCGTGTACCACCTCCAGGGGAGAGACGAACGACGCAGCCTGCGGCCAGAAGTCGCGGCGTCCCTTCGGGTTGCGGCGTCGGCGGCATTCGCAGGAGCCGTTCAGGGGATTGTCAGACTTGGGCTGGTTGCGGCGCAGGCGGCGGACGCGCTAGAATGCCGCAGGCGCAACCCGATCCATCACTCAAAGGGCAAGACGATGAAGACAATGATGCGTCTCCTGGCGTCGCTGGCCTGCCTGGCCACTGTCGCTCTCGGGGCCGACGACTGGGTCGAGCCGATGAAGGCCGTGCACGCGAAGTTCACGGGCCAGCCCGGCACGGTCGCCCAGTTCGGCGACAGCATCACGATCACGATGGCGTTCTTCACGCCCCTCTCGATGGAGCACAAGAACGTGCCCGCCGACCTGAAGGAGGCGCACACCTGGATCCGCAAGTACGTGCAGGGCCGCTGCTGGCGCGCCTGGAAGGGGCCGCAGTGCGGCAACGAGGGCCGCACGACGACCGAGTGGGGCCTCGCGAACATCCACGCGTGGCTCAAGAAGCTCAATCCCGAGGTCGCCCTCGTGATGTGGGGCACCAACGACACGTATCAAGGCCCCAAGCCGCCGAAGTACACCGACAACCTCCGCCTCATCATCCAGGCCTGCCTCGACAACGGCACCGTGCCCATCCTCTACACCATCCCGCCCAAGGGCGACCAGGCGGGCAACGCGAAGAACACCGCACACGTCGAGAGCTTCGTCGGGGCCGCACGCACGGTCGCCGCCGAGAAGAAGATCCCGCTCGTGGACTTCTACAAGGAGATCCTGGCCCGCCAGCCCGAGAACTTCGCCAAGACCCTCCTCGGCGACAACCTCCACCCGTCCTATCCCAAGCCGTACCAACAGGACTTCAGCGACGAGGCGCTCAAGCAGAGCGGCTACACGCTGCGGAACTACCTGACGCTCAAGGCGCTCTACGAGGTCTACCAGAAGGTGCTCTCGCAAGTGAAGTCGGCCAAGGCGGCCGCGGGCGAGGCGGTGTGGAAGGGGCCGACCCACAGCGGCCGCCCCGCCGTGCTGATCGCCAGGCCCGCCGTCGAGCCGACGGTTGACGGCAAGCTCGACGACGCCTGCTGGGCGAAGGCCGAGGCGACGGAGTTCCGCCTGCTCGACGGCTCCGCCGACAAGCCGAAGCACGCCACGGCAGGAAAGCTCCTCGCCACCGACAAGACCCTCTTCATCGCCATCCAGTGCGCCGAGACCGAACAACTGAGAAGCCGCAAGCGCGACCGCGACGAGAATGTCTGGGAGGACGACTCGGTCGAGGTCTTCATCAAGCCCGGCGCCGAGGCCACGCGGCAGTATCACCACCTGATCGTCAACCCCGAAGGCTCCTTCCTCGACGACTTTGCGGGCGACAACGGCGAGTGGCAGTCGGAGCTGAGACTCGCCACGGCCAGGGGCAAGGAGGGCTGGAGCGTCGAGATCGCCATCCCGCTCGCCGAGCTGAACCTGCCGAAGGACAAGGCGGCCGCGGCCGGCCCCTGGCGGCTCAACCTCGCCCGCATGCGCCAGCCGCGGGGCGACACCCCCGCCGAAGAGACCGCCCTCGCGCCCACCGAGGACCCCTCGAGCCACGTCCCCGCGATGTTCGCCTACGCCTTCCTCGAGGCCCTCGGCGGCAAGCTGCCGGCCGAATGAGGTCGGGCGGTCCCATAGGTCCCATCCGTCCCATATGTCCCATTCCTCCGGGGAGCGCGCCATGGGCGACAAGGCAATCCTCCTGGCCTTTGCAGTAGATCTCGGCGCCTGCCTGAGCGTGGCCGGCGCCGCCAGGGTGATTCAGCAGGGCCTCGACGGCTACAGCGGCTGTACGACCGCCACGCACTGGGGCAAGGGCACGAAACCCGTCGAGGACGCCAGCCACCTCTTCCTCCGCGGCGCGCACAACCGCTTCCGCATCCGCTTCGAGCTGCCGAAGGAGATGGCCGGCACACGGCTCGCCCGCGCCCGCCTCTGCCTCTTCCTGCCGAAGGCCGAGAAGCCCAACTTCTACACCGAAATCTTCTGCCACGAGGCCGACGGCCAGGTCGCGGCCTTCGATGAGCTGACCGACTACGACAACGGCCGCAGGCTCGGCGCCGTGGATTCCGTCGAGCTGTTCGCCCCGCCGCACCAGGGCTGGAACAACTTCCCCTGGCTCCCCCTCGGCGTGCCCGAAGGCGGAAAGTGGATCGAGTTCAACATCACGCCCCTCGCCGAGAAGTGGCTCAAGAACCCCGCCGCCAACAAGGGCGTCGTGCTCATCCCCACCGACCCGGCCGACGGCGGCCGCTCGAAGAGCACGTGGGAGATTGACATTCCCTCGGCAACCCACGAGAAGGCTGAGGCCCGCCCCAGGCTCATCCTCGAGCTCGCCCCACTCGAACACGACTATCTGGTCGGAATGACCCACGGCCAGGCACGCGTCTGCGACCGCTCGACCCGCTTCGGCTACCGCGGCAGCTACGGCACGAGCCACAAGCTCTCGATGGCCGCCAACGAGTTCGAGGGCTTCCAGGTCATCATCTATCCCTTCTTCGAAACCCTGGAAGACGTGCGCTTCACGTGGACCGATCTGAAGGGCGACGGCGGCAAGGCCATCCCCGCCGCCGACATCGAGTGCTTCATCGAGGACTGGTACAAGCTCCGCCCCAATTGGAAGACCCGCGACGTCTTCTTCCGCGGCAAGCTCTACGACATCGTGGACCCGCTCGTCCCTTTCAAGCCGACCACCGTCAAGCGCCACGTCCACACGCCCTTCTACTTCCGCGTCCGCACGCGGCCCGACACCGCGGCGGGCGTCTACCGCGGCACAATCACCGCCCAGGCCGACAACGCGAAGCCGACGGAGCTCTCTCTCGAGGTCAAGGTCTGGCCCTACGCCATCCCCGAGAAGTGGAACTTCCACACGATGGGGCAGTTCGTCTACGACAACGTCACGCGGTTCCACGGCAAGGACTTCAACGACGAGGTCCGCCGCAAGTACTACGACTTCCTCCTCGACCATCGCTTCGCCCCGACCGAGCAATACATCCCCATTCTGTCGCCGCGGGCCGATATGGAGCACTGCCTCAAGCGGGGGATGAACACAATTTACCTCAGCGGCAACTTCCGCGGCTCCGACACCGAGATGGAGCAGCTCAAGGGGCGCTACGAGGCCGTGAAGAAGCTCGGCGCACTCGACCACGCACTCGTCTACATCGGCGACGAGACGAACAAGTGGGACACCATGCACCGCCTGGCCGACCTCGTCCACGCCCACCTGCCCGGCGCCCTGGTGATGATCGGCGGCAGTTTCCCCCGCCCCGAGCTGCTCGACTACATTGACATCTACGACCCCCAGACTGGCGGCGGGAGCAAGGTCTATAGCCTCGAGGAAGACGGCACTCGCCTCATCCGCGAATCCCAGGAGCGCGGCGAGGAGTTCTACTGGTACGTCGCCGCCGGCCCCCACTACCCGCATCCGAACGTCCAGATGGAATACCCGCCCGTCATCGGCCGCGTGTACTTCTGGATGACCTGGAAGTACGGCGTCACGGGCTTCGAGTACTACTGCTACAACATCTGGGAACGCAACTACCCGAAGGACCCCGCCGAGCGGTATCCCAACTCGAAGTGGCAGGCGGACGGCTGGAGCCGCGGCTGGCCGAGCAATGGCGACGGCATGCTCTTCTACCCCGGCCCGCTCTCGGGCCTCCGCTTCGAGGCCATCCGCGACGGCATCGAGGACTGGGAGAGCCACATGGTCCTCCGCGACTGCGTCGAGGCCCTCCGCCACCGCAAACACGCCGAGCGACACCGCGACCTCATCGCCGAGGCCGAAAAGCTCCTGAAGGTGGACGACGATATGGTGGCCGGCTTCACCAGGTACTGCCTGGATGCCGACAAGCTCCTCGCCCGCCGCGAGGCGTTGGGCGACCTCATCGCTCGCTTCACAGCCGTCCTGCCCCTCACCGAGAAGTGGGACGCCGGCGCCTATTCGCTGGCGAAGGCCGCCGAAGTCCGCATTGCCAGGGAAACCGCTCGCCGCCGCAAGATGCTCCGCGAGCGCCACATCAAGGCCTGCGAGGCCCTCAAAGCCACCCCGCTCTCCGACGAGCAATGGGCCTCCCTCTGGCCCCAGCGCATCCTCTTCAAGCAGGACTTCGAGGCCGACGGCGACTGGGATGGCGAGGTCGTTACCGAGAACGTTCCGGCGGGTAGCAAGCGGGCCCTCGCGGGCGACGCGAAGAACAAGTATCACGCCCGCTTCCTGCGGGTCGGCATCCGCACCGACCACGCCCGCGCGGCGACGACCACGTGGCTCAAGCTCCGCTACTTCGTCAGCAAGCCTGGCCCCATCGAGATCATGGCCTTCGACCTCACCCAGGGCGACAACTACGCCTATCGCCTCGCCGCGCCCGAGGTCGGCAAGTGGGCCGAGGCCACCCTCGACCTCACCCGCGACTTCCGCCGCAAGGACGGCTCCGCCGCGAAGATGGCCCCCGGCGACGCCCTCGACGACCTCTTCCTCGGCGCCGGCAAGCCGGGGGATGGGGACTGCCAACTCCTCGTGGACGACGTTCTGCTCCTGGGCATTGATTGAGTGACCAGTTCCCTCCCGGAGGCCCCAGTACTTGTGGGAGGGTGATGACGTGCGGCCAGTCGTGCGTGGCCGGTTTCGTCACCTACGCCTGCGACCCATGGCTCGGGAGAAGGGGGGCACGCCATGGCCGGGCTCGATGTCCTGGAAGGATGTGACAATGTCGCGACCGGTTGCACACAAGCTTTTCAAGTATAGGTCCCTCGCTACAGAGGAGGACCTGAAGCATACGAGCGAAATCTTCCTGAAGAACGAGATCTGGTTCTCAACCCCAGCGAGTTTCAACGATCCGTTCGACTGCCAATTCGTGCTCAAGTCGGATGCCTCGCTGCAGGAGAAGATGGACTTCTTCCGAGAGGGTCTGAAACACCACCACCCGCAACTCCCTGACCGTGAAGTGGAACACCAGACCAAGAAGATGTTTGGGCCCAGCCGACGCCGCGAACTGGCCGCTTGGGAATCTCTCCTCCTTGAGCAGATACGAGACATACGTAACCAGATTGGCGTATTCTGCCTCACGGAGGCCAACGACGACATCGTCATGTGGTCACACTACGCCGACAAGCACCAAGGCATCTGCCTGGAGTTCGCAGGGAGCCGCCGGGAGCATGTAGGTTTCTTCGCCCGAGCATGCAAGGTGAATTACCAGGATTCGTTTCCTGAGGTGAACCCGTTCGTTCGGGCGCGCCCTGGAGAGAAGGCGCAGATCATGGTCTTCACGAAGTCGAATCGGTGGAAGTACGAACGAGAGTGGCGCATAGGGAGAGCCAAGGGCCCTGGTCGGGAATCTCTGCCTGTCGGCGTACTCACGTCCGTGATACTCGGCGCCAGAATCTCGGCCAATAACCGACAACGCGTCCTTCAGTGGGTCGCCGCGCACCCAACACCGATGGCTGTGCTCCAAGCGAGCTCGAGATTATCCGAGTACGGAATCAAGATCAAGGCGAGCGGCTAGGAGCGTACGGGAACAGCGTCAGGTGGAAGCCTGAAGTTCAGTGCCTCCTGAGGAAGCTCCCTTCACCGGTTCGCTCTGCTTCGGCGAGCCGCCTTGCGGCGTCGCATGGCGGCCTTGCTGATCTCCTCGACGGACTTGTCGGCCCAGAGGTCCCGGCGCCACTTTGTGTAGTCGAATGGCTCGCGCAAGAGCAGGCTGACGAATCGCTCCGCCTCTACTGGGCCAAGGGCGTCACTAAGCGCCTTCAATCCCTTGACTCTGATCTCTGTGTCGGTGCTCATGTCAGTGCCTCACGAATGAAGCTGGGCGGATCGACAATCCTGATCTCACGGACACGCGGCCCGCGCTGGAGCAGCAGGTCATCCGTGGCAAGGTAGAGCGTCCGCCTTTCGAATTCCGCTGACCGCTGCTTGGCGGCTCGGCTACTCGAAGGGCACCAGCGGGGCGCCGCTGCCCTTGAAGCTCTGGATCGTGGCCTCCCGATTCGCTGCCGAGAGGTCGAGCTTGAGCACCGCGTCGCCGTGCACGACGCCGACGACGCGCTTCTCGCCGTCAATCAGGGCGACCGTGTAGGGCAGACGCAGGCGGTAGATGCCACGCGGCAGCTTGCCGAGCTGGTCGAGGGAGTACCGCGCGCCATACTTGGCGGCGTGCTCCGCCACAACCGCCACGAGGCTGTAGGAGAAGCGCTGGTGCATGGTGGAGTAGAGCGTCGTGGCGCCCGCCGCCGCGGGGACCAACGGCACGGGCCTGCCGCCGATGCCCTTCGAGAGGTTGGCGCGGTCCCTCGTCTTGTTCGACGGCTCGGGGTGGAAGGCGATGGCCGTCTGGTTCTCCTGCTGTTGCGGCGGCACCAGGGTGCCCGACGCGTCCTCGATCTGATAGGGCCTGCCGCGGTCGTCGGGATTCTGAAACTTCGCGTCGAGCTGGCCCTCGGCCAGGCGCCCGAACCAGGCCGCCATGCGGAGTCCCCCCGCCTGGCCGCCCGCGGCCTGACGGGGCTTCAGCTTCACCGCGAGCACGAAGTGGTCGAGATAGCCCAGGAGCCTCGTCGGCTCCGTGGGCGGGCCTTTCACGGTGCACTTCAGGCCGGTGATGGTCGGCGGGCCGTCGAACTCGAGGGCAGCTCCGCCGCTGTCAACGGGCAGCGCCTCCGCGGCACCCACCCAGAGCGTCATGGCAATGGCAACGAGCAAGGCGCCTGAGGCCCGCCATGTCATCTCCGCACTCCTCCGACCTTCTGCCGGCAGCCCAGCGGGGCATCGCCCCCCGCCGACCGGATTATACGCGCGCCGCGGCCCGGCTTCAACCTTCGCCACAGCCGCGTTGACTTCCCAGCACGTGTGTGGTAGGGATCAGTGGCCAGCGCTATTCGGAGGATATCCAGTCGTGGTTATCTCGCCGCGCGTCACGTCGCCTCACGCGACCGACTTCAGCAGCCTGAAGGCCCTCTTCGCCAGCCCGCGCCTCGCGGGCAAGACGGGGCAGGACCTCGCGATCGCCATCTGGGAGTTGTTCGTGGACAAGCAGGAGGGGCTCTACCACTCCTGCCCGCCCGTCGAGCGGCTCACCGACCACTTCGTGTGGGACCCGCTGAAGATCTTCAACTGCTTCGGCTGGTCGATCTGCGGCCTGACGGCCGACCTGATGGCCGTGCTCTACAAGGCGGCAGGGTTCGCCGACGCGCGCATCGCCAACCTCAAGGAGCACGAGGCCGCCGAGGTGTTCTACGACGGCGGCTGGCACCTGCTCGACGGCGACCTCCAGGCATTCCACCGCCGACACCCGCCGCACCAGGCCGCCATCGCCAGCCACGCGGAGTGCCTCGCCGACCCCACGCTCGTGAGCCGCCAGCAGAACCCCTCGACGCCCTACTACCTGCCCGACCGCCCGCCGGACAAAATGGCGGAACTCTACAAGGTGCCGCCCACGACCGACCGGCGTTCGCGTTCCACCATCTGGCCGCAGGAGATCACACGCACCCAGCATCCGCGAGCATGGCCCCTGATTCTGGTAACGCTTCCGAAGTTCCCCGGCTCTCACCCTCACCCTCCCCTCTCCCTGCGAGGGAGAGGGGTCCGCCCCCCCCTCCCTGCCAGGGAGGGGATAGGGGAGGGTCGGGGCCAGGCGCTAACCGGAGGCGCCAGGACTGGGGGCCATACCCACTATCCGCTGAACTCTTGACGACCCCGATCTCCCGCGATAGTATCGAGCGGGGGCTGCGGAGCGTCGCCTGCGACCCCCTCAACCGCCTCATCCGCCGCACGATTGCGGGCGTCGGCACCCTCGGCTTCGACTACGACCTCGCGGGTCGCCGCTCGATGGCGAAAGACCAGGGGCATAGGGTCAGGTCGTAGTACTCCATTGTTCTGGGCATCCGCGCTCGGCTGAAAAGAATGGAGTACTACGACCCGACCCCAACCTCCGCTATGGTGACTAGGGCCGGCCTCGAATCTCATCCCCTGGCGCGTCGGGGCCCGACGATGCCGAATAGCTGTTTGGAAAGTCCCGCTCTCGGCCCCGCTTCCGGCTTGACAGGCTTGCTCATAGATGTCCCCTGACTTATCGAATTCAGAGATTCTGTACAGCGGGAGATAGTTGGTGATCATGGTATTCACATGTAACCGGATTGACCAGCACTCACATTATTCGGGACCACAGTCAGCGTACTCCGAATGGATCGCCGATTTCCGGAGTATCCGGGGCAGCCTCATCGGTCAGCACCACGCACGCCGCCCCGCAGTACGGTCCGAATTCGTAGCCTTCGCCTCGATCCAGCGAAAGCGCCACGCTCTTGTATGTCTCGCCCCGTCGTGGATACTTCAACGGCACGACTTCGATTGTTGCGCTGCGCTGACCGGCCGCAAGGGTGATCTTACCCGGCAGCGGCCGATAATCGGTTCCCGCCACGGCATTCCCCAAGACCGAATAATTCACGGCGAGCGCCTGGGTCGTGCTGCCCCAGCGCGCGACGGTAATCAGGCCGCGCCCCTGCGGCGGTTTGGCATAGGGCCGGGTACACACAGCATACACGCCGGGCACGACGCCGGAGACGACGCCGATCTTCGCCTGGCGGTTGGCGCCCAGTTCATAGGCTTGGTCTGCAACCAGGTCCACCGTCACCGTGCCCGTAGCCAGCGGGTGGACGACGATCTCGGCGGAGGTCTGACCGGCGGCAATCGTCACCGTGCCGCTCAACGGCTTACAGACCTTGCCGCCCGCGGCGGAGTACTTGACGGCCAGTTCTTTCGAGAGATCGCCGAAGCGCACCACGGTAAACCAGCCGCAACACGGACCGCCCTGGCTCGCGTTTCCGCCGGCAATCACGTGCACGCGCGTGGGACTCTTGCGGTCCTGAAGATGCATCGCGAAGAAATCCACCGCCAGGGCCTCCCAGTTCCGCATCCCCGCCAGGAGCAAGGTGGATTGCAGGCCGGCCCGGCGGTATGCTGCGTCGAAACGATGACCGCTGACCCAGCCATGGGCCCCGCCGCCAAAGGGGAAGAGCAACAACACCGGCGGGTCGTCCCGGGAAACGTAGTTGATGGCGCTGTTGGCCATGGCGACAGCGATGGTCATGTTCATAGGCCCGCCGGTCTTCGTGCCGCCGAAGCGGTCGGTCTGCATCAGGTCGGTGGTGCCGCAGAGATTCACGGCACAGCGGACGCGCTCGGCGGGATCGTCCCTGCCGCCCGGAGCTATCTCGACCCGCTCGCCGAACGTTATGGCGCCCAAGCCCCGGCTGAGCGCAACGCCCGTTGCCGCATTGCCATTCTTTGAAATTCCGATTGTCGCGATCCGGTCTGGATCGAGGTTGACGCTTCGGCCGTTGGCACTAAGCCAGCGCACGGTCGCCTTGGCACTGCGGTAGCCGCGGTTGAAGTCGCTGGCGATTCCGCCATTGGTGTGCGCGACGGCCAATCCGTGCTGCGCAAGGACGTCGAATTCCTTGCCTCCGCCGATGACCACCACGACCGGAAATGGTCGGGCGCCTTGCGGCGGCAAAACCAGTCGGCTGATGGGCTGCGGTTGCGCGGAAACAGTACGGGAGTCGGCGGTCAGCAGCAGGATCGCCAGTAACATATTGGCCCATGCGATTCGTTGGTTCATTGTTGAAAGCTCCTTGTGAAGAGGACTGAAGGGAGGTGTGAAGGGAGGTGTCAAATCTCCAAATGTCAATTGTCGGCGGGAATCGGTGACGGGCCATGGCCCGTCGCTTGCGGTCGTGGCTTCCAAAGCGCGGCACCCGCCACCCATATCCCGATGTTCGGTTGGGCAGCTCGGGGAACATGATTGCGCTTGCTGCGCGAGCGTTTGGGGCCGAGCAATTCATGTCCCGCTTCCGGGGGGGACCCGCGGATGTGCCAAACCCGGTCCCAGAGGCACAGGAGCCCGCGGCCGAAGGCTCCCTTGCCTCTCCCATTCACGCGTCACGGGTCACGCGTCACGCACCCTACTTCGCGGCCTTCGGCACCAGGTCCACGATGCCGAGGTCAATGTACTGCCCGCCCATGGTCTGCTTGCAGTGGACGGTGAGGGTGTTTCTCCCTGGCTTGAGGGCGGCAGCGCCCTCGGGGGTCATCGCCAGCTCCTCGTACTGCGTGGTGAAGTGGCCCGCCTTGCCCACGAGCACGCCGTTGATGTAGATCTCGCAGTCCTCGTCGTGGTGCACCCAGAAGTGGGGATTCGCGAGCTTGGCCTCGGACAGCTCGAAGGTGCGGCGGAGCCAGATATCGGGCGTGCGCCACTCGGTGCGGACGACGGCGCCGGGCGTGGCTTTGGTGCCGAAGCCGGCGGGGCCTTCCTTCCATGCCTTGTCATCGTGGTCGGGCTTGAACCAGTCGTCGGCCGGCTTGTCGGTGGTGTAGCGCCAGGCCAGGCCCTCCTTCTCCGAGGTGGGCACGACGACCTTGACCTCGGGCGGCGGCGGGAACTCGCCGCGGTTGGCCTTCGCGGCCGCCTCGAGGTCGGGCTTCACCAGCTCGCGGTCGTAGGTCATCAGGCCGTTGCACTCGGTCTCCACGTCGCTCGTCTGGGTGTAGATGCCGGCGCAGAGGCCCTTGTCGCGGAGCTGGTAGAGGCGCTGGAGGAGTTTCACATACTGCTTCGTGAGGTCGTCGCGGCTGGCGGCGCCGCGGTAGCCCCAGGTCTTCTGCGTCCAGGTGTGACCGTCCACACCGAGACCAAGCCCGCCGAACTCGCCGAGGACGGCGGCGCGGCTTTCCGAGACGGGCGGCATGCCGGGGCCGGGGTAGGCGTGGACGTCGTGGACGTCGCCCACTTTCCTATCGGCCCAGCCGCTGGCGTTGTTGACGAGGCGGGTGGGGTCGAGCTTCTTCACGAGTTCGCAGTAGCGTTCGGTGTCGTGCTGGCCCCAACCCTCGTTGAAGGGCACCCACATCACGATGGAGGGGTGGTTGCGGCGGCACTCGATCATGCGGACGAGCGCCGTCTCGAAGTTCTGCTTCGCGTCCTCGAACCGCTTGAGCTGCTCGGGGCTGGGCTCCCTGGCCTTGCCCTTGGGGTCGGGCCGCCGGGGCGAGCGGGTGACGAACATGCTGGGCATGTCCTGCCAGACCATGAGGCCGAGCTTGTCGCACCAGTAGTACCAGCGGCTCGGCTCGTATTTCGTGTGCTTGCGGGCGCAGTTCATGCCGAGCTTCTTGGTCATCTCGATGTCGTAGCGGAGGGCTTCGTCGCAGGGCGCGGTGTAGAGGCCGTCGGGCCAGAAGCCCTGGTCGAGCGGGCCGATGTGGAAGACCGGCTTGCCGTTGAGCATCATGCGGGTGATGCCGCCCTCGTCCTTCCCCAAGGCGATTTTCCGCATGCCGAAGTAGCCCGTGACCACGTCGTCGCCGAGCTTCACCGTAAGGTCGTAGAGGAACGGCGTGTCGGGCGACCAGAGCTTGGCGTCGGGGATTTTCAGCTCGGCCGTGTCGCCCACGACGGCCTTCGCGGTGGCGACCTCCTTGCCGCCGGCATGCACGACGATCTCGGCAGTGGGCGGCTTGCGCCACTGGCCCGCGCCCTTGACCGCGATTCGCACGAGGCCGGCGTCCACGTCGGGGTCAATGCGCAGCGACTCCACGTAGGCGATGGGCACGGGCTCGAGCCAGGCGGTTTGCCAGATGCCCGTGCTCGGCGTGTACATGATGCCGCCGGGGTTGCGCCGCTGCTTGCCGATGGGCTGGAAGCCGGCGTCGGTGGGGTCGAAGACGGCGAGGACGAGTTCCTGGGCGCCATCGGCCTTCAGGGCATCGGTGATGTCGAAGCTGAAGGGGTCGTAGCCGCCGCGGTGGATGCCCAACTCCTTGCCGTTGAGCGTGACGGTCGTCTCCCAGTCCACGGCCTCGAAGTGCAGGAGCACCCGCTTGCCCTTCCAGGCGACGGGCACGTCGAACGTGCGGCGATACCAGAGGCGCTGCTTCTCATCCACCCGCTTCATCACGCCCGAGAGCGCCGATTCGACGGGGAATGGCACGAGGATCTTGCCCTCCCAGTCCTTCGGCTGGGCATCGCTTTTCGCGGCGGTGGCGTAGTCCCACAGGCCGTTGAGGTTCTGCCAGTCCTTGCGGACCATTTGCGGGCGGGGGTATTCGGGCCAGGCCTTGTCGGGCGACACGTCCTTGGCCCACCGCGTCGCGAGCGGCCCCTTGGCCATCTGCCATTCCGCGGCGAAGCTCGACGCGGCGAGCCCAAGCGCAGCAACGGACACCAACAGCTTCGTCCTCACGAGCAGGCTCCTTCCCGTGTCGCGTGTGGAGAGGCATTTACCCCTTTCCTCAAACGGCTCCATAGGATACACTATTTGCCCGATTGAGCCAAGAGGAACCGACATGGACAATCGCGGCATCCCGGAGATCACCGTCAAGGCGGTGGTGCTGGGCGTGGTCCTCTCGATGGTCATGGCCGGCGCGAACGCCTATCTGGGGCTGATGGCGGGGATGACGGTGTGCGCGTCCATCCCCGCGGCGGTGATCTCGATGGCCGTCCTGCGCTTCTTCCGGCGCGTGAGCATCCTCGAGAACAACATGGTCCAGACCGCCGCATCGTCGGGCGAGTCCCTCGCGGCCGGCGCGGTCTTCACGCTGCCCGCCCTCATCCTGCTCGGGGCGTGGAGCGACTTCGATTACTGGCAAACGACGCTGATCGCGACCCTCGGCGGGATGCTGGGCGTGCTGTTCACGGTGCCGCTGCGCCGCGCGCTGATCCTCGAGGCGAAGCTGGCGTTCCCCGAGGGCGTGGCGACGGCGAAGGTGCTCGAGGTGGGCGACCGCGGCGGCCCTCGACAGGCTGGGGCCGCCCCGGGCCCGTCGCGGGGCGGGGCGGGCGTGGGGCTCATCGCGGCGGGCGGGGCGCTCGGCGCGCTCTTCAAAGTGGGCGAGACCGGGCTGCGCCTGTGGACCGGCTCGGTCGAGGCCGCGGCGCGGGTCGGCGGCGGGGTGGCCTACTTCGGCGCGAGCCTGGCGCCCGCCCTCCTGGCGGTCGGCTACATCGTGGGGCTCAACATCGCCGCCCTCGTGTTCCTGGGCGGGGCGGCCAACTGGCTCGTCGAGATTCCGCTCCTCGCCGTGTGGCGGCCGATGCCGCCGGGGGCCGAGCCGGTCGCCTGGGCGTGGCGGATCTGGGGGGCCGAGACGCGCTACCTCGGCGTCGGGGCCATGATCGTCGGCGGGCTGTGGACCATCGTGCGCATGTGGCCCAGCCTGTTGCGCGGCATTCGCTCGGGCGTCGCCGCCTACCGCCACGCGCACCGCGGCGTGCAGCGGACCGATCGCGACGTGCCGATGCAATGGGTGGGCATCGCCCTCGCGCTCTCCGTGGTGCCGCTCTTCTTCGTGTTCCGCCACTTCACGGGGAACAGCGGAGTCGCGGCCCTCCTGGCCGCGGTGATGCTGGTGGCCGGGTTCCTGTTCTCGGCCGTCGCATCGTACATGGCGGGCGTCGTCGGCTCGTCGAACAACCCGATCTCGGGGGTGACGATTGCCACGGTGCTGACGACGGCCCTGCTCCTCCTGGCGCTGGGGACCGGCAGCGCGGCGGGGCCGGCGGCGGCCATCCTGGTCGGAGCCGTCGTGTGCTGCGCCGCGGCGATCGGCGGCGATGTGATGCAGGACCTCAAGACGGGTCAGCTCGTGGGCGCCACGCCGTGGAAGCAGCAGGTGATGGAGGCCGTGAGCGTGCTGGCCGCGGCGCTGGTCATCGCGCCCATCCTGTCGCTGCTCCTGAACGCCTATGGCATCGGGGAGGCGACGGCGGCGCGCCCGAACGCGCTGCGCGCGCCGCAGGCCACGCTCATGGCCTCGGTGGCGAAGCTCGTGTTCACGGGGGGGCTGCCCTGGATCATGGTCGCCAGCGGCGGGGTGCTGGCCGTGGGGATCATCGTGCTCGACGAGGCGCTGCGGCTGCGGGGCAGCCGGTTCCGCACCCCCGTCCTCGCGGTCGCCGTCGGCATCTACCTGCCGTTCGAGCTGGGCGTGGCCATCTTCGCGGGGGGCCTGGCCGCCTGGGCGGCGCAGCGGGTGGTCCGACGGCGCGGCTCGAGGGAGGACCCCGAGCAGCCGGGCGTGCTCTTCGCCGCCGGCCTCATCACCGGCGAGGCCCTCCTGGGCATCCTCCTCGCCATCCCCATCGTGCTCAACAAGGGGGGGAATCCGCTCGACGTGGACCTGGCGGGCGGGCCGTTGACGTGGCCGGGGCTGGCGCTCTTCGGGCTCGTGGTGCTCGCGCTCCACACCGTGGGCACGCGCCGTGTCTCCCGCACAGCGTAGCAGGCCGGACCTCAGCGGCTAGGGACGCTTCGGGCCGCGGCGCGGGGCGATGCCGGCCGTGCCGAGCGTGCTGCCCTGCGGGAACCAGTGCCGGGCGCCGGCGCTCGGATCGGTCCGGCGGACGTCGGGAATGCGGAGGCTGCCCAGGCCGTCGGCCGATACGACGAGAGCGATGGGCTCGTCGCCCTTCGCCGTCGCCTCGAAGCGCACCTCCTTCGGGCGCATCCAGTCCTTGGGAGTGAACCCCAGCGTTGGGCCGGACGAGATGGCCGCGCCCTCCGCCACGACACTGAGCGTCACGGCCCCGGGCACAGGCATCAGCAGCGAGACCACGAGCCGGTCCCCGCGCGGCGCGAGCCACACGCCGTTGCGGCAGCCGGGGACCCAGCGCTCGCCGCCGTGCTCGTAGGCCCCGATGTCGGGGGCCTTGCCCACAAAGCCGTCGGTGATGCCGGGGATAGCTCTGCCGGCGGCGATGAGGGGCGAGCCCTCCCGCGGGCGGAAGTCCAGTTCCGGCAGGTCGGCGAGCATCGGCTCCTGTCCCGTGTAGTTGTTCTCGGACCTGCCGCCCACCGGGCCTGCCTTTCGGCCTCTCGCGGCAGTGATGGCTTGAGCGCAGTTGTTGGCGACCTCGGTGTTCCTGTTCTGCACCTTGAGCAACGGCCACTGCCCGCGCCAGGGCTTGTGCGGCTCGGGGGCCGAGAAGACCAGGATGTCGCTCTGGCGGTTGCCGAAGCACGTGTTGTTGTAGCACCGGTTGTGGTCGCCCTTGAGGACAATGCCGTCCCAGTCGCAGTTCCACACGACGTTGTGGTGGACGGTGAGGCCCCGCGTCTGGTCGTCGCCGCGAATGCCGAGGGCGATCTGGGGCGCGTGGCAGTCGTGCACCCAGTTGTAGCGGAACACGGTGCCGAAGATGTGCGGGAGCTGGGTGTAGAGGAGCGACACGTCCTTGGAGGCCCGCCCGCCGCTGTGGATGTGGCACAGCTCGACGACGATCCCGGGCATGCCGCCGACGTGGATGCACACGTTCCCGGCGTCGAAGACCGTGTTCCGGCGGAGGACGGAGCCGCAGCTCGCCGCCTCGCGGTACTTCGCCTCCTCCGCGGGCGGCTCCCTGGGGCCAAGCGGGCCGAGGGAGATGCCTGCATAGGTGAGGCAGCCGTTCCAGCACACGTTGTGGATGAGGTTGTCCTCCACCACGTTGTGGTCGCCCAGGACGGTGAGGCCCGAGGCCGGGCTGTGGGCGAGGCTACAGTGGCGCACGGCGTTGTGGGAGCCGGCCACATAGGTCTTCACCGACGTGCCGCGGGGGTTCTCCATCTCGGGAATGGTGCGCTGGAAGGTGGGGAAGCGCAGGTGGCAGCCCTCGACCACGCAGTCGCGGCACCGTTCGAGCCGGAAGGTGGCGGCGAAGAAGTGGAACCCGACGATCTCGACGTGCTCGCGCGCCTCGAGGTCGAACGCGTAGTCGCGCCTCTTGGCCTCCACGATGTGTCCGGCGGGACTCTGGCCATCGGGGCACCAGAGGTAGAGGGTGCGGCTCTCGGCGTCGAGGAACCACTCGGTCGGGCTGTCGAGCGCGCCGAGCTTGCCCGAGAGATAGTAGAGATCATCCTCCCAGGGGGTCGTCTTGTCCGCGTAGCTGGTGATGCCGGGGAAGTCCTTGTCGTACTCGAAGGTGTCGCTGCCCTTGGCGTGCTGGCGGACGGGTCGGCTCCAGGTGAAAAACTGGTGGGCCACGTTGAGCGTGGCGAGCGCGCCCGTCCAGTCGAGGCCCGTCTTCGCAAGCGCGGGGTCCACCATCTTGCCGTAGCGGCTGCCCCGTCCCGCCTTCGCCCACACCCCGCGGTCGAGCATCTGCCCGAACCGAGCGTTCGGCCAGCGGGCCTCGATCATCATCTCGCCGTCCACGAAGATCTGCTCGAAGCTCCCTTCGGCGGCCGTCTTGTAGATCGAGCCCTCGTGGAGGCTCCAGGCGCCCTGGATGGGTTCGGCGCCGTTGAGCACCACGACGTCGCCGGGCCGCGCGAGAAAGCGCAGCGGCTTGCCCACCTCCCCCGACCTCGCTGGCCTCACGGTCTCCCGATACACGCCTTCGCGGACGATGCACGCGTCGCCGGGGGCCATGGCGTCGGCCGCCCTCTGAATGGTCCGGAATGGGCGACGCTCCGTCCCCGGGCCGCCGTCGTCTCCCGAGGGAGCGACGTGGTAGTCAGTTGCGTTCGCCCAGCCGGCCGCCAGGACGGCCAGCGCGAGCAACAGCGACGTATGGCTCATCGTGCTCAGCTCCTCTGCGCTGCGTGGGGCTCGTCGTCGGGGGCAGGATAGCATGCGCGGCCCGGCGACGCAAGGGAGGCCCGGTTGGCGGGTCACGTGCCCAGCAGCAATGTGAGGACTTGATCCGGCGAGCGATGGCTGCATAATAGCGTGGCGGCACCGCGCGCACCGGGCTGCGGGCCGCTTGCCCCGGTCACCCCCCCAAAGGCCCACGGGCCGGGGGAGACAATGAAGGAGAGACCCATGCGGATCGTTGACTGTCACGTTCACCTGCACGGGCAGACCGATGCCGCCGAGGTGCTCGGGCAGATGGATGCCCTCGGCGTCGCGCGCATCCTGCTGATTTCCGAGACCGAGCGCGTGTCGCTTCAGAAGACGCGGGAGAACCTGCTCGTCGCCAAGCGCATCTTCGACGCGGCGCCCGACCGCATCGGCGGCCTGGCCTGGGTGAACCCCACGATCCCCGGCATCGCGGGCCTCGCCGAAGAGGCCCTCACCGAGATGGGCTTCACCGGCATCAAGATCATCCCCGACCACTGGTACGCCTACGAGGAGCGCCTCGAGCCCTTCTGGGAGCGCATGCACGCCCTCAAGGCCCGCATCCTCTTCCACACCGGCATCCTCTACGGCTACGACGACGGCTCCCGCTTCTGCCGCCCTCTGTGGCTCGAGAAACTCGTCCACTACCCCAACATCCGCTTCGCCATGGCCCACATCTCGTGGCCCTGGTGCGAGGAGGCCCTCGCCGTGATGGGCCGCATGCGCGCCGCCGCCGGCTACGACAAGGCCCGCTGGCAGAGCTACATTGACACCACGCGCGGCACGCCGAAGCACATTCGCAAGGAGGCCCTCGCCAACGCCATCGAGTTCTGCGGCCCCGAGCGCGTCATGTTCGGCACCGATGGCACGCTGCCCGGCGGCCTCGCCCGCCAGAAGTGGCACATCGAGACCGACCTCGCCATCTTCGACGAGCTGGGCCTCACCGAGGCCCAGAAGGAGCGCCTCATGTCCGGCACCGCCGACGAGCTCTTCCCCCCGAAGGGCTAGGCGGCGCACTACTACGCCGCCAATCCCCCCGCCCCTGGATCTGGCGGACTAGTGGCCCGGGCTGCCTACACATAAGCACTTTCTGGACCTATACTTATGGCCTCCCGAAGGCGTTTCCTGCCCCGCGCTAGTCCGCCAACAGGCTACACATTGCCAATCTCCCCGCCCCTGCGTTTGGCGATCTGTAGTCCTGGACAGCATCTGTGTAAGACCTGATTAGCAGGACACTTATGGCCATCTTCGGCGTCTTGCTCCTGCCCGACAGATGGCCAACTCGCCGCGGGAGGGTTTCACTGTCTCGTCGCGAAGCTCCTGCTTCGCGACGCACATTCCCGAAGCTGCTCTCGGCTTCGCTCGGGCCAGGCCCGCTTCGGCGTCTCGCGGCAGGAGCCGCATGCCCCCGTAGCGAAGCCGGAGCTTCGCAACGAGAGAAACGGTCCTCTGCCCACTGTCCACTGTCTACTGCCGAATGCCTTCACCTTCGTGAGCCTTCGTGCCGATTCGTGGCCACCCACTTCTTGCCGCCCCTTGACACCCGCAATCTCGCTCAATACAATCCACCCGTGGGATCGGTCCGCCTCCGTTGCGTGGAGGGCCGGGGGCATAATTGATATTTGAAGGCTTGACACCCCCGGTGCTCTTTGATATTTGAAGACTTGACACCCCCGGTGCTCTTGACACCCCCGGTGCTCCTTTTCCCTCTTGCCTCCAATCGCGCTATCGTGCACAGGTGTGGGCGTGAGGGCAAGGGAGCCCTTGGCGCTTAGTCGGTCCGGCTCACTGGCTCGGCCACTTTCTTCTTGACAAATTCATAGGTGGACCGGTCCACGACACTATGGTCCCATGAAAACGTCGTCGTTGATTTCGCCTTCACCTTTGTATGGGACACGATCTCGAGTTCAACTTTTGTCTCATACGCTTGCAGGCGTGTTGCTGGAGGTGGCACATTCGTATGAACGATGTAGCCTGAGGTGTAATTCAACCGTCGGCCAATCACTGTTGCCTCAACCTCACAACCCCCAGGGACCTCACGCAATGTCTTGTCAGCAACCTGGTAGATGTGCCGGACCAGAATCTTATGCCCTGCTCTTCGAAATCCCTTCATGGCCAAAACGTCCCATTTACATCTCTTCCCATGTATCTCCCATTGCGGCCCCCCCAGTGAGCCAAACATGTCCAACGCTTGCTCGTCAGTGATTTCCTGTTCCGCCTTGAATTCGAGTTTGTTGATAAGGGTCTTCACCGCTGCAACGTCGGCCGCATTTGGGGCGAGCCTGAGGTATTGCTTGAGATTCGCTATCGCAGCACTGTATTTGTTCGCCGTCGCCTGCACCGTTCCGAGGTTGTAATAGGCATCTGGCCAATCAGGGGCAAGCCTGACTGCCTGCTCGAACTCCTTGATTGCGGCTCCATAATCCTCGGGCGACTTCGCCATCTCGACTGCGGCCATGCCGCGGTCGAAATGCCGTTTCGCCTCATCCGATACCGCCGGCTGTCCCCATGACAAGGTCATCGGGAGACATAAGAGAACGATGGCCGTCAGCACAACCCTTGGTCTGTTCATTCTCAGCTTTCCTCACTGGCTCACTTGGGAACACCATACAGGGGCGTGATGATGAAGTTTCTTCGATCGCTGAAGAAGTTCGCTGGACCATAGTGAATACCCAAGTGCCTCTTGAGCGGAGACGCGCTCTCGGGAATCTTCAGGCCAGAATTGACCAAGACCCAACGGCTCGCTTCTGAGCAAACCATGTTGTCAGCGCCATAGAGGCCAAAGCCGCTCAGATCTCGGAAAGCATCGGGTACTACACTCTCCTTCCTCTTTGCTTGTCTTAGCTGCTCCTTCTCTACCAGTTCCTTAGTGGCCTCCCAGATCTTGGCGGTGTCAGCTTCCTTCACAGGCTGCGCTACTACGGCGTCACGTTGGCCGTAGGTTTTCAGGAACTCCGCTTCGGTGATGACATGAGATCCCCTCTCTGATGTATGGTCAAGGAAGAGCTTGGTGCCGTTCACCTCCTTGAGATAGAGAACCGTGTGCGAAGCGGGCGATCGAGAGAGGGAGGAAACTCTATCGCCTGCATTGATCCAAAACGATGCGTCAGCAAGTCGATCCCAGAACGGCTTATCCTCCGGTGAGATCAGCAGGACGTCGCCAGGCTGAAGCATCACATACTTCCTGAGGGGCAGAGGGGGAGGGACTTTCGTCTTCAGCGACTTGTAGATCGCATTCGCGTACGGGTTTGGTTCCCTGAGCCGATCGTCGATAAGCCGTGTCTGCGCCTTCACCCAGTCGGCGTTCTTATTCTCAAACAGGGCATGCTCCACCTTGGCCTCAAGAGACTCAGAAGCCCTCTGTTGGTTACGTCCGGACGGTGGATTGCCTGAGACTTTGAGCGGCAGTGCCGTTGTGCCGGTCTTGAGGCCAGGAACGGCGGTCGGCGTTCCTACTCTAAGAGACCTCATGAGTTCACTGTGTGCTGTGGCAAATCTGGCCCTTTCCCGTTCGGCCTCGACCGCTCTCTGCCTTTCCTCCTCAGCCGCCCGTTGCCGTTCAGCCTCTCCTGATGGCCGTGCGGGAGGCTCTGGGGGACGAGGGCTGGCGGCCTGTGGAGCAACAATCCATGAATGGTCTTGCTCAAACTTAGGTCGCGACCTCTGGTAGGCTTCGGCCTCTGCCCGCGTGGCAAAATTCCCCCTCAGCGTATTGCCTCCCAATTGCAGAACCCTATTTGCTTCAGCGTCATACTGGATCCTATAGCCCTCAGCACCTGCAAGCCCGGAAACCATGAGGATGATCACCACAAGGACAATGCCCTTTGCCCTCATCCCCTCTACCTCCTTTGCTTCTGGATGTCCGGTGTTTCTGATTCCATCGCCTTCTTGGTGCGACAAATGGGCACGTGGTGCCTTGTGGGGGCCGCATTTCGGGCAGTCCAGGGTCCGGATTCACGAACTTGAGGGCGCCCCATCCGCCGCAGCCGCCGCTGCCAGCCGTGAATCACACGTTCACGACAGTATACATCCGGCCAGCGTGGAGTCAAGTGCCGAGACCACAATGGAAGGGTGGAAGGGTGTCACATCTTAAAGTTTGAATTATTCGTCAGGATCCCTGCGGAGCAGGGAATGATTCAAAATCAGAGATTTGGCACCTGTCCTTTCGGCTGGTGCCAAGTGGTCCAAACGTCGTCGAACCATGCCTCGTATTGCTTGCGCAGCTTCTCGACGAGGTTGGGGTGCTGCGCGGCAATGTCGCGTTTCTCGCCAGGGTCTGCGGCCACGTCGAAGAGGAGGTACCGCGGCTCGCCCTCCAGGGTGAGGTGACCCCTGCCCTGGGCCACGCACAGTTCCGTGTACCGGTCCCGGATGTGCTTCTGATTGGGCGGGCAGGCGGCCCCGACCGGCTGGACCAGTTTGTACTGCTGTGTCCGGACGGCGTAGGCCATGCCCCGGTGCGGCGTGGGGCCGCCGTCCCACTGGAAGAACAGGGTGCGGTCGGGCCACGGGGCGGCGCGGTTCCTGAGGAGCGGCAGCAGGCTCGTGCCGTCGAGCTTGACCCCCGCCGGCGGGGCCACGCCGCACGCGTCCAGCACAGTGGGCATGATGTCAATGTGGGCGGCCAGGCGGTCCACCTTGCCGGCGCACTCGAACCCCTTCGGCCAGCGCAGGAAGCAGGGCGTGCGAATGCCGTTCTCGAAGGGCGTCCCCTTGAGCCCGTGCAGCCCAGCCATGAAGCGCTGGAGCGTGACCGACCCCGCGCACGGGCCGTTGTCGGAGGTGTAGATGAAGAGCGTATTCTCGTCGAGGCCCAGGTCCTTCAGCGCGGCCCGCAGGCGGCCGAGATTGTCGTCCACGTTCTTCAGCATGCCGTAGATGGCGGCCGTCTTCTGGTCGAGGCCCAGGGCCTTGAACGGGGCGGAGTACGACTCGGCCACCTGGAGCGGCGTGTGGATCAGGTTCGTCGGCACGTAGACGAAGAACGGCTGGTCCTTGTGGCGGCGGATGAAGCCGATGGCGTGATCCACGAAGATGTCGGTGCAGTAGCCCTTGACGGCCTTGGGCGCGCCGTTATGGAGGAGCGGCGGGTCGAAGTACTTGCGCAGGGACGCTCCCCTGAAGACGAGCGACTCGTCGAAGCCCTGATCCATGGGCCGGTGGGGCTTCTCATCGCCGAGGTGCCATTTGCCGAAGATGCCCGTCGCGTATCCGGCGGTGCGGAGGGCCTCGGCCAGCGTCACCTCCTCGGGCCTCATCTTGCACGAGTCGCCGAAGACGTCGGTCACGCCCGTGCGGAAGTGGTAGCGGCCGGTGAGCAGGCTGGCCCGCGTGGGGGCGCAGACGGGGCAGACGTGGAAGTCGGTCAGCTCCACCGACTCCCGCGCGAGGGCGTCCATGTGCGGCGTCTGGCACTGCAGGTTGCCGTGCAGCGCCAGGTCGCCGTAGCCCTGGTCGTCCACGAGGAAGAGGACGACGTTCGGCCGCGCGGGCGGGGCGTCCTCCGCCCGGGCCGTCCGGATTGATGTCAGGCGGGCCAGCGCCGCCGCGGCGGGAATGGCGGCAACGCCCCTCAGGAACGTGCGGCGGTTCATCCTGCACCTCTCCTTGGCTGACGGTGCCGAAAGCGTCCCCTCACAGACCCTTGTGTACTGGTTCGAGCGACGCCATGCTCATCTGGTGCCGTGCCGACGCGACAGGGCGGCATGGCGTGGTGGGTCTTCGTTCCCTAGCCGCTACTCCTCGGCGGCCGCGGCGCCCTTCCTGCCGCTCTTGCCGGCACGGGCGGAGGGGTTGTACCCGGGGTTCAATTGCGTGGGAATGGGGGCGTTCACGGATTTCTGCCACGCCTTCAGGTCGGCCAGGAGTTCCTTGGCCTTGTCGGGCTGGGCGGCGGCCAGGTCCTTCGACTCGCCGAGGTCGTCCTTGAGGTCGTACAGTTCGACGTGGTTGTCTTCGAAGAACTCGATGAGTTTGAGGTCGCCCTTTCGGATGACGCTGCACGGGGTGCACCGCCAGCCTTTGCCGCCTTCTTCGAGGTAGATGGGCAGGTGCCAATAGACCGCGCGGCCGCGGTCGAAGGCCCCTTCGCCCGTCAGGAGGGGCACGAGGCTGGCTCCGTCCATTGGCTGGCCGGCGGGTGGGGCGGCCCCGGCGATCTCCAGCAGCGTGGGGTAGAAGTCGAGGCCCACCACGGTGGCGTCGCAGCGGGTGCCGGGCTTGACGCGGCCGGGCCAGCGGACGGTGAGCGGCACGCGGTGCCCTCCCTCGTACGGCATGCCCTTGTAGCCGCGGAGGGGCGTGTTGTCGGTGATTCTGCCCACGCCGCCGTTGTCGGAGAAGAAGACGACCATTGTGCGGCCGGCCACGCCGGCATCGTCGAGGGCCTTGAGGATCCGGCCGACGCCCTGGTCCAGGGATTCTATCATGGCGGCATACGTGGGGTTCTTTTGCCCCCGGAACGGCGGCTTGGTCTTGTACTTCGCTTCCATCTGCTGCTTGGCCTGGAAAGGCGAGTGGACGGCGTAGTGCGGCAGGTAGAGGAAGAAGGGGCGGTCCTTGTGGGCGCCGATGAACTTGACCGCTTCGTCCGTCAACCTGTCCGTCAGGTACTCGCCCGCGGGGCCGTCGGGCAGGTCCTTATTGTGGTACGGGCTGAAGTACGACCGGGGGGAGCCCGCCGTATTGCCGCCCACGTTGAGGTCGAATCCCTGGCCGCACGGGCCCAGCGGCCCGTCGCCCAGGTGCCACTTGCCCATGCTGGCGGTGACGTAGCCGGCGGCCTTGAGACACTCGGCCACCGTGATGATATCGCCGCGCAGGGTCACGGTGTTCGGCGTGGGGATCAGTTTCCTGTGGGTGCTGGAGCCGCGCTCCGACGTGCCCACCGTGTACACGCCGTGGCGCGGGGTGTACATGCCCGACATGAGGCTGGCCCGCGTGGGGGCGCAGTTGGCGCCGTTGGAGTGGGCGTCGGTGAAGATCACGCCCTCGGTGGCCAGGCGGTCCAGGTTCGGCGTCTCGTAGAACGTGCTGCCTTGGAAACCCGTGTCCATGTAGCCCAGATCATCGGCCAGG
>DATKZY010000119.1:0-2564 GCA_035527715.1 Planctomycetota bacterium | reverse complement strand
GAGCGCCAGCGCGGAGAGCGTGGCGCGGCGGATATTGTCGGCGTCTGTTGCGAGGTCGGCCCCCATGACGGCGGCATGGATGACGTGCTTCGCCTTCAGGTCGCCGGCGCCCGTGGCGACGGACTCGCCGATGGGGATGGGGCCTTCGGCGATGGCTTCGCTCTCGATGTCGCGGCCGCCGCGGCGCTTGATGGCGCCGGCCACGCCTCCGCCCATCCAGAGTTGGTTGTTGGCGGCGTTGACGATGCCGTCCACGTCGCGGTCGCAGATGTCGCCTTCGAGGATGCGGATTGTTATGGAGTCGATGGTCGTCTCCACGATGGGCTCCTAGAAGCTGTTTTATAGCCTCCATCTGAAGTCATGAAACAGCAACACAAGCCGCCATGCTCCAGCAGGCGCATTTCATGCCAGCGTCTCCAGCGGACAGCCAGGCGAGTGAGGGCTATGAAATGCGCACTAGTGTCGGGCGAGGGCCTTGAACAGCCACCGGGCGCCGTTGCGGAGGGCGCGGACGGTGCGCTCGGCGGGGCCGTGGTGAAAGGCGAAGTGCTCGTCGGCGTCGTTCCAGATGCGGCCGACGAGGAGCCTGGCCTTCACGACGGCACGCTGGTCGTCGATGCGGAAGCGCTCGAAGGCGAATCGGCGCAGGGGGCCGAGGCGGCCCTCGCGAGTGAAGGCGGAGGCGAAGTCCACGATGTAGGGGTCGAGGTCGTCGGTGACGACGATGTTGGAGCGGTTCTTGATATCGCAGTGGACGACGCCGTGGGCGTGGATGCCGTCGACGACGGTTTCGAGCCGCTCGAAGAACTCGGGGGGCAGGCTGCCGTCGGGGTACTCGGAGCAGGCGCGCCCGTCGATGCGCTCGACGACCAGGGCGTGGCGATCGAGACGCCCGATGAGGCGGGGAACGCCGGGAACGCCGTCGAGCACGCGGTAGATTCGCTCCTCTCGCCCGATGAGCCAGGGGCCGACGAGCGCGCGCAGGAGCCAGCTCGCGGGGAGGTAGTCCTTGAGGATGGCGTGATGGCCGCGGTCCTGGATCAGGAGGAGGGCAGGGCGCGTTCCGCCGCCGGAGCGGAGGCGCGCGACCATGTAGTCTTGGATGGTGTCCCGCGTAAGGCCCTCGAAGGGGCGGCCTTGCGCCCGCATGGCGACCTCCATAGTCTTGGACATTCGGTGAGACGGTGGCGGTTCCCTGCCCCGCGGGGCCAGCGGGGGAAATGGCGCGAGAGCGCGACATGAAAGCGATTGTCGTGTGTCGTACATTTGAGTGGATGACGACAGGCGAGGTATAATGCTTGGGAATTCCAGGGAGAGGAGCATGAACTCATGCGCAGGCGTCTGAGAGTGCCCATTGTGATGGCGCTCGGGCTTCTGGTGGCTCTGGCCGCGGCGGCGGCCTTTTCGAGCGCCGAGGTTTCGTTCCGTTCGGCCGAGCGCGACGGAGCCCGGGTTGCCGAGGTGCTGATAGGGGAACGCCCGGCGATCGTGCTGCGCACGTCGTCGGCGGGGTACACGCCGCTGGAGCGTGCGGAGATCGTGGCAAACCGGCTGCGGACGGCGATGGCGAGCGAGATACAGGTGGAGGACGTGAAGGTGGGCTCGGTGCCTTCAGGGCAGGGGCTGTACATCCGCGACCAGCTCGTCGTGGCCGTATACCAGCCGGAAGCGGAGGCGCATGGAGCGACGCCGGCCGCCCTCGCAGGGCTGTGGCGGGATAACATCCTGCTGGCCTTGGGTTACGAAGTGCCGAAGGAACCGGCGCTGCCAGCGGCGGAGCCGGCACCGCAAGAGGGCGCCGAGGTGAGTCCAGAGGAAGGCGCTGAGGCGGCACCGGGCGCGGAGGAAGCGCCTGCGGGAGGCGCCGCGGAGGAAGCGGCGGCCGCCGCCGAGATGGAGGCGGAGCCGGAGGAGGTCGACTGGACGGGCACGGCGCAGAAGTGGGTCCCGATCTTCAGCCTGGAGCTGGAGGGGGCGCGTGTGGGGATGGCGCAGGTCGCCGGCCCGCCGGAGCAGATCGACCAGGTGAAAGGCGTCTACCAGCTCCGGTTGGACTTCAAGAGTATTGGGCGGGTTTACGCCTACGTTCCGGTGTCCGCTATCAGCACGAAGCTGAATCGAGTGCAGGGCGTCAGCGTGTGGGCGCTCGCCGATATCAAAGTGCTCGGGTTCTGAGCGGGCGGAGGAAAGATAATGACTGCAAAACGGATGATTGTGTTGGTGGCGGCAGTCGCCCTGCTCGGACTCGGGCTGGCGGCCGTGAACGGATGGGCGATCAGCTTGGATGATGTGCTGAAGGTTGGTGGCGTCGCCCTGCTGGTGTCGCAGTACGACGACCAGATCGATAGCTTCATCACGAGCGCGCTGGGAGAGCGCGATGCCGCGGCGAAGGGCGCGACCAAGGTTGTGCCGATTCTCTCGCTCGGCGGCGGGGGATATGTCGGCGCGGCCCAGGTGGTCGGCAGCCCGGAGAACGTGAGCCGCGTGAAGGCCGTCGTGCAGGTCGAAGGTCGGTTTGGCAGCGGCCGAGCGCAGGTGCTGGTGCCGACGACCGTGGACAAGGC
>DATKZY010000118.1:0-167694 GCA_035527715.1 Planctomycetota bacterium | reverse complement strand
GCCGCCCCGCTTCGGGGGCTGGGCCCTCTTGCGCCTACCATCCCACGGCTCCCAAAGCATCGCCGTGGGCTTTATTCCTCCGCCTCCTTCGGAGGCTCAGAACGCGGCCACCTGTCTCGAAGGAGATTACACGCACCCGTTGCATTCCCTCGACCGGTTGATATACTTCGTGGGGGGAGCAACGGCAGGAAGGAGAAGAGCGATGACGGCTGAGACGCGGCGGGGGTTCCTCAAGCAGGCGGCGGCGTTCGGCGCGGCCTTCGCCATCGGCGGCACGAGGGTCTCGGGCCAGGTGCTCGGGGCCAACGACACGATCCACGTGGGCGTGGCCGGCCTCCACGGCCGCGGCGGCGCGCACATCGGCGCCTTCAGCGGCATGCCCAACGTCGAGGTGGCCTATCTCATTGACCCCGACAGCCGCCTGTTCAAGCGCGCCGACGCCCTCGAGAAGGGGGGCAAGAGGAAGCCCACCTGCGTGCAGGACATCCGCAAGGCCCTCGAGGACAAGGATCTCGACGCCGTGTCGGTCGCCACCTGCAACCACTGGCACTCGCTGATCACCGTGTGGGCGTGCCAGGCGGGGAAGGACGTCTACGTCGAGAAGCCGTGCAGCCACAACGTGTTCGAGGGCCGCCAGTGCGTCGAGGCGGCGCGCAAGTACCAGCGCATCGTGCAGCACGGCACCCAGCGGCGCAGCGGCGGCGGCAACAGGACGGTGGCCGACATCGCGGCGGGCAAGCGTGGCAAGCTCGTGTGCGCCCGCGGCGTGAGCTTCAAGGGGCGCGGCAGCATCGGCACCAAGCCGCCTGCCGACCCGCCCCAGGGCCTCGACTTCGACATCTGGCTCGGCCCCGCTCCCAAGCAGCCGTTCCACGCCAACCTCGTCCACTACAACTGGCACTGGTTCTGGGACACAGGGAACGGCGACATCGGGAACTTCGGCGTGCACGACATGGATGCCACGCGGTGGGCCATCCCCAACGCCACACTGCCCAGGAGCATCGTGAGCATCGGCGGCCGCTTCAAGTGGAACGACCAGGGCCAGACCCCCAACCTCCAGCTCGCCATCTACGACTTCGGCGAGACCAAGCTCCTCTTCGAGGTCTCCAACCTCAAGACCAAGGGCAAGCGGCCCAGTCTCGTCTTCGACACCAAGGCCAAGGCCGAGCCGATCGAGATCAGGACGCCGCCCGACGTCAAGAGCCCCGCCGCCCCCCGCGGCCCGGGCGGCGAAATCTTCAAGAACTTCATCGCCTGCGTCCGCTCCCGCAAGCCCGAAGAACTCGACGCCCACATCCTCGAGGCTCACTACTCCAGCGCCCTGTGCCACCTCCCCAACATCTCCTACCGCCTTGGCAAGGACGTGCCCTTCAGCAAGGACAGCAATGCCCTCGGCGACGACAAGGAGATCGTCGCCAGCCTCGAATGGTTCGCCGAGATGCTCAAGGACAACGGCCTGAAGCTCGAGGAGACCACCTACCGCCTCGGCAGGAGGCTCGAATTCGACCCCGAGAAAGAGAAGTTCGTCAACGACCCCGAGGCCGACGCCTTGCTGAGCCGTCCCTACCGCGCCCCCTTCGTGGTGCCGGAGAAGGTGTGACTTGACTTCCCGTCGCAGCGGCGTATAGTGACGCTTGTGGGAACCTGGAGCACCGCGAGGCCCCCGTACAGGAGGGGTAACATGGGCGAGCACGACCCCCGACGCCACGACGAGGACACGCGGGCGATCCTCGACCGCCGCCGGTTCCTGATCAAGTCCACGCTGGTCGGCGCGGGCCTCGGCGCGGCAGCCGCGGGCTGCGACCTGTTGGGGCCGCGGGCCTGCCTGGCGCCGCCTCAGCCGTGCCTGAGCGTGGCGCCGCCGCCCCAGCCGTGCCTGTCGCCGCCGCCACGGCCATGCCTGTCCATTCGCAGGGAACCCTGAGCGCGAGCGAACGAGGGGGAACGACGATGAGCGAGAAGCGGAAGCAGAGGGATGAGGACGCGCAGGCGATCCTCGATCGCCGCCGGTTCCTGATCGAATCCACCCTGGCGGGAGCGACGCTGGGGGCGCTTGCGGCGGGATGCGACACGGACCCGCAGGCCTGCCTGACGCCTCCGCGGCCGCCCAAGCCGAAGACGGCGGGCGAGCCGCCGCCTCCGCCGAAGCCCACGACCTCGGCGACGCCCCAGCCCTGTCTCGAGGTGGCGCCGCCGCCGAAGCCCAAGACCGGCACGGCGCCGCAGCCCTGCCTCTCGATGCCTGCGCCCAAGGTGTGCGTGCGGATGGCGCCCAAGCCGAAAGTCTGCCTGTCCCTCGAGGAGGTCAAGTAGCGGCCCCCGTCCGAGTCCGACGTTGGGCATCAGGGTCCAGGCAGTTCCGCAATCGTCCTCGTCCTCGTCGTCGTCCTCGAATCCCCAGGAGCAAGTGGCAGCCGTCAGGATTCGACGACGACGACGAGGACGACGACGAGCACGAGAATGGCATCAGAACGCAACCCCGGCATCCGCCGCCAGCAGCCAACTGTCCTCCTCATTTCGCCCGCCCGCCCCTCGGGACACGAGGGGGATTTCGGCGACCCGCACCTCGTGGCGCTCGGGTCGTTCGTCCAGGCCCGCACAGGCGCGCGGGTGGAACTGCTCGATCTCTCCTACGAGCGGTTGCTGGCGCGGCCCGAGCCCGAGCGGGCGTTTCGCCCCGAGTTCGGGGTCGTCGGCATCTCCTGCTACAGCTCGTACGACTACCTGTCGGCGTTCTACCTGGGCGTCGAGGTGCGGCGCCGCAACCCCGGCGCGGTGCTGGTTGTTGGCGGCTATCACGCGAGCGCGCGGCCGGGCGATTTCCTGAACGTGTCCGGCTCGGAGCTGGAGGAGGCCAGCCCCTTCGACCACGTGGTCGTGGGTGAGGGGGAGCTGCCGCTCGCGCGCATCGTCGAGGCGGCGGGCCGCGGCGAGCGGCTGCCACAGCAGGTGCTCGGGCCGGAGCCGCTGCCGAGCCTCGATGAGCTGCCGCCGCTCGACTGGTCGCTCCTCGACCGCTATCTTCCCATCGGCCGCGCCGTGGGGACCCAGCCCGGCATCCACCTCAGCCGGGGCTGTCCCTACCAGTGCAGCTTCTGCATGGAACGCTCGAAGGGCGAGGCCGCCTGGCGCGCCTGGTCGCCCGACCGCGCCGAGGCGGAGCTTCGCCGCCTGGACGCCTGGCTCGGCCTGAAGGGGCGGACGCTCTTCCTCTCCGACGCCGTGTTCGGCCTCCACGCGGCGTGGCGGCGCGAGATGCTCGAACGCCTCGCACGCCTCGACTTGGGGCTGCGAAAGACTTGGGCGCTCAGCCGCGTGGACCTCCTCGGCCCGGGCGACCTCGAGCGCTATCAGCGGGCAAACGTGGGGCTCGGCTTCGGGCTCGAATCGGGCGACCCGCGCATGCTCGGCCTCATCGGCAAGGCCCGCGACCCCGAGGCGTTCCTCGACCGCTTCCGCGCCCTCGCCGCCGAGGCCGCCCGCAGCGGCTTCCCCTGGGGCGCCAACCTGATCGCCGGCCACCCCGGCGAGACCGAGGAGAGCCTGCACCGCTCCGCCGCGTTCGCCGCCGAGCTGTTCCTTCGTATGCCCGGCCTCACGGGCTTCCTCTCCGTGGACCCCTTTCGCTTCTACCCCGGGTCGCTCGTGGACAAGCGGCTCGCCGACTACGCCGCGGCGTTTGGCACACGCGTCCACCGCCCCCGCTGGTGGAACTACTCCGAGCAGGCATTCACGTCCGAGTGGGTGGATCCCTCCGCGGAACTGGGCTACCGCCGGCGCGAGGCCCTCACGGCGCGGCTCTTCGGCCCGATCGCCGACGGTATCGCCAAGCGCTTCGCCTACGCGGGGCCGGCGAGCGACTACTTCCGCCGCAGCGTCGCCCACGCTCAGCGGCTCTTCGAGCCGCCCGCCCGACTGAGCACTTTGGCAGACTACCGCCTGTGGCGATGCCTCACCGGCCAGAGCCGCGCCACCTTCGCCGCCGACCGCGAGGCGAAGGCGCTCTTCCGCCAGGCTCGACGCGACACGCTGGCGGCGATGGGCCGCGGCTCGCCGCGAATCGCCGCCGCTCTCGTCGCCGAGCCGCGCGAGCGCTACGTGCCGCCCGAGCACGCGCTCGAGTCCTGGCGGGACGCCGTCGTGCCCCTCACCGGCGACGGCCGCTCCACCCTCTCCGCCCTCCACGCCTACCTCGTCAACTACACGCTCCTGGAGCTGGGCGAGGGCGACCGCTTGCTCGAGGCGGGGAGCGGCACGGGCTATGGCGCCGCCGTGGCCGCGCGCCTCGTGGGCGCGCGGGGGCGCGTCGTGACGTTCGAGGTCGTGCCCGAGCTGGCGAGGCAGGCCCACCGAAACCTGGCGCGGCGACGAAACGTGCGGGTCGTGTGCGGCGACGCCTTCGCGGTCGAGCGCCTCCCCCGCTTCAACAAGGCAGTCCTCACCTGTGCCGTGGCCCGCGTGCCGCGCCGTCTCCTCGACGCCTTGCCCGAGGGCGGCCGGCTGGTCGCCCCCGTGGGCAGGGGCGGAGGCAACCAGACCCTCACGCTCTTCGTCCGCCGCGGCAGCAGAATCCACGCGACCCAGCACGGCCCGGTCCGCTATGTCCCCGCCGCCAGCCGCCGCGCGGCCCCCTCGGGCGGCTCGCCGGGGAAGAGCCGGCGAAGCCAGTCGAAGTAGGCCGCCTCCCACGGGCTGCCGAGGAAGAAGCGCGCCCCGAGAGCCAGAGCCGCATTCTCCACGGCCTGGAACGCCGCGTGCCCCGGCCGGCCCGGGACGGTCGCCCACGGAGCGTCGTCGGCCGCCGCACGTCGCGCCTGCCCCACGAAGCATTCGTGGCAGCCCTGGAGCACGGGGTGCCACGGGGGGACGCCCAGCTCCGCGTCCGCGACACCCACGGCGATGACGGGCGGGGCGCCCTCCCGCTCGAGCAGTCGCCCGTGCCATCGCAGCGGGTGGCACAGGACCCACTGGAAGCCCCGAAGCTCCGGCAACCGGGCCGCCACGTCGCCGACTAGGCGTGCGAATTCCTGGCGATATGCCTCCGACCGTGGGCCAACGACCCGCCGCCATGCGGCCTCATAGCCGTTGACTAGCTCGCTCCACAGCGCCGTGCGGAGAAGGTCGGGCAGGGCGGGCGCCGTGTTGCCTCGAATGCTCTCAGCAAGGCGCGCCCGTCCTGCGTCGGCCCACTCGACGGCCCCGAGGTCCGCCGGCATGTCGCGAAGAAAGCTCTCCGCATCGTCCCACAGCAGGGGCCAGGCGTGGAGGAGGAAGCCCTGCCGCGACGCGGCGTAGAGCGAGGCGAGGAGCGGCGCATCGAGCACCAGCGTGCGGGGCACCTTCCCGGCCCGCAGCCCGGCCGCCCCCAGCGCCCTCTCGCTCCAGCGGACGTATGCCTCGTCGAACAGCGACGAGGCGTCGCTCGCCGGCACCGGCACGTGCGCCAGCACGTGGTAGACCACATCGTGCCAGGACGACACGCGTGGCTCGACAGATGGCTTCACACCGTGGCCTCCTTGCGAGCGATGGGCGACATTATACCGCGCGGCAAGTCCATCGCACCAGGATTGACGGCGTTCGGCGTCCGTGCGATACTGGAGGTCCGGCCGCCGGGTCGCGGCAGCAGTGAACGGAGGCTTCGACGTGCAGCCCTTCTCGCAATGGCATCCCGTGCTCCAGGCGCTGGCGGCCGGGCTGTTCACGTGGGGCGTGACGGCGGTCGGCTCGGTCCCCGTCCTCTTCACGCGGCGGTTGAGCCAGCGGCTCCTCGACGCGATGCTGGGGATGGCCGCGGGCGTGATGATGGCGGCGAGCTACTGGTCGCTGCTGGCGCCGGCGATCGAGATGAGCGAGCGGATGGGCGGGGTCAAGTGGCTGCCCGCCGTCGTGGGCTTCCTCCTGGGGGCCGGCGTGCTGCGCGTCTTCGACGCCGTCCTGCCGCATCTGCACCCTGGCCTGGCCGACGTGCCGGGCGCTGCCGAGGGCCTCAAGAGCCGCTGGCGCCGCTCGATCCTGTTGGTGATGGCGATCACGCTGCACAACATCCCCGAGGGACTGGCCGTGGGTGTGGCGTTTGGCGGCATCCCCTACCTGGTCGCGGGGGGAATGACTCCCGCCGCCGCGCTCGGCGGGGCCATCGCGCTCGCCGTGGGCATCGGACTCCAAAACTTCCCCGAGGGCATGGCCGTGGCGTTCCCGCTGCGGCGCGAGGGGCTGTCGCCGCTGAGGGCGTTCTGGTACGGCCAGCTCTCCGCCATCGTGGAGCCGATTGCGGCGGTCGTCGGGGCGGGGCTGGTGCTCCTCGTGCAGCCGGTCCTCCCCTACGCCCTGGCCTTTGCGGCGGGAGCCATGATCTTCGTCGTCGCCGAGGAACTGATCCCCGAGGCCCAGCGCGAGGGGAACACCGACCTGGCGACCATGGGCGTCATCGGCGGCTTCACCATCATGATGTTCCTGGACGTGGCGCTGGGATGAAGGGCAATCCGTAATCCGTAATTCGTAATCCGTAACAAGACAGGAGGAAATCCAGCCTTCTGTTCCTTTCTGGTTACGGATTACGAATTCCGCTGTGCGTGCCCGCAGCCCCAACGCGGAAAGGCAATCGGATGGATCTGAGGCTGTTTCTCGTGACCTTTGGGGCGATCTTCCTGGCCGAGCTGGGCGACAAGACGCAGCTCGCGACGATGAGCTTCGCCGCGGGCAACCGCGACGCCCTCTGGCTCGTCTTTGCGGCGTCGGCCCTGGCGCTCGTGGCGACCAGCGCCATCGGCGTCCTGGCCGGCGGCATCGTCGCAAAGGCGGTGGACCCGAAGCACATCAAGATCGGGGCAGGCATCCTCTTCATCGTCATTGGGCTGGCCACCCTGCTCCTGCCCGACAAGAAGCGCGAACACGCCTTCGAGCGCCTGCACAACGAGTTGGAGCGCTATCTCGCCGTCGAGCAGTGCAAGACCTGCGAGAAATTCCAGGGCGTCATCAGCGACCTCGTCGCGCACGACCACCCCGAGCTGCGCCGCACCCTCAAGAAGCTCCACGTGGACCCCTCTGCGCATCATGATGCCCTCGGTTGCAAGGACTGCTCGGCCGACCGCCTCCGCGCCCTCTTCGCCGAGGAGCACGCGAAGACCGAATTGCGCGGATGATTGGACACGTCCCGGCGTGGTTTGATATGCTGGCGGCGCTGAGGAAGGAAACGCAAGATGCCAGAGGACGAGCCAGGCCACGCTGCCTCGGACGATGCCGAGGTGCCCATCTGTCCCGGCTGCATGACCGAGAACGACCCCGCCGCCGACTTCTGCGTGAAGTGCGGCCAGCCGCTCAGCACTATGGCGACCACTGACCCGTTTCGCCAGACCCTCTCTATAGGTTGCTGGTACCGCACCGCCGCCTCGGGTCGCATTCCGCCCATTGTCTTTTGGACGACATGGCTCCTCCTCATCCCAACGGGCGGCTTCCTGATGAGCGCGGTGTTAGAGTCGTTTTTCGCGCCCGCCGTGGAGCCGTCCGTTGGTCTTCGCATTGTCAGGTTCCTTATATGCGGCGGCCTCCTGGTAGCCTACATAGTCCTCCTCTACCGGATGACGGCGAACTATCGCGCTCACCGCCGCGCAGAAAGGGACAGTGGTGAATGAGCGAATCGCCTTTTCTAGCGAGCGGGCGCTGACGAGCCGCTACGTCGGCGACCCGGATGGGAAGCGGCTGCGCGAGGAGTCGCTCGCGCAGACCGAGGGCGACCCGGCCGTGCTCCGCGAGGCGAAGGCCCTGGCCCACTGCTGGCGGCGCCGGCCCATCGCGGTCCACGAGGGCGAGCTGCTCGTCGGTTGCCGGCCCGGCCTGGTCTACGGCGCCGAACGCGCCACGCCCCGCTCGTTCGGCCGCCAGGGCTTCGCGCCGTGGTGGCCGATGGCCGAGCACGTCGCCCTCCTCATCCGCGAGGGCATCCTCAGCCCCGCAGGCAACCACACGACGCTCGACTACCACGCCGTTCTCTCGGGCGGCTTCGAGGGGCTGCTCGCCCGCATCGAGGAGCGGAGGGCGCGCCTCGCGCCCGATGAGGCGGAGAAGCGGCACTTCCTCGACGCCCTCCGCATCGTGGCCGAGGGCTATATCGCCTTCTGCCGCCGCCATGCCGACCTGGCCACCGCGCTTGCAGGTTCGGAGTGCGGGCATCAGCCCGTACCACCCCGATACGGCCTGAAGGCCGCACTCCAAACGGGCTTCCGCCAGGAGCTGAAGCGCATCGCTGAGCACTGCCGCCGCGTGGTGGCCGAGCCGCCCCGCACGTTCTGGGAGGCCTGCCAGGCCCTCTGGTTCGCCTTCCTGTTCTCGCCCGACGCGCCCGGCCGCGTGGACCTGTATCTCGCGCCCTTCTACGCGCGCGACCTCGCGGCGGGCACCCTCACCCGCGAGTTCGCCAAGGAACTCCTCGCCTGCCTGTGGCTCAAGATTTTCGAGTTCATGGGCGCCGAGGCCGCCGTCGCCGCCCACCAGCACCTCACCCTCGGCGGCGTGCGGCCCGACGGCTCCGACGCGTCGAGCGAAGTGACCTGGCTCTGCCTCGAGGTGACCGAGGAGCTGGCGATCCAGCGCCCCCAGGTCGGCTTCCGCTGGCACCGCGGCACCCCGCCCGACCTCCTCCGCCGCGCGGTGAGGACGCTTCGCGCCCAAGGCGGCAGCCCCGACTTCTGTTCCGACGAGCAAATCGTCCCAGCCCTCGTCCGCACGGGCATCGCGGTCGAGGACGCCCGCGACTTCTCCCTCTCGGGCTGCCACGAGGTCATCGTCACGGGCAAGGCCCAGATGGGCGCCGTCGAGGGCTTCATCAACCTGCCGAAACTCCTCCGCCGCGTCCTGGGCCTCGAGCCGACGCTCGATGGCGCCGCAGGCCTCGCCTCGCTCGACACGTTCGAGAAGCTCTGGGCCGCGGTCGAGGACGCAATGGAGTTCGCCGTCGCGGGCGCCCACGCCTTCTCGCTCGACCGCGACCGCCGGCAGGCCGACATCCCCGGCGGCATCCTCACCGCCTCGCTCGTGACCAACGACTGCGTCGAGGCCTGCCGCGGCTACACCCAGGGCGGCGCACGCTACAACCACTGCAACTGGGACGCCATCGGCATCGTGAATCTCGCCGATGCGCTCGCCGCCATCCGCCACCTCGTCTACGAGGAAGGGACCCTCACTCTCGCCGAGCTGGCCGACGTGCTCCGCGCCGACTGGCAGGGCCACGAGCCCCTCCGCCGCCGCATCCTCAACAGGCTCCCCCACTTCGGCAACGACGACGCCGAGCCCGACGCCCTGGCTGCGCGCATCATCGAGTCCCTGGCCGCCATCCTCGCGCGCCGCACGCCCTTCCGCGGCGGCCAGTACACCCTCGGCGCCCTCGCCGGCGGCGAGAACATGCACATCGAGTTCGGCCGCGTCACCGGCGCCACGCCCGACGGTCGCCGCGCCGGCGAGCCCCTGGCCGACAGCCTCGCCGCCGCCCAGGGCCGCGACCGCCGCGGCGTCACCGCCATGCTAAACTCCGTCGCAAGCCTCCCTCACCACCTCCTGCCCACCTCGACCACCGTGAACGTCAAGCTCGACCCCAAGCTGCTCGAAAGCGAGGCGGGCATCGAGAAGGTGGCCGCCCTCATCGAAGCCCACTTCCGCTCCGGCGGCCAGCAGCTTCAGTTCAACTTCTACAGCCGCGAGATGCTCCTCGAGGCGAAGCGTTGCCCCGAGAAGCACGCAGGCCTCATGGTCCGCGTGGCCGGCTACGCCGCCCCCTTCATCTCCCTGTGGGACGAGCTTCAGGACGAGATCATCGCCCGCACCGAGCATGGGGCCTGAGGGCTACACGCGCTAGGCGCTCACCCGCGCGCAAGGGGGGGTGAGCGCCTAGTGGGGGCGGGCACAGGGCGCCACCGTCAGCCGTAACTGGCGATGCAGCAACCACTTACATCTGGGCGATGATATGCGCTCGCCACGCAGGCGCGCTAGGCGCTCACGTGCGCGCAACACGGGGTGAGCGCCTAGGCGGGTGGGCGGCGCGGCGGGGCCTGCCCCACGGGCTACGGCGCCGCATCCTTGGCCGGCTGCGTCTGGTCGCGGACCTTTGCCCCCTCGGGCGGGGTGTAGGCGAAGAGCTTCTTGTCGAGGCCGGCGTTGGCCCTGACCTCGGTGGCCGCGAAGCCCATCACCTCGTCGCCTGCCCCGTTGAAGTCCTGCCCCCTCACCGCCGCGCCCGTCGCATCGTCGAACTGGACGACCGACCGCACGGGCCGCATGACCCGCTGGGCCTCGTCCATGCTCTGAAGGCGTTCGGCCTTCACGGCCACCTCGATGATCGTGGTCGGCCGGCCGGCAACGCTCCCCTTCCCGACCACCTTGACGTCGGCGTCCTCCGCCTTGTCGAGTTCCCCCTTGATGCCCGTAGTCTTGTACGGGGCGTCGAGGGACGCGATGGCGCCGCGTCCCAGGTCGAGCCCGCCGCCATCAGGGATTGCCTCCTTCCTCACCCGCGCCTCGTCCTGCCCGGAGCGTCGCTCCTCCTTCCAGGAGAACTGGCCGTCGTTCACGGCCAGGAGGCTCTGCTCGCGCTTCTCTGGCGCGGCCGCTGGGTCCTTCGCGGGCCTTTCCTCAGTGATGCTCGCGGTCGCGCGCATCAGGCACTTGTCGCCGTCGCGGAGCATCTGGAACTCGCCGGTGCCGGACATCGTCCTGCTCTTGACGGCTTTCCCGCCGCCGTCGGGCATCTGATACCTGGCGCCCTGAATCGTGAACTTGATCGTCACGTCGCGGGTCTCCGCGGCGGCCTTGGCGAGGCGGGCGACCGCCTCGTCGAGCGTCTCCGCCCCCGCCCACGCGCCGCACAGCAGCGCCACGCAAAGCCCACGCAACAACTGCTTCTTCATGTCGTCATCTCCTGAACCACGTGCCTGCTTCACACCAATGGGACGGATCAGACGGATCGGACGGATCTGACCGATAGGACCGCGAGCGAGAGAGGCGAGCGGGTCACTGCTCCCTTTTCTCCGCCTCCGGCGGCTTGGGCACGGCGGACTTCTCGGGGGGCTGCGTCCGGTCGAAGAACTGCATGCCCTCGGGTGGGGTGTAGGTGAAGAGCTTCTTGTCGAGGCCCGAATTGGCCTTGACCTCGGTAGCCGTGAGGTCCCACTGGGCCTCTTCCGCGGCGTCGGCGTTGGCCCACTTCACGACGAGGGTGGCGCCCGTGGCGTCGTCGAGTTCGGCCACCATCTTGGCTGGCGGCAGTTGGCCGCGCGCCTCTTTGAGCTTCTCCGCCTCCTCTGGCTTGAGCGAGAAGTTGAAGACAGTTGTCGGTCGGCCTGCGACGGCGCCCTTCGCGCCGACCGTGATGTCATGTGCGTGCTGGAACACCTCGAAGTGGCCCTTTAGGCCGGCCGCGGCGTAGGCGCCCTCGATCGGGCCGCTCACAGAGCCCTCGCCTAGCCCTTGCCGGGCGCTCGGCAGGCTCTTCTCGCAGATCAGGATGCCGCTCTTGCCCCTGGGCCGCTCGGTCCAGATGAACTGGCCGTCGTTGATCGAGAGCAACTTCCTCTCCCGCTTGGTGGGCGGGGCGCCTTCCTCCTTCCCCGGCTCCTCGATGGTCAGGCTGCCGGCCAGGCGCAGAAGCGTCTTGCCGCCGTCGTGGAGCATCTGGAACTCCATCGCGCCCGAGAACGGTGCCGGTGCGGGTCTCATCATCGTCTTCGAGATGCCCTTGACCGTGTACTTGATCGTCACGTCGCGGGTCTCGGCGGCGGCCTTGGTGAGGCGGGCGACCGCCTCATCGAGCGTCTCCGCCCCCGCCCACGCGCCGCACAGCAGCGCCACGCACAGCGCACGCAACAACCGCGTCCTCATCCCGTCTACTCCTGCACAAGGGTTCCCGGCCGGTCTCGAAGCGCGGCGGCATTCTAGCGTGAAGTCCTTCTGCCTGCAACGCCCGTTCAGGGCTTGGTGGTGCCAAGCCACGCCCGGAGTTCTTCGAGCACGGGCGTGTGGCCTTTGGCCTCGGCCAGGTCCAGCGGAGTCTTCCCATCCTTGTCCTTAGCGCGGATGTCCGCGCCGTTTTGGAGGAGCGCTGTGGGAGGGCCGACCCAGCCGCCCGCGGCGGCCAGGTGGAGAGGCGTGCGGCCATCCTCGTCGCGGGCATTCACCTCGGCGCCCCGCCGGACGAGGAGCCGCACGTAAGTTGCGTGTCCGCACGCCGCCCGATGAAGGGGCGTCCGCCCGCGATTGTCCCTGGCGCCCAAGTCGCGGCTCTTCTCGATGAGCAGTTGCGTGCCATCACCGCCCCCAGTGGCGAGTGCCAGGTGCAGCGGGGTCTGGCCTTCCGCGTCCCTTGCCGTTGTGTCGGCCTTCGCCTCGAGCAACAGCTCCACGGTCTCCCTGGTGCCATTGACCGTGGCTTCGTGCAGGGGGGTGTGGCCGCGGAAGCCTCTTGCATTGACGTTGGCTCCCTTGGCCAGGAGAAGCCGGACAACGTCGTCTTTGCCCCTTGATGCCGCGTTATGGAGCGGGGTGGAGCCGCTGTTGGCCTTCGCGTCCACCGTGGCTCCGGCGTCGAGGAGGAGCTTGGCCGCCTCGCTCTTGCCGGCGGAGGCGGCGAGATGAAGCGGCGTCTCGCCCCGCTGGCCGCGGGCATTGGTGCTCGCCCCCTTGCGCAGGAGGAACTCGACCACGCCCTTGTGGCCGTGGTAGGCGGCCCAGTGGAGCGGCGTCCAGGAGCCCTCCTTCGATCCCTCGTTGATGTCGCGCCCGATGGCGACGAGGTTCATGACCTCCTCCAGGTTGCCCGCGGCCGCGGCGTCCCGGAGGTTGATTTCGGCGAGGCCCGCCCGCAGGATGGCGCGAATCGGCTCCGTGGCCGCAAGGCTCAGCGGCGTGCGGCCGAGGAGGTTCTGCGCGTTGGGGTCGGCGCCGTGGGCGAGGAGGAGCTTCACGGTGTCCGCGTTGCCTTTCTCGGCGGCCACGTGGAGCGGCGTCTCCCCGCCCCTGTCGCGGACATTGACGTTCGCGCGGCCGGCCAGGAGCACCCTGGCGAGCTCGGCGTCCTTGAGGCCAGCGGCGAGGTGCAGGGGAGCGCGGTCCGGCCACGACGGCTTGATGTTGGGGTCAGTGCCTCTTGCCAGGAGCAGGCGGGCGATCTCGGGCGCGCCCCTGTTGTAGTACTGGGCGGTGTGGTACAGCAGCGTCTCCCCATTATTGTCTCTGGCTTTCGGGTCCGCGCCGCGCGAGAGCAGCAGCTCGACGATCTCCCTACGGCCTGAGATGGCAGCACAATGCAGGGGTGTAGTGCCCCGAGCGCTCCGCGCCGACACGTCGCCTCCGCCGGCAATCGCAAGCTCCACGAGAAGCAGGTTGCGGCGCACCATGCCGAGCACCGTCTCCTTGTAAAGGCCGGGCGCGTTCATGTCCCCCTTGCGGCTCAGAATCTCGCGCTCGATCTGACGCTTCGCCTCGCCCGGAAGGTCCGGCGAGTCCTTGATGAGGCGCGCCACGGTGTCCCACTCCTTGCGCCGCGCCGCGGCGACGGCGGAGCTGAGGCCGTGCGGCTTCGCCAGGTCAATCCTCGCGCCCCGTTCCTTCAGGAGCAGGTAGACGTCGTCATCGCCGCCGGCCTGCCAGAGCGCCAGGTGAAGGGGCGTGGTGCCCTGGTCGTCCACCGCGTTCACGTCGGCGCCCGCCTCCAACAGGAGTGGGAAGAGCTTCTTGAAGTCGGGGAGGTCCGTCCCCGCGGCCAAGGCGGCGTGGAGCGCGGTCTGGCCGCGGCGGTTCGTGGCGTTGGGGTCGCCGCCCCGCCGCAGCAGGGCCTGCACGGCGTCGGGTGCTCGGCAGCGCGCGGCGAAGTGAAGGAGCGTGTTCCCCTCCGCGTCCCTCGCTGGTTCTTTGGCTCCCTTGGCGATCAGCAGAAGGGCGGTCTGCGGGGTCTCGAGCTGCATGGCCGACCCGAGCGGCGTCTCCCCCTTCGCATCGCGGGTATCGGGGTCCGCTCCAGCCTCCAGGAGCCGCTCGATGGCCTCGCGGTTCGCCGTGCGGACGGCGCAGTGCAATGGCTCCGCGCCATCCTTCCGGCGGGCGCTTACTGGGGCGCCCTTGGCCAGCAAGGCCGAGAGAATCTCCGTGTCCCCGCGCGACGCGGCGACGTGAAGGGGCGTGCTGCCGTCGTCGGCCGCCGCCTCCGTCTGGGCGCCCCTGGCAAGGAGGAGCTGGACAATCTCCTTGTGACCCTCCGCGACGGCCCGGTGAAGGGGGCGTTCGCCCTTCAGATCGCTGGCATTCGCGTCCGCGCCAGCGTCGAGGAGTCTTGTGGCGAGTGCGGGGTCGTTGCGGCGGACGACCAGGTGCATCGGTGTCTCCCCCTGCTTGTCGCGCACGTCGAGGCGCGCCTTCCGCGCAAGCAGGAGTCCGATGATGGCTCCCTTTGTCGTCTCGTCGGCCTCCCTGCCGCCGAAGCGCAGCGCGCACAGAAGCGGCGTTGAGCCGCCAGCGTCCGCCGCGTTCACGTCCGCCCCGTCCGCGAGCAGATCGCGAACCTTGTCAAGGTCGCCCGCGAGAGCGGCGGAATGCAAGGCCGGCGCCCGGCCAGGCTCAGCGCACCACGCCCAGCCGACCACCCAGAGGACCGCCAGGGTCGCATGGATCGCCCAACGCATCGGCCTCTCCCTCCGAATCTCGGTGACACACGCCTCTTCTCGACCGCCAACCAGGCTACGGCTTGCCCAGGCAATAGAGGCTGTGCAGGGTCCGCAGGTAGATGCGGTCAGCGACGAAGACGGGGGTGGCGAAGCCGCCGTCGCCCAGGTCGTTCTGGGCGAGAAGCTCGAACGCGCGGTCGGGCTTGTAGACGTAGGTGACGCCCACCTCGCTCGTCACGTAGATGCGGCCGCCCGCCAGCACGGGCGAGGCGCTGAACTTCGCCGCCAGCTTGGTCTCCCACACCACCTCGCCGGTCTTCGCCTCGAAGCAGTAGAGCCGCCCCTCGTCCTCGACCATGTAGAGCAAGCCGTCGGCCAGAAGCATCGAGGGGATGTAGGCCATCTTGTCGCGCTTCTCCCACACGCGATGCGTCTTCGTCACGTCGCCGCTGCCGTCGGCGCGGACACACATGAGGTTGCGCTTGGGGAAGCCGGCCGCGGCCCAGACGTGCAGGGCGTCGAACGTCACGGTCGAGCCGGTGGACTCGTCCGGGCCGTCGCACGTCCACAGTTCCTTGCCCGTGGCGGGGTCGTAGCTGAAGAGCTTGTAGGGGCCTTGGATGAGGAGCTGGTCACGCCCCGCGATGCGCCCGACCGAGGGGCTGGCGTAGGTGCCGAGCTTGTAGCTCGGGCGGTCAATCTTCCAGGCGACCTCGCCCGTCTTGCGGTGGAGGGCGATGATGAAGCTGTTCTTGATGGCGTCGGCCACCACGATCACGAGCGACTTGTAGAAGACGGGCGACGCGGCGAAGCCGTGCATGGACTCGAAGTCGCCCAGCCGCTTCTGCCAGGCGATCTTGCCGTCGAGGCTGAGCGCGTCGAGCCAGATGCCGCCCTGGACGATGAAGGGCATGAACACGCGTTCGCCGTCGCAGGCGGGCGTGGCCGAGGCGTGGGAGTTCTTGGGGTGCATCCGCATGAACCCGCCGCGGTGGAGCTCCGCCTGCCACAGCTTCTTCCCGTCGCGGCGGTCGAAGGCCAGGACGTATTGCGCCTTTTCCTTCTCGTCGGCGGTGGCGAGGAACAGGCGGCCGCCCCAGAGCGTCGTCGAGCCGTGGCCGCGCCCGGGCACGTCGGCGCGCCAGACCACGTTCTCTGTCTTGCTCCACGTGATGGGCGGGTTCTTCGCGGCGATCGCGATGCTGTCGAATCGCTCGCCCCGCCACCACGGCCAGTCCTCGACCCCGGGGCGGGTGGGGGGCAGATCATTCCAGGCCGGTCCTTCCCCTGGCGCCCTGGCATGGGCGGCTGTGACTCCCGACGGGGAGACGCACCAGACAGCCATAGGACAGAGAAGAAAGAGGACCAGCAGTGGGTGGCGCTGCATTGCGTCCCCATCACCAAGCACGCCGATGCCTGCGGGCGGATGCCGCGGCTACTGGACCGGGTCGGGCGGCGCCTGGCTCCGGAGGCTGACGAAGAGCGTGGCGTCGCGCCCGGGCAGCATCGTCGCCTGCTTCGCCAGCACCGCGTTCACGCTGTGGGGACTGAGGTCCCACATGCCCCCGCACAGCGGGTCCACGACGACGTAGCCGAGCAGGCCGCCAATGAAGAGGTTGCCGATGATGTACCACCCGTTGATCGAGCCGGAGATGGTGACAATCGCCGGGGCGTAGCCGGGCGCCTGGACCTGCACGCGGTACTCGCCCGCGGAGAAGAAGCCGCTGCCGCGCCGAAGCTTGACGGTGCAGGGGGCCTGCTGGCTGATGATGACCGAGCCCGAGTCGTCGTACACCGTCACCTGGGCGCCGGCAGGGGTCGCAAAGATGGACACCCTCTGCCTAGTGCCCTTGATGATCGTGGCGCAGCCCGTGCCACCAACGAACGCCATCAACGCCACCACACCACAGGCCAGCCAACCCTTCTTCATCTCGCGACTCCTTTCCCAGCACGCAGGTGAAACGAGCGACCGCCCCTCGCGGGCCGCGCACCCCCACTAGTGTAGGAAGCGCCACACAATTGTCAAGCGGAGAGTCGGCTGAAGGGCCCCCAAGCCCCGAGCACGCCCCGAGACTCCCCGGGGTGTTGACAGGAGGAACCTCGAGGTGTTCAATAGCGCCCAGCCGGTTGCCCGGCGACGGGGGGGGGCACACACTGCCGCGGCTCGTCTCTTGGAGGGCTGACGATGTCTCACCCGCAGCCGCCACCGCTTCCTCCTCGGAGGCATTCCCGCCGACCGTGGGCCTTGCTCGCAGTTGCCTGCGTGGCCGGTGTGGCGCTGTTGCTGTTGTGCCGCGTGGCGACGCGTGCGGCCGATTTCTATCTCATCCCGCGCGAGCTGGCGCGGGAGTTCGACACCGATGGGATTCTGGCCTACTGCCGCGGCAAGATCGGCCCCGCCACATACGAGGGCGTCCTGCGAGGCCCCCACGGGGCGCTGTGGGCAGGGCAAGCGAACGCGTGGGACCGCGTGCTCCTGGCGGCGGCGGCGCTCGAGGCCGAGGGGGTGGAGGCCCTCGTTGTCCCGGGGGAGCCGCCGCGCCTGGCCTACCGCCAACAGGGCTGGCACATCGTCCGCCTGGACGCCGATGAGGCGCCCGCAACCCAGGCCGACCGCCCCGAGGGTGGCCTGGCCCCGAGCACGCTGGCCGAGAAGCACTCGGAGCTGTTCCACGAGGTCCTGCCGGCGTTCGTCCTGGAGGGCGACGCCGGCACGCCGCAGCGCGTCGAGTCCCGCGCGCCCGAGCGCGTCGCCGAGTGGGCCAGGGAACCAGTCACCGTCGCCGTGCCCGCCGGGGGCCCCCCCCGCTACGTCCTCCGTGTTGGCGGCCGGGAGGTGCTGTCGTCCGGGCCGCTGGAGAAGGTCGAGCGGGCGTCGCTGGAGCTGACCTGGCGATTCGGCACGCACAAGACGACGTGGGCGCGCGAGCTGTTCGACCGGGCCAACGCGGCGCAGGAAATCCCGGGCAACGACGAGCCGAGGCCGGGGGACCGCTACGCGCTGGTGATGGCGGGCGGGCCGTTCGTGCCAGGGGTGCTCCGCACGCGCGACTTCATGCTGGGCTCGGGGCTCGACACGCCCGTGGCGGACCCCGTGGTGCGCGATCTCGTGCTGTTGGCGACGACGTTCTTCGTGCGGTCCGACCACCACTGCGCGCTGGCGGCGAAGGAGATGGGCGTACGGGTCGAGCACGCCTCGCCGCGCCTCGTGATCGCCGCCTGCGAGCGCTTCCCGGCCGACAAGCCCGACGACACGGCGGCGGCGGTCCTCTCGCTCGACGTCGTGACGAACCGCGTGGAGGCGGTGGGCGACAAGGCCCGGCGGTTCCACGTCGCGCGCGGCCTGGCAGGCGACCTGACCGAGACCCGCCTGATCTACGAAGCCGCGAGGAGACCCGTCATTAGCACCTCGGCGGTCTTCGGCAAGTACGCCGCGGACACGCTCGACTGCCCGGAGCGTCGCATCGAGGCGCTCGCCGCCGAGGCGAGGCGCCTGCTCGGCGAAGCGGAGGCCGGCACGCGGGTGGAACTGCGGGCCCTCCCGCCGCGCTTCATGGCGGCCACCAGCGGCAAAGACGACGGCCCGGCCCCCCTGGCAATGGTGGTGACGCCGCAGGGCCTTGTCCTCCACGGCGCTCGACGGGGAGGCGATGCGAAGGGGCGCGCGGCGCCGGACGGGCTGGCGCTGTCGCCTGACGGCCGCATCGAGTTCCGCCGCGACACCGACGCGCTCGCGGTGGCGGTCGAGACCGTGCTGCGCCGCTGCGTGGCCGACCGCCCGGACTTCATGCTGGGGTGCCGAGAGGTCCGCCCGCGGCCGCTCGAGCCCGTGGCGCTCGTCCCCGGCTCGGTGCTCGTCTACCGTGCCGCCCACCAGGGGAAGGCGTGTCGCCTCGCCGTGCTGGTCTCCGCCTCGGACGGCTCGCTGGGGGGACAGTGGGTGGACCTCGACAGCGGGCGACGCGGCGAGGTGAACGGCTCGTGGCCCGACGTGCTCGGGAGCGACCGCGAAGGCCCCACCATCGGTGTCTTCCTGGCGGCCGCCGACGTCGCCCAGGCAGGCGAGGCGACCCGCGCGACAGTGCGCGTCGGCGCGAACGAGGTGGAGGCGAGGGCATTGCGGGTGGCGGCGCCGGGCGGCGCGCGTGCCGTGGTGCTTCCCCTGGGCGACCGCTCGCTCGTGCTGTCGTGGGAGCGGGGCGATTCCTCACTGGCCCTCGAGTCGGCCAGCCCGGTCGTCCGCGGGCGGGTCCTGAACGCGACGACGAAGCTCCCGGTGCCGGGCGCCGCCGTGACGCGGCTCGATGGGCGCGGCTCGACGGCGACGGCGGGCGACGGGTCGTTCGTGCTGCCCGTGTCGCCGCCGCTCTTCCATCGGCTGCTTCTCGTCATTGACCGCTCCGGCAGCATGGCCTTCGGCCTCGACCCGAAGGAGGGGAAGCCTGCGCCGCCGGGACAGCAGCGGATGGACGCTCTCCGCAAGGCGGTGCACGAGCTGCTCGACCGGGTGCCCCGCGGCGTGGAGGTCGCGCTCTGGTCCTACTCCACGCCGAGGCGCTACTACGGCGGCTTCGACAGCCCGCGAGAGGCCCGCGTGGACTGCGCGTTCACCCACCAGCTCGACACGGTGCGCCAAGCCGTGGACCAGCTCGGCCCCGAGCACGGCACCCCGCTGACCGGAGCCGTCCGCGCCGTCCTCCAGCACGTCGAGAAGGAGCCCCTGTCGCGCGACGCCGTGGTGGTGCTGCTGGCGGACGGGCAGAACTCGTGCACGCGGAAGAGCGCGGCCGAGGCATTCCGCGAGGCGCGCGGGCAGGTGGCCATCCACACGATCGGCTTTGCCATCGAGCCCGGCGGCAAGGCCGAGCGCGAGTTGCGCGAACTGGCCGAGGCCAGCGGCGGCACCTACCGCGCCGCCGCCACGGGTGAGCAGTTGGCCCTGGCCTTCCGAGAGGCCGGGCAGGAGCCCGGCGACGTGAAGCTCCGCGCTTCCGCCCGACGGCACTCGTCGGCCGACCTCACGCTCCGCAAGACCGAAGTCGGCCAGACGCCGGTCGAGCTCCTCCTGGCCGGGCGCGGCACCCCGGGCATCCTCACCATTCGGGCGGGCAACCGGGCCGACCTGCGCCATTGCCAGGATCTCTCCCCCAAGGCCCGACGCATGGTCGAGGAGCGCGTCGCCGACGGCACGTGGTGCGTGAGCATCCCCACGAGCCGCGTGAACATCGGCGACGTCACCGCCTACGCCTGGTTCGAGACCGAGGAGGCGACGGGGCGGATGCTCGGCCGCACCGAGGACGGGCTCCACGGCGTGACGGCCGACCCCCACACGTGGCCGCCCTTCAAGAAGATCTACGGCGACCAGCGCTTCGTGGCCTGGGTCACCGGCGTGTCGGCCTACACGGGCGCGTCGGCCCGCGCTGCCATGACGTGGCACAGGGAGCCCGGCTTCCTCGGCGGGTCGGCGACCGATCTCAAGGAGTTCATCCAGGCCAACGCGCTCGACTTCACGGAGCAGTGGTGGAGCGACGTGGGCTCCGAGGCCCACGGCGAAGCCCCCGACGCCTTCTGGAGCGGCGTGTGCTTCAACTTCGGGCTCCAGGCCGCGGCCATGGGCCTGCCCGACTGCGACAAGTGCTACCGCGCCTGGATACGCGACCTGTGTCGCCGCTACCGCCAGAAAATCATTGACGCGCCAAAGGAGAAGCTCGGCGAAGCCGCCGAGGAAGCCATCAAGAAGAACCTCCAGGGCGAATGGGAGACCCTGCTCCAGGCCGTCCGGGAGCGCGGGCTCTCGTCCAAGTTCGCCAAGGACATCGAAGACGCGTGGGGCGAAATCGTCAAGCAGGCCATTCCCTGCGAAAAGCTCATCCCATAGCCGACGCCACCCGACCACCATGCGGGCGTCAGATAATCTCCAGGGTATCCCTGTCCGGCAGCTTCGGGAACGGGGCGGTGGGGAGCATCTGATACCAGAAGGCCACCGACGCAATGTCGTCCTGAAGCGGCAGGTAGCGGCCGCCGTCGCGCCAGCCCAATGCCTGGATCGTGACCCGCAGGTCGCGCTCGAAGCGAATCGGGTCCATCACGTGCCAGCGATACATCGCGAAGCGCATCTGCGAGCGATACGCCCCGTCGGGCCGAAACACCTGCATGCCCAGGAACGGCGTGGAATAGGGCGTGTACTGGCCAGCGACGTCCCAGTTGTAGCAGCCGCCGAAGTAGTCCTCGGTGCCCGTGCCGCAGATCGTCGGGAACTCGCCGTCGCCGTCGAGGTAGAACTTGATCTCGCCTTCGCCCCACCAGCCGGTGTTGTTCACGCCCCAGGCGAGGGCCGTGCCGACATATTGCCCCGTGCCGCGGACGCCGTCCACAATCGTGGAGACCTGCTTGTAGGGCAGCGGGTTGACGCGGCGGAACTGGGCGTGGAAATGGGCCGCGTCGTCGGGCACGTCGGTGAGCGTGTAGTCAATCTGGTAGTAGCACGTGATGTCGTCGTTGTGCCGGTTTTCCAGCGTGATGCGGCATTCCTTGCGGAACGGCATCTCCCAGTAGCAGTTGTAGGCACGGTTCGGGTTCACCGCCACGGGCAGCGAGTTGATCTGCGCGTAGACGCCCCAGCCCGAGGCGAAGAAGTCGGCGACGGGGCACTCCACCGACGGCTGCTCCTGCCCGTCCCAGTAGATGCGCAGGATGAAGAAGCGGGCGCCTGGCCCCTTGAGCGACACATCGCCGCTGATCCACATGTGCTGGACGGCGCCCGAGCCGTTGATGTGGGCGAGCGTGAAGGTCTCGCCCGCCTTGATGCGGACGCTTGGCGACACCTTCCAGCCCTGGCCGAGGTCGCGGGCGCAGCGTGCCCCTGTGCCTTCGGTCGCCATGCCCGCCTTACCTTTTTCGCCCGTGAAGTTCTCCGCGCAGATCGAGCGCGACTTCGCCCTCGACACCCTCGACAGATTCCCCAACCCCATGCCCAGACCGTTGAAGCTGCTCATTATCCACCCTTTCTCCACCTGACCGTTGAGGCAACGTCTTGTGCTTGACAATCCCACGTAGAGGGATTATACATGGCTCCAGTGGAAGTGCAATACCGTGGGCAGCGGAGTGTGACCCGATGGATGAGAGAGTCCTACAGCGCATCAGCCTGAACCCGCGGGTCATGGCGGGCAAGCCTGTGATCCGGGGCACTCGCATTCCGGTGGAGCTCATCGTTCGCATGCTGGGGCAAGGCATTCCGGAGCCGGAGATCTTGCGGGAGTACCCACGCCTTGAGCCGGAGGACATCCGCGCGGCTCTGGCCTACGCAGCCGAGGTCCTCGCCGACGAGGACGTCTTCGCCCTGACGCCCGCTAGCAGCCCCAACCACTCGTCGGCAACCATAGGTACAGCCACACCGCAGCGGCAAGGCCCACCAGGTTGAGGACAAGTGCCGCGGCCGCGCAGGCCCTCGCGTCGTCCCACCAGAGCCCGAGCAGTCCGTGCAGGCCACCCACGGCAAAAGCCGCCGCTGCTAGCGGGGCCAGATAGTAAAGGCCCAAGACAGTGAAGATACAGGACCCGATTCCAGCGAGCAATACTGCCACAGCCGCCCAGAGGAGGCTCCGTCTCCCGAACGCATTCGGCTTGAGGTCCATGCTCGTACCTGCCCCGCCGTCGTTGGGTCTACTACCGCAGGCCAAGCTCGGCCTCGACCTCTTCCAGGGGAATCCTCTTGCCTCCGCTGCGACGCTCGGCGAGGAGCTTCATCAGCTCTCTGTCCTGGATGAAGTCTTCACCGACTTCGAAAGCTTGCCATCCCTCGGGCGAACCCGAGGCAGAGCGACGCCGCTCGGATGGCTGGGAATTCACGCTCTGGGTCCTCGGCTTGCTGGGTCTGGCGTGCCGCATGGGTCACCTCGGTTACGGTCGCCCACAATGGCCGGGGCTGCGGGCCGCAGCCTCGGCCATTATAGTCGGCCACGCGACGCGATGTCAACGGGCGGGCGCGGCAACACACCTGAGCAGGCTCCCCCCGGCTCGTAGTGCGGGCGTTAGCCCGTAGCCTGCTGCCGGGCCGGGACACGCTACGGCCTGAAGGCCGCACTACGAACTCCTCTCGGCTCTGTCGCGCCTCTCATTGTTGGGGGCCGGGGTGCGCGGGGGGCCCCCAACAATGGGGAGAGCCGGGGTGCCAAGAGCGGGCCGATTTCGTCCTAAGCCGCTGCAAATACTACACATGCGAACTGGACAGGGTGGCCGGCGTCGGCCCTCCGGGGCCGCAGACCGTATGCGCGCGCACAGGCGCAACAATGGGTACAAGGGCGTAAACCGCGGCGAATGGGCGATTCGCCATTGTTGCCGGCATCCTTTGGGCCGGCAACAATGGCGCAGGGGCGGCTCAACGGGGGCTTGCGGCGGCCCATTCGTCGCGCAGGAGGGAGTAGACGACGTGGTCAATGAAGCGGTCGTTGAGCTTGGCGACGTGGCGCAGGGTGCCCTCGCGCTGGAAGCCGAGGCGCTTGGGAATGGCGCGGCTGCGGCGGTTCCGCGGCTCGGCGAAGATTTCGACCCGCTCGACCCCGAGGTCGCGGAAGGCGTGGTCCACCATAGCTCGGCAGGCGAGGGTCATCAGGCCCTTGCCCTCAAACTCCTCCCCGAGCCAGTAGCCGATCATGGCCCGGGCCTCGCCGCGGATGTGAAGGCCGATCACGCCGGCCAGCTTCGCTCCCGACCAGATGCCCGCTGCCACGTCGCCCGTCTCCGCGTGGCGCTTCAGGCTGTCGCGGATGAACTTCAGCGTGTCGTCCGCCGACTTCGTGCCATCCACCCACGGCAGCCACTCGCGCAGGCGCTCGCGGTTGCGGTCCGTGAGGGCGAATAGCTCGTCGGCGTGGCGCGGCTCGAGCATCCGCAGCTCGGCCCGGCGGTCCAGGCGATGGGAGAACACGGCCTGCTCCTTCACTCCGCTGCGTATTCGACCCAGAGGGTCTCGGGGGCCTGCCCCGCGTCGAGGGTCCACGAGGCGTCGGGCTGGCCGGCGGTGGTCTTGTAGGAGTGGCTGGCCGTCTTCACCTGGCCGCCATCCTTCCAGGCGAAGGTGGCCTTGAGCGGCGAAGTGGTCTCGACGGCGTAGACGAGATATGCTTCGGCCTTGCGGTAGGGGCGATTGCCCGTGTTGGCGAAGCGGACGCGGACGGGTCCCTGGACGCCGTCGAGCGGGGCGTCGCCCTGGTTGAAGGTCTGGCTCCACCAGTCGCTCGGCTCGGGCGGGCGCTGGACGATCCGCCAGCCCTTGACGATGGGCTTCCAGGTTTTCCCGGCGTCGAGTGAGTAGTCCACATTGTAGTCCGACGGCTTCGGCGGCGCGCTGCACGACACCCAGGCGGCGGCGTAGGCGGCCACGGCCTTGGCCTTGCGCGGTGCGGCAAGCTCCAGCGTCACCTTCGGGGAGTCGAAGGCGCCCTCGACCATGTGGGCCTTTGCCTGCGGCACGTTCGGGCCGGCGGCGACGACGGCCCGTCCCGACGCCTCGTAGGTGATCGTGTTCTTCCCCGCCTTGAGGCGCGGGATGACGGTCGGCGAGCACTGGCAGACGGTGATCATCGTGAGGCCCGAATCGGCCAGGGCCTTGGCTCCCGCGCCGAGGCGAAGCCAGTACTGGTACTTCCCCTTCACCAGGTCGGTGAGGTCCATGCCATCCTTCGCGTCGCCGGCCTTCGCCCACGTGGCGCCCTGGTCGGTCGAAACCTCGACTGGGCAGGACATTTTCCCGCGAAGGATGAGGCCGTTGGTGCAGCCGGGCTTGCGGGTGCCCCACTGCTCCTTCGCGGCGGCTTCCGGCGGCGTCGCGGCGACGACATAGGGGCTCTGCCACTCGAAGGTCACGTGCTTGTCCGATTCGTCAATGATCCCCTCGCGGTACTTGCTCGAGGCGAAGTCGGGCCTGTAGGTGAAGACGGCGTTGGCGTAGCGGGCCTGGCCGACGCGATAGCCGCAATCGCGGCCGCTCTTGAACATCTTCTCGGGCTGGTTCACCCACGTGCGGTCGCGGGTCGGGCCGGGGATGCCGCCGGCGTTGTAGTTGATGCCCCAGTAGGCGAAGGTCTTGCCGTCGTCGAGGCCGGGCTTGAGGGTGCGGCGAAGGGACTCCCCCGCCCGCAGGTTCACGAGGGGCGGCGGCCCCGCGTAGCCCGTGGTATAGCCCACCCAGTTGACCGTCTTGTAGACGTTGGGATCGCTGGGGTGGAGGCCGGCGGGGATGAAGCCGCGCTCGCGGTTGCTCCGCTTGATGGCGCCCATGTCCTTGCTGACCTCCATCAGCCCCATCAGCCGCGAGCCGTCGGGGGTGAAGACCACGGTCGAGATGTCGTGGTCGAGGAGCGCCCACTGGCCGGCGCCGTAGGGGCCGCCGGTGAGCCAGACCTCGAACGAGGTGTGGCCGGCGACGTTCGTGGCCCGCGAGCGGCAGGGGCCGAGGAGCTTCTCCATCTCGGCGGCCATCTGGTGGTGGTCGGCGTAGCAGAGGCTGAAGCCGTAGGCGAACAGGCCGCTCCAGTACTCGCGGGTCTCCTCGCCCTTGTCGAGGCCCTTGCCCCAGGTGTCCTCGCTCCCCTGCGTGCAGTGGAAGACGTTCAGGTTGCGCCAGTACCAGGAGGCCAGCGCCTTGTCCTCGTCGGACGCCACCTTCCTGCCCGTGACCCGCTCGTAGAGTTCGGCCTGGGTCTTGGAAAGCCGCTCCCAGGTCGAGCACGACAGTTCGCCGGGATACCAGGGATGGTCGGTCTTCACCTGCGGGTCGCCAACGCCCGCGAGGGCCGCCCCTGCCAACGCTGCCACGGCCACCAGCATCGCTCGCACCACGTCGTTCTCCTTTCACGTTCCTGCCGGGAGCAGAAGGGCGAGGAGGGCCTCGCCCGCGGTGAAATCGGGGATGACGATGTCGGCCCCCGCGGCGACGAGCCGCTCGCGCTTGCGGGGGTTGAGGCCGCGGCGGCGGACCTCGTCGCTGGCGACGCCCACAGTGACGGCTCCTCGCGCCTTGCCCTCGCGAATTTCGACCGGCCCGTCGCCCACGACGAGCAGCTCGGGGCCTTCGAGCCCGTGGGTTTCCAGAATATCACGAATCACGGCGGCTTTCGAGCAGGCGCGCGAGGCGCCCACGGCGCCGAAGATGCCGCCTCGGAAGTAGTGCGCCACGCCCAAGGCCGCCGCCTCGTGCCGCACGTCCTCCACATCGGTACCACTGGCCACATAGAGCGTCACGCCCCGCTCGGCCAGCGCGCGCACGAAGTCCTCGGCTCCCGCGATCATCAGTTCCTCCCGCGCCGCCTTGCCCCGTTCGAGTCCCCCGAGCCGCCCCCGGATAGCGCCCAGCAGCCGCCTGTTGTAGATGGCCTTGTACTCCTCCGCCGAGAGGGCCGCGCCGGCTCCTCGGTGCCGGGCCACCCTCTTCACCAACCAATCCATCTGGAGAATCGTCTGGAGGCCCGTGGATTCGTCCACATAGTGCTCGACCTCGCGGCGGATGGCACCGTCGGGGTCGCCCGCCTCGCCTGCGATCGTCTCGACCATCATCGGGGCCATCACGCGCTCCCATCCCTCGCGGATGACCGAGATGGTGCCGTCGAAATCGAACAGCCCGTGGCGGACGCGGCCCATCTCAGTCGAGGAGTTGAGGAGTTCGATGGGCTCGTGCGCCATGCCAGGAAGTCCAATCATCAATATCCAACACTCAATGATCAATGTCCAATGAAGAGAGGAACCGTGCTCAGGGGCTCCGGCGGTTTCGGGCGGCCTGTTGGTTCTTCTTGGCGGTTCTCGTGCTCTTGCAGAGGATCTTGATGAGCTGCTCGTTCTCCTCCAGCAGCGGGTCGAGGCGGGGCGGCTTCAGAAGCTCCGCAAGGCGGATCATCCTGAGCCACACGCGGGTCTCGCGGAACTCCTTCAGGGCAACCTTGACCTTGTGCACGAAGTCGCTGCGGGACTCCGCGTCCTGCGCTTCGCCGTAGTTGGGAGCGGGCGATGTGCCGCACTCGATCAACTGGCCTGCGATATGCCTCCCCGCCCGCGTGGCGGGCAGTTGGTCTACAACGTGCATGACCCTAACCGCGAAGCGAATGAGCCGCTCCTCCAGATCGAAGGTCTTTGCCTCGCCCTCGGCTCCTCCAGTCATCGCGTTCTCCTTCCGTAAGGCGATACGCACCGGACGGAACGGCGCACGCCCCATTCTCTTACTTGGTCATTGATCATTGGGTGTTGGACATTGATGATTCGGCTTCTCTTCTCCATCGAGCCTGCGCAGGAGTTCCTCCGGGCTGGCCGCCCCGGTGATGCCGAGTTTCTTGACGGTGATGGCCGCGGCGAGGCAGGCGACGCCGGCGGCCTCGACATTGGTCGCGCCGCTCGCGAGGGCGGAAGCAAGGGCGGCGATGAAGGTGTCGCCCGCGCCCACGATGTCAATCGGCGGCTCGACCTTGTAGCCGGGCACGAGGTTGCAGCGGTCGCTGTCGAAGACGAATGCCCCGCGCTCGCCGACGGTGAGGAACACGGGCTTGCGGCACCGCTGGCTCAGGCGGCGGCCACAGTCGCGGATCACGTCGTCGGTGATGGCAGCCGGGGCGATGCCTGGGTGGAAGACGCGGGCCGCCTCGATCTCGTTGGGCTTGAGGATCGCGCCCCGGAACTTGCCGATCTCGTTCCGCGAGTCGGCGATGACGATCGTCTTCGGGTGCTTCGCAGCCAGGCGGAGAGCGCCTTTCCGAACGCGGTCGGTGATGAGGCTGTTGTTGATCTGGTTCGCGATGAGCAGGGCGTCGAGCGTGGGCATCGCATCGGCCAGGTTGGCGAGCACGATGTCCTCCAGCTCGGGCGGTGCGGGCGTGGCGTTCTCGAAGTCGAGGCGGGCGTCCTCCTGCTCGGCGTGGTAGCCGTGAAGGATCGGCTTGGCAAAGGCGGGGGTCACGCGGCCCGGGGCGTGGACGACGTGGCGGAGGTCCACGCCGATGTCCTCGAGCACGCGGCTGAGTTCGCGCCCGCGCCAGTCGTCGCCGAAGATCGTGATGGGCAGCACGGTGCCGACGCCCAGCTCGCGGAGGTTCCAGGCCACGTTGGCCGCGGCCCCGCCCGAGAACTTCTCCGCGACGATGGGGCGCGGAAAGTGCGGCGTCTCGCGCGACAGCAGCGAGCGCGTCATGTCGGCGTGCCAGTAGATGTCCATGCAGAAGTCGCCGATGATGGCAATGCGCTTGGAAGGGAAGGCTTCCAGCAGTGCTTCGTGGCGTGCGCGCTTCACGGGGCTTCTCCTGATGCGGATGGGACGTATGGGACCTATAGGTCCTATTGGCCAGGGGGCGCGACCGTCACTCGGTCAGCATCTGGTAGAGGTTGGGGATGGTGGCCTTGTGGTCGCCGGTGATGTGGTAGCCGCGGCCGCCGAGGGAGACGGGACGGTTGACGATGTTCTTGCGGGGACGGTAGTAGTACTCGATGCCGTCCTTCGACACGTCGGCGCGGTAGTCGCCGCGGAGGGGGAAGAGGTCGAAGTTGGCGGTGGTGATGTGGCTCACAGTGTGGCCGAGGTTGCGGGCGATGGAGAGGGCTTTCAGAAATACCTCGGGTCCCGTCACCGCCGAGCCGAAGTTGCAGAACACCCCGCCCTCGAGGTTCGCCACCGTGGCGCAGTAGGTGCGGAAGTCGAGGCCGCTGGCCGCGCCGAGCGCCCCGAAGTCCACGGCGGGATGCTGGTGAATGATGTCGGTGCCGATGGTGACGTGGATGGTGACCGGAATGCCGAGCTTGTGGCCCTGGTAGAGGATGCTGGCATCGCGGTGCTTGAAGCGCGGGTCGGCGGCGTAGAGGCGGCCGAGGGCCTCGCCGTAGCCGAGGCCGTCGCGGACGCCCGCCTGCACGGCCTCGTTGATGAGGCGGCCCGTCTCGTCGGCCATGCCGAAGCTGCCGTCCTCGATGGAATCGGGCACGTCCTCGCTCGTCTCGCCGATCAGGGCCAGCTCGAAGTCGTGGATCGAGACGGCGCCGTTCCCCGCCACGTGGGTGACGAGGCCGCGCTGCATGAGGTCAATGATGAGGAGCGAGAGGCCGCTCTTGACGACGTGTGCGCCGAGCATCCAGAGCACGGGGCGGCCGGCCCGGCGCGCCTCGCGGATGGCGCGGGCGACGAGGTACAGCTCGGGGTGCTCGAAGGGCGGCGGGGGCTGGCAGGGGCGCACGAGGTCGGCGAGCTTCACCAGGTTCCGCCGCTCGCCGAGGTGGTAGGTCTTCACCTTCGACAGGTCAATGCGATCGTGGGGCATGGAGTGCTCTCTCCTTCTCGTTGGGAGCCAAGCCCAGATTAGCAGGTAGCGATAGGCGGATCAAGGCGCCGCGGCGCCAGGCGTCTGGAGCAGGAGGGTTTCCCAATGGGACATGCGGATGTTCCACGGAGCGCGTGCCAAGTGGCGCGCCAGGAAGTCGAGATAGCTCTGGAATGCGGCCTCGAGGGCCTTGCCCGCGCCACCAACGTGCGCGGGCTCACCGATGATGAGCCGGAAGCGGCACTCAGCGTCTGTGAGGATCAGGGTAGGGATGACAGGCGCCCCGCTCAGGCGGGACAGCACCCAGGGAGCGCGCGCGCACCGAATGGGGTGGCCGAAGAACATGCCGAGCAGCCCAGTCTCCGGGTCCGGCGCGTCGCCCACGTGCTGGAGCCAGGTTCCACGGCGGAGGAGGTCGAGTAGGCGCTTCAGGTGGAGCCCTTCCTCCCCCGCTGACGGGTACGGCAGCACCTCACCCAACAGGCCCTCGCGGCGAAGGAGCAGGTAGAGCGTGGGCGCGGTGGCCCTGCGCTGGACGAACTTGACGGGGTAGCCCAGCCCGCAGAGGACCGGGGCCTCCCAGGCCAAGTGGCCGATGTGCGCATGCACGAGGATGGCGCCGCTGCCGCTCCGCTTCACTGCGTCCAAGTGCTCCAGCCCTTCCGGGCGGAGCACGCGCAACAACCACTCTCTCGACCGCCTCGCGACGGGGGCGAAGCTCCGTACGCCGTGTTGCCTGACGGCGCGCGAGAGGGCCGCCTGACGCCGAAGCTCCCGCAGCGGCGTCCCCGCCGGGGTCAGATGCCCCAGCAGCCGCTCCAGCCGGCGGCGCCGCTTCGGGTTCAGCGCGAGCGCGGCCCTGGCCGCCTGGGCAGAGAGGGCAAACAGCCAGCGTGGCGGGAGCGCTCGCTCGACGGCGATCTGCACCCGCGCCTTCAGACGGGTCCACAGCGGAAGGCGGGTGGGGCCCGTCGGGGGAGTGAAGGGGGTGGATGGCATGCGGGCTACCCTCCTGGCGCGTCGGGCGGCTCGATGGGGGACTTGCCGAGGGCGCCGCGGGCGAGAGACTGCACGAGGCGGATGTGCCGCGGCACCTTGAAGCCGGCCAGGCGCCGGCCGCAATGCTCCCGAAGCTCCAGGGGCGTCACCGGGCCTGTCGCCTCCACGAGCGCCACGATGCGCTCGTCGCCCTCTGCCGTCCGCTCGCCGCGGACGACGGCATCGGCAACGGCGGGATGGGAGCGCAGGCAGGCCTCCACCTCGGCGGGCGACACCTTCTTCCCCGCGACGTCGAGCATGGGCCTGTTGCGACCGAGGATGAACAGGCGGCCGTCCGCATCGAGGCGGCCCAGGTCGCCCGTCAGCACGGTCGGTGTCACATCTTCATTTCGCACTTCGCCGCCAAGTGCCAAATGAAGATGTGACACCAGGAACACCCTGGCGCTGGCCTCCGGGTCGTCCAGGTACCCCGGGGCGTTCGCGGGGCTTCGCACGGCGACCTGCCCCACCTCGTCCGCATCGACCGGCTGGCCGTCCGGGTTCAGGATGGCGACCTGCACTCCCACGCACGGCCGGCCGACGCAGCCGGGCTCGCCTGCCCCGTCGTCGTCGAGGGCGATGGCGATGGGGCCGGTCTCTGTCGAGCCGTACAGGGTGGTGATGCGGACGCCGAACTGCTGCTCGAAGCCCCGCGCCACCGCGACCGTGAGGGGCGAGCCCGCCGAGATGGCGAGCCGCACGGTCGAGAAGTCGGGGCGGCGGGCGAACTTCGTTTCCGCCATCAACCGGTACATGAAGGGGGTAGCCGCGAGGACCGTGATGCCTTCGCGCTCGACCATCGCCGCCGCGCGCCGCGGGACGAAGCGCTCCAGGCACAGCATCGCGCCACTCGCCAGCGTGTTCACCAAGATGTCATGAAGGCCATAGTTGTGGAAGAAGGGCGGGATGCCGAACACGCGGTCCTCCGGGACGTAGGGCACCGTGTCGTGGAAGACGCGCGCGGACGCCGCCGCCTGTTCCGGGGTCCTGGGGACGATCTTCGGGCGGCCCGCCGTGCCCGAGGAGAGGACGAGGAACGCATACCCGCCCTCCCGCGGTGTCGCATCGCCCACCTGCTCCACCTGGGCAGCCGCCCGGAGAAGCAACTGCGCGCCGGCCCGCTCGCAGTGGCTCCGCACGTCCTCGCGCGTCAGCGCCGGGTCGAGCAGCAGCACGGTCGCCCCCTGGACCCTCGCAGCGAAGAGCGTGACGACGGACTCGAGGGAGTTGGCCATCTGGAGCGCGACCACCGACCCGGGCGCAACGCCGCGGGCGCCGAGCGTGCGGCTGGCCGTCTGCACCGCGTCCCACAGCTCGCCGTACGTCACGCGGCGCTCGCCCTCCAGAATGGCGGGCCGCGCGGCGAACTGCTCCGCGCTGTGAGCCAGCAGGCCGCTGGGCATCACGTGCCCCCTTTCGTCAGCGTGTCCAGGTAGCCGGCGAGCGTCCCCACGGTGCGCAGAGCGTCGGCCTCGAGCAACGCATCGGGGTCCAGCTCGAGCCCCCACTCGTTCTCGAGCCCGACGAGGAACTCGAGCACGGCCACGGAGTCCAGGGACAGGCCGCCGCCGATCAGCGGCGTGTCGGGGCCGATGGCGGCCGTGTCGGCCAGACCCACGGCCTCGCCGAGCACGCGAACCACTCGGTCAAAGGGCTCTGAGCTCATGAGTTCTCCCGGCGGGCGCGGCGGCGCCCCCCTTCCAGCGGTGCAGGCCCCGCCACCACGGGCGGGCGCCCGGTTCCACCACGATGTCCGACCCGAACCCCAGCTCCCCCGTGTTGGGGTCGGGCACGTAGTCCTTGCCGCTCAGGAGCCATCGCTCGCCGCGGCAGGCGTTCGCGAGCCGCTCGCGGAGCGCCCGTTGGGGCTGGGCCGCGTGGGGGAAGAAGTACGAGTAGCGCTTCACCCTGCGGAAGTCGTTCGCCAGCACGAGGTCCTCGTACGGCGTCGCGGGGTTGATGACGCCCTCGGCGGCGGCGATCTGGTAGGCGGGAGTGTTCGGCGAGAGGATCATCCCATCGAAGAAGCGCACGACGACATCACGCAGGTGCTCGTCGCAGAAGGCCATCGTCTCGGCAAACGTCTCCAGCGTCTCGCCCGGGCCGCCCACGATCAGCGACGTATCGAAGGGGATGCCGTGGCGCCGCAGCACGGCGATCGCCTCGCGCACTTCGGCCATGCCGAAGGGCTTGCGATACGACGCCAGGGTCGCCTCCGAGCACGAGTCCAGCCCCAGCGTCACCCCGATGCATCCCGCCCGCGCCATCAGGGCCGCCAGGTGGTCGGGCAGGCAGGCGGGCGTGACTTCGCCGTACCACTCGATGCCCAGCCCTGCCGACAGGATGGCCTCGCAGAGGGCCATGGCGTGGTCCACGGGGTGGTTGAACGTGGGGTCGGCGAAGAAGAAGTGGCGCACGCCCCACACCTGCCGATAGGCCCGCACCTCCTCCATCACATGCTCGAGCGGGCGGAACCGGTATCGGTGGCCCTCGAGGAAGGGCGCGGGGCAGTAGATGCACTCCATGGCGCAGCCGCGCTTGGTCTGGATGGGGAGGAGCCCGCCGGCGGTGTAGTAGTGCTCGTGCAGGCCCTGCACGGCGTCGCAGGCCCCCGGGCCCGCCGTCGCCAGGTCGGCCACCCGGCCCGGCGCCCGGCACGCGGCGCCAATCGTCTCCCGCGACGTCACGAGTCCCTGTATGCCATCGGTCGGCCGGCCGGCGGCCGCGGCCTCGATCAGGGCGGGCAGCGTCTCCTCCGCCTCGCCGATCAGCCCGAAGTCCGGCTGCGCCACGGCCCAGCACAGGCCCGGCTCGATCGAGAACCCCGTCCCCCCCATCACCACGGGCGCGCCCGACACCCTGCGGCACGCGCGCACGACCCGGCCATCGTAGAACGCCGAGTGGTACTGAACGAGCCGGAAGGGGTTGGCGGGCACGCGGCCCGCGCTGACGTTACGGGTCGAGATGCCGATGACGTCGGGCTCGAACTCCCTGAGCGCCGCGGCCAGCTCGTCGCACACCAGCGGCACGTCGTTCTCGTCCTGCGCCACGACGTGGCTGGTGACCTGCACGATCCTCACGTCGTGGCCCCGCCGCCGGAGCACCCCTGCCAGGCTGATGAGCCCGGCCGGCGCCGGCGTCACGGGATACCCCGTCCGGCCGCATCGCGTCACATTGGTGTTGAGCAGCAGAACCGCTGCCATCCGATCCCCTTGCTGGGCGTGAGCCCCAACGCCTAGAGTAGCATGGTGTGGGTCAGCGGTCAAGGCGCGGGCGACGCGCCGGCGAGGCGCTTCGGCAGAGCCGCCAGTTCCTCGGCGCTGAGCTTGCCCTTCAGGGGCACGACGAACGCGCGGCCGCCGTCCACCTCGATCCTGGCGGCCTCCGCCAGGGGCTGGCCGTTGAGGACAACGGTCGGCGCGGCCTTGAGGCCCGTGAGCACCAGGGCCGTGGCCATCTCGGCCCCCTCGGTGCCGGGGCGGACGGCATAGTCCACCGTCACATTGCCCGCCTTGGGCTGGACGACCACGTGGGCCACGCCCACCTTGCCATCGGCCCGCACGGCGATGCCGCCGGGCAGGGCGAGCGACCAGAGCGTGGGGTCGGGCAGGGGGTTGTAGCCGGCGAACGTGTCGCTCGCGGGGTCGGCGTGGAGGTAGGCCATGCGGCCCTTCTCGCAGAGGAGCGTCGCGCCGTTCTTCTCGATGCGGCCCGTGGTGGACTGCTGGGCGACGGGGGTGTCGCGCTCGACGCCCTCGGGCAGATAGGGCCAGGCGCCGTTCACGCGGCGGTAGGCGAAGAGCTTGTCGAGCGGCTCGTCGTCCTTGTAGGTCGTGAAGACGCCCAGCTCCATCGTGTCGCTGCCGCTGGCGTACTTCACGTGGGCGAGGGCCTGGCCAGGCTCATCGCGCGCCTCGAGCTTCGCGGAGGCGACGTGCTTCTGGAACGCCGCGAAGCTGGGGAACTCGGTGGCGTCGGCCATTTCGACCACGTAGCCGCCCCAGGCGCGGTCAATCTTCTCGAAGTCGGGCTTCTCGCCCAGCGGCGTGTCGCTCTTCATATTGTAGCTGTCAATCACGAGCGCGGCCTTGAAGGTGTGCCTGTCGAACTCCTGTTCGCCGCCCTCCGAGAGCACGACCTCATCCGTGCGCCCGAGGTCCGTCGCGGGGAGCGGGATGATGCCGATGTAGCTCACGCCATCCTGAATGGTGATGCGCTGCGTGGCCTTGAACTTCGCCGGGAGAGCGCCGATGGGCTTGCCGTCAACGCAGATCTGCCAGGAGGGCTTCGGCATCTCATAGTTGTAGAGGGCGATGGTGCTCTGAAGGCTCTTGATGCTTTTCTTGGGGTCGAGCCAGTGCTTGGGGCTGGCGACGACGATCATCTTCCCCTTGTGCTGAAGCGTGGCCTGGATGCCGTAGGTGGCCATCCAGCCGGGCCCGTCGTTGACGAGCCGCGTGGTGTTGAGGCCGTAGCGCACGAGCATCGTGCCGACTTCCTGCATGCGCTCGACGGGCTTGTCGGCCCGCCGCCACTGGCCGAGGATGGGCACGATGCCCATCTGCGCGTCGCTGCTGTAGAGGCCGTAGTGGCGGCCGAGGTACGAGCGGCGCATGATGGGCAGCTTCGCGTGGCCGCCCCACTTCTTGAACGTGCAGGTCATCTCCCACGGCAGAGGCTTGGAGTCCACCAGGCCGCTCTTCCACTCGGGCGCCCAGGGGCCTTGAAGCGTCTGCCGGCCGACGTGGGCGGGCGAAAGCTCGCGGCCGATGACGGGCATCCCGCCTGGTACGTCCTTGTTCTCCAGGTCGCGCAGCACGCCTTGCTTGCTGAGCGAATGCACGATGTGGTACACGCCGTCCTGGGTGACGAGCAGGTGCTCGGGGGCCGTGCGGCACGAGCCGGCGATGAAACGGTGCAGCCCGGGATGGTAGGCGCCGATCAACTCGTCCACCGTTTTCAGCAGGATGCTCTTGCCGAGCATGCGGTCGAAGAGCGTGGGGCCGAAGTCGGCGATCATCTTCTGGGCCGTGAGCGTGATCGAGAGGTAGTAGTGGTCAATGGACTCCTGCGTCGTGCCGTCGAGCCAGCACCAGAGGCGCAGCGGGTAGTGCTCGATGCCGTGGCGGCCGTCGGCCATGGCGCGCTCGGAGCCGACGATGGCGCCGCCGAGGAGCGCGCCCATCGCCGCCGTGTGGTTGAAGTTCATCGTGCTGATCGTGTAGTTGAAGCCCGAGCGATAGAAGCTCTTGTTGCCGCGCCAGTCGCCCGTCTTGTTGAAGTAGCTGTCGCCGCCGCTGAACTGCGCCGTGGCCTGCACCTTCTTGAGCTGGTCGAGCATCGGGTGCACGAGCGAGCCGTCGAGACACGTGGGGTCGAGGTGCCGTTCGGGCGGCGCCGTCGGCCGGTCGGGCATCAGCCAGTCCGTCCAGTACTCCTCGAACGTGTCGCGGGCCGGGCCGGGCAAGGCGTCCTTGTAGACGAGCGCGGGGAGGAGCGCGCGGGACGCCTCAAAGCCGTGCCAGCCGCGCGGCGGGGTGGCGAGCAGGCAGTCCACCCACACCTCGTAGGCGATCTGGCCCCTGGAGCGCGGCTCGGCCACCTTTCGTTGGCTGCCGAAGCGGCGCTCGACGAGGTAGCGGGGCGTGAACTGCACCCAGAACGGCTCGGCCAGGGTGTCCTCACCGCCCTGGAGGGTGAGAAGCTGCTTCACCCGAGCCCACTGCCAGTCGGGCATCCAGTCGGGCTTTCGCGGGGCATAGCGTTTCGCCAGGGCGTCGAGCTCCTCGGGCGAGGGCATCACAGCGGTCGGCTTGCCGCCTCTCGCGGTCATTGTGGGCGGGACCTCCGTGTCCCGCGTCTTCTCCACAGACTTGAACGTTACAACCAGCTTCGGCGTGTCAATGATGATCGCCCGGCCGCCCGTGGCCGTGGCCCACTCGTAGCAGCCGGTGTAGTAGCGGTGGTCGTAGGTCTCCCACTTGCGGAGGAGGAAGCCGCAGTCGCTCACGGTGCGCAGCCGCTCGCCGAGGGTCTTGCCGAACGCCTCGTCGGTGAGCGCGGGCGTCACGTCCATCCGCCCTTCGGGCTTCTCGGAGTGGACGGGCGTGGGGCCGAACTGCTTGGGAAAGCGGTCTTCCGTGGTGTCGGCGGCGCCGTACTTCTTCCAGTAGCCGGCGCCGTTGATGTAGGCGTTGAAGGTGGGGCCGTCCTTGGGGTCGGCCTTCCAGGGCTTACGGAGCGCCCAGGCGAGCGCGTGCCACGTGGGGCGGTGCTTGCGGTACAGGGCGTCCACGCCCCAGTTCGACCGGTACTCATAGCCGCCCTCGGGGCCGACGCCGCCGCCGCCCGAGCCCTCGGGCCACAGCTCCTCGTCCTTGAACGGCAGCACCAGCTCGACCTTCTCGACGGCGAGGCCGGCGTTGAGCTTCGCGGCGATCTTCTCGGCCGCGTCGGGGAAGCGGACGAGGAGGAAGCGGCGCAGCGCATCGAAGGCGATGGCCCCCGGCTTCGCGCCGTCGTCGCGGAACTTCGGCGCCCAGGGCGCCGTGCCGCCGCGGTCCTTCACCACGCGGTCGTGGACCACGCGCACGCCCTCAGGCGCGGTCACCACCGGCGTGTCCCACATCGCCCGGAAGCCGCTGATCCCGGCCGTCTCGGCCTGGTCGATCACGAGCGTTTCGCCGCCGAGGACGGGAGCACAGGTGAGAACAGCGAGCGCAAGAAGACGGGCGACGCATGTCGGCAGGGGCACGTTCTCTATCTTGCTTCTCCTTCCTTCTTGCTCTCTTCCGGTCCCTTCCGCCAGTGGGCAATGGCGCCCCACAGGAAGCGGATGTAGCCGGACCCGATGAGCCCGATGATGAAGATGATGGTGCCGATTGCCTGGCACGCCTGGCCCTCGCCCCCACGCAGCGCCTCGGCGATCGTGCCCGCACCGATGAGGATGACCCCAGAGAGGATCACGACCGCATGGACGATGCTCGCCATCTTCTCTCTCCCTGAATGATCCACGGCTCGCGCACAGCGTCCCCTCCTGTGGCCAGCATCATGCCCCAGTCGCGAGCAGCTTGTCAAACTCCGGTCATGACTTACCCATCCGCCGCTCGACTCGGTGCGTGATGTCTGAGGGCGATCAGTCTGTCGGTTCCAATCACTGGCCGCCGGCCGCGACGCCGAGGAGCTTGTCAACGACCGGCGTGAACCGCGCCAGCAGATCGAGGTGCCCAACCATACAGTCCACGAACGACTGCCCGTCGCCCTTGACAAGCATCTCCAGGAGCTGGTCCTTCGGCTCGGGCAGATCGTAGTAGAGCGGGTACTCAACCTCCTCCTGCTGCTTGAGACAGCGCTCGCACTCCTCTTTTGTAAGCAATTGCTGTGCCGCTTCGACGATAGCCTTCCTTGCTTCGGAGAGGTCCACGCCGGTCTTCTTGGCAGGTAGCCAGATACTTGCATAGGGAGCGGGTTCATCCTTGTCGCAGAGGAGTTCGAGGCGCAGATTCTCAATGTAGAAGCCTGGCGGCGGCCAGATCTTCTTGTTCCGCATCCAGGCGGTCCTGTTGAGGAAGACGTAGCCTCTTCCCCAGAACTGGGTCACGAAGACCCCCGGGTTGTCAAATGCCTTGCCGCTCTGCTGCAAGGCATCAACTGCCCTTTCGAAGATGCCCTTGTACTCCTTGCGGATGCTCTCCATCGCCTTCTCCATGAGGCGCGCGGAGGGCCAGTTCTGGATCAGGTAACACTCGGCCTCGTTGCACCACTCCTTCTCCTTGGCCATCTTCGGTCTCCTCCGTGGCAGGGGGTTCTGAGGACATTTCGCGGAGCACCCGCGCGTAGTGGCGGCAGAAAAGCTTCACATCCTCGGGCCGGGCCTCGGCAGCGAAGCGGCCGAAGACGCCAGCCATCTTCCACCATGAGACGGGCACAAAGTCTCGGTTCTTCGCCTCGGTGCCCTCAAGAGTGAGGAATAGCGCGTGAACACGGTCGGCGGGGACCCCGAGCTGCGCCGCCCGACGTTGCGCGTCCTGCCATTCCCGGTCTGTCTGGTCATCGCCCTCGGCTGACCAGATCTTGTTCTCGATCCAGATCAGGAAACGGCCGCGCGAGGCGACCTCGATATCAACTCTCGACTCGTCGCCGGCGACCTCCCGATGCACCCGGTACAGCCCATAGGCATACTCGCGCGGAAGGCCCAACTCCTCAAGGAAGATGCGGAAGCCGAGGTGCTCCTGGGCATGCGTGCCGTGGCGCATGAGGTCGTGGTCCAGGAGCCACGCGAGCACCCTGGAGTGACGTAGCTCATCGCCCGAGACCTTCAGGACTCTGAGAAGATTGAAGTCGTCAGCCGTGTTCTTCTGAGCTTCGCGCCAGGCTTTGAGGACCTGCGCATGGCCGTCCAGCAACTCCCCGAACCTGCGGCGTTCCTCCTTCGCCTCGGCAGACTCGGCCAGTGAGGCGCGCCTGTCGGCATCAAGGAAGCCTTCGAGGAGGCCACGGAACAGTTCGGTCCTGGCGCCTGCCCGAGGGCGGCAGCGCGACATGGCCGCGTGAAAGCCTTGAAGGAGTAGCGCAAGCTGTGGGGTCAGCAGCAGGCGTTCACTGTCCCGCATGTAATGGACCCCGCATGCAGCCAAGCCAAGCTCATCACCGACCTCTGCACAGGCAAAGAGAAGCCCGCATCACCGTCATTCCGAGCGGAGCCTTGCGAAGTCGAGGAATCTCTCCTCTCCTGAAGCCCAAAAGAGATGCCTCGACTTCGCTCGGCATGACAAACCCTTCTGTCCCCTGGCTTGCATAGAGCTCGGCAACCTCGACAGCTTGCTCATACGGCGACTACCAGGGCGTCGAAGTGCTCTTCAGGCACGGGCTGGTGGTCTTCCTCCAGCGCCGCAATGTAGCCCTCTATGGCTTCCTTGATGTTGGCGACCGCCTCGCCCTTCGTCTCGCCCTTGCTGATGCACCCGGGCAGGCTGGGACACTCGGCCACCCAGTAGCCGTCCTCGCCAGGGTGGAGGATGACCTGTCTCATGGCTCGGACTCCGGCCAGTCACGTGGGGGTACGCCTACCGGACCTATGGTAGTCTCCCGACCCTGTCATTGCAAGCGCCAGGCCCGAATCAGCGGCTGCCCGTGAGGCGCTCGACGAGCAGGTCCTCGAACGCTCCGAGGTCCTTCCACGTCAACGCGCAGCCCATCGCCTTGCCCTGCGGGTCCTCGCGGGTGAAGCCGTCGTCGGTGACGATGATGTTCAGCCGCTCGATGTTCACGAGGTCGGTGGCGAAGGCGAGGTAGATGGCCACAGTGTCGAACAGGGTGGAACTGGCGGTGATGTTCTCAGGCTTGTTGGGGTTGTGGGCCTTCCACCAGGTGCGGTAGTTTTCGATGACGGCCTGGGCGATCGGGTCGGTGCTCTCGGCCACCTTGCGATACTTGTCGCCCTTGAGGCGCACGATGCCGCAGGTGTCGAGGGGCGTGATGGTCATGGGCCAGGCGGCGGTGAAGACGGCCTGGCAGGCCTTGACGTCCTGCTTCACGTTGTACTCGGGCTGGGGCTTGGGGCCGCCGTTGTAGCCCTTGCGGACGCTGCCGTGCATGCCGACGAAGCGGGCCTTCTTCGCGATCTCGGGCTGCTTCTCGAGGGCGGCCCGGATGTTGGGCACCGGGCCGATGCAGATGAGGGTGATCGGCTGCGGCGCGGCCATGATCATGTCGACCAGCGCCGCCACGCCGTCGTCGTGCACCTTACCGGGGTACTTGGCGAGATCGTAGTCGGCCACCCAGGGCGCCTGGGGGCCGCCGCTCTTGTTCTGGCGAATGCCGACGCCCACGGCCACGTCGGTGCGCTTCGCCACCTCGAGGAGCTTCGCCGCGATCCTCGCGCGGTACACCGTGTCGCCCGTGTCGCTGACGACCATCTTGAGGTCCAGCTCGGGCGACTTGAGCAGGAGGGCCAGCGCCCACGTGTCGTCAATGTCGCCCCCGATGTCGGTGTCGAGGATGACGGGGATCTTGCCCGCTGCCGGCCCCTCGGCGACCGAGGCCGCGCAGGCCAGGCCGGCGACGATCAGCCCAAGGGTCCCAGCGATGGCTTCCAGCGTGAACATGACCTGTCTCCTCTCAATGGCTGCCGGGAAGTCGCCGCGCTCTCGACGAGTCGGACAACGTCAGATTGTATCCGGTGGGACGAAAACTGCAAAGGGGGAATGACACGCAGAGATGGCGCGGAAGTCTATGCTCGACGCCTCTTGCGCCGCGCGAGCGCCAGGCCGCCGAGGGCGAGGAGCGAGAGGGTGGCCGGCTCGGGGATCCCCGTGACGTCGTAGAAGGCCCGGGTCGTGTCGCCTCCGCCGTCGCTCAGGCGCAAGGCGTCGGCCCATCCGCCATTGCCGCCGTCCACGTTCCCGTACGCAAAGATGCCGGCCACGGAGAGGTTGACGCCCATGTTCGCCGTGTTCGCGGTCCACGCGGCGGGAAGCGAGCCGTCGAGGACGCTGCGGAGGCTCCACGGATCGGCCCAGACGTCGAGGCGGTCGTTCGCCCCGTTCTGCTGGAACGTGATCCGGCCGAGGATCAGGTGGGTCTGGCCCGTCGGCAGGCTGACGCCAGGAACGGTGTTGTTGGTGCCGTTGTAGCGCACGATGAGGCTCGTGCCGAAAAGCTCGACATCCCACGGGCCCTGGGAGTAGTCGTTCCCGCCCGGGGCCGGGTTGTTGAACTGAATGCCCGTGTGATAGGCGCTGGCGGGGTCCCGCAGGAGGATCGAGAACCAGGCGGTGCCAGTCAGGGGCGTCTCGGCGGTCCGGTTGATCCCGCGGAACTGGTTGTAGTTGCCATAGGCGTACCCCACGCCGTCCTGCTCCACGCCATAGCCGCCGAGGGAGTAGGTGAGGTTGCCGGAGGCGTGGACGAGGATGCGGCCTGTGGTGCTCGTGCTGGGGTAGTTCCGCGCCCAGGGGTTGCTCCAGCCGCTGCCGCCTGTCTGGCCCCGCAGCAGGGCGCCCTCGGGGGAGTAGCTGAAGTCCTCGACGATCACGGTCGCCCAGGCGGCCGGCTGCACCGCCACGGCGAGGAGCCCGACCATTGCCTTCCCAAGGCACCTATTCACGGTGCCTCTCCCTTGGCCTGCGATGCCATTCGCCCGATCCAGCCATGGCCATCTCCGGCACACACTCGTTTCCCGAAGGCTTTACCTACCACCCATGGGTTTTTGGCAGCAAAGGACATGCCACTCAACACATCGGCTCTCTGGTCGCAGCGATATTCCATTGCCCTTGATGCCACATAGACTTATGGCCGCGTTGCTCCTCCGCGTTCGGTGTGGGTCGTGACGCAGAGAGGCCCCCATGTTGCCAGGCATCAACATGAAACCGGGCCGATGGTCGCGGCGCGCGAGCTAAAGCCCAATGTGGCAAAGGCTTACAGCCATGTTGATTCCCGGCAACGCGATGTTGAGTTCCGTCAACGCTCTGCCCCATCTCGACCACCTCCTCAGGGTGGTGAAGATGGTCGAGTTGGTCGAGATGGGCGATAGACCCTCGGAAGCTTGCCCGCCCGCAGGTTCACTTGCGAAGGGCTTCGATGGCGTCGTCGGCCTTGCGGCGGAAGGCGGCCCAGTCGTCGGGGCCGAAGAGGCGGTCGTGGTCGCGTGCCCCGAGCTTGAAGGCGGCCATGCGGTCGGCGATCAGCTTCTCGCCCGCCTGGGCGGCGGGGGTGCCCGCCTTCTCCTTGACGAGCCGCGCGAGGGTGAGGAGGCGGCGATAGTCGTCCAGCCCCTCGCGGAGTTGCTCGAAGAAGACGGTCGAGACGAGCTGCCCCTCGGGCGTGGCGGTGCACCAGGCATAGTCGTCCTCGCGGCAGTCGAGGGCGTAGTAGGGGTCGCCGGCGGCGCAGTTCCAGTGCCACGAGATGCGGAACTTCATCCCGAACTGCCTGGCAGCCTTGAACATGTAGTCGCCGTAGGTCCAGCGGTTGCCGCCGTTGTAGAAGGCCCAGTCGCGGCCGGCCTCGTGCATGAGGGCGACGCCTGCCTCATCGTGGAGGTTCCAGTTGGGCACGTGGAGGGCTTTCGACAGGCGGTAGTGCGGGTCGTCGGTCTTGCCGCCCGAGTAGCTGGTGGCGAAGGTGAAGAAGGGCGGCCCCTGGCGAAATGCCCTGGTGTATGCCTCGGCGTTCTCGGTCGCGCGGAGGATGGCATCGCCGATCGGCTCGTCGCCCAGGTTGTAGTAGACGGGCAGCCAGCCCTGCTCGTCGGCGTGCTTCTGGATGGCGGAGTAGACAGCCTTGACGAACGCGCTGTAGTCCTTGAACCCAGCCGCCTTCATCGCGTTGGCGTCCTGGTAGTAGGCATTGAAGCCCTGGACGCCGCCGCCGTACGTGCACACGGCAAGGAAGCCCAGGTCTTTGGCGGTCTTCATCTGCTCGTCGGCGTGGGAGAAGTCGAGGACGGGCTGGCCGTCCTTGAAGCCTTTGTAGGCGATGGCGGGGGCGCCGCTGAAGATGGTGAAGCCGTACTCGCGCATCCGGCGCAGGCTCTTCAGGCACAGGTCGGCGTTGAAGGCCGCGGCCTCGGCATCGCCCCCTGGCCAGGGCACGCCGATCTGGTAGCCCCACGGCCCGGCCGGGATGTCCACGGGGTCGAGGGTGCCCGCCCTAACGTGAAGCTGGATGTATAGTTGGGCGGCCTGGCGCTTCTCGGGCTTGATGGTGATGGTGCCCTTGTAGAGGCCGGGCTTGGCGTCGGCGGGCGTCTTCACCATGAGCCAGAAGAGGCGGGCGATGCCCTTGGGCGTCTCGACCGTGGCCGAGGGCATGATCAGCCGCGGCTTGATCGTGTAGACCGAGCCCTCCATCGTCACGCGGCTGACGCGGTAGGAGACGTGGCCCACCTCGACCGCGCTCGCGGGGATCGTGCCGCCCGGCCCGGCGAGGTCGCTCGCAGCCACCGCCACCTTGCCCAGGTTGGTGAGGGGCACGATTCCCAGCGTGAGCGACTCGAGCTCGCCCGCGAACGCCTCGGCGGCGAGGGGCTTGCCAACCTCGGCGGCCAAGGGCGTGTCGTTGTAGTAGACCTCGCGCATGATGTCGCGGGTGAAAGTCACATAGCCGCGCTTCGCATCGTCGGCCTTGGGCTGCACGGGGTCGCCCGTCGGGCGATGCAGGACACGCTTGAAGTAGTTGTCGAAGTAGAAGCGACGGCGGGCCTCGACGAACTTGAGGAAGCTCTCGCCCTCGGCGGCCTTGGCGACGGGGAAGACGACGACGGCGGCGACGCTGCACGCCCAGTTCGCGCCCTGGAACTCGACGTTGAGCTGGCCGTCGGCCACGTCGGCCTCGAAGCTCTTCTCCTGGTAGTAGGCTTTCTGATACTTGTCGAACGTGTTGTCGGCGGGCAGGTCCTCGACGTTCCAGAAGCGGAAGTACTTCTTCCTGAACGCCGCGAAATCCATCGTGTCGGTGACGACGGGCTGGCCCTCGGCGAGGATGGCGCGCTTCGGGTATGCCTGGTACTCGCCCCAGAAGCCCGAGGGGTTGTCCATGTTCACCCACACGCGGTACTTGCCGTTCGGCACGTCCACGGCCAGGCCGCCGCCCTCAATGCAGATGAAGTCCTGGTAGAGCGGCTCGGGCTGGAGCACGTCGAAGCTCCGCCAGATGCGGGCGTTCTTGAGGCCGTAGCCGCGCCCCTGGCTGTAGAGGGTGGCGGGCGTGATCGCCGTGAAGCCGTCCATCACGGGGCTTGTGCCCGTGCCGAAATCAAAGGCCCACAGGCCGTCGAAGACGGCCTTCTGCGGCGCATCGTCGCGCTCGAGGCGCACGTTGTCCACGAACAGCGGCGCGGGCGGCTTGTCGCCGATGCTGAAGACCAGGCGCGTGATGGCGTTGAGAACGAGCATGCGCCCCGGCCGCGACTTCTCGCCCACGTAGAGTTGCTTGACCGGGATGATGAGTGTGCTCGCGCCCGGTGGCGCCACGGTCGTGTAGTTCACCCGAGTCCAGTAGTCGGTCGTCTGCTGGTCACGGACCTCGATGTACAGCTCGAGCGGATCGGGCGAATCGGTGTAGAGGTCGGCCTTGAGGAAGTCGTAGCCCGTCCAGTCCTGCGGGCCGTCCATGCACACGTACGACTTGTCAATCCGCATCGCCTTCGTGCCGTCGGTCGCGTGCTCCTCGACCGTGGCGCTGCCGGGGAAGGGATTCTTGTCCTCGAACGACGTGATGAGCTTGAGGGGCGGGCCGGCGACGACGGCCTTCTTGGCCTCGAGCGGCGTGCCGCAGGCGTAGCAGGTCTTCCACTCGGGCATGTTGTGATAGCCGCACTCGACGCAGCGGACGACCCCCGCGCCCAGCTCGCCCGGCGGCGCGATCGGCTTCTCCTCCTCGCCGAGCACGGGCTTCTCGGTGAGCGGCACGTTGTCGCCCACCTTCACCAGCGACACGTCGTCCACCCACAGATAGCCGGGCGCCATCAGGCCGAAGGAGACCGCGATTTTCTTCTTCTCCTTCACCTCGCCCACGTAAGTCAGCTTCGTCCAGCCAAACGTGCCGTTCTTGGCGAGCTGGATGTACTTGTCGTTGAACATCAGCTCGGTGGTCATGTTCCAGATGCCCGTGCCGATGTCGAGTCCGCGGATGTAGGCCGTGATCTGGTAGCGTCCTGGCTCCAGCTCGTGTTCCTGTCGGTTGCGGATCTTGGGCGCGGCGCCGCCGAAGAGGAGGCACGAGTGCTTCCCCGTGTGGGCGACGGTGCCGATGCGGAACTCGCATTCGCCCTCGTACTTCCACCCGCCCCATTTCTGAAACACCAGGCCCCAGCGGTCTTTCTCCTTCGTCAGCTCGAACGAGGGGTCCTCGATGAGGTTCTTCTCCTCGCCGCCAGGGGCGGCTGCGGCGAGAAGGCAAACGAGCGAGGGAAGAAGGAGCGGGCAACGAGGCATAGGATACTCCCATCGAATTGCGTGGTGCGGGCGGCGTCGCGAGTGACGTCAGTGACCATTGGATCATAGCCTGTGCGGCCACCAGCGTCAATGTGCTGTGCCGCGCGCACCGTTGTTGGTGAGCGACGCTACGTGTCCCCTCTCCAGCGCGCGACATTCCAACATTCCAGATTGTTGGAATGTCGCGCCCAGCCTCTCGCCGGCCCCCAGGGTCCCGCCAGTTGCAATCCCCGCCGCCTGCGGTATACTCGTGAACAAGCGTGAGCTATCCCCGTGAGCCCTTCTGTGACAGGAGCCGGAAGTGAACGTCGCACCGAAGGTGACACTCACCGTCGGCTGGGCGCTGGCGATCCTTGGGCTGACCGACACCCACCTGCTCGCCGCCGAAAAACCCGTCGGCGTCGTGGCCAACATCAAGCTCGTCTCGGACAAGGTGGAGGACGTGACGACGCTCGACGACTGGAAGCGGTCGTGCATCAAGGACGGGATGGCGAACGACGAGAAGGGGATCGCGATCTGGAAGACGGCGGTGAAGTACCGCCACCAGTGCCCCCCGCCCAACGAGTTCCTCCAGCAAGAGGGCAACGTGCACGACGTGATGAAGACCATCCACGTCTACGGCTACGGCATGTGCTGCTGCGCGTCGGCCAACGTCGAGCAGCTCGCCCGCTTCATCGGCTGGGACGCCCGCGGCTGGGCCATCAACGTCCACAGCGTGCCGGAGGTCTACTACGACAATGCCTGGCACCTGCTCGACGGCTCGCTGATGAACTTCTTCCGCAACCCCGACCGCTCGCTCGCCAGTGTCGCCGAAATCGCCAAGGCCGTGAAGGAATGGCACGAGGCCAACCCCGGCTACCGCGGCGACGACAACAAGCTCCGCAAGTTCGCCGCCAAGGGGAACTGGCGAAAGGCCGGTCCCGCCCTCCTCGCCACCAGCGAGTCCTACACCGAGGACGGCCCCAACCCCGCCGGCTGGCACGGCTGGTCCTCGACGATGATCGAGTACGACAAGGCCGACAAGCATTACGTCTACGAATACGGCTATTCGCAGGGCTACAAGCTCAACATCCAGCTCCGTCCCGGCGAGCGGCTGACCCGCAACTGGTTCAACAAGGGCCTGCATATCAACATGGATGGCAAGGGCGGAAACCCGGGCGGCATCTTGAAGGGCCGCGCCGAACTGAGCCTTCAGAGGAAGCTCGGCGACATCGCCCCAGGCCGCATCGGCAACGGCACGCTCGAATACGAGGCGCCCGTCGGCGACCCCGCCTTCCTCGCCACGGCCCTGGCGGCGGACAACGTCGCCACGGGCAGCAAGGCGCCCGCCCTCGGCGCCAAGGACGCCGCGAAGCCGGGCGTGCTCGTGGTTCGCATGCCGTCCAGCTACGTCTACCTGGGCGGCGAGGCGGCGTTCCAGGCCATCGTCGGGCCGGGCGGCGCCCTCACCGTCAGCCTCTCCGACAACAACGGGCTCGACTGGAAGGAGCTGGAGAAGATCACCGCCACGGGCTTCAAGAAGCTCGACCTCAAGCCCCACGTCTACCGCCGCTACGACTACCGCCTGAGGTTCGACATCAACGGCGAGGGCACCGGCCTCGACAGCCTCAAGCTGACCCACGACATCCAGCACGCCCAGACGCCGCTGCCCGCGCTCACGCAGGGCGACAACACCATCACCTTCTCCGCCGGCCCGGCCGAGGGCACCATCACCGTCGAGGGCGCCACGAACCCCGACGTCAAGCCCAAGCAGCTCATCGCCGGCGACTTCCATCCCGAGTTCAAGGGCACCGGCCACAAGATGTTCCGCGTGAAGGAGTACGACGAGAAGGGCGGCAGCGTCACCTTCCCCATCGAGACGCCCGGCGACATCGTGCGGATCCGCGGCGGCGCCCACTACCGCGCCCGCGACAAGCGCGAGGGCTGGATGCTGCAGGCCTCGTTCGACGACGGGAAGACGTGGGCCGAGATCGGCAAGCTCCCCGGCCCCGTCCCCGGCTCCACCAAGTATTTCACCTTCGAGGGCGTCCCGAAGGGCGTGAGGAAGGCCCTCGTCCGCTACCAGAGCACGCGGCAGTACAACACGCTCTGCATCTTCGACTTCCGCGTGGACGCCGATTACGCGGAGCCGGCCGGCGGCTTCCGCCCCGTGAAGATCACCTACGTGTGGGACGAGGCCGGCGCCGAGAAGCGCGACGTCCACGTCGCCAAGTCGCCCAACGACACCTACACCATCAAGTGCGACGGCGCGCCGCTGATGAAGAGCATCATCCTCGAACTGGCCGAGCCGTGAAAGGAGCAAGCCCCGTGAGCGCCGAGGCATGTGCGTGGTGCTGGCTGATCGCCGCCGGTGTGTTGGCCGCTCAAGCGGCGGGCGCCGAGGAGGCGAAGCCGGCGGGCGTGGTGAAGGTGGGGTTCATCTACGAGAAGGCGCCGTTCGCCCAGTGCCACGCCTCGACGATCGCCGAATCGGGCGGTGGCCTCGTGGCCGCGTGGTTCGGCGGCACGGCCGAGGGCAAGCCCGACGTGGGGATCTGGCTCGCGCGGAACGAGGGCCAGGGCTGGTCGGCCCCCGTCGAGGTTGCCAACGGCGTCGAATCGCCCGAGAAGCGCTATCCCTGCTGGAACCCCGTGCTCTTCCAGCCGAGGAGCGGGCCGTTGCTTCTCTTCTGCAAGGTCGGCCCCAGCCCCCGCGCCTGGTGGGGGATGTGGATGGCCTCGGAAGACAGCGGTAAGACCTGGTCGAAGCCCCGGCGCCTGCCCGACGGCATCCTCGGCCCCATCAAGAACAAGCCCATCCAGCTCCCCGGCGGCGAGCTGCTCTGCGGCTCGAGCACCGAGGACGCCGGCTGGCGAGTCCACTTCGAGCTTTCGCCCGACCTGGGGAAGACCTGGCAGAAGATCGGCCCCGTGAACGACGGCAAGGCATTCGGCGCCATCCAGCCCACGCTCCTCAACCACCGCAACCGCATCCAGGCCCTGTGCCGAAGCCGGCAGGGGCGCATCGTCCAGGTCGGGAGCGAGGATGGCGGCAAGACCTGGGGCGAGATGACCGCGACCGAGCTGCCCAACCCGAACGCGGGGCTCGACGCCGTGACGCTGGCCGACGGGCGGCACCTGCTCGTCTACAACCACACCCTCCGCGGCCGCTCGCCGCTCAACGTGGCCGTGAGCCGCGACGGCAAGGCCTGGCAGGCCGCACTCGTCCTGGAGGGCGAGCCGGGCGAGTTCTCCTACCCCGCCGTCGTCCAGACGAGCGACGGCCTCGTGCACACAACCTACACCTGGCGGCGCCAGCGGGTGAAGCACGTGGTCCTCGACCCCGCGAAGCTCGCCCTCCGCGACATGCCCGACGGCCACTGGCCGAAGTGAGGCATCGAAGAGAAGGAACCAACCGGTTTGCACCAGTTGCCCGTCCTCGACATCGTTGTGCTGTTCGCCTACACCGCGGGCGTGGTGGGGCTGGGGTGCTGGTTCGTGCGGCGGAGCCAGACGACGGAGGGGTTCATGGCCGCGGGCCGGCGGCTGCCCGGCTGGGCGGTGGGGCTCTCGATCTTCGGCACCTACGTGAGCAGCATCAGCTTCCTGGCACTGCCCGGCAAGGCGTACGCGGCGAACTGGAATCCGTTCGTCTTCAGCCTGTCGCTGCCGCTGGCCGCGTGGGTCGGCGTGCGGTGGTTCGTCCCGCACTATCGCCGGCTCGCCTCGATCTCGGCCTACGACCACCTGGAGAAGCGCTTCGGCCCCTGGGCACGCGTCTACGCGGTCGCCTGCTACCTGCTCACGCAGGTGGTGCGGGTCGGGGCGATCCTGTTCCTCGTCGCGCTCGCGCTCGAGCGGCTGCTGGGCTGGGACCCCAGGTGGATCATCCTGGGCACGGGCGTGCTCGTGACGCTCTACACGCTGCTGGGCGGGATCGAGGCGGTGATCTGGACGGATGTGATCCAGAGCATCGTGCTGACAGTGGGTGCCATCGCCTCGGCGGTCGTGCTGCTGTTCGGCATGCCGCAGGGGCCGGGGCAGCTCTTCGCCATCGCGGCGGAGCACGCCAAGTTCAGCCTCGGCAGCTTCGGCGCCAGCCTCGGCGAGGCCACGTTCTGGGTCGTGCTGGTCTACGGCCTGTTCATGAACCTCAACAACTTCGGGATTGACCAGAGCTACATCCAGCGCTACCACACGGCGCGGTCGGACGCCGAGGCTCGCAAGTCCCTCTGGCTCGGCGCGCTCCTCTACATTCCCATCTCGGCGCTGTTCTTCTTCATCGGCACGGCGCTCTTCGCCTACTACAAGGCCAGGCCGGAGCTGCTCCCCGCCGGCCTGAGAGCCGAGGGCGTGTTCCCCCACTTCATCGTCCACGGCCTGCCGCAGGGCTTCACGGGGCTGCTGCTCGCCGCGGTGTTCGCCGCGGCCATGAGCTCGGTGGACAGCAGTCTGAACTGCTCGGCCACGCTCACGCTCAAGGACCTCTATCAGCGGTTCTTCCGCCGCGATGCGGGCGAGCGGGAGGCGATGTGGGTGCTGCGGGTCAGCACGGTCGCCTGGGGCGTGCTGGGCACGGCCATCGCCCTGGTCCTCGCCATCGCGGCGGCCGACGAGCGGACGCTCGACGTCTGGTGGAAGCTCTCGGGCATCTTCAGCGGCGGGATGCTGGGGATTTTCCTCCTGGGGTTCGTCTCGCGCCGTGCGACCAGTGCGACGGCCCTCGTCGCCACCGCCGTGGGAATCCTCCTCATCCTCTGGATGACCGTGTCGCCGACCTGGTCGGCGTTCCCGCCGCGCTTGCGCAGCTCCTTCCACAGCTTCCTCATCCCCGCCTTCGGCTCGACGGCGATCATCCTCGTGGGCTTCCTCGTTGCTTTCGTGAGCCCATGGGGGCGTCACTATGGCGGAGGGGGTGGGGAGGGCCCCCTGTGCCCGAAGTAGGTTGTAGCGGGGAGGAGCTTCGGCAGCTATGCCGGGGCCGCCACGTCGGAGAGGTTGACTCCTGGCTGGGGATCGGCTAGAGTAATGGTGGTTCCGCCTTGGGCGGGGACGCGAGAGGCTAGGGGCCATTTGGAAGAGGTCCGGATCGCATGGCCGCAGAAGACTGGAGAAAGCCAGAGGTTCTCGCCCTGGTTCTTTGCGACCAGATCATCAGGGACGAGCAGAGCCACAAGCCGTACCTCCTGGGGGTGTTCTCGGTTATCTACGCAGGAAAGTTCCCTGCCCTGCATCGGAACTCCGCAATGTATCTCGCGATCACCAACGGGCGGGGGAAGTACCAGACGCAACTTCGCCTCGTCTTCGCGGAGACTGAAGAAGAGCTGATGGTGGCTGAAGGCCAGATCGATTTCCGCGACCCTCTTCAGGTGTTCGAGGTGAGCTTCCAGTTGCCCCCATTGCCGTTGCCTACGCCGGGCAAGTACCGATTCGACCTCCTGTGCGACGGGATGCTCTGTGGCAGCCGCTCTGTGGTTGCCCAGCAGATGCAGGAAAGGGGAAACACATGAGCGGGCAGGACATTGCGGAACTCGAATGCGTCAGGAGCAAGGAGCCCGCTGCCGGCGCAGGAGAGGCGCATGGAGCGCCGGGCCTCCCACGGGGCAGCCAGTTCAAGGTCAGATATGCGTCTGGCCTCGATATATTCGGGCCGGATACGAAGGCGCAACTGGAGAAGCTCGCAGCAGAGGCCGAGGCATGGCAGCAAAGGCAGGGACTCGCAGAGGAATGGCGAGCGGCCGCGGAGGCCGCCGGAGCGCTGGACTTCCTGCTGGATGACCCCCTGCTTGAGGACGGGGACTGAGAGGCACAGCCATGCTGGAGGGCTATCCGCAGCGGGGCGAAGTGTGGCTTGTCCCCTTTACGATGCCATCGGCGGATAGCGCCGGGCTCAAGTTCAGGCCGGCGGTGGTGGTCTCCGCCGCTCCCGCCGAAGAGGCACGAGGCACAGTCACCCTGGCCGCCATCAGCAGCAGGACAGAGCCCAGAACCCGCTTCGACATCTTCGTCGGCGCTTCCTCGGGCCTGGGCAGGGCGATGGGATTACGCCTCGATAGCCTCATCTGCTGCGCCATCCTCCAGACATTCAGTATCGCCGTCTTGAGGCGGAGGATCGGGAAGGTCAACGAGGAGACGCAGGCAAGGATTAGCGAGAGGCTTGCCGAGTTCTTCGCCCTTCAAGGGTAGACGCCTGAGCTCCTGTGCCCCTTGGCGCGTGGCGTTGCCGTCGGCGCTGCGCAGCTCCTTCCACAGCTACCTCATCCCCGCCTTCGGCTCGACGGCGATCATCCTCGTGGGCTTCGCCGCAACCTGGCTTGTCAGAGGAGAGCGAAAATGACCGGAACCAGGCGAGTGCTTGCCACCGCGCTGCTCGTGGTGTCGGCCCGCCCTGCCCTGGGCGACGACCTGAATCCCGTGAAGTTCAACAGGGCGCCGAGGCACCCCGCCATCGTCCTTGTGGAGAGGGGGCAGCCCAGGGGGACGATCTGCGTGATGGGCGGCAAGGGCGACAGGGTCCTCGCCCAGGCCGTGAAGGAGCTTCAGGACTGCATCGAGCTCTCGACCGGGGCGAAGCTCCCGGTGGTGCAGGACAGGATTCAGCCGCCCGCCCTCGTCCTCGGCAACTGCCCCGAGGCCGCCGACGAGAAGCTCGACGGCGCGAAGATGCCCGTCGAAGGCTTCACCATCAGGTCCGCCGCAGGCCGCCTCTTCATCGTCGGCCACGACGGCCCCGTGGGTAAGGGCACGCGAGCCGTCTCCCACGGCACCGCCTGGGGCGTGTTCGAGTTCCTCGAGCGCTTCGTTGGCGTCCGCTGGTACTGGCCGACCGAGCGCGGCGGTCGCTCGATCGTGAAGACGACGAGCCTGGCGGTGAAGCCGGTGTGGCTGGAGGACGCGCCGGTGTTCCGCAAGCGGGAGATCTGGCCGCCCATGGCCAACTCCTGGAACGGCACGGGGCAGCCCCTCGGCCCGCTCCACACCCGCCTGCGGGCCGGCAACTCCTGGCCAGTCTCCCTCGTCGTCCACTCCCCCAACTGGGCGGGAGTGAAGGAGTACACCGAAGGGCGGCCCGAGTGCTTCCAACTCGGCTCCGACGGCTCCCGCAACTTCCAGATGCTCTGCTACGGCAACCCCAGGACGCTCGAGACCTATCTCGAGAACATCGCGGCGCACTTCGACCAGGGGCAGAAGGCCCACATGGGCATCGTGGGCGACGCCATCACGGTGTCGCCCAACGACGCCGGCATCGCCTGCTACTGCCCCGACTGCCGAAAGCTGTGGGACGACAAGGGCGGCCCGTACGGCACCGCGTCCCGCGTCCTCGCCACGTTCGTGGACAAGCTGGCCCGCGCGGTGAAGGCCCGCTGGCCCGACAAGACGATCATCTACCTCCCCTACCTCAACTACACGCAGGCCCCCGACGGCTTCCGGTTCCCCGACAACGTGGAGGTGCAGCTCTGCGGCATGCCCGGCCTCGCCCAGTACAAGGAGCCGGCCATCCTCGCCGCCGAACAGGCCAACGTGGACAAGTGGGTCGCCATCACGGGCCGCAAGATCCAGAACTGGCATTACAGTTGCTGGCCCGAGGACAAGACGAAGGCCCCCTACCACTACCCCCACGTGCTCAAGCGCTACTACCAGGCCAACCGGGACAAGCTGGTCGGCTCGTTCATCAACGGCGACGGCGACCACTTCCCCCGCCAGCACATCAGCCTCTACTGCTGGATGAAGCTGCTGTGGAACCCCGAGTTCGACGTGGACGACGCGATGGACGAGTTTTGCGACCGCATGTTCGGGCGGGCCGCCTCGTACATCCAGCGGCTCCTCGACCTCCAGGTGGACGGGTGGGAGAAGAGCCGCTGGCCCGAGGGCATCCTCTCGCCCAAGGCCATCTACACGGTCACCTATCCCCGCAGGACGCTCGAGCGGATGAAGGACCTGCTCGCCCGCGCGCGCGCCCGGGTCGAGGGCGACACGCTGGCGGCCCAGCGCGTGGAGTACTACGCGGCGCCCTTCCCCGACTTCTTCGAGGAGTTCGAGACCGTCATCGAGGGCAAGGGGGCGCGGCCCCTCGTCGTCCAGAAGGTCGGCGAGAACCCCATCATCAGCGGCAAGCTCGACGACCAGGTGTGGAAACTCGCCCCCGAGGCCCGCCTCCTCAAGCACGACGGCAAGCGCGAGGTCGAGCCGAAGTACGCGACCCGGCTCCGAGCCGTCTGGACGAAGGACGGCGTGACCTTCGGCTTCTGGATGGCCGAGCCGTCGCCCCAAACGCTCGTCCAGACCATCAAGTCGCGCGACGAGTCCATGGCCTGGTGGAACGACTGCGTGGAGATCTTCCTCGACGTCACGGGCAAGAACCAGGGCCAGTGGTACCAGTGGATCATCAACCCCCACGGCGTCATCCTCGACGGCAAGGGCCAGGACACCTCGTGGAACCCCGAGGGCGTGCGGGCGCGGGCGCACATTGACAAGGATTTCTGGAGCCTCGAGGTCTTCATCCCCTATGGCCTCTTCCCCGAGGCCCTGAAGCCGGGCACCAACGTCGCCTGGTATGGGCAGTTCACCCGCCACCGCATGAGCGACTACAAGAAGACGCCGGACAGCCTCCACGAGAACCAGAAGCTGAACTGCAAGTTCGGCGGGTTCAACAGCAACCTGGCGGATTTCGCGCCCGTGAAATTCGTCGAGTAAGGCACTGAGGGCACGCCTTTCCGCTGCTCCACGCACTGGGCCGGCTCGGCCCGCGTAGCAGCCCCTCACTGGCTCAGGGGGCTGAAGCGGCGGGTGAGGGCGGCGGCCTCGGCCGCGTGGTCGGCGAAGCGCGGGAAGAAGCCCACGATGACGCCGTCGGTGCGCTTGATGTTGCGGAAGGCGAACTCGAAGGCGCGCGCGGTGTCCTCCGCGCGGTCGGCGAGGCGGCCGCCGCCGAGGATCTTGAAGGCGAGGCAGGGGCGCTTCACGGCGCGGACCACCTCGCACATCCGCACGGGGTCGCTCGGCAGGAAGTTGCCCCACAGCGGCACCTCGCCGAGCATGGTGTGGAGCTCCCCAGGCGTCCGCGTCAGGCGGTAGAAGCAGGTCATGTAGAGGTCGAGGCCCCAGCCCCCATCCTCCGCGTAGCAGATGACGTCGGGGTTGTGGGCGGAGATGCCGGCGAGGACGCCGAGGTCCTTCACGCGCTTCGCGAAGTCGCGCACCTGGTTGATCTTGCCCTCGCGCCAGAGGCGGTCGGTGACGCCGCCGTGGTGGACGACGGCGATGGGCTTGTGGCGGCGCACGACGTCCTGGAGGGCCTTGGCGTCCTCGGTGTGGGGCTTGTTGGCGAGGAAGATCCACTGGAGGGCGCGGCCGCCCTCGCGCACCCGCGCGAGAGCCTTGTCCACCTTGTCGTGCCACGAGGACTGCCAGGTGTTGATCCCGAGGTCCCAGCAGTGGTTGAGCAGGTCCACCGTGTGGTCGAGGGTGAAGTAGTCGTTCATGAAGCGGGCGACGAGGCCGCCCATGTACGAGTAGCCGAGGATGGGGTTGGCCCCGACCACGAGGCGGCTCACGCTGTGGGGGCCGAGCTGGATGGCGGGCAGGGCCGACGGGGCGGGCTGGCTCATGGTTTCTCCTTCCGTAGTGACGAGGGGGCGGCCACACAGGGCCGCCCCTACTACCTCGTCTGCCGACGGGCGGGGGCATCACTGCGGGCGGACCGCCTCGTAGAGTTCGCGGGTGTTGATCTCCGTCATGTGGCGTGTGATGCTCTCGCCGTAGGGCTCGTTGGTGATCATGTTGCCCTCGGCGGTGTAGAGGCCGGTGTGGTCGCCGCGGACGTAGCCCGAGGCGCCGGCCAGGTAGTCGTACTCGCCCATGATCATCCGGGTGGTGAGGTAGGACGTGTAGTCGCGGACGCGGCCGTTGTTCATGTGGATCTGGAGGTTTTCGCGGCGCATCTGCTCGGAGTTCCGGGCGATGGTGGCGCCGAGCACGCGGAGGCCGGCGTAGTATCTGGCCAGCCCCTCGGCGATGTACTGGCCCACCTTCTCCCGGTTCAGTTCGTAGGAGGCAATCATCCGGCCAAGGATGGGCAGCCAGGCGTCGAATGTCTCGGCGGGCGCCCACACGGTGGTGTGGCCGAAGGAGAAGCTGGCGTCCATGTAGTTGCCCAGGCAGCGCCCCATCGTGATGCCCTTGTAGGCCTTGCCGTTGCGGGTGAAGGTGTACTCGAAGTCCTCAATGGAGCAGGGCCGGCCGCCGGTGAGGCCGGCGCGGGCCTTCCGCACGAGGTCGGGGCGGTCGTGGATCTGGAGGAAGCGGAAGTTGCCGGCGAGCCTCTGCTGTGCGCAGGCGGCCACGAGGGCCTGGCTCGGGCGGCAGAAGTTCGAGACCAGCATCCCGGGCGTCCGGGCGAGTCGGGCGTAGCGCGGGGTGATGAAGTCCGCGTTGGCCACGACGAAGAAGGCCTGTTCCGTCGGGTCGTGAGCGATGACCTGGCCCTTCCCGATGTCCACTTGCTTCCAGTTGGCCGGGGCGGCGTAGGAGCCCCAGCCGCCTGCGAGGCGGCGCGGCGCTAGCTGCACCTGTTGCCGGGCCGGGCCGCCCTGAGCCATGTTGCCGCCCTCGTCGAACGTGAAGACGCCCTTGGCCACGCGCAGGTTGGCGAGGGTCTGAAGCAGGAGGGGCGCCGCCACGGTGAGCTGGCCCTCGGGCGCCTCGATCCGCTGGTTCAGCATCAGGCCGTCGCCGCCGGTCACGAGGGTGCGGAATTGCTTCCGCTGGTTCTGCTGGTTGGTGTACACGCCCTCAAAGACGACGATCGACTTCTCCCCCACCTTGCGCCCGTTGGTGTCCACCAGAGGGACCGTCCGCCGCCTGGCCGTCGGCGCGAGCCGGAGGCCGGGCGCGTTCTTGAACAGGTCGGCCACGACCATCCGGACCAGCGCGCTCGCATCGCGGCCCGTAGGGCTGACTCCGTGCACCGTCACGGCCTGATAGAGGCCCTTCGGGTCGCTCACGCTCACCGCCCACATTCGGGGACTGTCCTGATAGCCCTCCTGGACGGCCCAGCCCTGCGGCCTCAGAATGGTGAACGTGTAGTGTTTGGAGACATAGTTCTGCCACTGCACACGGGACCCGCCGGCGGTAGCGTGGGGAGCAACCATCCCGAGCAGGGCAAGCCCAAGGGCGACGAGCATAGCGATTGACTTCTGCGGTCTCATCTCAGTCACCTCCATTCTGTGCCTCGTATCGGTCCTCTTGTCACTGCCAGAGAGCCAGGCCTGTGCTTCTACCCTCTCAGACGCGCACGGACTGAATAATATTCAGATGCTGTCTCCAATTCATTTCTCAGTCCTCGTTACTGCGTCTACGACAGGTAACCCACAGGCCCGTTGAGGCGCTATAACTGATTGTCAAACAATGCGTTACGCGCAAGGGCGGCCGCTACAGACCCTCTACCTCCCAGCCCTTGCGATATGTACGGCGCAGGAGGCGCTGGGCCTCGGCGCTGTTTGTGACCTTCAGGTTCGCGGCGTCCCACTCGAGCACCGTGTTCGGCACGCGGATGGCCACGGTGCCGAGGAGGATGGCCTCGGCCATGGGGCCCGTCTGCACGAAGTGGCTCTCGGTCATCTCGCCGCCGAGGCAGGCGCTGACGAAATGGTGGTAGTGGTCGCGTCCTGGGAGCTTGGGCCGCTCGATCTTCTCGAACTTCTCCTTCGGGAAGAGCTGGGGTCCTGAGCCGTGGCGCAGCAGCAGCGCGCCCTCGGTGCCGATGACCATCGCCGATTCGGCAGGATACTTGCCCGGCCCGAGGCCGGCGATCGCCTGGACGTCTTCGGGCGGGTAGAACTCGCCGTCGAACCACTCGAGTTGGAGTTCCTGCCCGGCGACGTTGTCGGCGCCGGGGAACATCCAGGTGATGTGGTCGCCCTGGGGCCAGGTGTCGCCGCGGCGCGCGGGCGATTCGAGCCACGATTTCTGCACCTCGGCCACGATGGTCTTGGGCGCGGTGAGCTTCAGGCCCTTCCAGACGGCGTCGAAGATGTGGCAGCCGATGTCGCCCGACCAGCCCGTGCCGAAGTCCTGCCACGCGCGCCACTTGGTCGGGTGATAGATGCCGTTGGCGAAGGGCCGCTCGGGGGCGGTCCCGATCCATAGGTCCCAGCTCAGGTGCGGCGGCACGGGGTCGCCCTTCTCGGGGCGGGGGCCCACGAGGCGATAGGCGGCGATGGCGCCGGGGCGGTTCGAGCAGAGGATGGCGCGCTTCGCCTTGCCGATGACGCCCTGGCGCAGGAACTGCACGGCCATGCGGTCGCCGATGCCGCTGGCGGCCTGGGTGCCGAGCTGGGTCACGACGCCCGCGGCCTTGGCCGCGGCCGCCACCTGGCGGCACTCGTAGACGTCGTGGCACAGCGGCTTCTGGCAGTAGACGTGCTTCTTGCGCCGCAGCGCCGACATTGTGGCGGCGGCGTGCATGTGGTCGGGAATGCTGGCATTCACCGAGTCGATCTTGTCGCCTTCCTTGTCGAGCATCTCGCGCCAGTCGGCGTACGTGCGCGCGCCCTGATACTTGGCGGCCGCTGCCTTGAGGCGATTGGCGTCCACATCGCAGAGGGCGACAATTTGGGCTTTCGGGTGGCCCTTGATGGCATTGAGGTCGCCGCCGCCCATGCCGCCCGAGCCGATGCCGGCGTGGGCGAGCTTGTCGTTGGCCCCGAACACGTTGCGGGCCAGGATCGTGGCCGTGAGGCCGGCGGCCGTGCCCTGGAAGAACGCGCGACGCGATAGGCGCTGCATCACTATGGCTCCTCTCTCAGTGTGTCATCGTCTCCCCGTGCGAGTGCCAGTATAGTCCGGCGGGCCGGGATTTCAAGGCCAGAACGCAAAAGGCCGCCGGGAGCTGCACCTCGGCAAGCCCCCGACGGCCTATGATGTGACGGACGCGTTGTCTACTTCTCTTTCTCGGGCTCCGGCGCCTTGGTTCCGGTCCCGGGCTCGGGAGCGGGCGGCGCGGGGGTCGTCCAAACGCACTTTCCATCGGCGTCGTAGAGCATCAGGCGGGCGCCGCCGTCTCTCACGCAGAGCTCGGCGCGGACACGGCTCTTCCCCATTTCCTTGCCTTTGGCGCCCAGGGTGTCCACCACCTCGAGCAGGGTGAACCGGCCAGCCCCCACAGAGCGAGTGGCGGGCGACGCCTGCTCGGACATCATTGTGACCACGGGGTTACGCATCTGGAGCACGGCCACGGCGACGAGGGCGAGGATCACGAGCGTCAGGATCACGGCGAGCCTGAGCCACACGACCTCCTTGCCCAGCTTCGCCAGTTGCTCGTCCACGCTCTTTCCGCTCTCCGCTGGCATGTGCGTATCCTCCTCGGCAAGAGCCATAGGAGCCACCTCCCGCCACTACAGCCATTGTACCCCCGTGGGCCCGCCTGTCAAGGCCCTTTCGGCCGCGGGTCAGACGGCGCGGCCCTTGATGCCCCTGGCCTTGGCGGCGCCCTTCCTGACGCCTTCGTTGGGCCGCAGCGCGCGTACAGCGCGGCCGGCCCGCCAGATTTCCTTGTTGCCCAGGGCCTCGAGCTCCTTGTGCAGGATGTCCTGGTAGTCGGGGCGGCCCAGGCACTTGATCACGCGGCGCGTCTCGGTGCCGTTCTTCACGCTCTCGTAGAGCTTCTTGAAGAGGGGCGCGACGGCCTTCTTGAACTTCGGCGCCCAGTCGAGCGCGCCGCGCTGCGCCGTGCTCGAGCAGTTCGCATACATCCATTCCATGCCGTTCTCGTCCACCAGGCGGATGAGGCTCTGGGTGAGTTCCTCGACCGTCTCGTTGAATGCCTCGGACGGGTCGTGGCCGCGGCGGCGCAGCTCGTTGTACTGGGCCTCCATCACGCCGGCCAGCGCGCCCATGAGGATGCCGCGCTCGCCCGTGAGGTCGCTGTAGACCTCCTTCTTGAACGTCGTGGGGAACAGGAACCCCGAGCCGATGGCGATGCCGATGGCCAGCACGCGGTCGCGGGCGCGGCCGGTCGCGTCCTGGTCCACCGCGAAGCTGGAGTTGATGCCGGCGCCGCTGAGGAAGTTACGCCGCACGCTCGTGCCCGAGCCCTTGGGCGCCACGAGAATCACGTCAATGTCCTTCGGCGGCACCACGCCCGTCTGGTCCTTGTAGGTGATCCCGAAGCCGTGGCTGAAGTAGAGGGCCTTGCCGGCGGTCAGGTGCGGCTTGAGGATCGGCCACACCTTGACCATGGCCGCGTCGCTGACAAGGAACTTGATGATCGTGCCCTTCGCCGCCGCCTCGGCGATGTCGAAGAGGTCCTTGCCCGGCTTCCAGCCGTCGGCCACCGCGCGATCCCAGTCCTTCTTGAACCTCGGGCTCTGGCCGATGATGATGTTCTTGATCCCGTTGTCGCGCATGTTGAGCGCCTGGGCGGGGCCTTGCACGCCGTAGCCGATGACGGCGATGACCTCTCTCTTGAGGATCTGCCGCGCCTTCGAGAGGGGGAACTCCTTGCGAGGCACGACCTCTTCCCACACGCCTCCGAACTTGATCTTCGCCATTCCTGGCCTCCTGCTATGTTCCTGGGGCTGCTATGCAATGGCTTATTCTTATAGCACAACCCGCCGCCCGCGTCAAAACCGGGCAAGGCAGAAGTCCCTCCCGCGTCTCCTCAGAACTCGAGCACGGAGCCGGCGGCGATGGGCTTGCAGCAGTGGGGGAATGCCTCGGTGAGGGCGCGGGTGGCCGGCTCGCCGGTGCAGTGGCAGGGGTGGATGGCCTCGGGGTCGAGTGCTCGAAGGCCCTCGATGGTGGCCTGGAGAAGCTCGGGCGAGGCGTTGCCCAGGTGGAAGCCGCCGACCACGGCCCGCAGGCGCCCCTGGCCGAGCAGGCGGCGCGGGTTCGCGATCTGCTGCGCCGCGCGGCACAGGTTCACGATGCCCGAGTGGGCGCAGCCCGAAACCACCACAAAGCCGTCGGCCCCGCGCAGCACGAGGGCCTGATCGTCGTGGAAGGGGTCAATGATGCGTCCGACGGGGTTGTCGGCGTACAGGTGCGGGGTCGAGGGCACGCAGCGGGCGTCGCGCGGCACCTCGCCGGTGAGCCAGGCGCCGGGAACGACCTCTTGCGCGCCCGTGCTGAGACGGCAGAAGATGCCTGCGGCCTCGAGCTGGGTCTGGGCGAAGGCGATGCCGATGCTGTGCCAGGCGCCGGTGGTGCTCTTCGTGTACTTTCGCACGAAGACGTCGGGGTGGGCGTAGAGGTCCACGCCGCCCAGGCGCGGGGCGACGGCGGCGAGGCCGCCCGTGTGGTCGAAGTGGCCGTGGCTCAGGGCGATGGCCTCGGCCTCCTCCACGGCGATGCCCAGCGCCTCGGCGTTCCGCAGGAGCGCCTGGCCCGAGGCGCCGGTGTCGACGAGGAGCTTGCGACCGTCGTGCTCGACCCAGAAGGCCAGCCCGTGCTCGGTGGCTAGCGCCGGCAGCCCCTTCCGGTCGTCCACGAGCACGGTGATGCGGGTGGCCATGCGGTGTGCCCTTCTACGGGTTGTCCTTCCTGGTCTGCTTCAGGCGCGCGATGGCGGCGCGAACGTCCTCCATCGTGAACCCGTGCTGCTTGCGCAGGCGGCCCAGGGACTCGTCGGGCGAGGTGCCGGCCGGGAGCTTGAGCTCGGCGACGATGCGCTCGAAGGGCACGCCGGCCTCGGCGGCCGCCTCGGCGAGGGTCGTGGAGCCCTTGACGCCCTCGGGGCCGCGCCCCTCGGCGTGCTCCTGGGCAGCGCCCGCCTTGGCCGCCGCGGGGCAGGCGCCGTCGCACTTCTCGCACGGGCTCTCGCCCTCAGCGGCCTGCTCCTTGGCCGCGGGCGCCTCGGACGGGCAGGCGCCGTCGGTGCACGTGTCGCAGGCGGAGGCGGCCTTGCCGCCGCGGTAGCCCTTGCCCTTGCCCCCACCGCCCTGGCCCTCGTCGTCGCACGGGCTGCCCGCGCCGACGGGCAGCAGCCAGGGCGCAGCCATAACCCCGGCGCCAGCCAGCCCGAGGACGATGAGCAGCAGCGCGCCGCCCGCTCCCGCGCCGGCCCTGCGCGTGCGCCGCACCAGCGCGCCGAGGGAGTTGGTGACCCACTTCCAGTGGAGGATGACGTGGAGGGCGACGAGGCCGATCAGGGAGAGGGCGATGTAGAAGTGGATCGTGCCCCACTGGTGGCGCGAGTAGCCCAGGATGCCCCTGCTCCCCGAGCCGGGGGGCAGGCGATAGAGCATGAGGAGGCCCGTGCCCGCCAGGCAGGTCATCGCCAGATAGGCCAACACGTCCACGACGAGGTGCAGCTTGTTGCGCGGCATTGCGGAGTTCTCCCGGCCAGGAGGCGGCTATGGCACGCGGGGCGCGCCCTTCGTGCGCCCCATCCAGTCCAGTTGGGTCAGCTCGCCAAAGTGCTCCTTGAAGAGGCGGTAGTAGAGCAGCTCTTCCTTCGTGTTCAGGGTCCAGCCATTCGCGAGGGAACGCTCGCGGCGGAAGTCGGCGTCCGACACGGCCGTCTCGGCGTGGTCGGCAAGTAGCTCGCCGACGCCCGAGCCCTGCCAGAACTTGGCCTTCGGGCGGTTGAGCACGCGATCGGGGAGTGCCCCGGCCATGGCTTGCCGCAGGATCCACTTCTCGACGCCGTCGCGGAGCTTCAACTCCACCGGGACCCGCAGCGCATATTCCACCACACTCGGGTCCAGAAAGCAAACGTGGGGTACGAGGCCGTGCGCGGCGGCCGAGCGGTCCACCCGCTGGAGCGCGGTGTTGTGGAGGCGGCCGGTGATGTCAATCAGCTCGTCGGCCAGCGCCTCTCGCGGGAGGGACTTCAGGTAGTCGTAGCCGGCGAACAACTCGTCGCCGCCCTCGCCGGAGAAGGCCATGGGCGCGTGCTCGGAGGCAGCCTTGGCGACAAGGTAGTTGAGGACGCTCGAGCGCACGAGCAGCGCGTCGAACGACTCGAGGTGGTAGATGACCCTGGGCAGGGCGCGGAGCACATCGTCGAAGCTGGCAACGACCTCGTGGTGCTCGGAGCCGATGAAGTCGGCCACCTCGCGGGCATGCTCGAGGTCGGGCGCGCCGGGCAGGCCGCCGGCAAAGGTGTGCAGCGTGCGCACGTGGGGGCGCGCGAGAGCGGCCATGGCGCTCGAGTCGAGGCCGCCGGACAGCCAGGAGCCGGCGAGGTCGCCGACGAGGCGGGCCTTCACCGCGGCCTCGAGGCGGCGGCGCAGCTCGGCGGCGACTGCCTCGGGCGGGTCGCCCACAGGCGTGTGCTTCTCAAGAAGAAAGAACGGCTCCAGGGTCTCGCCGTCGGTTCGGTTCCCCGGCGGCACCTCGTGGACGTCGCGGGTGACGGCGAGCAGGGCCTTGACCTCGGAGGCGAAGCAGAGCGTGCCGTCCTGGTCGCGGCCGGTGTAGAGGGGGGCCACGCCGATGGGGTCGCGGGTGAGGACGAGGCGGCCCTCGGCCACCTGGGCCTGGGCCAGGTGGCCGTCGCCGGCGAAGTCGCGGACGAATCCCTCGGCGGTCGCGGCAGCGTCGGACTGCACCCTGGGGGCCACGACGCCGAGGGTGGCGGCCTTGAGATTGAGGATAGCAGTCGCGGTGGAGCCGCGGTGGCGCAGCGCCTCGAGCATGCGCTCGACGTCGGCCCGGCGGCCGGGGGCGGCGATTCCTGCGATTCCTGCCATATCACACACTCCTTCCTGCATCGGGGGAAAGTGACCCTGCGAGCTTGCGGCGCACGCGGTCGCCGAGGCGACAGGTGATCTCGTAGGGGATGGTGCCGGCGAGGCGGGCGAGGCCCTCCACGCTGTGGGGGTCGGCGGGGTCGGGCGAGATGATCTCTACCTCGTCGCCCACGGCCGCCGAGGGCACGTCGGTCACGTCAATGATCGTCTGGTCCATCGAGATCGTGCCGCGGGTGGGCACGAGCTGCCCGCGAAGGCGCATGACCGTCTGGTTCGTGAGGCCGCGGAGATAGCCGTCGGCATAGCCGACGGGCACGAGGCCGATGCGGCTGGGCCGCGTGAAGGTGTAGCGAAGCCCATAGCCGCACCGGCTGCCGGCGGGCGCGTGGCGCACCTGCATCAGGCGGCCGGTGAGGCGGAGGATGGGCTGGAGCGGCAGCCTTACGTGCATCTCGTCGGACGGCTGGTAGCCGTAGGCGGCGATGCCGGGGCGGACCATGCCGAGATGGGTCTGGGGCAGGTCAATCGTCGCGGCGGAGTTGGCCGCGTGGAGGATGAGGGAATGCGGAGTGCGGAGTGCGGAGTGCGGAGTTCCCGATTCCCCATTCCGCATTCCGCATTCCGCAATCGTCCGGTGGAAGCAGGCGAGCTGACCCAGGGTGTGCGCCTTGTCGGTGGCCTCGGCCACGGCGAAGTGGGTGTAGAGGCCCACGAGGCGCAGGCGCGGCTCGGCGCGGATCGCCTCGACAAGGGCAGGGGCCTGCTCGGCGGGTACGCCCGAGCGGCCCATGCCGGTGTCCACCTTCACGTGCACCTGGGCAGCGGCGTCCACCAGCCGGGCGGCCTCGGCCACGAGGCGCGCCTCGGCGGGGGAGACGACGGTGAGCCACACGTCGTTGGCGATGAGCTGGGCCAGGGCGTCGTGCAACTCGGCGCCCTCGCCGTAGGCGCAGGCGGAGAAGAACATGAGGATGGGCTTGCGGAAGCCGTGATGGCGCAGGCTCACCGCCTCCTCGGGCGTGGCGACGCCCAGCGCGTCCACCTGCTCGGCCAACACGTCGAGGAGCAAACGCTGCCCGTGGCCGTAGCAGTTGGCCTTGGCCGCCACGCACAGCTTCGTGCCGGGCGCGAGGCGGCGGCGCAACAGCGTCAGGTTGTGCCGAAGGGCAGCGGCAGAGATTTCGGCAGTGAGATAGCTTTCCACGGGAACTCCTCGCGTCACGTCTCGCGTTCCGCGTCTCCCGCTTTGCGTTGCAGCGGAATCTCCACAGTCGAGCGGATGTGCAGGTCGCGCTGCGGGAAGGGGACCTCGACGCCCTCGGCCTCGAAGCGATCCTTGATCGTCATGTTCAGCTCGTCGCGGATGCGGAACTGCTCGCGGTAGTCGGCCACCCAGCAGATGAACAGGAGGTCGAGCGACGACTCGCCGAAGCCGGTGAAGTAGATGGCCGGCGGCGCCGGCTCCTTGAGCACCTCGGGATGGGCGTTCAGGATGTCGAGGATGATGGCCTTGACCTTCCGCAGGTCGGTGCCATAGGCGACGCCGAGGTTGGCGCGGATCTTGAAAAAGGCGTCGGGAGCGCTGAAGTTGATGATCTGGGCTTTCGCGATCTCCGCGTTCGGCACCGTGATCACCGTGTTGTCGAACGCAAGGACGCGGGTGCTCCGCAGGCCGATGTCGAGCACGTCGCCCATCTGGCCGCTGGCGAACTGGATGCGGTCGCCCGGCTTGAACGGGCGGTCCACCATGAGCACGAAGCCGGAGATCATGTTGGCGATGGTCTCCTGGGCGGCGAAGGCGATGGCCAGCGACATCACGCCCGCCGTGGCGATGAGGCCGGTGATCTGGATGCCGAAGTGGTCGAAGATGATCGTGAGGGCGATGAAGAAGAACACGAACTTCGCCAGCTTGCGGAAGAGCGTGATGAACTGGTCGTAGGCCTGGCTCTTGGTCTTGGCGGCGACCTCGCGCGAATACCACTCCATCACGGCCCGCATGGCAGCGTAGAGCAGCGCCGTGACCCCGAGCACCTGGACGACGTAGAGGACGCCCTGGAAGATGCCCCAGGCAGGGTGGCCCGTGACGCCCGGCAGGCGGGCAAAGCTGACGCGCGAGCCCATCAGCAGCACTGCCACGCACGCCGCGAGGCGCACGGGGCCGCGCGTCGCCTCCACGACCTCCACGTCCAGCGTCGTCTTCGTCCGCCGGGCCAGCGGCAGGAGCACGCGGTTCCAGGCCAATTGGACGGCTTTGGTGGCCGCGATGGCGCCGACGACCCACACGCCAAGCCACAGCCATCCGGTGGCGAGGGGTGAGAGGCCGAGGAACCCCGCCGCCGGCGGCCCCAGCGCCGCCTCGGGCCCCGCCTCTTCCGCCGCCCACGCTGCCGCGGGCCAAAGGAGCAGCGCTTCAATGGCCAGCAGAGCCCCTGAGTGTCGGGGGATGGCTCGTTCGTCGTTCATCGCGTTCTCTCCTCTCTATTCATCATGCCCGCGATGCGGGCCACGCGCTCGGCGGCGGAGAGCGGCACGCCCTCCTCCGACACCACCTTCACCGAGCCGCGGACGAGCCGGGTGTGCCACCCGATGGCCTGGGCGAACTCCTCGCGGCACTGCCACAGATACGGCACGGGCAGGAAGCCCCGGGCGAACACCTGGTACAGGCCCTCGGCCGTGTGCGGATGGGGCACCGTGTCCTCGATGGCGCGAAGGATGGTGCGGCTCTCGCCCAGCAGCTCCGTGGTCCGGGCCGCCACGTCGGGGTGGGCGGCCATGTCGTCCACGTCGCCCTTCGCCCGCAGGCGGCGATACTCGTCGAGGGCGTGGCGGGTGATCTGGATGCTTTCGTTCACCACGGCAGGGTCGGCCAGGTGTGATGCCTCGGAGTAGCTGACGACGTGGATGACCGGCGGGCTGGCGGGGCCTGGCCCGAGCGAAGTCGAGGGCTCGTGCGGCTCGATGTCGTCCATCAGCGCCGTCACGGCGGCCAGTTGGGCCTTCGCCTTCTCCAGGTCGTGCGAGAAGTAGTCGAGGCCGCCCCGCGGCTGAAGGAGCACCCGAAACCTGCGGCCCTCCAACTCGCGCACGAGGGCAAGCATTGCCCGTGCCTTGGCGAGGTCGGCCACGCCCCAGGTGGCCTTGGGGGTGTTGAGCATGGTCTGGAGCACGAGGGTGCGGATGCCCAGGGCCTTCGCGGCCCGGGCCGCGAGGACGGCAGCGACCACGTAGGTCACGTCGTCGGCGCCGCGGAAGGCGAAGTGGTGCGACACGTTGGGCTCGTAGGGCTTGCCCGTCGAGGCGACATATCGCAGGGCCTCGACGTGCTGCTCCAGGTTCTCCCGCACGCCGTAGGGGCCGCGCCCGTCGAGCTGGCAGAACCACCAGAGCGACAGGGCGTGCCAGGCGATGTGGACCGTCTCCTCGTACATCCTGGCCAGGGCGGGGATGTCGCGCGTGCCGGCGTAGGTGCGCACGAGCATGGGCCGCGCCGCCTGCCACACGGCGGCGAACTCCTCGGGCGAGTTCAGCGGCACCCCGCCGCCGTTCGGCCTGCGCCCCCAGTCCTCCCCGAATGCCGACTGCGTGAGCTGCGACGTGCCGATGGAAAGCACGTCGAGGAGCCCCGCCTCGGCGAGCCGACGGGTCCAGTCGAGGAACAGGCGGACGGCCTCCGCGCGATCGGGCAGGTAGGGGCCGACGTGTGCCCGCACGAGGGGCGGCAGGCGATGCCTGCGCCCGTGGCGCACGCGGGCGACCAGCGTGTCGGCGGCCGTGCCGAATCCTTCATAGCCGCTGCGGTCCACGGGCTTCACGCCCAGGTAGTCGGCCCGCCGCACGAGGTCGCGGCCGAAGGCCAGGCGGTCCTCGTCGTAGGCCATGCCCTGGGCAAGGTCGCGGGGCACGCGGGTGGGGGCGACGCCCAGGAGGCGGAGGGTCTCGGCGGGCGTCTCGTCGCCGCAGAAGACGCCCGCGACCTCGGGCACCCGCTGCCGCACCCGCTCGCAGGCCCGCGGCAGGCCGGCGAAGTAGAGGGCCTTGAGCGGGCCGCCCTGCTCGGCGAGGAGGCGTCGGGCCTTGAGCCGCGCGACCAGCCGGCCGAAGAGCGCCGCCCCGTCGTCGGGGTCCAGGCGATAGCTGAAGCCGAGCCGGGTGATGCGATTCTCGCGGAGCCAGCGCTCGATGGCCGCGATGGCCGCCGGGTCGTCGGGCCGGCCCGCCGCCTCGCAACCCGCCGCGTCGGCCGCCACGGCGCGGTAGCCGCAGTCCTCGAGGATCTGGGCGACCGAGGCGATGCCCAGGGTGTGCGCATCGAGAGCAGGTCGCAGAAGCCCGAAGCGGTCGGCTCGTGTCACAGTGGTCGGCATCGTCGCCTCCGGGGGTCAGAAGTCTGCGTAGCCGGATCTCCCGCCGTCTTCGAAGGGCATGAGCAACTGGCTGGGATCGTCTTGCTGCGCGGCCGGGCCGGCGCCGACGACGAGGAAGCGGATGTCCTTGAGCGACATGCCGGCGATGCCCAGGCGCTGCACGGTACGTCCCTCGGTCCAGTAGTCCACCCCGTGCATGGCGGAGGCCAGGGTGATGACGGCCCGCATGGCTGGGGTGGGGACGCCGAACATCTCGCCGATGGCGGCGATGGGCACGAGGCTGGCGGGTACGTCCTCCATGATGTACCGGTGGAGGAGGCGTCCTGGGGCCTTGATGCCGGCGTAGCCGGGGTTGGCGCGCATCGCTTCGAGCAGCGTCTTGCCGACGGCGTCGTAGGCCAGGTAGAGCCATTCGCGGGCCGTGAGGGCGCGGATGCCCAGGGCGGCGGCCACGGCCACGCGCTCGCGGTCCACGGCCTCGAGCACCTCGGCCACGGCGGGGGTGACGCCCTCGACGTAGTACTCGAAGTCGCCGTGGGTGTCCTCGATCCGCGCCGCGTTGAGGATGGTGATGGTGGGGTGGAAGACGGCGCCGATGTTGTCGAGGCTGGTCTTGAGCACGTTGTCGCCGGGCACAAACTGCGGGAGGGCACTGCGGATGACGGGCAACACGTCGGCCACCTCGTAGGCCGGCAGCGTGGCCAGGGGCACGGAGTTCTTGATGGTGAAGATATGGGCCTGGGCGGGATTGGTCACCCGGGAGGCGTAGAGCAGGGTCTGGGTCTCGGCGATGTGGGCGCGGACGGTGGGGTTGATCTCGCGGAGCACTTTGGCCGCCTCGAGGGCGCCGCCCGTGCGGCCGGGGTTCAGCACCAGGATCTGCCCGTCCGCGAGGTGCGGGCCAAGGGTCGCCACGACGTTGCGGTGGGCCGTGGCCGGCACCACCACCATCACCACGTCCACGTCGCGCACCGCCTCGGCGGGGTCGGAGGTCACGACGTTCAGCCGGGCAGAGCCGGCGACCTCGCCGGTGAGACGGATACCGCCCAACTCCCGCACCGGCGCGATGCGCGCGTCGGTGCGGTTCCAGAGATTCACCGTGCAGCCCATGATGGCCAGGTGGGCGGCCATGGCCATGCCGCCGTGGCCGGCGCCCGCCACGCAGAAGGTGGGCATGCCCTCGGCGGCGGCGAACTCGCCCAGGGGCTCCTCCGCGGCTCGGAAGCGCTCGATGACCTCCTGCGGCGATGCGGCGGCGAGCACCCCCTCGATGAACCCCTCGGTCGCGCACAGCCGCGCCAGCCGGCTCAGCGCCCGAAGGTGCAGGCCGTGGACCTCGGGCGGACTGAGCAGAACGAAGACGATGTGGGCCCGCTCGCCCCGCAGGGCGCGCCACGGCACCCCCTCGGGCGAGACCCCGACCGCGATCAGCAGTTGCTTGCAGGCGCGCGTGGCCGCGTGCGGCACGGCCACGCGCCGCTCCCCCACGGGGATCACCATCGGGCCCTTCCGCTCCCGCGCCGCGATGTCCCGAAGGGCCAGGGCCGGGTCCACCGGCCGTTCCTCGGCCAGGGCGGCGACGAGTTGGGCAATGGCCGCGTCCCCATCCGCCGCGTCCATCGCGGGGAAGATGCACTTCGGCAGAAGCAAGCTGGCAATTCTCACGGTCGGTCCTCCGAGTCGTGGCCATGGCCCCCGAGCGATTGGGGCCTGGGCGGCGAGCCCTCGGGCGGGCGCTCGCGCCGCTCGCAGGGCTCCATGTGGATCGTCACCTTGTAGCCGGGCAGGCGGGCGGCGATGCGCCCCTCCATCGCCGTGTTCGTCGCAATGCTCACCCAGGCCCCCAGAAGCCCGTACCGCACCCGCACGGCGCCGTCGCTCACCTGTTCCCGCCGGGGGCAAAGATCCTGAGGAGCCGCGTCGTCAGCCACATAGCGTCGCCTTTCAAGGTGATATATGAGGCAGGGTCCTTTAGCTTACCGTACCACGGGGCACGAGTCAAGGGCCGCGAAACTCGAACGCGCCCGCGTGGGGGTGGTTCCACCTGCAATTCCGGCTCGCCCCCCTTGACCCAGGCCAGCCGAGCGCGCTACCCTATGCGGGGCGGCACTGGCGTGCCGCCGTCGGACCGCTGACGTGGACTCCTCGAGGGATGCCAACGATGCGTCTTGCGACTGGTTGCTGGGCATTGGCGTTCCTGGCTCTCGCCCCAGGCTGCTCGCCGCTGCGCAGCCTGCCCCTCTTCGGCCCGCCCAAGGCCCGCGGCCTCACGGTGGCCAGGGACGGCACGCTGCGGCGCGACGGCAAGCCCTTCCGCGCCGTCGGCGTGAACTACTTCGACGCCTTCTACCGCACGCTGCGGAACCCGAACGACACGAGCTACTTCGAGGGCTTCACCGAGCTGGCCCGCCTCGGCATCCCCTTCGCGCGCTTCATGGCCTGCGGCTTCTGGCCCAACGACTGGGAGCTGTACTTCGCGGACAAGCCTCGCTACTTCCACTTCCTCGACGGCGTGGTGCAGGCGGCCGAGCAGAACGGCGTCGGGCTGATCCCGTCGCTGTTCTGGCACAGCGCCGTGGTGCCTGATATTGTGGGCGAGCCGCGCGACCAGTGGGGCAACCCCGACAGCAAGACCCACGCCTTCATGCGGCAGTACGTCCGCGAGGTCGTCACCCGCTACCGCAACTCGCCCGCCATCTGGGGCTGGGAGTTCGGCAACGAGTACAGCCTCGACGCCGACCTGCCCAACGCCGCTCAGCACCGGCCCAAGGTGGTGCCCGACCGCGGCACGCCCGCCGCCCGCAGCGCCCGCGACGACCTGACCCACGACGCCCTCGGCACCGCGCTGGCCGCCTTCGCGGCGGAAGTGCGCAGGCACGACCGCCGCCGCATCCTCTCCAGCGGCAACAGCCTCCCGCGGCCCTCCGCCTGGCACCAGTGGAAGGAGAAGGCCTGGACGCACGACACCGAGGAGCAGTTCGCCGAGCGCCTGCGGCTCGACAACCCCGACCCCGTGAACACCCTCAGCGTCCACGTCTACGAGCCAAGGGAGAAGCGTTTCGGGCGCGAGACGCCCATCGAGGAACTCCTGCGCCTCGCGGCGGGCGCCGCGCGGCGGGCGAAGAAGCCGCTCTTCGTCGGCGAGTTCGGCGCGTCGGGCGTCGGGCCGGAGGCCGAGAAGGTGGCGAAGGAGAGGCTCACGACGCTTCTCGCCGCCATCGAGAAGGCCGGCGCGCCCCTCGCCGCCCTGTGGGTCTACGACTTCGCCGGCCAGGCGAAGGACTGGAACGTGACGCCCCGCAACGCCCGCGCCTGGCAGCTCGCGGCCATCGCCGAGGCCAACCAGCGCCTCCGCGCCGCCGCGCTCGCGAAGCCGTGAATGAAAGGAACAGTTGCATGGGCTCGCCGCGCGTTCGCCGCAGACGACCGAAGGTGTTGCGGACGGGCCACGCCTACGAAGACATTGCGGCGCTCCTCGCCGACGTCAAGCCAAAAGGCCGCTGCCTGGACCTGCCGGCAGGCACCGGCGTCAACATTGACGGAATCCGCCGGGCGGGCTTCGAGCCCGTGGCAGCCGACCTCTTCCCCGAGAAGGCGGCGGGGAAGGGAGCGGAGTGTGTCCGCGTGGACTTCACCCAGCCCCTGCCGTTCGCCGACGGATCGTTCGCCGCGGTGTTGTGCAGCGAGGGGATCGAGCATTCGCCCAATCAGTTGCAGCTCGTCCGTGAGTTTGCGCGGGTGCTGCGTCCTGGCGGGGCCCTCCTGATCACGACGCCCAACGTCCTCAACCTCCGCGCCCGGCTGACCTACTTGCTCACGGGCCACCCGGCCACTGCCTGCCTCCCCATCAGCGAGGCCAGCCACGTGCGCGCCGTCTCCCCACAGGGGGGCATCTACATTCACCACGTCTTCCTCATCTCGTACTTCGCGCTGCGGTTCCTGCTGAAGCTCGCAGGGTTCGGCGAGATCCGCGTCACCACCGCCAAGTACAGCCCCACCGCCATCGCTCTTGCGCCCGTCCTGTGGCTTCCCGTGCGGCTCGCCACGGGCCGGCTCGTGGCCCGGCTGCGCCGGGCGGGTCACCCCGACATCGCGGCGGAGCTCATCTCCCACGTGATGTCGGCCGACATGCTCCTCGGCAAGAAACTGATCCTCCTCGCCAGAAAGAAGGGGTAGCAGCCGCTCCTTGGTGGGGGCACCATGGCTCCTGGGGAACCGCGCGATGAACAGCTACGAGCGATACGTGGCCGTCATGAAGGGCGAGAAGGCCGACATCCTGCCCCGCCTGCCGATCCTGATGCAGTTCGCCGCCGAGCACATCGGCTCGAACTACGGGGCGTTCGCCTCCGACTACCGCGTCCTGGTCGAGGCCAACCTGCGCTGCGCCGAGGAGTTCGGCTTCGACCAGGTGAGCGCCATCTCCGACCCCTACCGCGAGACGCAGGGCTTCGGGGCCGCGATCCGCTACGTCCGCGACGGCGTGCCCCGCTGCGTCAAGCCCCCGCTCGAGGACGCCAAGGACCTCAAGCTCCTCAAGAAGCCCAACCCCCGCCGCTCCGAGCGCATGCTCGACCGCGTCCGAGCCGTCGAAGCCTACACGAGGGCCGTCCACCGCAAGTACTCCGTGCTGGGCTGGGTCGAGGGGCCGGCCGCCGAGGCGGCCGACTTGCGGGGCGTGACGAGCTTCCTGATGGACCTGGTGCTCGACGCCCCCTTCGCGCGCGAGCTGATGGCGCGCTGCATCGAGGTCGGCATCGCCTTCGCCAAGGCCCAGATTGACGCGGGGGCCGACACGATCGGCGTGGGCGATGCCATCGCGAGCCAACTGTCGCCCGACCTCTATGCCGAGATGGTCTTCCCCTACGAGCAGCGCCTCTTCGAGGGCATCCGGGCCGCCGGCGGCCTCATCCGCCTCCACATCTGCGGCGACACCACGCACCTCGTCCCCTACTTCGCAAGGCTGCCCGTGGACATCGTGGACCTCGATTGGCAGATGGACATGGCCAAGGCCCGCGGAATCCTGGGAACCGGCAAGGTGATGGTCGGCAACCTCGACCCCGTCAACGCCGTCAAGCGCGGCACCCCGGCGAAGATCAGGAAGGCCCTCCGCGACCTCTACAGGGCCGTGGGCAACCCGTTCATGGCCGGCGCCGGCTGCGAGATCCCGCCCGGCACGGCGAACGAGAACCTCAAGGCCCTCTGCGAGCCTGTGCCCTACAAGAGAAGATGACAGGAGCAAGCCGTGGCTTCCGAGAAGACCAGGGTGGGCGTCATTGGTTGTGGGGGCATGGGAAGCCACCACGTCAGAACCCTCGCCGAGCACGAGGCGTTCGAGCTGGTGGCCGGCTGCGACATCCACCTGGACGCCCTGAACAACCTGCCGCCCGGCGCCGCGCGCTACCAGGACCCCGAGGTGATGTTCGAACGGCACAAGCTCGACCTCGTGTGCCTCATCCTGCCCAACCACCTCTACGAGCCGATGGTGAAGCTGGCCTGCGTGCACGGGGCCGACGTGTTCACCGAGAAGCCCTTCGGCCACTCCCTGGAGAGCTGCCGCGCGATGATCGCCGCCCTCGAGGCCGCGGGGCGCCGCGGGTGGGTGGGCGGGCAGCGCAAGTACTCGGGCCACTTCCGCACCGCACGCGACATCCTCTGCGCGATGCGCGTGGACTTCATCCACGTGCTCTTCACCTACTTCTGGGGGCCGGCGTTCACCGACCCCGGCTGGCGCGGCGACCGCGCCCGCAGCGGCGGCGTCGCCGTGATTGACAGCGGCTGGCACGTCCTCGACCTCTTGAGCTGGCTCGTGGGCGACGCCGACGCCGCCTTCTGCCAGCTCTCGTACCTCAAGTCGCACCCCGACATTGACGACAAGGCGGCCCTCCAGCTCCACTATCCCTCGGGCGCCGTGGCCACCGTCACCATCAGCTACACCCTGCCCAGGAGCCAGCTCGAGATGACCTTCGCCGCCGGCCGCGAGAGCCTTCATCTGAACTACGACGGCCTCACGCTCTACGACGGGCCGAAGGACACGATGAGCGTGCCCGCCACCCGGGACGAGCCGCTCTTCCGCCGGATGTACGACGAGCTGGTGAAGGCCCGCGCGGGCAGCCCCGCCGCCTACGTGACCGACATGCACCGCGCCGAGCGCATCATGGCCGTGGTGGACGCCTGCTACCGTTCCGCCGCGGGCCGCCGCAAGTGCCGCGTCGCCCGCGCGAGGAGCCGCCGATGAGAGCCGCCCCCACCGAGCGCGATAAGCGGATGGCCCGCAAGTGCCTCACCTGCCCCGTCTGCCGCCGCGCGCGGAAGAACCAGCGCGGCATCCTCTTCTGGCTCGTCAAGCGCCTCGAGAGTCGCGTCTGCCCCTTCTGCCGCGCCTACGAGCGCGTCTACGGCCGCAAAGCCCACGAGCCGATCGCCCCGAAGGGCTGATTGCAGGCCGCCCGTACTCTCGGGGGCGGCACAGGCTTCAGATGACATGATCAATCCCCCCGCCTCTGGATTTGATCATCTGTAGCCGGGCATGGCGTCACCATAACTACTTGGCAGCACGCGCGTTACGCCATGCGGCCCCCGGTCCGCCGCCCTTTTCAGATGATCACCTTGCCCCAGCCCCCGCGGGGGTTGGGGCAGTATGGCCCCTAATCCTGGCGGCGGCTCCCCCGGCGAGCGCCACCCCCTCCCTGCCCTCTCCCTTCAACAGACTACAGGCCGCCACTCTCCCCGCCCCTGGGTTTGGCGGCCTGTAGTTTCCCTAAGCCGTTGCGGATCTTGCACTTAGGTCACATCACCCCACGCCACAGGCCGCCAACTGCCCCCGTCCGCGTGGGGTCGGGCCTCCCGTGGGAGGGTTGGGCGCATTCGCTCGTGCGCGGCGCCAAGGCGCCAGCTATGCAATTCCGAACGAACAAGACACGCAATGTGGCGGCGGCCGCCGCCCACACTTCCGCCCGTCCGATTCCATCCGACCGAGCCTCGAAACTATCTCAGAACCCACACGGGTTGCGCCGCCTGCGATTCTGGCCGCAGGTAAGCGGCCAGCTACGCCCCCGTTCGGGCATGGCCCGTCTGCTCCCGCAAGCTCGCGTCGGCGTTGGCTCCCGTCCGAGCCAGCCTTGAAGGGGGCAGGAGCCGGGGCACGACTTCGGCTGGCGGCCGGCCCGAATAGCTGAAGGGGCGATGGGCGGTTGGCTTCGGGGAGACGGGTCTCCGGTGCGCTCCGCTACTGGGGCGGGCGGTCCCTCCCCAGCCCCCGCCCGAAGACGCATGGCAGCCAGGGGAAGGCGTCGAGGTTGGTGCATCCACGGGCGGTCAACGCAGGCGTCAGCAGGAAGCGGAGCGGCCACGAAGGCCCGCTTCCACGAGGGGCGGGAAGCCTGGTGGCGGGTGCGGGCTGTCAGCCTGCCGCCAGTCAGAGGCAGAGGACTGAGCAATGGCCAGCGCGTGGTGGGACGTGGCCCCCTCCCGCCCCCCCACTGGCGGCTCGATGGGGGGCCACTGCGAGATTGCCACGCAGGGGCAGTCGGCCCATGGCCGAACGGGCTGGGTCGAGGCAGGCGCGGTTCTCTTCGGCAGCCTTGCAGGGGAGCCGGTGGAAGGGGGGAAGCCTCTCCCTGCTCGCCGGGATGGCCAGCACGGTTTGCATCCCAATGGTTTCCCTGTTCGCCTTGACGTCGGACGTGATGGATTCCCGCCGCTCCTTCGTGCTGAACACCACATGATAGAGGTGGTTCGTGAACCTGTGCCCCATGCCTGTTCCTCCCGGCCCATGAGCTTCTGCCGCCCCCTGCGGGGGCTGGGGTTGTCACCGCGCCTTCCTCAAGCGAGCGCCTCGCCGGCGAAGAGGTCCGTGACAACAGGCATCGTTTCCCTTCCTGTGACACTTCAGCCGAGCGAAGTGCACTGCAATCGAGGCGCAACCGTGTGGCACAGCCGCCCTCGGCTGTGTCGTTCGGCGGTCTGCGCACTTGTAGGCGGGACGTCCCCGTCCCGCGAGACCTCGCGGCGTGGTGACACGCCGCCTACAGCACAGCCGAGGGCGGCTGTGCCACACGCGCTTCATTCGGCGGAAGTGCTACCCCTTCCTTCATTCCTTCAACACGGGGCATTCGGACAGGTCGCACCCCAGCCCGAAGGGCGGCAGGGGGTAGCCACGGGCGTCAGCCCGTGGATCACGGGTTCAGAAGCGCCGCAGCCCCCGCAGGGGGCGGCAGGGGCGCTATCGCGCCGGCAACCTGACCACGCGGCCCGTGCGGGCGGAACGGTAGGCGGCCTCGACGACGCGGAGGTTCCACAACCCGTCCTCGATGGGCACGGCGGGCCGCCCGCCGGTGCGAATCGCGCGGGTGAAGTCCTCGATCTCGGCTCGGTAGGTGTTGACCTTGCGGAAGGGGATGAGCCGCTCCCTCGCAGCGGCGCGCTGCTGGCGGGCGTCGTAGCCGCCGGCCCTCACGCTCACGAGGCGGACGCTGCCGCCCGGGGCCTGGCCAATCGTGCCCTCGCAGCGAATGCCGCCCGCGGAGCCGTAGATTTCCAGCACGTTCCTCGACGCCTCGTCGGGCACGTTGAACAGGTTGTCCACGATGCCGATGGCGCCCGACTCGAAGCGGAAGGTGACGACCGCGGTGTCCTCGCTCTTGTAGTCGTGGACGAGGTTGCCGATGAAGGCGTGGACTTCGGTGGTGCGGCCGAGGAACATCTCGAGCAGGTCGAAGCAGTGGTTGCCCATGTCGGCGAACGAGCCGCCGCCGCCGAGGGCAGGGTCTTGGCGCCAGGCGCCCTCGATGGGCGGATACCAGCAGCTCAACTGGGCGCGGCCCATGACGGGCGTCCCGATGGCGCCGGCCTCGATGAGCTGCCTGATCTTCTGGTGCGCGCCGTGGTGGCGCATCATGAAGCCCGTGCCGACGAGCACGCCCCTGCGCTTCGCCGCGGCCGCGATGCGGCGGCCCTCGGCCACGGTCATGGCGAGCGGCTTCTCGACCAGGACGTGTTTCCCCGCCGCGATGGCCGCCAGGGCCTGCGGCGCGTGGGCAATCGTCGGCGTGGCGATGTAGACCGCCTCCACGTCGTCGCGCGCCAGGAGCGGCTCGACCTCGGTGAACCACGGCACGCCGCCGAAGCGCTCGGCGGCCGCCTTGGCCCGCGCGGGAGCGATGTCCATCACCGCGGCCAGCTTCGCCCCTCGCGCGGGCAGGATGCCCTCGGGAATCGTGCGCCGCGAGGCGATGCCGCCGGCCCCAATCACGCCCCAGCCGATCGTCATGAGAGGGCCTCCTGAGATTGCCAGAGAGGATGAATGGAGGGGTGGAGGAATGGATGAATGAAAGAGGGAAGAAAGGGTTTGCTCCTTCTGACATTCATCCAATCATCCAGCCATCCACCCATCCTCCTCATTTCCGGAATGCCGCCAGGCACTTCTCCACTGCCTTCACCACAAGGCGCTGATGCCGCATCGAGTAGACGGGGTGGAGGACGAAGAGCACGAGCGTGCGCTCCTCCAGCCACGCGGCGTTGGGGCAGTGGACTCGCGAGTAGTCCACGCTCTTTGGGTCGGCGTTGGGGTCGCCGAAGGGGTAGTCGAGGCGGCCGAAGCCGCGGCGCTCCTGGAACGCCTTCTCCTTGTAGCTCTGGGGCCAGAAGACGGGTCCGCAGGGCACGCCCTCGGCGCCCAGCGCCGCGACGAACTCGCGGATCGTGCAGCGCAGCTTCCCGATGTCGAGCACCAACGGATAGACCCAGAAGCCGTTCTCGCGTTTGCCGTCGTTGTGCGGCGGCACGTGCAGCACCTCGGGGAGCTGTGCGAACTCGCGGTTGAGGAACTCGCCAAACTGGCGCCGCCGCTTGAGGTTCCAGCCGTCGAGCTGCCGCAGGGCGTGGAGGCCGAGGATGCTCTGCACCTCGGTGAGGCGGTAGTTGAAGCCGACGCGGTTGTGGATGTAGGGGAGCTTGGCCTCGAGTTCGAGGAGGCGGAGGCGCTGCTGCACGTCGTAGCCGTGGTCGCGGAAGGAGCGGCACTCCCAGGCCACGGCCTCGTCGTCGGTCGTCACGGCGCCGCCCTCGCCGCCGGTGGTGAAGGTCTTGCTCTGGCAGAAGCTGAAGGCGTTGGCGTGGCCGAGGGTGCCGACCTTGCGGCCACGCCACGTGGCGCCGTGGGCCTGCGCGCAGTCCTCGACCACGAGCAGCTTGTGGCGGCGGGCCACCCGCAGAATGCCGTCCATGTCGCACACGTTGCCGTAGAGGTGGACGGGCACGATGGCCCGCGTGCGCTTCGTGATGGCCGCCTCGATGGCCTTGGGGTCCATCGTGTGGTCGCGGCGCCGCACGTCCACGAACACGGGCACTGCCCCCGCCTGGCAGACGCAGAAGGACGATGCGATGAAGGAGTAGGGCGTGCAGATCACCTCGTCGCCCGGCCCGACGTCGAGGCCGGCGAGGGCCACGTGCAGGGCGCTCGTGCCGCTCGAGGTCGAGATGGCGAACTTCGCCCCGCACCAGCGGGCGAACTTCGCCTCGAACTCCATGCCGCGCGGCCCCGTCCAGTAGTTCACCTTGCCGGTGCGGAGCGCGCTGGCCGCGTCGTGGATGGCCGCCTCGGGGAACCAGGGCCAGGCGGGCCACTTCAGGGTGCACACGGGTTTGCCGCCCTCGATTGCCAGCTTCTCAGCCACCGCGGACCTCCTTCGTCCTTATGTCAGGGAGCTTCTCGTTGGGAGCTTAGCGCTTCGCAGGCGGTGCGTCAAGGCGCTGGGGCCGGGTGTGTGTAATCTCCTACGGGCCAGACGTCCGCGTTCTCAGCCTCCGACGGAGGCGATGGAGTAAAGCCCACGGCGATGCTTGGGGAGCCGTGGGTTGACGGGTCCCCATGGCCCAGCCCCCGAAGGGGGCGGCGGAACCGTGTCGCGCCCTCAGCGCTCCGCCGCCCCCTTCAGGGGCTGGGCCTGTTTGTCGCACACGAACCCACGGTTCCGCTTTGCTCCACCGTGGGCTGTACTCCGCCACGCCCTTCGGGCGTTCGCGCTCGACCCCTCGACCGTAGGGGATGGCACGCGCCCCTGGGGCCTTCCTCATTGACGCTGACCTACCTATGTGGTACATTGCGTACCGCGAACCATCGGGAAGCCTTGCATGGACACCACCCTTTACGCTGCCGGCGGCCTCCTCTCGTATCTCCTGGGCGCGGTGCCGTTCGGGCTGATCGCGGGCCTGGCGCTGCGGGGCGTGGACATCCGCGAGCGCGGAAGCCGGAACATCGGGGCGACGAACGCGCTGCGGGTGCTCGGGCGGCCGATCGGCCTCGTGGTGCACGCGCTCGACATTGCGAAGGGCTTCGTGCCCGCCTTCGTCCTCGCCCGCCTGTTCGCCGGCGCGGGCGGGCAGGCGGCCCCTGCCCTGGGGATCGCCTACGGGTCGGCGGCAATCCTGGGCCACGTGTTCCCCGTCTATCTGCGGTTCCGGGGCGGGAAGGGGATGGCGACGAGTCTGGGCGCGTTCCTGGGCGTGGCGTGGCTGCCCACGGTGGTCGGCGGCCTGGTGTGGCTGGTGGTGCGGGCAGCGACGCGCTACGTGTCGGTCGCCTCGATGGCGGCGGTGGTGGCGGTGCCGCTGGCGATGGCGTTGGCGCCCGACCCGTTCCGAGGGGGTGCCCGCACGTGGTGCCAGGCGGAGCGGATTGTGTTCGGCGCCGTGGTGGCCCTGCTGGTTATCGTGCGCCATAAGAGCAACATCCTGCGGCTCATGCGGGGCACGGAGCACAAGGTGGGGCAAGGGGCCGCCACGGGGCGGTGAATACGGGAGGCGGCGGGCTCGTCTGATCGCATGCAGGTGGAGGAGCGCATCGCATGGCTTGCAGGCCAGCGCCGGGACGAGATATAATCGTGGCACGTGCGTTGCGGCGGACCCGGCAGGTTGCGACGGAGGCACGAAGGATGAAGTGGGCAGCGGGAGTCGCCCTGGGCGTCGTGTGCGGGCTCGGGTGTGTGCCACGAGGGGAAATGCCGCCCGACGTCCGGTCGCTCCGGCAGCAGTCCCACAAGAAGACCCTCCTCATCCCCGAGTGGACCCAGGAGGTGGCCGACGAGTTGGCGGCCCAGGCGGGCCAGTACGCGGGCAAGACGCTCGTCGTGGCGAAGGCGTGGCTGGATCCCCGGGGCGCCCTGGACGTCGGGGAGGACGTGTGCCGCTTCCCCCTGCTCGGCGGTGGGAGCGCCATGGGCCCGACGGCGAGCGTGCCGGCGTGGTTGCGCTCGTGGACGGGTGCTCCGCTGAAGCTGCGCGGCACCCTGCATCCGCCGCGCGAGAGCGAGGAGGGCCAGGCATCCGCCGCGCCCGTGCTCCGGCTCCAGAGTATTGATTTCGCGCATCCGCTCGAGCTGGCCTTCGTGCAGGTGGAGCACGCGCCCGACGGCACGTGGCTCACCGCCCACGTCGAGAACTACCGCGGCGAGGGGGCGAGGGCGACGCTCGAGGTGCGCTTCGACACGTTCCGCGAGCGGCACCGTTTGCCGGCCGTGGCTCCGGGCGGGGCGACGAGCGCGCGGGTGAAGCTCTTCGGCCCCAAGGCCCCGCCCCGCTCGCAAGGCTCAGTGCCGGCGTGGGCCGAGCTGCCGCCCGAGCGGCGCATGCTCCGCCTCGTCTTCGACGACGGCTCGCAGACGCGCGTGGACATCGCCAAATGGCTCGAGGGGCCGCCCGACTCGCTGCTGGACCTCGGCTATACGTTCCACCCGCCGGGCAACGCGGTGCTGATGCTGTCGGAGGACACGCCGGAGGCGGAGCTCGAGCGCTTCGCCGCCCTCGAGCTGCGCTCGTACCTCGCCGAGTTCACCGATGCGAACCTCGAGCCGCGCGAGCCCGACTCCGAGGAGCCCCTGCCCGCGCAGCCGCTGCTCGTGGTGGGCACGCCCGGCCACAGCAAGCTGGCCGCGGAGCTGGTGCGCCAGGCGGGCCTGGAGGGCCGCGTCCGCGACCTGGGCGACGACGGCTATCTCCTCAAGAGCCTGCGCCACGGCGAGCGCCCGGCGCTCCTCGTCACGGCGGCTGCCCCGCGCGGCGTGGTCAACGGCGTCTACGCGCTCCTCGAGCACTACGGCGTGCGCTTCTCGATGCTGGGCGCGCGCCTGCCCGCTCGCGGGCCGTTCCGCCTGCCGGACCTCGACGAGGCGAAGAAGCCCATCTTCGCCCGCCGGCTGCTCGTGGCCGCGGGGCCGGAGCCGGCGTGGGCCGCCCGCTGGTCCCAGTGGCAGTGGCTGGCGATGATTGACCTGGCGGCGAAGAACCGCTTCAACGAGGTCGTGTTCCCCCTCGACGGCCTGGAGGCAACGTTCGCCTACGAGCCTGGGGGCGCCTCGCGGCGGGCGCTGTTCCCCTTCGAGATCACCCCGCCCTGGTCGTGCGTGGCCGAGGCGGTTCGCGCCCACCAGCGCGGCCTGGCGATCCTGGCCGACTACGCGCGGCGGCGTGGCATCGCGCTCGGCTTCGCCCGCCGCTCGCCCCAGGGCACGCTGTGCCGCGCGGCGCCGCCCGCCTGCCTGGGGCTCGACGCGAAGGGCGTGGGACAGCCCCTCGACGTGTTGGGCGACCCCGGCGACCTCCTGGCCCTGCCGCGCGTGGAGGAGATGGCCCAGACGGCTGCCGCGCTCCGGGCGGCCAAGGCCACGACGGTTGCCGTGCCCTACCGGAGTGGCACGGGCGCGCGCATCTCGTTCCTCGCCCGCTACGCGTGGGACCCGACGCTGACGCCCGAGGCCCACTTCCGCGGCTGGGCGGGCACCCTGTGCGAGGGCGAGGCCGCCGACAAGCTGGCCAAGGCCCTCGTGGAGGTGGACCGGCTGGACAGCGACGTGTTGGCCGCGACGCCGCAGCCGTTCGGCCTCGGAGCCCCGCTCGTGCTCCCGGTGGAGGAGGGCGACCTGGCGTGCGAGTGGGCGGCGCTGCGTGCCCGGGCCACCGGCGCGGCGGCCGCCGCCCAGATCAAGGGCCTGAAGGACCAGGGGCTGAAGCTGCGCGCCCTCCAGGCGCGCCTCGAGCCGATCCACGCCGCCTTCCGCGAGGCCCTCGGCACGATGCCGCCGCCGTGGGAGGCGCCGCTCTTCGAGTCGGCCCCCGCCGCGCAGCGCGGCGAGCGGATTTCCGAGGGCATCTACATGTTCCGCGCCCTCCTCGGCGCGCTCGCCTCGGTCCAGGAGGGCGCCCTGGCCTACACCGCGGGCCTCGCCGAGCCGGCCGAGGCGCTTCCCCAACTCGCCGTCGCCGCCACCAAGTGGCGCAAGGCCCGCCGCATCCTCCTCTGGATCCGCAGCCGCGCCGGCCGCGGCGACGCAGGGCCCACCCTCGCGCGAGTGGCCGAACGCCTCGGCGAGCAGGCGGCGCGCCTGGCCGAATGGCTCGGCCCCGCCGCTGAGGCCGAGCCGGGCGCCCGCCTGGCCCTCAGCGGCTCCGACGCCGTCGTCACCCTCTTCCGTACGCGGAACGAGGATGTCTTCGCGGCCTACAAGCTCGTGGGCCAGGAGACCGTGCAGTTGCGTCTGAACACCCAGGAGGCCCGCATATTCCGCCGCGGCCAGCCGCCCAGGACGGTGCGGGCCGAGGGCGGCCTGTTCCTCGTGTCGCTCGACACCGTGCCGACCTATATTGTGGCTCGCCGGGCCGCCTGGCCCGGCGCGCCCGCGCCGTAGGACGGGCACTCGAAACCCGAAACAGGAAGCCGGCGATCCACGACGCGAAGCCCGAGACTGCCCCCGAGCTGTGCGAGCGCTGCGGCCGCTGCTGCTACGCGAAGCTCATCATCGAGGGCGACGTGGTCTACACCCCTTTCCCCTGCCCACAGCTCGACACCGCGACGCGGCTCTGCACGGTCTACGAGCGGCGGCGCGAGGTGAACCCCGAGTGCATCCCGGTCGAGGAGGGGATCCGCCTCGGCGTGTTTCCCGGCGACTGCCCCTACGTGCGCGACCTGCCCGACTACGTGCCCCCACGCCTCGGCATGACCCCGGGGGAGATCGAGGCGTTCGCCGACGAGGTGGCGGAGCTGCGGGACGCGGCCGGGCGGGCCGAGGGCTAGGCGGGGCCGGCCGCGGCGATGCTGCGGAGGGCCTCGGCAAGCTCCTCGGGGGTGAAGGGCTTGCGGAGGAAGGCGCGGAAGCCGTGCCGGCGGAAGTCGGCCGGCGCGAGATCCTCCGCGTAGCCGCTACAGGCGATGGCCTTGACGGCGGGGTCGAGCTCGCGCAGGCGCCGCACGCATTCGTGCCCCCCCATGCCCTCCACGACCGTGATGTCGAGGATCACGGCGTCGAACGGCTGGCCGGCCGCCCGGGCCTGGGCGTAGAGCTGGATGGCCTGCGCGCCGTCGCGGGCGCATTCCACCTCGTGGCCGTTCTGGCGCAGGAGGCGTCGGGCGCCGCGGCGCAGGATCACATCGTCGTCCATCAGCAGGATGCGGGCGCGCGGGCGGCTCGGTGCGCCGCCGGGCCGCGGCAGCGGGGCCGCCGGCGCGTCGGCGGCGGGGAGGTACACGTGGAAGGTGGTGCCGACGCCGAGTTGGGAGTGGACCTCGATGCCCCCGCCGTGCTTCTTGACGATGGCGTAGGAGGCGGTGAGGCCCAGGCCGGTGCCGCCCTCCTTGGTGGTGAAGAAGGGGTCGAAGATGCGCGGGAGGTCCTCGGGCGGGATGCCACCCCCGCGGTCCGCGACGGTGATCCGCACGAACCTGCCCGCGGCGAGGTGAAGGGGCCCGTCGGGGCCGACGCGCAGGTTCTCGGCCCGGAGGTCCACCGTGCCGCCGGAGGGCACGGCCTGGCGGGCGTTGAGGAGGAGGTTCTGGAGCACCTGGCCGACCTGCTGGGCGTCGGCGTGGGCGGGCCACAGGTCGTCGGGCGCCGCCACGTCGCAGCGGACGTCGGCGCCTGCGACGACGATCTCCGCCGTCTCGCGCAGGAGGGGGCCGAGCGCCAGGGGCTGGCGGATGGGGTCGCCGCCGCCCGAGAAGGTCAGAAGGCGCTGGGTGAGGCCCCGGGCGCGGTAGGCGGCCCGCTCGGCTTCCGCCAGGGCGCGCCCCAGGCTGCTGTCGCCGCTCGCCTTGTGTCGGGCCACCGCCAGGTTCGTGAGCACCCCGGCCAGCAGGTTGTTGAAGTCGTGGGCGATGCCGCCCGCCAGCAGGCCGATGCTCTCCAGCTTCTGTGTCTTGACGAGCTCCTGCTCGAACTTCCGCCGCTCCGTGATGTCGCGGACCACCGTGATGACGCGCACCACCTGGTCGCCCTCGAACACCGGAATCTTCCGGGTCTCGATGAGGAAGTCGCGCGTCCCGAGCCGGTTCGTCTCTTCCGTGACCAGGGTCCTACCCGTCTCGAACACCTCGCAATACTCCTCGCGGACCCGCTCGGGCAGGAAGGGGAAGACCTCGAAGACGGTCCGGCCCTCGGCGTCCGCCGATAGCCCCAGCGTGCCCGCCCAGTCCCGGAAGGCCCGGTTGAACAGCACGAGGCGGAAGTCCCTGCCGATCACGTGCACCGCGTCGCCCAGCGAATCGAGGGTCGAGCGGTACTGGAGCTCGGACAGGCGGAGGGCCTCCTGGGCACGCTTGGCCTCCGTGGTGTCGCGCAGCACCGCCAGCACCCCGCGCCGGCCCTCGATCAGCACTACCCTGACGGAGACCTCGACGTCGAACGTCGAGCCGTCCTTGCGGCGGGCGACGCCTCGGTAGCGGCTGGGCACGGCCTTGCCGGCCAGGCGGTCGGCCATGCGCTGCATCACGATCGGGCGCGTCTCGGGGGCCACTGTCATCGCCACCGGCTGCCCGAGCAGCTCGTCCTCGCGGTACCCGTACATCTCGCAGAAGGCCGTGTTCGCCCAGTGAAAGCGGCCGTCCACCGCCACGATCGCGCCGTCGGGCATCCCCTCGGCGAGGTCGCGGAACTTCTGCTCGGACACGCGCAGGGCCTCCTCGGCCCGCTTGCGGGCGCGGATGTCGCGCACGACGGCCAGGACGGACTGGCGTCCGCCGATCAGGGCGCGCTTGAGGCTCACCTCGACCCAGAAGGCCTGGCCCGACTTGTTCCGCACGCGCCACTCGAAGAGCTGCGGCACGCCGGCCGCGGCCCTCTCGAAGCGCTCGAGGGCGTTTTCCTGGGTGAAGGGCGGCTCCCCCGAGCTGAAGGCGCCGGGCCGCCGGCCCACGATCTCCTGCGGCGCATAGCCGTACATCTCGCACATGCGGGGATTGACGTCGATGATCTCCCCGGTCGCCGCGTCGTGGACGAAGACGGCGTCGTTGGCCGCCTCGAAGATCGCCCGGTAGCCAGCCTCGGACGCCCGGAGCGCATCCGCGGCCGCAAGGTGTTCCGGCTCCTCTCGCGCGTGGTCCACGGGCCTTGCGTCTCCTGCGGTGAACGGCAACTGCCCCGTCGTCTCGATTATATGCCCGGAGGCGCGTGCGATCAACCGGGCCGTGGGGCCGCCGGACGCAAAAAACCCTTGCCGCGCCTTGCCGAACTTGCTATCATGCGGCTTTGCCTGTCGGACTTGCCATGTTTTTCAGCCCCCAGGAGCCAGGCAGGAAACGATGAAACTCGTGCTCGGACTGCCGAAAGGCAGCCTCCAGGAGGCCACCTTCGAGCTGATGGGGAAGGCGGGCTTCCACGTGGCCTGCGGCAGCCGCTCGTATTACCCGACGGTGGACGACCCGGAGCTGGACCTGGTGCTCTTCCGCGCCCAGGAGATGGCGCGCTACGTGCAGGACGGCGTGCTGGACGCCGGGCTGACGGGACGCGACTGGGTGGTGGAGAACGACGCCGACGTGGCCGAGGTGGGCGAGTTGTGCTACGCCAAGCAGCGCCTCAGCCCCGTCCGCTGGGTGCTCGCTGTGCCCGAGGCCTCGCCCGTCGAGCGGGCCGAGGACCTCCAGGGCAAGCTCATCGCCACCGAGCTGGTGAACACCACCCGCAAGTACCTGGCCAGCAAGGGGGTCGAGGCCAAGGTCGAGTTCTCCTGGGGCGCCACCGAGGCCAAGGCGGGCCTGGTGGACGCCATCGTGGAGCTCACCGAGACGGGCTCGAGCCTCCGCGCCCACAAGCTGCGGATCGTGGACACCGTGATGCAGTCGGTCACCGTCCTCATCGCCAACAAGCGGGCCTGGCAGGACCCCTGGAAGCGCGCGAAGATCGAGAGCATCCAGCTCCTCGTGCAGGGCGCCATCCGGGCGCGGGAGAAGGTGTGCCTGAAGCTCAATGTCGCCGAGCCGAGTCTCAGGGCCGTGTGCGCCATTCTCCCTGCGCTCCGCAGGCCCACGATCTCCAAGCTCTCCGAGGAGGGCTGGTACGCCCTGGAGACGATCGTGGACGAGAGCGTGGTGCGGCGCCTGATCCCGGAGCTGAAGCGCGCGGGGGCCGAGGGCATCATCGAGCTGCCGCTGAACAAGATCATCCCGTAGGGGCGGCCCTGCGTGGCCGCCCGTCCGTAGGAGCGGCCCCGCGTGGCCGCCCGCCCCGTTGAGGAGTGAACGGCGTGCGTCGCCTTGTCCCCTGCCTGTGCGTGCTGCTGACGGGTGTGCTGGCCGGCGAGGCCCCGCCCCCCGAGCCCGCCAAGGCGCCGCCCGCCAAGGCGGCGGCGAACCGCGAGCTGCCCATCGAGGCCCAGGTGCTCTTCCTGGAGGCCGTGCAACTGAAGCTCCAGGACAAGTACGCCGACGCCATCGAGCGCTTCAACAAGGTGCTGGAGTTCGACAAGGACTCCGCCGCCGTGTTCTTCGAGCTGGGCTTCTGCCACTATCGCCTGGGCAAGAACAAGGAGGCCCTGGAGCGCCTCAAGCGCTCCCTGGAGCTCGACCCCCAGGAGGGCGCGGCGCACGAGACGCTGGCCTTCGTGTACAACGCGCTCGGCGAGCGCGACAAGGCGCTCGACGAGCTCGAGGCCGCCGCCAGATCGGCCCGCCGCCCCCGGAACCACGAGGGCCTCGTCCTGCGCATCGCCTGGATCTACGAGCGCCAGCGCGACTACAAGAACGCCATCAAGTGGTACCAGTTCCTCCTCGACTGCGGCTATCGCAGCCGCAAGGCCTACCTGTCGCTCGGCTCGCTCCAGCTCAAGGAGAAGCTCTACGACGAAGCCCTGCGGAGCTTCCGCGAGGTCGTCCAGCGCACCCAGGGCGCGGAGGCCGACCTCAGCAACGTGGCGGCCGCCTACGGCCAGCTCACCGAGGCCGAACGCGGCGACGCCCTCCGCCGCCACGAGGCCGCCGCCGCCAACGCCACCGACCCCGCCACCCTCGAGGCCCTCTCGCTCGCCTACCAGGCCGCAGGCCGCACCGACGACATGCTCCGCACCCTCGAGCGCGCCGCCGCCATCGTCTCCGAGCACACGGCTCGCCAGAAGGAGTTCCTCGCCGAGCACTTCGAGGAGGCTGGCAGCTTCGGCAAGGCCATCGAGTGGCGTCTCAAGATTCTCGCGGACCACAAGGCCCCGACCGCCGAGGAGTTCATCGGCCTCGCCGTCCTCTACGTCAAGCACGAGGAGATGGAGCAGGCCGCCGACGCCTTCCGCAAGGCCCTCGCCGCCGACCCCAAGCGAACCGACCTGTGGCGCCGCGTGGCCGATTGCTATTCCGAGCTCTCCCAGTGGGACAAGGCGGCCGCTGTCCTCGAGGAGTCCCTGAAGGGCAAGAACCTCGGCCCCGCCGACGCCCAGACCGTCTTCGAGCTCGGCGAGGCCCTCCAGCAGGCCGGCAAGACCCCGCTCGCCGCCGAACGCAAGAAGCAGGCGTTCGACCTCCTCGCCCGCGCCATCGGCACGACCCGCAGCACGCCCGCCGAGGTCCAGCTCCACATCACCCTCGCCGAACTCTACTACGCCGACCGGCAGCCCGACAAGGCTCTCGGCTACCTCATCGTCGCCCAGCAGCTCGAACCCGACGACCCCCGCAAGCTTCTCCTCCTGGCCGGCGCCCACAAGCGCGTGCGGAACTGGACCGAGGCGGCCGCCATCCTCCGCCGCTACGTCGAGAAGCACCCCAAGACTCTCGCCACCGCCGGCGCCCTCATCGAGGCCGCTGCCTGCCTCGAATGCGCCGGGCAGGCCGAACCCGCCGAAGCCGCCCGCGAGCAGGCCCGAAAGCTCCTCCTCGACGCCGCCGAGGCCACCGGCAACGACGCGGCAAAGGCCGCCGTCCGCATCCAGCTCGGCGAGGTGGACCTCCAGCGCAACCAGCCCAGGCCCGCCATCGAGCACTTCCTCGAGGCCCTGCGCCTCGACGCCAAGCAGGCCATCGCACACCTCCAGCTCGGGGCATGCTACCAGGTGCTGGGCGACTGGACCCGCGCCGCCGCCCACTACAAGAGCTACCTCGACACCCTCTCGGTGGGCGAGGGCGAGGCCCGAATGCTCTACCGCCTCGGCGTCGCCCAGACCCGCTCGGGCCAGCCCGACCTCGGCGCCGCCAACCGGCAGCGCGCCATCCAACTCCTCACCGACGCCCTCGCCACCCTCGAGCGCGAGAAGCGCGGCACCCCCACCCACAAGGCCGAGATCTGGCGCGACCTCTGCGGCCTCTACTCCGGCGAGAAGGACTACCCGAAGGCCCTCGACGCGATTCAGAAGGCCATTCTGCTCGCCCCCTCGAACAAGCGGGCCGACTACCGCCTCGCCCACGCCTCCCTCCTCGACGACCTCAAGCGCTACGACGACAGCGAACGGGTGCTCGTCGAGACCCACAAGGCCGAGCCCGATAACCCGGCCGTGCTCAACCACCTCGGCTACTTCTACGCCGAGCGCGGCAAGAACCTCGACCAGGCCGCCGAGCTCGTCAAGAAGGCCCTCCACGACGAACCCCTCAACGGCGCCTACCTCGACAGCCTCGGCTGGGCCTACTACCAGCAAGGCAAGCACGAGGACGCGCTGAAGCTCCTCCTCCGCGCCCTCCAGTACGAGGAGGACGCGGTCATCCGCGACCACCTCGGCGACGCCTACCACAAGCTCGGCAAGCTCCGCGAGGCCCGCGAAGCCTGGGCCAGGGCCATCGTCCTCGACCCCGACATCGAAGGCGTCGCCGAGAAGCTCAAGAACACCCAGCCCAAGGACCCCCCCGCCGAGAAGGCGAATGACCAATGACCAATGACGCAATGACCAGCGCACTGCAGGCCAAGTCTTCTCCATTGGTCATTGGTCATTGGTCATTGGCCATTCACACAAGCCCCCTCCCCGAGACTGGGCACACGCCAAGCTCCGGCGTCCCAGGGGTCACATCTTCATTTCGCCCAGGGCCGCCATGTGCGAAATGAAGATGTGACCCCGTCCTGCGGCTCCTTTCCCTCGCCACAACGTCTCAGGAGGTTCGGAAATGTCTGGCCACTCGCACTGGGCAACGATCAAGCACAAGAAGGCCGCCACGGACGCGAAGAGGGGCAAGCTGTTCTCCAAGCTGGCCAAGGACATCATCATGGCGGCGCAGCAGGGCGGCGGCGACTCCGACACCAATTTCATCCTGCGCGCGGCCATTGACGCCGCGAAGGCGGCCAACGTGCCGCGCGACAACATCGCGCGCGCCGTCAAGCGCGGCACGGGCGAGCTGCCCGGCGTCACCTACGAGCGCCTCACCTACGAGGGCTACGGCCCCCACGGCATCGCCATCCTCGTCGAAGTCCTCACCGACAGCCGCAACCGCACCGCCGCCGAGCTCCGCAAAGTCTTCTCCCAGCGCGGCGGCAAAATGGAGGGCTCCGTCGCCTGGATGTTCGAGGCCAAGGGCCTCCTCACCATCGCCGCCGACGCCATCGGCGAGGACGACCTGATGGAGCTCGCCCTCAACGCCGGCGCCGACGACCTGGTGCGGACCAACGGCACCTACGAGATCACCACCGCCCCCGCCGAGTTCCACAAGGTCAAGCAGGCCCTCCTCGACAAGGGCCTCACCCCCGACGTCGCCGAGCTCACCCGCCTCCCTCAGACGCTCATCAAGCTCGAAGGCGAAGCCGCCCGGAAGGCCCTCAACCTGCTCGAAGAACTCGAAGACCACGACGACGTCCAGAACGTCTACACCAACTTCGACGCGCCTGCCGACCTCGAAGCGGCCAAGGAATAGAGATGGTGTCAGGGGTTGGGTGTCAGGTGTTGGGGGCCCGGAACAGGGAGGCCTCCCGGTTTGGTGCCCCAACACCTGACACCCGACACCGCTCCATGACCACCGCTGTCGCTCAACCCTGCACCCTCTGCCCCCGCGCCTGCGGCGCTCGCCGTGCCGAGGGCCAGCTCGGCCACTGCCGCACCGGCGCCGACATCCGCGTCGGCGCCATTTGCGTCCATCGCGGCGAAGAGCCCCCCATCAGCGGCCCCCACGGCATCGCGAACGTCTTCTTCACCCACTGCAACCTCCAGTGCCTCTACTGCCAGAACCACCAGATCAGCCGCAACCAGGGCCCCATCATCGAGCACGCGCTCACCCTCGGACAGGCCGTCCGCTGCATCGAGGCCGCGCTTGACCGCGGCGTGGGCGCCGTCGGCTTCGTCTCCCCCTCCCACTGCATCCCCCAGATGAAGGCCATCCTCCGCGCACTGGAGGGCCGCCGCCCCAGGCCGGCCTTCGTCATGAACACCAACGCCTACGACACGGTGGAGACCCTGGCCTCGCTCGATGGCCTGATGGACGCCTACCTCCCCGACCTGAAGTACATGGATGCCGAGCTGGCCGGCCGCCTGTCCGGTGCGCCCGACTACCCCGCCATCGCCGCGAAGGCCCTGATGGAGATGTTCCGCCAGAAAGGCTCGCGCCTCGTCGTCGGCGACTCAGGCTACATCGAGAGCGGCCTCATCGTCCGCCACCTCGTCCTCCCCGGCCACGTCGGCAACAGCCTGCGTTGCCTCCGCTGGATCGCCGACCACCTCTCGACCGACGTCCACCTCTCCCTCATGGCCCAGTATCGCCCCACGCCCGCCGTGGCCGGCCACCCCGACCTGGGCAGGGACCTCCGCCCCGACGAATATCACGAAGTCCTCGACGAGTTCCACCGCCTCGGCTTCTACCGCGGCTGGACCCAGGACCTCGCCAGCCCCGACACCTACCACCCCGACTTCGCCCAGTCCCACCCCTTCGAGTGGGCGTGAGCTACGGCCGAAGCTCCGGGACCTCCTGGAACCGAGTGACGACGGAGTAGGCCTCGACCGTCACCCTTAGGATGGCGCAGCCCGGCGACGCGACGAAGCCCTGGAGCGCCGGGTGCCGACGCAGCAGGAGCTTCAGCAGATGCTTCTTCTCTTCGCCGGCCGCTTCCTCGGCGCGGCCGCCAGCCGTGACCGCGGTGGCCTCGGCGAGATCGGCCTCGCGGTGCGAACGGTCGTCCACGAGCAACGCCACGCGCGGGTCGGCAGCCAGGTTGGCATACTTGCGCGTGTCGCGCTCGGTGGCGAAGACAATGTGGTGCAGGTCCTCCGTCGCCGCGAAGGCGACCAGACTGGTGTGAGGCCCTGCCGCGCTCTGCGTGGCCAGGACGGCAAGTCCTTGCGAAGCGAACAGGCTTCGGACCATCTCCCCCAGTTCCTTCGACTCCATTCTCAGCCCCCTGCTGCCAGGCGTTCCACCCGGCGCACGTAGGTGTCCATATCGAACTTCCGCTTGAGGCCGGCGGCGTTCATGTAGCGCACGGTGCCGAAAATGTCCCGCTCGCCCCACGGGCGGTCGTGCTTGCCGAAGCACCAGGCCACGCCGGCGAACGAGTTGGGGTCGCGGCCGTCGAGGAACCACTTGTTGTTGAGGGCGAGCGCGGTCCTGAAGGCGGTTTCGGGCGAGCGGCTCCACTCGAGGATTTTCTTGCCCCAGTACATGCGCATGTAGTTGTGCATCTTGCCGGTCGCGACCATCTCGCGCATGGCAGCGTTCCAGTAGGGGTCGTGGGTGCGGCAGGCCTCGAGCCGCTTGCGGGAGTAGGCGTACTCGCGCTCGTCCTTCTTGTGCTTGGCCAGTGTCGCCTGCGCCCAGGCGGGCAGGCAGCGGAAGCGGTCGTAGCGGGGCGAGTAGTGGACGAAGTTCACGCTCAACTCGCGGCGGACGATCAGCTCCTCAAGAAAGGCATCCCTCGCCTCCTGGTGCTTGCCGCGCGCGTCGCGGATGCAGAGGGCGATGTAGAGGGGCGAAATCTGGCCGAAGTGAAGGTAGGGACTCAGGTGCGACTCGATGCCGAGGCTGGGGTCGCCGCGGTTGCCGGCGTAGGCATCGAGCTTGTCGGCGATGAAGCGGTCGAGCCGCGCCTTCGCCTGCGCCGTGCCGCCGAGGTAGAAGCTCTGGCGGGGCACGCTGCGATCCACGTCGAGCTTCGCCAGTGCGGCGTCCACATCGCTGATGTCGAAGCCGTCGAGCTTCAGGCCGAGCGAGTCGCGCTTCACCGGCGTCTCGGCCAGGGGGACCAGGAACGTCTTGAGCTGTCGGTGGAGCCTGGGGCGGATGGTGGCCGCGGCGTACTCCTCCTTGTCGGAGGCCGTCTCGACCGGGACGACCACGTCGCTCTCGACCTGCACGACAGGGCACGGGGCGTGGCGAGCGACGTGCTGCCGCCACTGCTTCTGGATGCGTGTGTAGCCGCGGTCGGCGACGAGCAGCGCGGCGTCGGCGGCCATCTCAACCACTACCGAAAAAGACTCCGGGAGTCTTTTCTCCGGTTGCAAACTACTTCGGTTACGATAATTATGACGCAGAAAAAGACTCCGGGAGTCTTTTTTCCCTCCGGAGCAGTGGCGGACGACGAGCCGAATGCCCCGCTGACGCAAGGCGGCCTGCGCTTCTCGCAGCCCTTCGAGCAGGAAGGCGTAGTGCCGCAGGTTGGCCTCGGGATATGCGTCGGTGAGGCCGAAGAGGACGACGACAGGCAGACTCCGCCGATTGGCCTCGGCGATGGCGTGCTCGAGGGCGTGGTTCCACTCGGCGCGCTGCGATGCCTGCATCCAGTAGAGCACGTAGTCGCCGTCGCGGGGCCACTCGTCGTTGAGGCGCTGGATGCGTTCGGGCTGGATCATCAGCGCCGCTCGACCTTCTCAGAAGGCGGGGAGGCATTGTCGGCCACGTCTATGGCGCGGATCGCGTAGTCGCCCGGCGGGCACTGGGCCGCGGCCAGTTCCAGGTGGTTGCTCGTCGCGAGGGTCACGGGCTTCAGGCCGCCGCCTTCGACTCGCAGCAGCTCGTAGTATCGGACCATCAGGTTGTCGGTCGAAGGCGTCCATCGGAACAGCACGTTGTCGCCTTCGCGCTCGATGGTGAATCGTGCGGGGGCCGACGGCGGCTCGGCGTCCTTGCCGCGCCACACGATGACCCAGCCCAGCTCGAAGAAGCTGTCGGGCCGCAGGTCGCCGTTGAGGGTGAAATAGAAGCGCTCGTATTGCTGCCGCGGGTCGTTCACGCGCAGGTGCGTGTCGTTGCTGTACATGTCGTCAACCTGGAAGCGGGCGACCGCCCAGTGGCCGCCCAAACTGGGCGGCATGTTCCCCTGCTGTCAGTGGCCGTAGGGGCGGAGGAAGCGATAGGCGTCGAGACCGAGGCCGAAGGCACGGCTCGCGCCGTCGGCGTCGCGGCACGTCGTCTGCGCCACCTTCAGCCCGCGCCCGAGCACCTCGACCTTGCCCGGCCGGCACGCCCGGACGACCGTGCCGTTGCCGTGGATGACGAGCCCGACCTGGTTCGGCGACGTGCGGTAGGCGCAGGCCATCTGGAGGCCGCGGATGTCGCCGAAGTTCCGCTCGAGCGTCGCCTGCCGCTTCCCCTCGACGCGGAGGAAACGCGTCGCTCCATTGGGGCCATCGCCCTGAACGATCGCTCCCGAATCGAACGGCGCCGCGTCCTTGTCGAACGTCTGGCGCAGGAGCACCTGGAGGCGTTCGGCCTGGTCGAGGAAGGCCACCGTCGCGGCGGGGTCGAACGTGCCCATTCCCTCGACGAGGGCGAGGCCGAAGCGGCTCGGCACGTGGTTGCTCCGCGAGTGGGTGGGCGACCACGACACGTCCATCTCGGCCGCCCCGCCCCGCCGCGGGCGCAGCCGATGCAGGTTCACGCGCCAGAGCGGTGGCGCGCCCTCGCCCGGCTTCACGCCCACTGCGGCGTACGGCACGGCCAGCACCACGGTCCAGCTCGAGGCATCGCGGACGACGTGGACGACCGCCCCGCTGTCCCACGCCTTGTCGTTGGCCTTCGCGTCGTGGAGGCTGCCCGCGGGGTTCACGGCGAAGTGATGGTAGGCGCCCGCCGGGTCGAGACCGGGCAGGAGCATGAACTCGACGCTGTCGCCCGTCCACACGTCGCCGTCCTTCGGCACCGCCTTGCTCGGGACGGCGTTCATGTCGGGCTCTTCGCAGCGGATGGCGGCGTAGAGACGCTCAGCGTCACAGGCGAGGTAGCCCGAGGTCTTCACGGGCGAAGCGTCGCGGGAGCCGGAGAGGGGGACGAAGTGCAGCGGCCCCGCCCAGCCGGGAAACCTCCCGGCCGTGTTCAGATCGGGGGGCCTCGCCAGTCGCGGCACCCGCGCGGCCGGCACGCCCATTCGCGCCGCGATGGCCGCCAGGGGATCGGCTTCCCCGCCGCTGGCGACGGCAGCGAGGCCAAGACAGAGTAGGCATGATCGCAGTGCCACGGCCATCCTCCTGTGAAGGGGCTCACGTGATTATACAACGGGATGGCCTGCGAGGAAACAGGTTCCGCGCTCCCGCAGGCGCCGCGCCCGCGGGGACGGAGGGTGGGAGGCGTTCTTCACATGAGGCCAGGCAGCTCCCTCGCCATCTGTTCCGCCCTCGCCCGCAGGGGGCCGGGGACCGTCGCGTCCCTGGCCAGCTCGCGGAGGCGCGCGAGCGCAGTCTTGCGGTAGAAGAAGCTGTCGGCGGCCTGCTCGCAGGCGAGCACGCGGGCAGGGAGGGGAGCGTTGGGGCCTTCCATTCGGCTGAGATGCGCGCCCAGCACCGCACGATCGAGCGCCGCCACGTAGAGCGCCACGGCCGCCAGCACGCCCACGAACGCCAGGCCCCGCCGCGCGAAGAGTTGCGACAGCAGTACCGCCGCGGCCAGCAGGAGCAGGCTCGACGCCCCAATGTGCTCGGCCAGCGCCGCGCCGCGGAACGGCGCGTCATCCACGCGCGGAGGGAACCGGTGTGGCCCGCCACCATTGGACCATCTGCCCAGCGCTTCACCAACCACTGCCTGTCGCGCGCGCAGGAACTCCGCGGCCGGGATCGCTTTCAAGGGGTCGTCCTCGGCCACGCGGGTGACGAAGCCGACGGCGGTAAGCTCGCGCCCGGGCCGCGCTACGATGGACAGCGGCGGCTTCTCGGGCGGCCCCGCCCTGCCCATCCGCCGCGCGAACCACACGCCGCCGAGCATCAGGCCGCCGCCCGTGCCCGAGGAGGAGCCGCCCCTCTGCCAATCGAAGTTGTACTTCCCGTCGCTCCGCAGCGTGGGAGTCGCCTTCGGACCCTCCTTGCACGCGGAGAGCGCCCGCAAGGCGATCTCGTAGCGGACCTTGTAGCCCGCGACATCGAAGTCCCTGCCGAGCGAGCAGAACCGGGGCCACCGAAGCTCCTGCTGGTCGGCGAAGATCACCACGGGCTCGCCCGCCGAGAGGTCGGCAATGATCACGTTGACGAGGAACCGCGCCTGCTTGACCTCCACGCTCTCGAAAGGTTCCTCAGGGACGGCCAACGCGGGCGGCGGCTGGGTGGGGACGCAGACCAAGCGTTCCTTGCCCGCCGCCTCGCCGGCGTCGGACCCGTGGACGACGCTCCACGTGCCCACCGCCACAGCCGCGAGTATCCCCACGCCGAGCACGCCACAGACGATGCGAATCACAATGTGCCGCGGCCGCGGAGCCCTCGGCCCGAGCGCCGACCGGCGCCGCAGAAGGGCGAGCAACGCGACGCCGACAGCCGCCAGCAGGATCAGTAGCCCGCGCATTGCCTACCTCCCATCCTTCGGTGAGGGCGCACCTGTCTTGGGACGAGCCGGGGCGAGCCGCGGCGTCACCTCGGCCTCCGCCTCCTCCCGCAATCCGTCCGTGATGCCCCGCTCGAGGACCGCGTCCGCGGCGCGCCTCTCGGCTTCGCTCATCGAGCCCCGTCCGACCATCAAGAGGAAGAGAAAGGCAAGCAGCAGGAGGAGGGCAATCACAACCGCCCACGCCCACCACAGGGTCCCCCCGCCATCGGCGCGGGGCGGTTGATGCCCTCTTTGCGTTGGTAGGCCAGGTAGCCCCACAGGAGAGCCAGCGGCGCGGCGGCGAAGAGGGCCGTCACCGAAATGTAGCCGTTCACCACGTTCCACAGGTATCGCTCGCAGAGGAGACCGGCCCCCATCGTGCCCGCCGCGAGGATGCCGCCCACAAACGGCGAGGCGAGCACCGTGCCGCGCGTCGCCGCCACCGCTGCGATCGCGAACGAGAACGCGAAGACCGCAAACGGAAGCGCCACCGCCAGTGGGTAGAGGAAACCGATCTCGGCCGGCGGGAATGGCTCGGTGAAGCCCGAGTTGACGAAGAGGCCCCAGACCCGCTGCGGCAGGTCGAGCCCGATCGCAAGCACGCCCGCCGTCGTGAACGCCAGCACCGTGGCGCCGCCGAAGGCCATACGGACGAGGTAGCGGTCGCCCCGCGGCGGCGGGAGCGAGAAGGAGAACTCTTCCGAGCCCTCGATCACCTCGGAGCCCCCGAACGACGGGCCGGCCAGGAAGGCATAGAACACACCGAACGCGATGATCCAGCCCGGATGGTAGAAGAGAAGGATCACCCAGCCGCCCGCGAGCCAGACGGCCAGCGCCCCGACCACCAGGCCCCGCCGCGCGAGCCACTCGCGCCACAGCAGCCCCAGCCACAGGTTGACATGCGGGGCCGCCTCACGGCTCGCCTCCGCGGACGTCGAAGCCTGTGTCGTGCTCACCCCGGTTTCTCCAGTGCGTCGGTTGAAGGTGGAGCGATCAGCCCGATGGCGTGCCGCGCGGCCGCGCGCACGGGCGGCGGCGAAGCCGCGTCGTCGGCCACCCGCCGCAGCGCGCGCTCCGCCGTGTCGCGGAAGAAGAAGGTCTCGGCCGACTGCCGGCACGCCACGACGCGCGACACCAGCGGGGCCTTCGCGTCGGCCATATGCGCGAGGTGCACGCCGAGCAGCGCCCGGTCGAGGACGACGACGTAGAGCACCACCGCCAGGCTCATCCCGACGAAGGCGGCCCAGCGACGGGCGAAGGCCTGGGCGAGCAGCGCCGCCGCGACCAGAAGCAGCCAGCACGACTCCCCGCAATAGGCGGCCAACGCCATCAACCCGGTGCGGCACAGCGGCGGCGGGGCCTTCCACGCAGGCATCTCGGCCTCAAACCGGCGTAGCGCGCCGAGCACGTCGGCCTCATGCGCCTCCACCCATTCGCCAAGAGGGACCGCTTTCAGCGGATCGCCCTTCGCCGCCAGCTCGACGAACGAGAGGATGAAGAGGCCCTGGCGAGGGCCGGCGGCGATCGACAGCGGGGCGTTCGTCAGGGCGCCGGCCCGCCCCAGTTGGCCCGGCCAGGAGATCTCGCCCGGGTGAAGGATGCCGCCGCTGCTCCCGCTCGCCACGTCCATGTTGCCCCGCGAGCTGAACGAGAAGCTCACGAGCGCGGTCGCCACCGGCTCCACCCCGCCCACCGAGAGGCCCCGAGCGTGCACGCGGGCATCAATGTGGTAGCCAAGCAGTTCGAATCGGTCCGGGAAGTCCCGATCCTTCTCCTCGGGCCATTCGATGACGTACTCGCGGAGGCCGAGGGGCCGGAGCACGCCCTCCCAGCAGTCGGCGAAGAGCACGCTGAAGAGGATGCGCCCGTCGGGGATTTCTGCGAAGTACGCCGGTCCGCGGACCTCGGGCAACGAGGCGGGCCGGGTGGGCACGCGAACCGTGGCCTCGCGGCGGATGTCGGCGCGCGCGTAGCAGCGCCGCACCTCGTGCACGGAGGTGAGGCCGACGGCAGCCAGGATCAGGAGGCCCAGAAGCCCGGCGGCCATCCTGAGCCCTCGGGGGTGCTTGCGCGGCTCGCGGGGCCGAGCCGCCCGCCTCCCGTCGCGCATGCGTCGCCTAGCCCAGCGCCACAGGCAGAATGCGGCGAACCACAGGGCGAGCAGGATCAGAAGTCCGTCGAGCCGGATCCCGAATATCATCGTGTGCCTCTCCGTGCTGCGCGCACGCGTTGCCGGGCGCGGCTGCCGGCGAATGAGGCCATCAAAGCTCGCCGTCCACAAACTCGGCCCGCGATCCGGGGCCGAAGAGCTCGATGAAGATCTCCTCGAGGCCCAGCGGGAAGACGTTGACGCGCACGCCCGGCAGGCGCCGCACCTCGTCGAGCTGGGCGTCGCTGGCCAGGCGCACGACGGCGGTGACGACCGGCCCCTCGGCCTTGCTGCGCACGGCGCCCGGCAGGGCGAACCCCGGCGGGGGCGCGGCGCCCTCGAAGACCACCTGCACCCGCTTCGTGCGGCTCTGAAGCTCGTCGAGGCGGCCCGCCGCCACGATGCGGCCGCGGTCCATGATCCCCACGTGCTCGGCGATGCGCTCGAGGTCGCTGATGATGTGGGTGCTGAAGAGCACGGTGCAGCCGTCGACGCGCGAGAGCACCTCGATCAGCTCGTCGATCAGCTCGCGGCGGGCGATGGGGTCGAGGCCCGCCGCCGGCTCGTCGAGCAGCAGCACGTCGGGCCGCGCGGCGAAGGCCAGCACGATGGCCACCTTGCGCTGCTCGCCGCCCGACATCACGCCGACCTGATAGTCCCACGGCACGTCGAAGCGGCGGGCGAGGTCGCGGGCGTAGGCCCGGTCCCAGCGGCCGTAGAAGTGCGAGGCATAGTGGCACAGCTCCTCGGGCGTCATCCAGGCGTGGAGCCGCTGGAGCTGCGAGACGTAGGCCACGCGGGCGCGGGTCTCGATGGGCGCGGTCCACAGGTCGGTGCCCAGAACGCGGGCGGTGCCGCGGTTGCGCCGCAGGAGGCCCATGAGCATGCGGATCGCCGTCGTCTTGCCCGCCCCGTTGCGACCGATGAGGCCGTAGACGACGCCGGGCGGCACGGCGAGGTCGAGGCCGTTGACGGCCACCACCCCGCCGGGGAAGGTCTTGGAAAGGTCGCGGGCCTCAATCACGGGATCGCTCACGGTTCAGTGCCTCCAATTCGTCGCGGACGACGCGTAGGACGAGGTCGGGCGAGGCGCTCATCTGGAGCGCCTCCACGGCGAGCTGGCGGGCGAGGCGGGCGAGGGCCTTGCGGCGCTCGGCGTCGGACATCGCGGGCGCCCCGTCGGCCACGAAGACGCCCTTGCCGTGGCGCAACTCGACCACGCCCTCGTGCTGAAGCTCGTTGTAGGCTTTGACCACCGTGGTGGGGTTGACGGAGAGGGCCTGCGCCAGCTCGCGGATCGACGGCAGCACGTCGCCGGGCCGTAGCGTCCCCGCGGCAACGTAGTACTTCACCTGGTCCATCACCTGCCGGTAGACGGGGATGCCGCTGTGAGGGTCAATCTGGAGATGCAGCATAGGGGCGGCCTCGCCTCAAGTGTACGCTGTATGATAACAGCCATACAGCTATCTGTCAAGAGAGAATCCGGGAATCCCTCAGTCCCGAGGGCCCGAGGATGGCGGGCGGGTATTGGCCCAAGGGAGCGGCGTGATATTCTCACATTCTATAGAATGATTGACCATCGCCCGCGCCACATGCCCGCACAGGCCGGCGGACAGCCTCAGTCCAGCGTGTTCAGGAAGCTCAAGACGGCTTCGGCGCGCGGCGTCAGGCGGTGGCGCACCCATCGCTCTTGATGCCGCTTGGCAACGAGCCCCGCGAGAGCCAGCTTGCGCATGTGCTCCGAGCCGGCTTGGTTCCCGATGCGGAGAACCCTACAGACCTCCCGCAGCGTGAGTTCGGGGCGCTGTTCAAGAAGCTTCATCATCTGAATGCGTCGGTGGTTCGCGAACCCCTTGACGATTCTCTCCAACTTCCGTTCGGTCGTCGTCTGCTCCATGTCGTGCTCTCCTTCAGGCGGGTTCCTGGACGGCTGGTGATGATCAAACATTCTATAGAATGATTGATCATTGCGCCAGCGTGTTGGTGGATCGGCCAGAGGGCGGAACGAGCGCGCGGCGCCTTCCTGCTCGTCCGGACGGAACTCGCCGGGCACCTGCGAACGGGCGCCAGGGTCAGCGGCCCATCGAGAAGGCACACCCCCTGTGGGTCCCTCCTCGGCCCCCTTGGCGTCCGAGTCTGGTCTGAGGGGGTGCCGCCGATGATCAATCATTCTATAGAATGATTGAATAACGGGAGGGTGACCTTGACACGTCAGACTGAAATGCGCATGCTCCACACAGGTGGACCGTAGGCACGCGATTCCGAAGGAGAGCGTGGATGGCGCAATGGCAGTTCCCCGACGGCTTTCTCTGGGGCACGGCGACCGCGAGCTACCAGGTCGAGGGCGGCGCGAACGAGGACGGCCGCGGCCCAAGCATCTGGGACACCTTTTGCCGCACGCCCGGCAAGGTGAAACACGGCCACACCGGCGACGCGGCCTCCGACCAGTTCCACCGCTACGCCGAGGACGTGAGGCTGATGCGCGATCTCGGCGTCGGCGCCTACCGCTTCTCGCTCGCCTGGCCCCGCATCTTCCCCGAGGGCACGGGGAAGCGGAACCCCAAGGGCTTCGACTACTATCATCGCCTCATTGACGCCCTGCTCGCCGCCGGCATTCGCCCCGCCGTGACGCTCTACCACTGGGACCTGCCGCAGCCGCTCGAGGACGCCGGCGGCTGGCCCGCCCGCGACACGGCGAAGCACTTTGCCGACTACGCCGCCGCCTGCTTCGCCGCGCTCGGCGACAAGGTGGACTTCTGGATCACCCTCAACGAGCCCTGGTGCTCGGCCGTCCTGGGCTACGAGCTGGGCGTCCACGCCCCCGGCCGCACCGACCGCGCCGCCGCCCACCGCGCCGCGCACCACCTGAACCTCGGCCACGGCCTCGCCGTCCAGGCATTCCGCGCCGGCGGCGGCAAGGGCGAGATCGGCACCACGCTCAACCTCGCGGCCACGCGCCCCGCCACCCGCCGCGAGGAGGACGTGCTGGCCGCCGACCGCGCGCGCGACAAGGGCTCGCGCCTCTTCCTCGACCCGCTGTTCGGTGGCGACTACCCCCAGCGCCTGCTCGACGCCTACCCCGACGCCCCGCTGCCCGTCGAGAACGGCGACCTCGAGACCATCGCCCAGCCTATGGATTTCATCGGCATCAACATGTACTCCGAGAGCGCCGTGCGCTTCGACCCCAACCACCCCGAGCAATTCGCCCACGTGCCCTCCTGCTACCCCAAGACGGAGATGGGCTGGGACATCACGCCCCTGGGCATCTACCGCCTGCTGAAGTGGGTGGACGAGGAGTACGGCCACCCGACCCTCTACGTCACCGAGAACGGCTGCGCCATGCCCGACGCCTTGAGCGACGACGGCACGCGCTGCCACGACCCGGGCCGCGTGGACTTCCTTCGCCGTTACATCGGCGCGTGCGCCGAGGCGCTCCGCGACGACGTGGACCTGCGCGGCTACTTCGTCTGGTCGCTCATAGACAACTTCGAGTGGAGCTTCGGCTACACGAAGCGCTTCGGCATCGTCTACTGCGACTACGGCGACGGCCGCCGCGTGCCCAAGGACAGCTTCTACTACGTCCGCGAGGTCATCGCGGGCAACGAGGGCTTCTGATGGCGAGCGCAGGCGCATGCCCTGCGCGAGAACAGGCAACAGGACATGACCGAGGCCGTCCCATACTGGGCACGCGCCGCGGCGCTCGTGGCGCTGCTGTCCGCCGTCGCCGCCGTGGACCTTGCGAAGCATGGCAGGAAGGCGACACGGTGGCGCGAGTACGGCTTCGTTCTGGCGGCGGGAGCTGTGGCCGGCCTCTTTGGGCTGGCGAACGACCTCGTCACCTCGTCCATCTCACCTGAATACTTCATCCTCGGCAAGGGCCTGCCCACCGAGTCGCTCCGTCGGAGCGCGGCGGCGCTTGGCCTGCGGGCCGGCTTCTCCGCAGGCGTCGTCGCCGCAGCCATCTGCGTGTACGTTGCCACGCGCAGGGCCGGCCGGCCCCCGTTCCCCATGTGCAGCCTGTGCCTTCTCATGTGGCGCCCGTTCGCGCTCGCGGCCGGGTTCGCCGCGTTGCTTCCCCTGCTGCTCTCTGGATTCGATCCGCTGGGTCTCGGGGAAGGACTCGGAGATCTGGTGGGACCACATCAGGTCCGGCGCTTCCTGAGTGTCTGGTGGACACATCTCGGATTGTACCTCGGGCTGCTGGCCGGGGTGGTTTGGATCGCTGTGGATGTGGCTAGGAAGAGGAGGCCCGAGCGCAGCGCTGCTGAGGAACAGGCACAGGAGTAGTGCCAGTTAGAATGCCAACCCCAGGGGATGGGAGTTGGCACTCTAACTTGGCACTCTAACCCCAGGCGCCGGACGGGCGCATGTGCCGCCGAGCGTAACGCCTTGGGACGTATGTGGTTGTGGCGGACATCTGCTTCGGAGGCGCGGTGTCTCGCCCGCTCGGCCCCAAAGGATGCCAACCCCTATTGCGCACGTTGGCATTCTTTGGGGGGCACTTGCGCTTGGCTCGGAAATGAGTAAAGTAGCGGTTCGGTGGGAGAATGCCTCTGGCTCCGTTCCGGCATAGGAGGTTGTCATGGCTGGAAGAGGATGGTCGCGTCGGGAGTTCTTCGGCGGCCTGACGGCGGCAGCCGCGTTTGCGATCGTGCCGCGGCACGCGCTGGGCCAGGGCGAGGCGCCGCCCAGCGACACGCTCGGCGGCGCGCTCGTGGGCTGCGGCGGCCGTGGCGGGGGGACGTTTGGCGGCCTGGGCCGAAACGTCCGCCGCCTCGCCTCGTGCGACGTGCGGTACAAGGGCACGTCCGACAACAAGGAGCGGTACGCCGACTTCCGCCGCGTGATGGACCGCCAGGACATTGACGTGGTGGCGATCGCCACGCCGCCGCACTGGCACCCGCTGATCTCGATCGCGGCCATGCAGAGCGGCAAGGACGTGGTGTGCGAGAAGCCGCTCACGCGCTTCATCGCAGAGGGCCGGGCGGTGGTCGAGGCCGAGAAGCGCTACGGCCGGATCATCCAGGTGGGCACCTACGGCCGCTACGGCGCCATCCGCGACAAGAATAGAGTGCTCATCCACAAGATCATGACGAGCGGCCTGCTCAAGAAGAGCCCCGTCGTGCACATCAAGGGCGGCGGACTCAAGGTGAAGATGTGGAGCGGCTACGTGAATCCCAAGCCGCAGCCCGTGCCCGACTCGCTGGACTGGGACATGTACTGCGGTCCCGCCCCTCTGCGGCCCTACCATCCGCACCGCGTCGGCGGCACCCACCGCGGCTACTGGGACTACGAGGGCGGCGGCATGGCCGACATGGGCCAGCACCACTTCGACCCCGTGCAGTGGACCTATGGCAAGGACTACACGAGCGCCGTCGAGATCGAATCGCACGCCCCGCCGGCCCACCCGCTCGCCTGCGGGATGTGGGGCTGGGCCGAGCTGAAATACGCCGACGGCACGCTCTTCGTCATGGACAGCCGCGAGTGGGGCAAGCCTTACGACCGCAACCCGTCCCGCGACGTGAGCCTCAGCGACCTCTCGGAGGAGGACCAGAAGAAGGTGCTGGCCATGCCTGACCCGGAGCCCTGGCCGAGCTTCGAGGAGGCCGTGAAGACCCGCAAGAAGACCGGCGGCTGCGCCGAGCCGGGACACCACTCCGCCGCCATCATGCACCTCGCCAACATCTCCATCCGAGTGGGGCGCAAGATCAAGTACGACCCCGTCAAGGAAGAAGTCATCGGCGACGAGGAGGCGAACCTCCTCGTCCACCAGCCCATGCGCGCACCCTGGCACCTTTGAGAGCGAGGAGCAACCCCATGAACCCGAAGCGAACCTGCGTTGTGGCTGTCCTCCTCGCCCTGGCGGTGGGCCTTGCCGGCGCCAGCGCCGCGCTGGCGGGCGAGGCCCCGGCCGACCTAGCGGCCCTCGTCGCCTCCATGCCGAAAGCCGACGCGAGTCCGGACGGCAAGTACACGGGACCTGACCAGGGGACGGCGCAGAAGGCCGTGGACACTATCCTCAAGGGCGGGAAGGAGACCCTCGCCGCCCTCCTCGGCATGCTTGCCGAGCCGGGCCAAGGGGAGGACTACAAGGCCAACTACCTCCTCCACGCCGTGGCGACCTACGTGCGACGGCCCGACGCCGAGGACGGGCGGAAGATGGTCACTGAGGCCCTCGTCGCGGCGGTCCAAAGCTCGAAGCCCGTTCTCGTGCAGCAGAAGATCCTCGAAGAACTCCTCTGGATCGGAGGCACGGAGCCCATTGAGGTGCTGAGCCGGCTGGCGCTGGACAAGGATCTCTACGACTACGCGATCCGCGCGCTCGAGGCCCGCAAGGCGGCGGCCCCTCTCCGCGCCGCGCTGCCCAAGGCTGGCGGCAGGAACCGCGTCGCCCTCGCCCAGGCGCTCGGCCGCCTCCGCGACCCTGAATCGGCTCCCGAGCTGCTCAGGCTGGTGGGCGACGCGGATGCCGACATGCGGCTCGCCGCCGCCGAGGCCCTCGCCAACATCGGCGACCCGAAGGCCGTGGACGCCGTTCTCGGCGCGGCGAAGCTCGACAAGGCGACCTATGAGGAGATGAAGCTGGCAGAGGCGGCCCTGCGCCTTGGCCAGCGACTCGCCGAAGCCGGCAACAAGGATCTCGCCAAGCGCATCTACGCCACGCTGCCCCAGCAGTATCCCGGCCGAGCCGGCCGCCACGTGCGGTGCGGCTGCCTGGCGGGCCTCGTGGCCGTGGCGGGCGACGAGGTGCTGCCCGAGCTGCTCGCGGCCATCGCCGACCCCGACCCGCAGGTGCGCGCGATGGGCGCCCAGGTGGCGAAGGCCCTCGCCGGCCGCGCCCCCGTCGAGCAATGGGTCGCGCTCATGAGAAAGTCCGCCGGCAAGGACCGCGCCGGCGCCCTGTTCATCCTCGGCGCCATCGCCGACGCCAAGGCCCTGCCCGCCGTGCTCGAGGCGATGGGTGACAAGGATGAAGCCGTCCGCCAGGAGGCAATGGAGGCGATGGCGGCCATCGGCGGCGAGGCCGCCGCAAAGGCCCTCATCGCACGCCTGGCCTCAAAGGACCGCGCCGAGCAGCAGGCCGCCTTCGAGTGCCTCATCAAGTGCCGGGGCGACGCGACCAACGCAACCATCGCCGCAGCGGCCAAGGACGCGGCCGACACGGCGCTCAAGGCGAAGCTCGTCGAGGTCCTCGGCGCGCGCCGCGCCGGCGACCAGATGCCCTTCATCCTCACCGCGGCGCAGGATACGAGTGCCGCGGTTCGCGCCGCGGCCGCGCGGGCGCTTCAGACCGCCGGCGGCGAGAGAGAGGCCCCCGTCCTCGTGAAGATGCTCAAGGAGGCGAAAGAGGCGGAGGAGCGCGGGGCCGCCGAGCAGGCGCTGACGAGCATCGGCCTGCGCGCGCGCGACCAGGTGGCCCGCCAGATAGCCCCGGCTCTCGACGGCGCGAGCGCCGACGCCGCGGGCGTCATGCTCCGCATCCTCGGGCGCGTCGGCGGCTCCGCTGCCGCCAAGGCCCTGACCACGTGCGCCGACAGCCCCGACGCGAAGATTAAGGACGAGGCGGTCCGCGCCCTCGCCAACTGGTCGGAGACGAGCGGACTCGTCGAGGCGACCGATGGCCTGCTGAAGATCGCGTCCACCACCCAGGACCCGCGCCACCAAGCCCTGGCGTTGCGCAACTACATCAATCTCGCGCGGGCCGAGCCCTGGCGCCGCGACACCAAGCGGCAACTGAAGATGTACGGCGAGGCGTTGAGGATCGCCAAGCGCGCCGAGGAAAAGCGCGCCGTCCTCGGCGGCCTCAGCGACATCCGCGAGCCCGAGGCCGTCACCCTGGCCGCATCCTGCCTCAAGGACGCCGAGATCGCCGAGGAGGCCGCCGCCGCCATCGTCCAGATCGCCAATCGCGTGAAGAACAAGACCGATGCCGGCGTCCAGGCCGCCCTCCAGGCCGTCGTCGAAATCTCCAAGAACCAGAACACCCTCAAGGAGGCCAAGAAGCTCATCATCGAGAAGCGCTGAAGAGGGGGTCGCTATGAGGAAGCAGGCTGCCCTTCTCGCCCTCTGGGTGGGCGCCGCGCTCGCCGGGGAGGCGAAGGCGCCGGAGACTCCGGTCTCGCTGGCCGACGCCCCGGCCAACACCTGGGTGAAGGCGCTCGAGACGAAGACCGGCTGGCGCGAGTCGCCCCTCTTCGTCTACGTGCCGGGCATCAAGAAGTTCGTGATGGCCAGCGGCATGCAGTCGCACGGCGGCATCGTCCCGCGCCACTACGACACTGAGGAGCTCGATCTCGCCCAACTCAAATGGGTGAATGCCTATCCTCCGGCAGTAGCCGCCGGGCGGCCAGAGTCCGGCCCGGTCGGGGAGGAATACTCGAAGGAACGCGCCAAGCAGGGCTACAACGGCCGCGTGCTGTTCTACAAGGATGGCGACTACCTCCGCGTCGGGGCCGGCGGCCAGTGGCTCGAAACCCGCACGAACTACGAGTGGTGCCACGTGCCGGACGGCGGCAAGGTCTATGCGTGCCTCCACGACAAGACGCTCCGCTATGACCCGGCGGCCCGCACATGGGAGGACCTGAACGCGAAGCCGCGAGCGAGCTGTCGCATCTGGGGCTCGATGTGCTACGACCCCGTGAACAAGGAAATCCTCCACGCCGGCGGCGACGGCGGCAGCGCGGACGTCGCCACGTGGGCCTACAGCCCCGAGAAGAACGAATGGCGAAGGCTCGAGTTCGGCTCCCCCGAGCTCCGCGCGCTCGGCTCGCGGGCCAAGGCCCTCCGCTGGCAGGCCAAGGCCCTGCTCGGCGCCGCCTGCAACCGCTTCGCCATCACCGAGACGGACCAGGAGGCCAAGGCCGACCTCGCGGCCCAGGCCGCCGAGCTGGTGGCACAGGCCTCCGGCCTGTGGGGGACTCAGGCCGGACGCCTGAGCCACCAGGTTGCCGCGAGCCGGTTGGACGCCGCCATGGCGGCAGTGAAGGCCGCAGGGCCGAAGCTCGCGGGTGAGATCACGCCGGAGATCATCGCTGAGGTCCGCGCGGCGCGCGTACTCTTCGAGCAAGTCGTAGACGCCCTGGCCGTCGAGCCGCCGGGCCGCGCCCGCTCGCAGACCGCCTACGACCCCGTCCACAAGAAGATCATCCTCTTCGGCGGCGATGGCCTTGACCGCGTGCTCTCCGACACCTGGGTCTACGACTGCGCGACCCGCACGTGGGAGCAGCGCTTCCCCGAGCGTTGCCCCGCACCGCGAGCCGGCCACATCCTGGCCTGGCTCCCCAAGGCCCAGAAGATCGTCCTCGCCGGCGGCTACAGCCGCGACTGGCTCGCCCAGGAAGTCTGGAGCTACGACGTGGCGGCGAACGACTGGAAGCTCCTCCTCCACGTCCCGCTCCAGCCCGAGGACTATGGCCGCCAGAAGTTCAGCCCCAATGCCCCGCGCGTGACCTGCCGCGACGTGCAAACCGGGGCGGTGAACGACGACGACGTGCTCATCTGCGTCACGCCGGCTCGCCCCAGCCTGATCACCTGGGCGTGCAAGGTGGACCCGAGCAAGGCCGACGAGGCCGGCACCGCCGCCCACGCCGGAGCCTCGGGCACCTACACCTTCAACCGCATTGACCCCGCCACCTGGGAGCAGGCGGCGAAGCCCGACCCCGAGGCCACCGCGAAGCTCCTCCGCGACCTGCCGCCGAACGTCTGGACCTCACTCGACTTCCCCCGCTACGCCCCCGGCGCCCGCAACCGCTGGGGCACGACCGCCTACGACACCGATCGCCACCAGCTCCTCTTCTGGGGCGGCGGACACGCCACCAGCAAGGAGAACGACGTCGCCCACTTCAGCCTCCGCGGCGGCTGCTGGACCATCGGCTACCACCCCGACGACCCCATTGACAAGGTCTACGCCAGCCAACCCACCCCGCTGAGCTTCAACGACCGCGTCCACGTGCCTGTCCACGCCTACAAGGCATATTGCTACGACGCGACCGCGGGCAAGATGTTCTACTTCGACCGGGCCTACAACCCGGCCGTCCGCGAGTGGGAGCCGCAGCCCTTCCCCGGCCTCGAGCACCGCGGCCCGATGCACAGCTTCATGGCCCCCACCCCGCGCGGCGCCGTGACCTATTCGGAGAAGGGGCTTTTCCTATTCGACGCCAAGGCGGGCAAGTGGCAGAAGCTGCCCTGGGACGGCCCTGCCTTCGGAGGGATCTGGTGCGACGGGCACGGTCTCCGCTACGACTCCAAGCGCGACTGCCTCTGGTTCGCCAACGACAAGGACATCTGGCGCTACGACCTCGCGACGGGCAAGGCCGCGAAGCTCGGCATCACCAAGCCCAAGGCCCTCGGCCAGTTCATCTTCTGGGGCGAACAGGTCTACCTGCCCGACGCCGATCTGATCCTCTTGATGAGGCTCTTCCAGGCTCCCGACGGCACGCTGCGCAACATCGCCTGGGACCCCGCCGACAGCCGCTTCTACTGGGCCGACCTCAAGTTCGAGGCAAAGGGCAAGCCCGTGGCCTTCAAGGACAACCCGTTCAGTTGGTCCGACGCCCTCTGCTACGACCCGGGCCTCAAGCTCGTCGTCCTCAACAACTCCAGCGACTACAAGGTCTGGGTGCTGAAGTTCGACCGCAAGGCCGCGCGGATGGAGGTGGTGGACTGAGCCTGGGGAGGCCCGCCAGCCTCACTTGGCGGCGCGGGGCTCGACGACGAGGCCGCGGATGAGCCAGTAGCCGCCGCCCTTGTGCTGGACCCAGCCGCCGAACGTCACGAGGGTCGCGGCGGACGCGTCGGGGGCCTTGAGCCGCAAGACCACGGTGTGCCAGGGCTGGTCCTTCAGCGGCTTCGCTGTGTCAATCACCACGGCGTCGGCGGTCGAGGCGATGGTAAGGGTGTCGCAGGCGGCCTCACGGAGGGGCAGCTCGGCGGGGCGCGAATCAGCGCCAGGCTTGGCCTTCCTGCTGAACTTGATCGTGCCCTGGTCGGTGGCGGTGACGAGCTTGACCTCCAGGTCGGCCCCCGCCGCGATGCGAAGCGCCTGGTGCTCGCACCACATGCGGGCCTGGCGCCCGCCCGAGCCGTTGATGCCGTAGGTGGTGGCGATGCCCCCGGAGGGCTCGGCGGGGAGCGCCTTGGGGGCCTCCAGGAGGCCCAGGCGCTTGTCGCCCGCGCGGAACTCGACGAGGCCCTTGCCGAGGAGCGCCGAGGCGTCAACGTCCGCCACGCCGCTGGCGGGGACCTCCCACGGGCCGGCGAGGGTTTCGACGGGCTTCCTGGGGGGCGGGGCCTGCTCGCGGAGTCGGCCCTCTCGCATGTCGGGCATCTGGTACGATTGGACGCTCACCCTGGCCGCCTCGCGGGTGAGGTTGGCGATGAGGTAGCGCGGCTTCCCGCCCTGCCAGTATTCCTGGACGAAGAGCCCGGTGCGCCAGTCCAGGCCCACGCCGATGCTCATCGCCACCACCTCTCCGAGGAGCACACACGCGAGCAGGAACACCGCCCAGGGTCGCACGCGCATCGGTACTCCTCCTTCCCCCTACTCGGTGGCGCCCTTCTGCTGGAGGAACTCGACCAGGGCGTGGTGGCGCATGTGGCGGGCGCGGGCGAGAGGGGTGCGGCCGTGCAGGTCCTTGGCGTTGATGTCGGCGCCGTGCGCCAACAGCAGCTCGACGATGTCCTGATGGTCATACACCACGGCGCGGTGGAGCGGCGTCTCCTCGTAGGCGTCGGCGTTGGCCTTCGCGTTCGGGTCGGCCTTCGCGGCGAGGAGCAGCTCCGCGATGTCCTTGTGCCCCTGCTTCGCGGCGGTGTGGAGCGGCGTGTCGTCCTGCTTCGCCTTGGCGCCGGGGTCGGCCTTGGCGGCGAGGAGGAGCTTGACGACCTCGACGCATCCGGCGTGCTGCGGGAGGCCGGCCAGGTGGTCGGCGGCCGCGTGAAGCGGGGCGTCGCCCTCCTTCGTCTTCGCGTTGGGGTCGGCGCCCTTGGCGAGGAGAGCCTTGGCCACGGCGGCGTAGCCGGCCTGGGCAGCGGCATAGAGGGGCGTGATGCCCTTCTCGTTGGCCGCCTTGGGGTCGGCCCCCTTGGAGAGCAGAAGCTCCACGACCTCCGCCTTGCCCCCGACGGCGGCGTGGTAGAGGAGGGTCTCGCCCTCGTCGTCGCGGGCCGTGGCGATGCCGGGGTTCTCCTCGACCATCGCCTTCAGCTTCGCCGCGTCGCCCTGCTTCGTCTGCTCGATCGCCTCGCCGGGCAGGGCGACCACGCCGCCCCTGCCGGCCTTCGACCGAGGCGTCCCCTCCTCGCAGCCCGTCACGGCCAGGAGCACGCCCAGAACCGCTGCCACGCTCGACGGCGTTCTCATCGGCTATCCTCCTTGTTCTTGCGCGACACCAGTATCATACCCACGGCGAGCCGCACGTCAAACACTGTTTCCCCTGTTCGCGTGCAGAGCCACCGGGATCGCGCGCACTCCTGCACGCCATGCCGTTCTCGATTCCCGTCATGCCGAGCGAAGTCGAGGCTTGGCCTGATTCCCTCAGAAGAAGTCCTTCACCACCTCGGCGAGGAGGTTGGCGTCCTGGGATTCGAGGATCTTGGCGATGCGCCAGGAGGGGACTTTGAGGTTCTTGAGCGCGGCCTCGGCCTTCGCCCAGAGGCGTTTCCGCTTCTTCTCGTCGTCGGTCACCATGATGTCCGACACCAGCTCGCCGAGCTTCTGGAGCATGAGGTCGGACCTGTGCTCGTAGTAGCGCTTGATGATGCCGCGTTGGTGAGGAGTGTAGTCGGGCATGGATCAGATCCGGTAACGTGAAACGTGAGACGTGATGCGTGAAGGGTGACGCGTGGAACGTGATGCGTGAAAGGACGAACGACTCCGCCCGGTCAGTCCTTGGGGCCAGGGTCTGGGGCCGGGGTCGAGGGCTGCGCGCCGGCCTCCCTGCCCCTCTCCAACTGCCCGATGCGCGTCACCAGCTCGTTCTGGCGAATGAACAAGGCGAGCGCCAGCGACATCGCTCCCAGCGCGAGGTCCCTCGCGACGGCCAGGGCCAGTATGGAACACCCCATCATCAACAGGGTGAGAATGCGAAGGGCGGCGATGAGTCGGGATCTGTTCATCTTCTCTCCTTTCGTTCTCACGGCAGGAACTTCTTGGTGTTCTTGAGCTTCTCGGGCAGGTACTTTTCGACGACGAAGTTGAGGCTGTGGGCGGCGAACGCCTGCTGCTCGACACGCACCTTCATCTTGAGCATCTGGTCAATGGCCTTCTGCCACTCCTTGTGGTGCTGGAAGAAGGGGTCGTTCTTCAGCGCGTCCTTGGCCCGCTTGATGTCTATGTCCTTCAGCGGCTGGGTGGGCAGGTTGTAGTCAACGATGTCCTGCGGCGTGACGCCGAGGTAGTGGACGCAGGGGACGCAGAAGAATTCGTTGAGGTGGGCGGCATTGCCCGAGCCGACCTTGAGGGTGCGGTAGATGTTGGCGTAGCCGTAGGGGTCGCCGTCGGTGAAGGCGTAGACGGGCATCTTGTGGGCGTCGGAGAGGCGGCGGATGAAGCGGCGGCAGGCGCGCGTGGGCACGCCGCCCATGGCGATGAGGACGCAGTTCGCCGTGTCCCAGAAGGCGTGCTTGACGAGGCGCTGGAACATGGCGGTGGTTTCGATGACGAGGATGAATCTGGCGCTGGTGTGGAAGGTGAGCTGCTCGACCTGCGGGGGCACGCTGTAGGCCCCTGTGCCGAAGCGGGTGCAGTCAATCTCGATGTCCTCGCCGGTGGCGGGATCCTCGTCCACGACGACGAGGCGGCCGGCCACGCTGCCGCCGTGCTCGTCGGGGATGAAGCCGATCTTCTCGCGGTTGAAGCCCAGCAGCGCCTCCAGGTCGTCCATCACCGTGTCGGACTCGGGCTGCTCGTGGAAGGCGGCCTCGGCCCAGGACTTCGAGCGGTAGTAGGCTTCTCGCTTGTTGATGATATCGTCGTCCTCGACGACGGCCTTGGAGAGCGCGAGCATGCGGATGGACTGGGCGAAGGTCTTGACGGTGGTGTAGGCGAAGTCGCGGCGCGAGGTGCGGCCCCGCATCTTGAAGGCGCCGGTGTGCGTGTCGTAGCGCACGTTGGACAGGGCGCGGATGGGGAACTTCATGTGCGGCTTCTTCTCGCGGCGGATGTCGCTGTGAATCTCGCGCGCGACCTCGACCATGCGCGTGAGGGCCTTCGCGCTGTCGCGCCTCGGGGCCTTCTTCCGAGCTTTCTTTGCCATTCAGGATAGTCTCCGGACGCGTGACCCGTGACGCGTGAGAAGAAGGAGAGCAGCTCGGCTCTTGTCACGCGTCACGCGTCATGTCCTCATTTCCTGCTCTTATGCAGCATCTCGGTCAGCTTCTCGACGATGCCCTGCTCCTCGCGCTGGCTGAGGGCGAGGATTTCGCGCAGCCCGATGCCGATGTGGGGGATGTACTTCTCGATGTAGGAGCGCTTGCGCTCGGCCTCGGCCTCGCGGCGGCGGCGCTTGATGTGCAGCGACATCTTGCGCCCGCAGGCCTGGAGCGCCAGCTTGATCTCCTTGATGATCTCGGGGTAGTGCGCGATCGCCTCCTTGCTCTCGGAGGTGAAGGGCACCCACACGCTGGCCATGTGCACGACCACGATGGCGGCGCCGACGGGCAGCGAGCCGCTGGACTGGGAGAGGCCGTAGGGCCGCCACGAGATGGAGCTGAGGGCGCGCGTGATGGCGCAGGCCGACTGCTGGTAGAGGAGCGGCACGCGGTTGGCGAACCGGTAGAGGCGGATCGGCCCCTCGTCGGGGATCTTGCCGCCGTAGGCCGCGGCGGCCTCGATGACGAACGGGTTGCCGCGGTAGACGGCGGGCGGGCGCGAAACGGCCGTGTAGAAGTCGCCCTCGAGCTCCTTCTTCACGCCCTTGAGCAGCAGCTCCTCGCCGATCGGCACGACGCAGTCGGTGGGGGGACACATGATCTTGACCGACTGGATGGCCTTGAAGAGCGTCTCGGCCTCCTGCCGGGCGACGCGGGACGGCCGGGCGTTGGCCTCGAGCTTGGCCATCTCGAGCACCTGGTCGGCCACGCGCGACGACACGCGCGAGAACTCGTGGGTGAGGAAGCCCTTGACGTTTCTGGACTTAGTGCTCTCCAGCATGGCCATGAGCATGCCCAGCTCGATGCCGTGGGGGTGCGGCTTGATGGTCTTGGGCTCGGGCGGCAGCTCGGTGGTGACGCGCGGGAACTCGCGCGGGTCCCCGTCGGGCGCGGTGTACAGCATCCGCACGTGGGGGTTCGTGATGGCCGTCTGCTCGAGGTAGGCATCCACCGACTGGCGGCCGCGCTGATACCGGGCCTCCAGCTCGATCTCCACGCGGGTCCCGTGGTCGCCGTTCCACTCGCACTCGCCCTCGCTGATGACGCGCGGCTCGTTCTTCTTCGTGTCAATCATCAGCTCGTAGCGCATGGCCGGCTTGCCCCGGCCGATCTTCGAGAGGATCACGGCGGGCTGGCCCGTCGTGAGCTGGCCGTACATGGCCGCCGCCGAGATGCCGATGCCCTGCTGGCCCCGCGACATCTTGAGGCGGTGGAACTTCGAGCCATACAGCAGTTTGCCGAACACCCGGGGCACGTGCTTGGCCACGATGCCGGGGCCGTTGTCCTCCACGATCACGCGGTAGCGCTCCTCCTTGCGCACCTCTTTGACCATGACCTTGATGTCGGGCAGGATGCCGGCCTCCTCACAGGCGTCGAGGCTGTTGTCCACCGCCTCCTTGATCGCCGTAAGGAGCGCCTTTCGCGGGTTGTCGAAGCCCAGCAGATGGCGGTTCTTGGTGAAAAACTCGGAGACGGAGATCTCGCGCTGCTGCTTCGCAAGTTCAACGGCGGTGGCACGTTGCCTCGTTGGTGCGGCGCGCGTGCCGCTGCTCTCGGGCGCCTTGCCCAGCCCCGTCGGCAGCGACGCGGCGGTGAACTCCAGGGTGCGTTGCGCCAGTTCCTGTGGCATGGGTTCCTCGCGCGGTTCCACTCAGACCGGCTGTTACGGGGACACCATCCTTGGCCGTGCTGCCGCAGAGCGGGGACGGCGAACCACTAGCCATTTGGTGCGACGGCATTGTAGCACGCACATATTGTGATTTCAAGCGCTTTCCGGCCCAATCCAGGCTGGAGCCGCTGGGGGAGCAACCAGGCTCCCGCCCGTGGCCCGTTTGACTTCCCGCTCCGGGCGTTCTATAATGCAGGATGCCCGATTGGCGCCCCAGGAAGGAACCCTGCTGTGGACAATCCGGTCTGCGTGTCGTGCCACAAGGGGCTGTCGCTCGAGGACATCGAGCGCGGCCACTTCAAGCACATCGGGGGGCGCCTTTACTGCGGCGAGTGTGTGGCCAGGATGCGCCGAGTCGGGCCGGTCCCCTGTCCCCAGTGCGGCACGAGGGACACCCCGCTCTACACGGGCACGGGCTACCAGTGCCGCAAGTGCGGCGCCCCGCTCCAGCCGACGCCTCAGGCGGCCAAGTCGGCGGCCCCGCAACACCCGCGCACGCGCCCCGCCACGAAGGCCTGCCCCTACTGCGGCGCTGCCCTGCTCGCCGACGCCCTCAAGTGCCGCTACTGCGGCGCCTCGCTCACCCGCGAGGCCCGCGACCTCGATGCCTTCAGCCGCCAGAACTCCCAGCTCCGCTTCTGGGTCGGCTGCCTCCTCAGCGCCTCGGTGTTCCTCGTGCTCTCGCTCTTCTATGCCCTCGCCACGCGCGGGTCGCAGACGGGTGCCGCGCAGGCCCCCGCGCCCACCCCGGCCGCGCCCGCGAAGGCCGACCCCAATGCCGAGGTCGTGCGCGAGCTGCGCGACGAGTTGCGAGCCGTGCGCACCCAGATCGCGGCGCTCGAGGCCGAGCAGCAGCGCCTGGCGGCCGCCAGGGCGGCCGCGCCCAGCACCTCCCGCATGCCCAAGGCGTTGGCCGACGCCCTGCGGCCGCCCACGCCCGGCACCGAGGGGGCGACCCCCCGGCCAGCCCCCGTGAAAGGGCGGCCCGCCGCCAAGGAGCCCGCGGAGAAGGCGCCGGCCCCCAAGGAGCCGACCCCGCCCACGAAGGCCATCGCCGTCGCCCCGCCGCCCACACCGGCGCCCAAGGAGCCCGTCCCGCCGCCGACGGAGGTCCCCAAGGCCAAGGCGGCAGAGCGCACCGCGGCCCAGCTCGCGGCCGCGGCGTACCCCGTGTTCGCCACCGAGCTCGACAAGCTGAAAGCCGCCCGGCGCTACGGCGACGCCTTCGGCGCCTGCCGGCAGTTCCTCGCCGCCCATCTCGGCACCCCAGAGAGCGAAAAGGTCCAGGCGGCCCAGAAGGCCCTCCACGAGGAGCTCGGCCGCATCCGCGACGACCACGCCCGCCGCTTCCGCCAGGCCCTCGACAAGGGCGACATCGAGGCCAGCCGCCGCGTCGTCGCCGAGCTCACCCAGTACGACGCCCCCGAGGCCCGCGAGGACCGCGGTCGCATGCTCGCCGAGATCAAGGCCGGCGAACGCAAGCCCACGCTCGACCTCGCCAAATACCTCGGCCAGTGGGAGGCCCCGCCCAACGTCGCCCGACTCCTCCAGGACCTGACCAACCCAAAGGACTGGACGGTTCGCTCGCGTGCGGCCAAGGAGCTGGGCCGCATCGGCCATCGGGCCGCCGTCCGCGGCCTCATCGAGACCCTCAAGGACCAGGAGTTCTACGTCAAGTCGTGCGCCATCAACGCCTTGTCGGAGATCGGCGACCCGGTCGCCCTTCCCGCGCTGGTGCCGCTCACCAGGGCATCGTTCCCGGTCGTCTACGACACGGCGGCGCGCGCCTGCTGCACCCTGGCCGCCGCCCCGCGCGCGAAGTTCGCCGACGCCTGGAAGCTCATTGACCCCAAGGCCGTTGCCCGGGGGATCGCCGAGGCCCTGAAGGTCCAGGACAAGGAGGAGTCCCCCGCCACCTGGCGCTACCAGACCGCTCTCATCGAGACCCTCGCCCTCCTCGACGCGAAGGAGACGGCCCCCGTCATCCGCCCCCTCTTCGAGAAGGCGAAGGACCCGGCCCTGCGCAAGGCTGCCGCCGACGCCATCAGGAAGCTCACCGGCGAGGCCCTGATGCCCGAACCGCCCCCGGCCGAGCCCCCCAAGGAGACCCCGAAGGCTGCCCCGCCGCCCGCCAAGGCCCCCGAGCCGAAGGCCGCCCCCTCCGCCCCCTCACCAAAGTGACCCGGACGGGCAGCGGCCCGCGGCCCCCCTCGCCCAGGCTCAGGATTGCGGCATTGACAGCGGAGGGGGCGCCGCGTATACTCTGTGTGGCGGTCGCCGAACCGCGGCCCGCTTCCCCGCCGAATGGCACTCCCCGACCCGTTGCGTGCGTGCATGGCCAAGCGTAAACACCAGCCTGCGGCAGGCGGCGCCCAGGGGCTCGTTCACAGCTACCTGCGCGACTCGCGCCACTTCGCCACCGGCTTCCTCTTCATCCTGCCACTGCTCATCGGCTACGAGGTGGGAATCCTGATCCTGCGCTCCGACGTGATCAACTGGGCGCACGGGATCATCCGCCTGGTGTTCCACGTCTTCGGCCCCGCGGAGCCGGTGGTCTTTGCTGCCCTGATCGCCGTCCTGGCCGTGCTGGCGCTGCGGCAGACCGAGGGGCGGCGGGTGGATGCCGAGCTGTACGGGCTGATGCTGATCGAGAGCGTCGTCTACGCCGGCGCCATGAGTCTCGTGTGCGGCTTCGTCGCGCGCCGGCTCCCGATGATGGGCACGGCGGGGCCGGGGAGCGACATCGCGCGCGACCTCGTGCTCTCCGTGGGGGCCGGGGTGTACGAGGAGGTGCTCTTCCGCGTGGTGCTGATGGGCGCGCTCTACTACGGGCTCAGGCTCTGGAGCGGCCTCGGGGCCGGCTGGGCGGCCGGCATCAGCATCGTCGTCTCATCGCTCGCCTTCGCACTGTGCCACCACCTGGGCGCGTGCGGCGACGCCTGGGGCACGGCCGTCCTGGCCTTTCGGTTCGCTATGGGCGTGCTGTTCTCCGCCGTCTACATCTACCGCGGCCTCGGCATCGTCGTCTACACCCACGCGCTCTACGACATCCTCGTCTCCCTGAGCCGCTAGCTCCGCACCTCCCACCAGCTTGGGGCAGACACCCAGGAATGGGTCATTCTGAGCGGAGTACAACGGAGCGAAGAATCTCTCAGGGGAGGTCACTCGGTTGACACAGCGTACTCGCGGCGCGACAGCTTCCTCCTTCGAGAGATTCTTCGCTTCGCTACGCTCAGAATGACCGGCTTCCGGCGCCGCGCCGCACGGGCTGGCGGGAAGTGCGGGCCAGCCCCGGGCCGCGTGGTCGGCAGGCGGTCACTTCTTCTTGGGACCGGCCTTCGGTGGCGGCACCTTGTCCTCCGGCACCTTGAACTGGGCGCGGAGCCGGTCCAGCTCAGCCTTCAGCTCCTTCACGACCACGGCATAGGCGGGGTCGGCATAGACGTTGTTGAGCTCGTGCGGGTCCTTCTCGAGGTCGTAAAGCTCCCACTCGTCCACATCGTGGTAGAAGTGGATGAGCTTGTGCCGCAACGTGCGCACGCCGTAGTGGCGCTTGACGCTGTGGACCGCGGGGTATTCGTAGTAGTGGTAGTAGATGGAGGAACGCCAGTCCTTGGGCGTCTCGCCGCCCAGGAGCGGCAGGAAACTGCGGCCGTGCATGTCGTCGGGCGTGGGCAGGCCAGCCGCGTCGAGGAACAGCGGGGCGAAGTCAATGTTCTGCACCAGGTCGCGGTTCACCGCTCCGGGCTTGATCACGCGCGGGTAGCGGACGACGAAGGGCATGCGGAGCGATTCCTCGTACATGAAGCGCTTGTCGAACCAGCCGTGGTCGCCGAGGTAGAAGCCCTGGTCGCTCGTGTAGACCACGAGCGTGTCGTCGGCCAGGCCCGCCTTGTCGAGGAAGTCGAGCAGGCGGCCGACATTGTCGTCCACCGAGGCAATGCAGCGGAGGTAGTCCTTGATGTATCGCTGATACTTCCACTTCTTGAGCGCCTGGCCGGTGAGGCCGGGGGGCGGGTCGGCCTTGACGTCACCCTTGGTGAGATGGTGCTCGATGGTCATCGTGGTCGTGCGGGCCGCGGTGCCGCGGGTCTTGTAGTCGTCGTTGAACGTCTCGGGCTCGGGAATGTCGGCGTCGTCGTAGAGCTTGGCGTGCTTGGCGTCGGGCTGCCAGTTGCGGTGCGGGGCCTTGTGGTGGCACATGAGGAAGAAGGGCTTCGACTTGTCGCGCTTCGTGATCCAATCAATCGCGAAGTCGGTGATGAGGTCGGTCACGTAGCCCTCGTGCTTCTTGCGCTCGCCCATCTCGATGAACATGGGGTTGTGGTAGGCGCCCTGGCCGGGGAGGATGTTCCAGTGGTCGAAGCCCGTGGGGTCGGAGGCGAGATGCCACTTGCCGATCATAGCGGTCTGGTAGCCGGCGGCCTTGAGCAGCTTGGGCACGGTCTGCTGGCTGCCGTCGAAGCGGTTGCCGTTCGTGCGGAAGCCGTTGACGTGGCTGTGCTTTCCCGTGAGGATGGCGGCGCGGGAGGGGCCGCAGATCGAGTTGCAGCAGAAGCAGTTCTCGAAGCGCATGCCGCCCGTGGCGATGCGGTCGATCTGCGGCGTCTTGTTGATCCGGCTGCCGTAGCACGACATCGCGTGCGAGGCGTGGTCGTCGGACATGATGAACACGACGTTCGGCCTCTCGGCGGCGAATGCCGGCGAGCCGCGGAACACGGCGGCCAGTGCCAGCCCCCCCAGCGTCCCAACCATTTCGCGACGGGTCAACTGCTTCTCGGCCATCTTGGGTCTCCTCTTGCAGGCATGACGACACGTAGCACTTCAGCCGACTGGAGTCCACGCCCCCACTGGGCTTGCCCCAGTGGAGCGGGGATTGGCAGCTACCGTGCCGCGGGCCTCACCCTTTTCTCCCCCTCTCCCCCCGCCCGCCGTGCGGCGGGCGGGGGGAGAGGGGGATGGGGGGTGAGGGCGGCTCCTCGTAGTGGTCAATCCTTCGCCCCACCGACGCAAGGTCGGTGGGGGCGTGCACTTCGCTCGGCTGAAGTGTCACGACAACACTACCGAAAGTGGAAGGAAGAGTCAACCTTGACAGCGTGGCACCCGTGCCGCATGATAGCGACCGAGGAGTACGCGCCAGTGAGCAAGAAGTACCCAGAACCGATCCTCGACGTGCCTGAGGTCTCCGAGCAGCTCACGCTGTCGTTCGCGAGGGACGCCGCGGCGCTGGCCGCCTCGGACCACGTGCACCGCTGGTACGACTACGTCCAGGGCTTCGAGCCCGACCTGGCCGCCCGCAAGCTCCGCGAGCACGCGGCGGGTGCCGACGCGGTCGTTCTCGACCCCTTCTGCGGCAGTGGCACCACGCTCGTGGCCGCACAATTCCTCGGCTACCAGGCCATTGGGGTGGACGCCAATCCGCTGATGCGCCTGGTCTCGGAGGCCAAGACGACCTGGAACGTGCCCCTGGGCCAGCTCAAGAGCCGCGCCGCGGAGTTTCTCGCCGCCCTCGACCACAAGCTAGGCGAGAAGGGCGACGAACTGGGGGCCGCTTGCGCCATCCCGATGAAGACGTTCAACAAGTGGTTCCTCCCCGCCGTGCTCAGAGAGGTCATGGCCGCGCGCGACGTGCTCCAGCACCTGCCCGCGATGGACCGGGGGGTGAAGTGCCTCCTGCGCATGGCCTATGCCAAGGCCCTCTTCGAATCGTCGCAGGTCTCGATGTGCCCCGGCATCACCTTCGTCAAGAAGCCGCGACCGCCGCTGCGCGTGACGCTCCGGCGCAAGCTCATGACCATCGCGTCCGACCTCCAACTCATCCGCGGCCTCGACCTTCACAAGCAGCCCAAGGCACGCGTCGTCCAGGGCGACGCACGCGACCTCACAGGCCAGGTGGCGGCGGACAGCGTGGACGTACTTTTCACCTCGCCGCCCTATCCGACCGACATCGAGTACACCCGCCAGACCCGCGCCGAGCTGTACTTCCTGGGCTTCATCGAGACAATGGACGACGTGCGCGCCATCAAGAAGCGCATGGTCCGCGGCAGCCCCAAGAACATCTACAAGACCGACAACAACGAGCAACTCGTCGCCGGCTACGACAGCGTGCAGGACGTGTCGGCCGCCATCCACGAGCTCACGAAGGATAAGAACTGGGGTTGGGACTATCCGCGCATGGTGCGGGAGTACTTTGGCGACATGCTCGCCTGCCTGCGCGAGGCCCATCGCGTATTGAGGCCCGGCGGCTGGGCGCTCCTCGTCGTCGGCGACCAGACCTGCAAGGGCGTCAAGATCCCCGTCACCGACATCCTTCGCGACATCGCCACCGACCTCGGCTTCACCGACTCCTACATCGAAATCGTCCGCGAGCGCCGCAGCACCACCCACACCATGAGCCTGCCGGAGAGCGTCTTGGCTCTTCGAAAGTCCTCGGTCGCGGTTGCCTCACACAATGGCTGACATCTTCACCAAAGCCAAGCGTTCCCAAATCATGGCGGCCATCAAGTCGGTTGGGAACCGCAGCACGGAGCAGGCTCTCGCTTCAGCTTTCCGCCGCCTTGGGGTCAAGGGCTGGCGCCGGCACGTCAACCTGCCTGGCAAGCCCGACTTCGTCTTCCGCAAGCAGCGGCTCGCCGTCTTCGTGGACGGCTGCTTCTGGCACAACTGCCCCAAGCACGGCCACATCCCGAAGAGCAACCGGAAGTACTGGCGGAAGAAGCTAGAGAGGAACCAGGAGAGAGACCGAGCCGCGAACCGCGAATTGCGAAGGAAGGGCTGGCGTGTCCTCCGTCTCTGGGAGCATGCCGCCAAGGTATCACCTATCGCTTGCGCAGGCCGGGTGGCGCGCGCTTTGCTCAAGAGCCCTTGCGTGACCGGGAACACGGCGGTTTGCCTACCTCGAAGTCGTGGATGACAAGCCGGATGAGATCCTCGTAGGATTCCTTGGCCTGCTCGACTATGAAGTCTCGGTTGTCGGCCATCTCCGCGAGAAGCGCGATCCTGGCTCGATCGAGGGTCAGTCCCGCCGCTTGGTTGACATCACCGAAATAAGGCTCATTGGGAATGTGCCGTGGAGTGGCAAAGACCCTGACTGGTGTTGCCCTCGACAGAGGCCGTATCCAGCGGCTCAGGCTGTCAATATCCAACTGGCGGAACTTCTTCATCCAATCATCCCCGCAAGCACATTGCCCCAGCATGAAGAGCTGGCCGACTCGCCGATCTGGCATCGGTCGCCATACGACGAAGTCGAGCCCTTCGTCCTTGACATGCCGAGGGGCTGGGTCCCGGGGCAGGTCCGCCTGTGGATCCCAATTCCACTCCCCTGTAAGTTCGTGCAGGTGTTGAACCACTTCACGGAAACGCCCGGGGCGGGGCTCGAGCCCATCTGGCGGCCAGCCCGTGCGGTATCCCAATGACCCTCGCCCCAGATAGCAGATGGCAACATCCCGGACCAGCCTCTCGAAGGCAGCGGGCAGCCTCTTGAGTATTCCTTCGCTAAGGCCCGGAGCCTGGCTCACCGCGAGACAGAACTCGTATGCGAGAGTGCGACTTGGGCGGTACTCGATCCGATTCCCGACGAGGCAAAAGGGATAGCTCTGGTCAAGCAACTCCGCCCTTCGGACCACCTCTTGGCCGATGTCGCTCGTTGCCGTGTCAAACGTTGCGTCGTATCTTGCCCAGCCGGGGACTTCCCTGGGGTCTGCCACTTCGTAGGAGTCCATGGCGTCAGCAATGCGCTCATCGGCCATCCCGGCTTCGAGGTTGCAGGAGCCATATGAGATTGCCGCGAACTCCGCCTGGTCCGCGTTGACAGCTATACGGTCATCTGGCCCGCGCTGTTCCCAATTGCGTCGCCTTGCCATGCTACGGCTTCTCCTCCCCGATGGCCAGTCTGGCGACCTTCTCCTTGACTTCGCGAGCCAGCTTGAGGATCCTATCGCAAGGCCCGAGCAAGTCGCGGGCCTCTTTCTCTGTTACCTCTCCAGCTGCGAGCGGGCCGAGAACGGCTTTGAGCGCTTCCTCAGCATCAAGCAAGGAATCTGAGACTCTGTCCAGAGCCGGCCTACTCATGTCATAGACCTGATCAACCGTCAAGCCTTTCCGGAGCATGCGCCGCCCCTGCGGATCAGCCACGATGCGAGCCAATACCGCGATCTGCCTCGAGTCGACAATCGAGGGCCCACGATTGGCGGACCTCTTCCCGAGCAGGAAAACCATCAAGTCCGCGGCGTCTGCCAGCCTGTCTTTGGGAACCGGCGTCTTCTTGGGCGCCTTAGACAAATCAGGCAGGCTGAGCCATTGTCGTACTGGACCGTAACCAAGCGCGGTGTACACCCAGGAGAAGGGGTACTCTGGGTTGCTTCCCCGGCCCCGCCTCATGCTGTCCGAAGGTTTGAAGTGTGCGGCCTCCACAAGCTGATTCACGAGGTAGAACCCCTCCAAGAGGCGCGCCACGGTACGGTGCTGGTCTCCTATCATCTCGCTGAGGTCCTGTAAGGTGAGCTTGCCCTCCTCAAGGATCTGCGCAGCCCAGGAGGCTTTAGCGTATGAATCCCATGGCTGAGCAGCCGCGATGTGGCGCACGCCCATATATGAGAGAAGACCCTTCGGGTCTTGGGGCAGGATGACCGGTAGCTCCTGAATTGGCGGCTTCCCGTGTTTCTTCTGGAGCTCCTGGTAATCCCTCGTGCGCTTCTCATGATTCCGAGCCCGGGGATCGCCCGCCAGGATCAGGCATGCGGCAAGGCGGCGGTTCCCTTCCTCTATCCTGATGGCTTGTGCGCCCTTCTCTTCCACTGCGGTCCCAACAAGCGGCTCCCCCCTGAAATAGCCGTTGACTGCGATAGAACTCAAGAGGTCATCGATCCCATAGTCATTGACGATCGAGTCGAGCACCTTGACCTGATTGTCCAGCAGTCCGGCCCGCGCGCCGAGCCTTGGGTTTCTCGCATTCAAACGGAGGGCCGACAGTCTGCAGAACTCGACGGGCGGGCCCTCATCGCCAAGAACAGGTTTCTCTTTCTCGGCTGTGTTGGTTGTCATCGGGGCAGTTCCTCCAGTATGGCCTTCGCCATCAGGGGCGGCACGGCGTTGCCGACGTGCCGGTATTGGTCGGTGAGGGACCCGTGGAAGGCAACGTGGTCGGGAATGGACTGGAGTCTTGCCGTTTCGCGGACGGTCAGCACGCGGTCTCGGGCCGGGTGGACGACGCAGCTCCAGTGCGGGGTGCATCGGGTCAAGATCGTGAAGGCGGGCCTGGCGGGATCGAGGCGGCCATAGCGGGTTGTGTGGTCGGAGAGGCGGGCACGTTTCATGCCCGCGGGCAGCAAGTGCCGCGGGATGTCGCGCCAGTTGCCTCCTTGGGGAATGTGGGTGAGGCGCTTGAGGTTGATCGGGCTGAGGTTTCCGCAAAGGTGCGCGGTCACCGTGCCGTTGGTGCCGTGCCGCATCTGCCTCTGGTAACTGTTGGACGGCGGCTTGGCGTACTGCGATGGGTCAGCCGTCTCCTCCGGCAAGTCGCCGATGGCGTCGCCGACGGTGGCTTCGCTTCGCTGCCGAGAGCGCAGCGCTACCAGCACGCCGGCGGGTTCTTTCTTCTCTCGGCTGCCGAGCAACACAAGGCGATGCCGTTTCTGCGGGACGCCGAGACCCGACGCATCAAGCACGCTGAAGTCCACTTTGTACCCGCGGGCGCGGAGCGACTTCACAATGCCCTCCAGGAACGCGCCGCCGTCCACCGAGAGCAGGCCCTGGACGTTCTCCATCAGGACCCACCGCGGTTTGAGGACTCCTGCGAAGTCGAGGAACCGGCCGACGAGAGAACTCCGGCCGTCCGCGGTGCCCCGCTGGTGGTTGTACACGCTGAAGGGTTGGCAAGGCGGCCCGCCGAGAAGTACATCCACGTCTCCCCGCGCGATGCCAGCGTCTTTCAGCACGTCGGCTGCCGGCCGCTTGAGGAGGTCCTCGCACAGCGCGAGCGCGTTCGGGAAGACGCCCTCGTATGACTTGATGGCAACTGGGTCCGCGTCAACGCCCCCGAGGACGCGGTAGCCGGCCATCTGCGCGCCGAGGGACAAGCCGCCGACGCCGCAGTAGCAATCGAAGGCCGTTCGCTCCGCCATAGGGGGCACCCCGCACTGGCCCGCCGAGCCGCCGTCGCCGCCACGCAGCCGCGACGCTACGGCATCATTCTAATGCCATGACCACAAGAGTTCAACTGCAAACTTCGCCAGGGCTTCCGTCATGTCCTACGCCCCCCGCCCCGCGACGAGTTCGAGCAGCAGATACAGACCGCTTTGCAGCGACAACTCAGCATCTCTCCGTAGGCGCCGTTGCCGCTACGCTGGAGGATTAATCCCAGGCGGAAGGAGGCAGTTGGCGGCCTGTGGCGGGGTGTGGACGGCCCGGCGAACGACATAAGCGTTTACCGGAGCACGAGTTACGCGGAACGTCCTCTCGGCTACAGGCCGCCAAATCCAGGGGCGGGGGGAGTGGCGGCCTGTCGCCTGGCCGTTCGGATCACGGGGCGGTGGGGGCGGTGCCGGACTTGTCTACGGTGTAGCCCCATTTCTTGATGTAGTCCGAGCCCGAGAGGAATTCGTCGCTCTGCTGAGCGAGGAGCTTCTTCAACTCGGCGGCGAGGTGGGACTGGACTTCAGCCGCCTCGGGCCGGCCGACGAGGTTGGTGAGCTGATAGGGGTCCTTCTCGTTGTCGTAGAGGAGCCAGGGGCCTTCGCGCGTGGCGACGTAGGTGTGGCGGACGGTGCGGACGCCGCGGTATTCGCGTCCGCCGCCTTGGCGGGTCCACTCGCCGAAGGGGGCGTAGCAGGCGATGAGGGCGGCCTCGACGGCTTCGCGGGGCAGGGACGCCCCGCCCACAACGGGGCCGCTGAAGTCGAGGCCCTCGACGGTCTTCGGCACGTCGAGTCCGCACAGGCGCAGCAGGGTGGGCATGACGTCGGGGCAGTTGAAGGGCTGCTGGATTTCGCGCCCCTGCTTGCCGTGCAGTGCGGGGCAGTGGAGGAGGAAGGGGACGCGGATGGATTCGTCCCAGGGCCGCTGCTTGCGCTGCTGGCCCTGGGAGCCGAGCATGTCGCCGTGGTCGGAGGTGAAGACGAAGAGGGTATCGTCGGCGAGGCCGGCTTCGTCGAGGGTCTTGAGCAGGTCGCCGACATAGCTGTCGAGCGCCGTGCAATGGGCGTAGTAGCCGGCGAGGTCGCGGCGGGCGCGGGCCTGGGCCGCGGGCGGCACGTTGGGGCGAAGCTGGAGCTTCGCGGGGTCGTACAGGTCGCGGAACTGCTTCGGCGCGGTCTCGTAGGGGTTGTGGGGCGGGCCCCACGAGAGCATGAGGAAGAAGGGCTTGCCCCGCTGGCGCCCCTCGCCGCGAATGTAGGCCTGGGCGCAGCGGGTCTGGGCCTCGGCGTCGTAGCCGTCCCACGTCAGGCGCTCGGGGCCGTCGCCGTAGTAGACCGAGCGGTTGTAGCCGTGGGTGCACTCGCAGACTCGCCAGAAGTCGAAGCCCTGGCGGTCCTCGCGAGGGATGAAGCGGAGGCGGCCGCGGCCGTTGAGGTGCCACTTGCCGATGTAGCCGGTGTCGTGGCCGCCGGCCTTGAACGCCTCGGCGATCGAGACGGCCTCGTTGCGGAGGTGCACGTCGTTGATGAAGACGCCGTGGGTGAGCGGGTACTGCCCCGTGATGAGCGACGCGCGGTACGGCGAGCAGACGGGGCACGACGCGATGGCGCGGGAGAAGCTCACGCTTCGCTTCGCCAGGGCATCGAGGACGGGCGTCTTCACGTTCGGGTCGCCGGCGTAGCCCGTGGCCTGGGCGCGCCACTGGTCGGCGAAGACGAACACGACGTTGAGCGGCTTGCGTGCTGGCGGCTGGTTCACGTCCTCGGCTCCGAGAAGGTGGCGGGCGGCCAGCCCTGCCCCGGTCAGGAGCGAGGTCCTCAGGACTCGTCGCCGCGGCCATGCTTCGCTGGCGTGTTCCATATCCCTTCGCCTGTGCTCCTGCGTGAGGCCCGCATTGGGGTGAACATCGTTCGGGTTGTATTATACCGCTATGTCCACTTGCATCAAGGCGGTGCCGGGGGAATAATGGCGAAGGCTTCAGTAGGAGTACAGCTCATGCCCCCTATCCCGAATGCGCCGCGGATGGAGTTGTGGCTCGACGGCATCCAGCGGTTCCTCGCGCCGCCGCAGGAGAAGCTCGAGGCCACGGGCTCCTGGGACAGCAGCTACGTGGTCCTGAACAGCTCGAGCACTCGCGTGGCCTCGGAGCCGAGGCCCGCGGGCATGCTGCGCGTGCGGCGCACGCCCGCGGCGGACGGCGCCTCGGCCCGGCTGGACGTCGAGCTTGTCGCCCGCGGGCAGTGGTTCGGCTCGTTTCGCATGGCCGCGGCCATCGAGTGCGCGACCGACGCCCTCGCCACGCCCCGTTCCTGGAAGCTCAGCACGGCTTCGCTCGACGCGCAGGACCGGCCCGTGGCCCTCACGGCGGTCGAGGAATCCGGCCGGATCGAGGACGGCACGGTCGTCCGCACGGGCGCGAAGGAGCGGAGGACGAAGGCCCCCGGCGCCGTGACCAGCAACTGGTCGCTCTTCGACGCCGTGCAGCGCCTGCCGCGCGAGAAGACGCCGCCCCTCGACTTCGCGCTGCTCGAGGATCTCGACCTGCTGAAGGCGAACCAGCGGCTCACCTGGCGCGGCGCCGCGACGGTCCAGGTCGGCGGCAAGCCGCTCGAGCTGTTCGGCTATCAGCAGCTTGGCGAGGGCATTCTGCCCCACCACTACTGGCTCGACGCGGCGGGCAGGCTCCTCATCGTCTACGGGGGCCTGCGGTGCTTCGTGTTCAACGCCCGGGCCGCCACGCTGCCCGGCGCGGGACAGCCCGCGGGAAGGAGGGCAGGCAAATGAGCACCGCGTTGAGCCGAAGAGAGTTCCTCGGCACCACGGCCGGCCTCCTGGCCGCCGGCGCCTTCGCCGCCGAGCCGAAGCCGGCGCGGCCCAACATCCTGTTCATCAACACCGACCAGCAGGGCCTCGACACCATCTCGGCCCTCGGCTGCCGATACGTCCACACGCCCAACATGGACCGCCTGGTGCGCCGCGGCACGGCGTTTCTCCAGTCGCACAGTGCCGACCCCGTGTGCTGCCCGGCGCGGGCGAGCTGGTTCACGGGCCGCCCGCCGGCCGAGAACGGCGTGGTGCTGAACGAGGTGCCGATTGTGGGCACGATGCCCGACCTCGGGCAGTGGCTGCGCCGGGAGGGCTACGAGGCCGTCTACGCCGGCAAGTGGCACATCCCCGGACGCGACGTGCGCCAGAGCTTCCTCACCCTGCCCGGCGGCTCGGGCCAGGGCGAGCACGCCGACGCCGCCGTCTCCCGCGCCTGCCAGGGCTACCTGCGCAACCGCAAGGGCGCGCGGCCCTTCTTCCTCGTCGCAGGCTTCCTCCAGCCGCACGACATCTGCTACTGGCTGCGCCAGCACGCGACCGACCCCGGCGAGCTGCCGTATCCCGAGCTGGCCGACAAGCTGCCGCCGCTGCCGCCGAACTTCGAGTTCGACCCCCGCGAGCCCGAGGTGATCCGGAAGCGCCGCCCGTCCGCCGCCTCGCCCGAGCGGCCGCGCAACTGGTCGCCCCTCCACTGGCGCTACTACATCTGGAGCTACTACCGACACGTGGAGATGGCGGATGCCGAGGTGGGGCGGGTCCTCGACGCCCTCGAGGACTCGGACTACGCGGACAACACGCTCGTGATCTTCGCCGCCGACCACGGCGAGGGCCGCGGCCGCCACCAGATGGTCACCAAGCACTTCCTCTACGACGAGGCGGTCAAGGTGCCCCTCATCGTCGCGTGGCCGGGGCGCGTGCCCGAGGGCCGCACCGACGATACGCACCTCGTGAGCGGCCTGGACTTCGCCCCGACCGTGTGCGACTACGCGGGCGTGAAGCCGCCGCCCAAGGCCCGCGGCCTGAGCCTCCGCCCGCTCCTCGAGGGCCAGAAGCCGCCCTGGCGCGACTTCCTCGTCTCCTCCAGCGGCATCACCGGCCGCATGGTCCGCACGAAGGACCACAAGTACATCGTCTACAAGGACGACCCGGCCGAGCAGCTCTTCGACATGGCCCGCGACCCGTGGGAGACGAAGAACCTGGCCGGCGACGCCGCGCAGGCGCCGACGCTCGCACGCCACCGCACGCTGCTGGCCGACTGGGAAGGCGCGCTCGAGCACGCCCCCATTCGTCCGCGGCCCCCGCGCCCCAAAGGCCCCAAGGGCAAAGGAGCCTAGGGCGTGCGCGTTGGCAGGCGAAGCCTCGTGGTCCTCGGCCTCCTGGCGGCACTCAGCGCGCAGGCGGGGACGCGGTGCATCCACGTGTTCGTGGCCATGGCGGACAACAAGGCCCAGGGCATCGTGCCCGTGCCGCCGAAGCTGGGCAACGGCGACGACCCGGCGAATAACCTCTACTGGGGCGCGCTCTACGGCGTGAAGACACACTTCCGAAAGAGCGCCGCCTGGGAGCTGCTCTCGACCGCGGCGGACCCCGCGGCGGGCGTCCTCGAACGGTGCGTCTTCCGCCACAGGGCCAAGGGCGCGCTCCTCGTGGCCGACGCCTACAGGGGCGCGGACATCCGGCGCGCGGTGACCGACTTCCTCACAGCCGTCGGTGGCGGAAGCCAGGGGAAGCTCGCGCTCCAGGGCGGAGAGGCCCGCACTGGCGGCGCCGCCGACCTCGCGGCCTACGTGGGCCACAACGGCCTGATGGACTTCGCCCTGGCCGAGGACGCTGTTCAGTCGAAGGGAGCGGGCCGCGACGCGATCATCCTGGCGTGCAAGAGCAAACCCTACTTCGCCCCGTGGCTGGAGCGGCTGAAGAGCCGTGGCGTCCTCCTCACCACGGGCCTCATGGCCCCCGAGGCGTACACGCTGCACGCGGCGCTGGAGGGCTGGCTGGCCGACGCGTCGCCCGAACAGGTGCGCGAGAAGGCGGCGGCCGCGTACCACGCATACCAGAAGTGCGGCCTGGCCGCCGCCCGAAGGCTATTCCACGCGGAGCGATGACATGAAGTTGTCCTTCACCCAGATCGCCCGCGACATCCCGGGGGCCGAAGGCCCGTGCCTCGACGCCACGGGCCGCCTGTTCATGGTCTGCCCGAATCGCGGGCAGGTCCTCCAGGTCGCCGAGGATGGCTCGACCCGCGAGCACGCGAACACCGGCGGCACTCCCGCCGGCCTCTTCGCCGACCGCGAGAACCATCTCTGGGTCGCCGACATGAAGCTGGGCATCCTCCGCTGCTCGCCCGACGGGCGGCTGGAGCACATGGTGAAGGAGTTCGAGGGCGCGCCCATCCGCGGCTGCAACGACCTGTGCCTCGATGGCCGCGGCACCCTCTACTTCACCGCGCCCGCCGGCTCGAACGCCAAGAAGCCCATCGGCGAGGTCTACTGCCGCCACGCCGACGGCTCGGTGACCCGCATTGACCAGGGCTACGCCTTCTCCAATGGCATCGCCGTTCGAGCCGACGATTCCGAACTCATCGTCGCCGAAACCTTCACCAAGGCCCTCTGGGCCTTCGCGCTGGCGCCCGATGGCACGGTCGGCCCGAAGAAGCGCTTCGCCGTCCTCCCCGGCAAGCACTTCGGCGGGCCGGACGGCATGGACTTCGACGTCGAGGGCAACCTGCTGGCGACCAACTGGGGGGCGGGCACGATTGACGTCTTCGCCCGCAACGGCGTGCTCATCGAGCGGATCGAGTGCCCCTTCGACAAGCCGTCAAACGTCCACTTCGGCGGCGCGGACGGCTGCGACCTCTACGTCACCGAGCACACGACCAACGGCCTCTGGCGCACCCGCTGGCGCTACCCCGGCCAGCCCACCATTCGGTAGAAGGAGACTGTGCGGATGAATGTGATTCTCGTCGTCTTCGACTCGCTGCGGAAGGACTGCGTGGGCGTCTACGGCTCGCCGCCGTGGGGCAAGGTGCACACGCCGCACTTCGACGCCTTCGCCGAGCAGTCGCTCGTGATGACCCGCGCCTTCCCCGAGTCGCTGCCCACGCTGCCGACCCGGCGGGCGCTCTACACGGGCCGCCGCGTCTACCCCTTCCACAACGCGGACTTCCGCCTGAAGGGCGACTTCGTGGGCGCGCCCGGCTGGGGGCCGATCCCCGAGGAGCAGCCGACCCTCGCCGAAATGCTCCGCGACGGCGGCTACCGCACGGCCCTCATCGCCGACGTGTATCACATGTTCAAGCCCTCGAAAAACTACTGGCGCGGCTTCGACCAGTGGACCTTTCTGCGCGGCCCGGAGAAGGACCCCATGCGCTCCGGCCCCCGACTCTCCCAGGCCGAACTCGACCACTGGCTCCCCCGCGAAATGCAGAACAAGGGGGCCGTGGACTTCATTCAGCAGTGCATCATGAACATCCACGACCGCACGAAGGAGGAGGACTTCTTCGCCCCACGCGTCCTTCACGAGGCCGCCGTGTGGCTCGAGCAGAATCAGGACGCCGGCCGCTTCTTCCTCACCGTCGAGTCGTTCGACCCGCACGAGCCGTGGCTCGTCCCTGCCCACTACCGCAGGATGTACCTGAAGGAGGACGGCCAGGAGCAGGTGAAGAGCGGCTACGCGAACACGGCCCAGCTCGCCCAGGGCCTCCTCCGCCGCACCCAGGCCAACTACAGCGGCGCCGTGACCCTGTGCGACCGCTGGTTCGGCTTCTTCCTGGAGCACCTGCGCGTCCTCGGCCTCCTCGACAACACGATGGTCGTCTTCACGTCGGACCACGGCCACTCGATCGGCGATGGCGACTACATGGGCAAGCGCGGCTACCCCTCGTCGCGCGAGGTCTACGACGTGCCACTCATGATCCGCTTCCCCGGGGCCGAGCACGCGGGCACGACGAGCGACGCCATCGTCCAGCACCACGACATCACGGGCGTCGTCCTCGAGGCGGGAGGCGTCCAGCCACCCCAGCCGATTGACGGCAAGTCGTTCCTCGGCGCCGCTCTCAGCGGGACACCCTTCCGCGACCACGCGACGGTCGGCTGGGGCTCGGCGGTCACCGTCATCACCGACCGCTGGTGGTTCAACGGCAAGGTGGACCGCACGGGCGCGCTCCTCTACGACCTCACGGCCGAGCAGCCCTTCGCCCGCAGCGTCGTCAAGGAGAACCGCCAGGTCGCCCTCGACCTCTTCGCGCTGGCCGAGAAGGACGCGCAGGGCGGCGTCCCCGAGTGGCTCGTGGACCTCGCCCGCCGCCAGGCCGACGCCCCCGGGTGCAGTGACCTTGCGGCCAGGGAGTGAGGCGTGCGGTGCGCACGCCGCGACGCAGCGCCTGGGGCTCCTTTCGATCTCGTAATCCCCTGGACATCTGCGGGTCAGGGGCGCCGCGTAGAATCGGGGCGCCTGGGCCGCCCGCGGGGCGCGGCGACGAAAGGCGGCTCGGGCACACCAAACTCAATCCCTGATTGAGTTTACAGAAGTGCCGGCGAGCCCTGTGCCCGGTTGGCGGTCTCGACATGCACGGCCCTCTCTTGCCAGCGCGGTAATATGTCCGAGCCGCCCTTTTTTCACGGCTGCCCCGAAGAGGCCACCTCTTCCGAGCCGTGTCTCGGAAGAGGCGTAGTTTCTTAGTCCGCTCCCCACAGAAGAGGGGGACAGCAGTTCGCGGTCGGGGGCTTTGGTGCCGGAATGCGCCCACTCCCGAAGGGCCGACAGAGACATCCTGGCTACGGTTCGCGCGCGCCGGTCCTGCCGCCCCTTACGGGGCTGATGAAGGTCCGGAGCCGTATATTACAGAAACGTAATCCAGGCCTCACGGAGCGGTTACCTCCCGGGGAGTACACTACGGGCTGGGCCAACTGCGACACTCGACGGTCGGGGTCGCGCGTGCCTGATTTCGCGAGAAGGACATCGAATGGTCAAATCTCCCCTCCGGCGCGGCGGGTTGCGCACCTGGGTAGTGGTCTTTGCGCTTGTCCACGGCAGCATCACCAACATGAGCGTGGTGTGGGGGGCTCCCGCTATCGCACTGGGCGTGATGCTCCATGCTTGGGCGAAGGGCTGCCTGCGCCAGAACAACGTGATGGCCGTCGTGGGGCCTTACCGCTTCGTGCGGCACCCCTTCTACCTGGCGAACGCGCTGGTTGATGCGGGCGTGGCCGTGATGTCCGGCTGGTGGCTCCTCCAACTGGTCCTGCCGCTGTGGTGGCTGGGCATTTACGTTCCCGTAATGCGCAGGGAGGAAGTCCGTCTCACCTCACTCTTCGGCTCCTCCTATCAAGAGTACATGGCCCGCGTTCCAATGCTGCTTCCCTGGCGCCTTCCCTTGCCGAGCACTGGGGGCGGGTTCTCGTGGGGCAACCCCAACCTTTCGGCGGGCCGCGAGATTCCCCGCGCGCTGCGCCTGGCCGCCTACCCATTGCTGTTCCTCGTTTGCAGCCACCTGCTGGCGCGCGACTGGGCGTTCTTCACCTGCGATGCAGCGTGGGGCCTCAGCGCAGCGGTGGCGTTGGCCACGCTCTATGGCCTGGCCTGGGAGTGCGGGCGGGCGCTCAAGCGCCGCCGCGCGATCCTGCCACGGCCCCTTCGCGCGCCAATCATCAGGGGCCTCTTCTGCATTGCAGTGATTCTGCTGGCGTCGCTGGCCGACCACTCTGGGAGGTGGACGGGTCTGGCAACCTGGCGCGTGGGGCTCACTGTGCTTGCCCTCTCAGTCGTCAGCTTCTCAAGGGCACGGCTGTGGACGCTCATGGCCGAGGCCGCCACCCTCGTCGGCGTGGCCGCTCTCAGCCCCTGGCCCTGGTTGGCCTTTGCCCCCGTGCTGTTCTATGCGGCAGTGATCCTCGACTCCCGGCTGCCGCCCCGCTAGGGCGGGGGGCCCAGCGACTACCGGGAGAGCGTGTGGACGACGAGCAGGCCCAGCACGGCGGCCGAGCACACCAACGCCGCCACGCGGAACCACCTCTCCCACCGGTCCGGCCGCCACACCACCTGGGGTTGCTCCGACACCGCCACGGCCGCCCCCTTTCTCTCTGCGACCCGCCCCCCACCACGGCGCCACGGGCGCTCGAGCTTCTCTGCGCGGCGTCCGTCCTCGCCTCCGTGGCCTGGTTCCCCCTCTGGATCCGCTACGCCGCCAAGCCCTCCAGGGATGTCCTCGCTGCCCGTGAACTGGTCCGCGCAATTCCTGAGGGCGCGCCCGTGGCGGCGTATGCCCTGGAGGACGAGCACCTGTACTTCAAGCTGAACCGCGCGGTCGTCTTCGCCCGGAGCCCGGAGGAGGTCCGCTCATTCCTCGACGCGCCCGGCCCGCGATGCCTCATCACACACGCCGAGCAGGCCGCTACGGTGCGCCGCCTGACGGCTCGCCCCCTCCGCCAGCTCCTGGCCTGGGAAACGCAGTACCACCCCGGCGTCCTGCTCCTCGCCGAGCCGTGACTCATAGGGGACAGCTTCGCGTTCTCACGAGGTGGGGACGGGCTTGGCGCCGCGCAGCCGGCGCCGCTGGGCAATGCCGGCCAGCACGGAAAACGCGACGCCGGCTGCCATCAGCACCACAAGGAACAGCACGCCCAGGCGCCGCGGCCACACCACCAGTAGCCGGTGCTCCCAGTAATCGCCCCTGGACGCCGCAACGACGTCCTTCTTCTCCACCTGGAACGCGCCGCCCGGCTCGACGCTGCACAGGAGGTAGTGGAATGGCCCAAACGGCTCGTCCGGCCCGCCGCCGCCGCCCCCGCTGATGTAGACGGGGACGCCCTCGATGGCCGTCTCAAGATAGCTGTGAATGTGGCCGGCGAAGAGCGCCGTGACGCGGTGCTTCTTCAGGATGTGCCCAAGCTCCTCGGCGCCGGACTCCATGCAGTGGCTGCAGCCCGCGCGCGGATCGGTGGGTGGGACGTGTATGTACACGAAGCAGGCCTCGAACTGCCCCCGCAGCCGGGAGAGCGTCCGGTCGAGCCACTGAAGATCCTCCTTCTTGCACTTCTCAGCCGCGCTGTCGAAGCCCACGAAGAGAGCGTTCGCGTACGCGAACCAGTACTGCCTCGGGCCAAAACTGCGACTGAACAAACGGCAACGGACCCGGGGGTTGCTCTCCCACTTGATGATGTCGTGGTTCCCCGGCACGGTGCAGAAGGGCACCCCGAGCCGCGCCTCGTCCAGCTCGTGAAGCAGCCAGTCGTACTCAGTCTCCGCACGCGCCGCTACCAGATCCCCCATGTGCAGGACCAGGCTCACCTCATCCGCCTTCATGCCGCGGAGGACCGCCTCGAAAACGTCCAGATTGCTGTGACTGTCGCCCACGACGCCGAAGCGGAACGGGGCCTTGCCCTCCAGCACTTCGCCGGCCGGCGGCAGCACGGCCGGGGCGGGGGGGCCCAGCGACCACCAGGAGAGCGTGTGGACGACGAGCAGGACCAGCGCGGAGGCCGCGCACGCCAGCGCCGCCGCGCGGAACCCTCTCTCCCGTCTGCCCGGCCGCGGCACGACCTCGGGCTGTTCCGACCCCATGGCAACCGCCTCCTCTTCTTGTCAGAGCTCCCCTGCCCCTTCACCTCTACGCAGCCGGGCGATGGTCAAGGGTACACGTAGCGCCGCGCGAGTCAACGAATATTACCTTGCTGTAAGGGTCCCGGGCGGTTGAACCCGCGCCTCGTTCCTGCTAGAATCCTGCGGCCTCGCCGTCCCTATGCAGGAGAGCGTGATGCGGATTCTGTACTACGACATTGACACGCTTCGGGCCGACCACCTGGGCTGCTACGGCTACTGCCGCGAGACGTCGCCGCACATGGACCGCGTGGCCGCCGAGGGCGTGCGGTTCGAGCACTGCTACGTGAGCGACGCCCCGTGCCTGCCGTCGCGGGCCTCGCTCTACACGGGCCGCTTCGGCATCCACTCGGGCATCGTGAACCACGGCGGCCTCGCGGCCGACCTGCGCCCGCACGGCCGCGAGCGCGGCTTCCGCCACGGCGCGGCCCGCAACTCCTGGATCGCCGCCCTCCGCCAGGCCGGGCTCAACCCCGTGAGCTTCAGCCCCTTCGCCGAGCGCCACAGCGCCTGGTGGTTCTACCACGGCTGGCTCGAAATGCACAACACCGGCAAGAGCGGCATGGAAATCGCCCCCGAGGTCGTGCCCGGCGCCCTCCGCTGGCTCGACCAGCACGCGAAGGACGACAACTGGTTCCTCCACGTCAACGTCTGGGACCCCCACACCCCCTACCGCACCCCGCTCGACTTCGGTGATCCCTTCAAGGGGCAACCTCTTGACGAGTGGCTCACCGAGGACCAGGTGAAGAAACACTTCGCCGGCTATGGCCCACACTCCGCCCAGGACCTCTCCGACATGGGCCCGTGCGACACCGCCCGCTGGCCCCGCATCCCCGCCCAGATCACGTGCCTGAACGACTATGTCCGCTGGATCAACGGCTACGACACGGGCATCCGCTATGCCGACCACCACCTCGGCCTGCTCCTCGCCGAGCTCGAGCGGCAGGGAGTCCTCGACGACACCGCCATCCTCATCTCCTCCGACCACGGCGAGAACCAGGGCGAGCTGAACATCTACGGCGACCACCACACCTCGTGCAACAGCACCGCCCGTGTGCCCTTCATCCTGCGCTGGCCCGGCCTCGGGGCCGGCCGCGTGGACAACGCGCTCCACTACCAGACCGACCTCGCCGCCACCATCATCGAGCTCGTCGGCGGCCAGGTGCCCCCCCTATGGGATGGCCGCTCTATTGTAGGCGGCGTGTCCCCACGCCGCGTGTCGCGGGACGGGGACGTCCCGCCTGCAATCTCAGGCAAAGGCCGCGACACCCTCGTGTGCGGCAACTGCGCCTGGAGCTGCCAGCGCTCGGTCCGCTGGGATAACTGGCTCCTGCTACGCACCTACCACGACGGCCTCAAGGACCTCCCGCCCGTCCTCCTCTTCAACATCCTGGCCGACCCGCACCTGACCCACGACCGCTCGAAGGACCGCCCCGACGCCGTCGCCGAGGGCCTCGCCCGCCTCCACGAGTGGACCACGGTGATGATGAACACGTCGGAGTCCGACGTGGACCCGATGTGGACCGTGCTGCGCGAGGGCGGCCCGTATCACACCCGCGGGCGCCTCGGCAAGTACTGCGAGCACCTGCGCGCCACCGGCCGCGCCCACCACGCCGACGCCCTCCTGGCCCGCCACGGCCACTGGATGACGTAGGACGCCGCGCCGCACGCCACGGGGCTGGGAAACGCAGCGCACCCCCAGGCTCGCAGCTCGTCGCCTTCCTCACTTGTATCGGGCTTTGAGGCTCTTGCCCTTCCTGGCGCTCTGGCAGGCGAGGTCGAGGATGTGGATGGGCCGCCGCGCCCACTCGGGCGTGATGACCAGCGGCGTGCCCTTCACCAGGTGGTCGGCCACGTTCTGGTAGAGCTTCCAGCCCTCCGACTCGGGGTTCTTGTGCTTCTTGACTACCGTCGTGCCGTTCTCGTGGGTCGTCACTTCGCACACGCCCCAGTCCATCACCAGCGTGCCCAGGGTGCCGGTGGCCTCGAGCCAGCCGCGCTTGGGGTTGGAATCAATGCTCGAGAGCATGAGCGTCAGCCACGCGCCGTTGGTGAAGCGCGCGATCGCGCAGCCCTCGTCCTCGTTCGTGTCCTTGCCCCACTTCACCTTGTCGGCCCAGAAGCCGGTGTGTGCGAAGCCCGTGACCTCGGCGAGCTGCCCGCCCTGGAGAATCTGGAGCGAGTATTCGAGCAGGTGCACGCCCCAGTCGTACATGATGCCGCCCGAGATGGTCTTGGAGGTCCGCCACCAGTCGCCCGGCTTGCCGTAGCCGCCCATGTGGGCCTCGACGCGGAACACCTCGCCGATGACGCCGCTGCGGACCAGCTTCACGGCGTTCAGGATACAGCCGTCCCAGTGGCGGTTGTGGTAGGTCGAGAGCACGCACTTGCTCTTCTTCGCCGCGGCGATCATCGCGTCGCATTCGGCGGTCGTGATGGCGAATGGCTTCTCCGTGACCACGTGGCGGCCGGCCTTGAGGCACTGAATGGCCAGCTTGGCGTGGGTGTTGTGGGGCGTGATGATCGCGAGCACATTGACGTCCGACTTCTTGAGCATCGTGGCGACCGACGTGTAGGTCTCGATGCCCGGGAAGTCCTGGGTAGCCACCTTCAGGCGTTCGCGGTCAATCTCGGCCACAGCGGTGGGCACCATGCCCGCCCGCTTCATCTCGTTGAGGTGGGCGCGGCCCATGTTGAAGGCGCCCCCATAGCCCACCACGCCGACCTTGATGTCCGCTGGCTTCGCAAACCGCTTCACCCGGTCGTCTCCTTACCTGGGGACAGCCCACTACGCGAAAGGCGACACGGAGGGTATTCTAAGCGGAATGGGACTCCCGCGCAAGCCGGGGGGAAGGGACTTGAGGGGCCAAAGGGACACTAGGGACATGCGAAGAGGGCGCTATGTGTCCCTTTCGTCCCTCTTGTCCCTTTGGTCCCTTCCTGCTCACCGCAGTAGCAGGCTCACGGGCGCGAAGGGCGACATGGGGACCGTGAACTTGCCGTCCCGGACGGGGATCGCCTCGCCGATGGGCCGGCCGCGCAGGTCGCAGGGCTGTGCGCTCTTCGGGCGAAGGCCCTTGGGCAGGTGAACATCACATGGCCCCTCATCCCCCGATTGCTCCCAGAGGCGCAGCAACAGTCCATCGCCATCGGGATTCGGGCCGAAGGCGATGACGAGCAGCCCGTCGCGCGAGGCCCCCTGGCGCGAGGACCACACGCCGCCACCCACGACCGGCAGCGCTCCTGGCGGCCCGTCGAATAATCCCGCGCGGCAGACCTGCCGCGCTTGCCACGGTCGGCCCACGAGATTCACCGCATGACTGTTGCGCTCGAATCTCCAGAGCCGCACCCGAACACTCCACGACCCGCCGACCCACTGCTGGAAGTTAGTGGAGATGGCGTTGTTGAAAAGGTTGAAGAACACGTACGGCTTCGTGGGCACGAAGTCGCGGCTGTAGCGCCAGAGGCCGGGGCGCTCCAAGCTCACGAGCGGGGTGTCCACGCCGCACAGGCCGACGCCTCTCCCGTTGGGACCCTCCACAGTGAGGCCGGTGTTCACGCAGTAGCAATCGTGGCTTGCTGAACGCCGGAAATCGGTCGTCGGGTCCACAATGGAGCCGAGGCGCCCGATGCGGAACTTCGGCTGGTCCACCTTGACCGGGAAGCAGAACCAGCCGGCCTCGGGCCACGGCTCGCGCTTCTTGCCGGTGACGCTCCACTCGAAGTCAACGAACCCCATCGAGGGATACAGGGCGACGGTGACGCTGACGGCGTGGGGCACCTCGTCGGTGGCCGGTGCGGACATACGCGCGCGCACGGCCAGGGGCGTGCGGGTGATCTCCAGCTTCATGTTCTTCGGCGAGGCGGCAGCGTAAGGCTTCTCCCTTGCTGGCGGCAGCTCGTTCTTCCCGAGATCGGCGATCGCCCAGCCCGGCTTCTGCCGGAGATAGGCATTGAGGTAGGCTTTCACCTGATCCGCGTCGAACCGCTCGTAGAGATACTGGCCGAGTCCGAATGACGCGTTGGGGTCAACCAATTCCACGTTGTCCAGCTTGTCGAAGAGCGACGCGACGGCACCGCGGCTGGGGTCGAGGCGCACGCGGAAGCGGCGGTTCTCGATCAGCGCCGGTGCGGGGCTGGCCACAAGGTCGCCGGCGGCATCGCTAGGCCTGCCCGGCACGTACGTGCAGTAGCCCATTGGCCACAAGCCTGAGGCCAGGAAGCGAACCGTATCCCCCTCGCGTTCCATGGGCACCTGCTCGCCGCTCCCAGCCTCGGCCAGCGCCTCGGGCAGCTTGCCGGGGACCCTCACGCTCACGATGTCGTCCACTACCCACGGCAGCGGGTTGTAGACGACGATGCGGGGGCCTTGGACGTTGACGGCGCGGGCGAGGGCCTGGAGGTTGGCGTCGAGGGCGGGGGCCGCGATGGCCTCGGCCTGGCGTATGTAGGCGCCGTGCTCGGCCCACGATTCCTCGGCGCGCTTGTAGACGCCTTTCGCGTGGGCGGCCCCCCATTCGGCTCCGTAGAGGCGCTTGCCCCAGGCCTTGAAGTCGAGGCCCCACGTGTGCTCGGAGTACATCAGGCTCCGCTCGTAGGCCGCGGCCACGGTGTCCTTCGCGCTCGGCACGTCAACGCCCCAGATGCGAAGCAGCGTGTTGAGGCTTTCGAGGGCCATGATGGTCGGGCGCACGTTGCGCATGATCTTGGTCTCGATGGGCATGGACATGATGCCGTGGACCCAGGTGTCGGGCATGTCGGCGCGGATGACCGGGAGTTCGGGCTTCTCGCGGCGAATGGCGTCGGCGAAGTCGCTGAGGCGGCCGAAGCGGATTTTCACGCCGGGCATCTCGCGGGCGGCGCGGTCGAGGAGGGCGCGGACGTCGTTGGGGTTCGGCGGCCCCTGGTTGTCGCCCGTGTGGATGAGGGCGAGCCAGGTGGCGTGAGGCCAGTTGGCGGGCGGGCGGAGGCCGGTGCCGTAGTCGCCGGCGTACATCGTCAGGAGCCGGGAGCCGTCGGGGCCCTCCCACCAGAACAGCGGCGACACGTCGGGCGTCGGGCAGGCCGCGTTGCAGCCGACGTGCAGGAACTCCACGCCCGCGTGGACAAGCACAGTGGGGAGGATCCAGTTGTGGGACGGCACATCGGTCATCTTCGCGTCGCGCGGGAGCGGCTGGCCGAGCGAGCGGGCAAGCTCCGAGGAGAAGCGCATGCCGCGCACGAGGTCCTCGAGATCGAGCGATTCGGTGTGGAGCGTGCCGGGGAGGGCGTGGGTGACGAGGCGGCCCTCGCGCACGGCGTCGAGGATGCGCGTGCGCCGGTCGGGCGTTTGCGCGGGGCCGAGGAGCTGCGCCATCGGCCAGCCGGGCAGCGTCCACACGAAGCGGTTCTCGGGCGGGAGCGCCCGCGTGTCGTCGCAGACTTTGAGCGCCCTGTCAATCATCCCCGTGCGGTAGTGGGCCACCACGTCGCGGGCCATGGCCGTGTAGCCGATGTCGAAGTGGGTCTTGAAGACGACGATTACCTCCCTGGTCGCGGCAGCAGCGGCCGGGCAGAGGAGCGCCAAGGCGACCGCCGCGAGCGCGGTGCCCAGGACGCCTCGGCACCGCGGGGGCGCCATTCGGTGTCTCATGGCTCGTGCTTCCTGAAGAGGCGTCTCACAGCATAGCGGCGGGGGCGGCGTCGCGCAAGGTTCTCGCCAGGGCTGGGGGCAGACTCGATTCGCCGGCGGGGCCCGGCGGTCCGGCAGTCGGGGTGGGGCGTCACGCGGTTGCGGCGAGGGCGGCAAGGAGCGGGTCGTAGAAGAAAGGCTTCGCAATGACCGCGTCGAAGGGCGAGTCCACGCCGTTCCCGGTGTCGCCCGCTGTCAGGCTGTCGAGCGCGATGAGGCGCGCGCCCGGCTGTGCGCTCCGCAGGGCGCGTGCCGCGGCCGCGGGGTCGGCCCCCAACAGCTCGAGGTCCACGACAGCCACGGGGTACGGGGCGCGGCGGAGTTCGGCCAGGGCCGCGCGCAGCGTCGGGGCGCTGCGGCACGAGTAGCCCTGCCGCACGAACAGGGCGCGCAGGCGCTTGAGAACCAGTGGGTCACCCAGGACGAGCAGGAGCCTGACCGGCATCAGGAGGCCCCCTAGCCAGGCGAAAGCAGCACCGTCCCGTGCCCTCTTTTGGCAGCGACCCCACGAAGGCGGGGTGAGCGGGGGGTCAGAGGGACTTAACGGCAGCAGGGGGAGGAGCTACTACCGTTGTTGCCGTGACCCCCCACCGGTATCATGAAAAGCGCGCAAGGGTCGTGCCGGCCGAGAATGGCTGTCGGGCATTCTCCGCAAGATCAATACCCACTGTGGGATGCGACGGCCGCTCTCCGCCCGTGGCGACGGCCATTTCCAGCAGCTCAGCTTCCGAGTGTGTCAAATAACGCAGGCGGTGACTTGCCCCCCACGGCCCGCGGGGCCAAGGCCCCTTCCGGCCAGGGGCCTTCCCGCGGTATACTATGGCGCAGCAGCAATTGGCCGCGCCGCAGTGTCTAGCATGATGTGCGGGAGTCACGGATGGATGCCTGCCCGGGCGGCGACCAGATGGTTCCGGCGGATGCCGACTTGGTGCGGCAGGCCAGGGCAGGCGGCAAGCAGGGCTTCGAGTCGCTGGTGCGTCGCTACCAGGGCCTGGTCGTGGCACGCGCCTACGCGGTGCTGCACGATCGGGCGGAGGCCGAGGACGCGGCTCAAGAGGCGTTCCTCAGGGCCTTCCGCTCGCTCGGCCAGTTGCGGAACCCGGCGGCGTTCGCCCCCTGGCTCCTGCAAACGGTGGTGAACGTGGCTCGTCGGGCCGCCTCGCGGCGCGCCCGGCACGCCGTCGCGCGGCTCGGTGCAGAGGTCGCGGACCGCCGCGAGCCGCACCCGGAGGTGTTGGACGCCGTTGCCGCGCTGCCCGAGGGCTACCAGCAGGTGATTCATCTCCACTACTCGCAGGGGTGCTCCTGCGAGGAGATCGCTCGCCTGCTGGGGCTGCAGGTTGGCTCCGTAACGTCGCGTCTGACGCGGGCGCGGCAGATGCTTCGCAAGAGCCTCACCGAGGATCGGGGTGACCGATGACATGCGCGTGGGTGGCCGAACAGCTTGATGCCTACGAGGTCGGGGGCCTCGACGCGGCGTCGCGCCAGCGCGTGGAGGCCCACCTGGCGACCTGCGCCGCCTGCCGCGAGCGTGTGGCCGCAGCCCGCTCGGCGGATGGGGCGTTGCGCGCGGCGCTGGCTTGGGCCGAGCCCTCGCCGGCCTTCGCCGGCCGGGTGGCAAGTCGTGCGCGGCGGCGCATCCTCTTCCGCCGGCTCGCCATCGCCGGCGCTGCTGCTGCCGCGGTGGTGCTCGGCGTCTGCATTGCGCTGCTCCGTGGCGAGCGCAGGCGGGAGGACGACCAGGTGGCCGTTCCCCCCGAGAAGCGTTCTGTCGAAGAGCCCCGCGTCCCCGGCGGGAGTCTCCTCGCGGGCGAGGTCTACGACGTGTACGGGCGGTCCGCCCGTCGCCTCGTGCCGGGCCGCTCCTACGCGGCAGCCGACCCCGCGGCAGTGAGCATGGATGCCGGCTCCCTGCTGCTCATGACTCACGGCAGCCAGTTCGCGCCCGTGGCCGGCTCGGAGCGAGGCGGGCCGAGGGTGAGCCTGCTTGCGGGCAGCCTGGTGGGGCAGGTGGGCTCGCGAGGCAAGGAGGTCGTCATCGAGCTGGCCCCCGAGCTGGGCGGCGCCATCGTGCGGACCAAGGGCTGCGAGTTCTACAGCTCGGGCTTCCCCGCGCACCGGCTCGCGGCGGGGGTGCCATTCCCCGCCGGCTCGCTGAACCTCTGGCCCGAGGAAATCCGACTCCACGTCTTCAGCGGCCACCTCGACCTCGACCTGGGCACGCAGAGGCTGGCCCTTGCCGCGGGCGACTCCGCGATCATCGCCGGCGGCGTCAGCGCGGGCACGGCCCGTGTCATCGAGGAGCGCGTGCGCGAGCTTCACGCCGCCCTGGGCGAGGACAGCGTCCGGCAGCGGGAGCTCTACGCCTGGCTGCGCGACGACTACGCGCGCCGCCTCCTCGAGCTGCGCTCGACCGCTCGGGAGCAGGGCCTTCCCTACTTGCCCGAGCGGGTCGCGCTTGTGGAGGAGCTGCTGGGCGCGCACTCGGCGGCCCTGGGCCGCCTGGAGACGGCTCACCCTGCGTTCTTCGAGCTCGACGCGGCGACGGCCGAGCTTCGCCGCCTCGAGCAGCTTGGCGAGGAGGCCGACCGCACGCTGGCGCGGTTCCTCGCACTCATGGGCTCCGAGGGATAGGGATGCCCGGAACCGGGCCGGGCCGTCGCCCGGCCCAACGAAAGGAGCGTGTCCGATGAGAAGATTGCTGTGGCTGTGCGCGGTGCTGGGCGCCGGCGCGTCGGTCGCCCTCGCGGCCGCGCCGCCGCATCGCCATGACCAGGGCGGGCGCCCCGACCGCGGTGGGGAGCGTATCTGGCCGACCTTCACCCCCGGCGGCCCCCAGCGCGGCAAGGCCAACCCGTTCGACGCCCTGCGCCGCTACTTCGACCTCACGCCCGAGCAGCAGGCCGCCGTGGCCAAGCTCGACGAGCAGCGGAGCGCCGAAGAGCGCGAGGCCATTGCCGAGATCACGAAGACCTACGACAAGAAGTTCGCCGCCCTCCTCGTCGAGGTCCTGCCCGCCGACCAGAAGGCCAAGTACGAGCAGGTCATCGCCGCCTTGACCGCGCGCGACGACGCCGTCGAGGCCGCCCAGAAAGAGCTCCGCGACACCATCGAGCAGGTCCGCACCGCCCAGGGCATCGCGGGCACCCGAAGGTGGTCCGGCGCCTACCTTCCCCTCAGCAAGGGCGACGTGATCCGCCAGTGCATCAACCTCACGGAGCAGCAGCGCCAGGCCATGGACGGCGTGACGCGCGACGGCTGGACCGCCATGCGCGACAAGATGCGCGACGTGCCGCGCCCGCAGGACTGGCGCGACGCCGACGCCCGCCAGAAGTACTCCGACGCCATGCGCAAGGTCCGCGAGCAGGTGGACGCCCAGAGCGCTGAGGCCATGGCCCTCCTGCTCAACGACGAGCAGAAGAAGGCCTACCAGACCGTCGCGACGGCGCTGGACACGTGCAACAAGAAGATCGCCGAGGCCGACGACGCCTGCGAGAAGAAGCTCATCGAGCTGGTCGGCGCCGAGAAGGCCAAGGCCCTGCGCGCCGGCTGGTGGCAGGTGCCGCCCATCGTCCAGCCCGGCGGTCCTGGCGACCCGCCCCCCAAGGGCGCCGAGGCGCCCAAGGCCACCGAGTTCTAGCCCTCGGCGGGCCAGCCCGCCTCCGGCATAGCCCGCCCACGAATCCCCCGTCGGGCCAGCCCCAGCGGGGGATTCGCATGTGGCCCCGCGCTCGCGGCACGCAGCATGCAGCACGCAGCATGATTCCACACTTGTACAAGTGTGGAATTATGGTCGCCGCCCCCTCCCACCCCTTCGCCGGCTGATGGGAGCGGCGCTCCGCATGTCGCGCTTGACCCGTCGGGCGGCACGGGGTAGCATGCCGCGACGAATGGACGCGCGGCCCACAGCCACGGCAATGGAGGAGAGCGCAATGCGCAACACCGTGTGGCTTCTCGCAGCGTGCGCCCTCGTGACCGACGGGATCGGCGCAGCGGCAGACTTCGAGGGCACGGGGCGGATCGACTTCCACGGCTACACGCAGTGCGTGAAGCTCGAGAACGACCAGTGCCGCGTCGTCCTCGGCCACCACTGTGGCGGACGCGTGCTCGAGTACGCCCTCAAGGGCGCCAACGTCGTGGCCCTCCATCCCGACGGCGCGGGCAAGGTCTACGACCCCGCGACGAAGAAAGGCGGGGCCGCCGACGGCGGCCGCTGCGACATCGGGCCCGAGAAGGTGATTCCCCCGCACCCCGACCTGTGGGTGGGACCTTGGCAGGCCGAGATCACCGGCCCCCGCGCCGCACGGCTCACCAGCGTCGAGGACAAGGCGACAGGCGTCCAGCTCATCCGCGACTTCGTCCTCGACAAGGCGTCCACCCACCTGCGCTTCACCCAGTCCATCAAGAACGTCTCCGACGAGGCGAAGCACTGGTGCCACTGGAGCCGCACGTTCGCGCCCGGCGGCGGCATCGTGGTCATCCCCCTCAGCCCCACCAGCCGCTTCCCCAAGCACTGGGTCATGTACGGCGGCGGCGACTCGATCCTGTACAACCCGCACGATGACCAGATCGTGACCCGCGACGGTTTCCTGCTGGTGACCGGCACGCCCGCGAACCCGAAGCTGGGGATGGACAGCGCCGTCGGCTGGCTCGCCTACCTGATGAAGAACGACCTGTTGTTCGTCAAGCGGTACCCCGTCTATCCCGAGCGGGCGTACGGCGAGATCGCGGGCCTGACCATCTCCATCTGGTATTTCAAGGACGAGCTGTGCGAGCTGGAGCCGATCGGCCCCCGGAACCACATCGCCCCGGGCCAATCGGCCTCGTTCACCGAGGACTGGTGGATTCTGCCGCACAAGTATCCGCCCAGCGCGGCCGTCCTCGACCTCGCCGGGCTGAAGGCCCAGGTGGAGAGGGACGCCCGGTAGGAACCGGAGAGAGGCATGAAGTCGCTCGTCCCCCCAATCCTGCTGGTCGGTGGGCTTCTGTGGGCGCGCTCCGCCCTGCCGGGCGCCATGACCGCCGAAGAGCTTGAGAAGCTGCCGGGCCTCAACAAGATGGTCTGGCTCCGCCTGCCGCCCGCGAAGTCGCCCCCGACAATTGACGGCACGCTCGATCTGGCGAAGGGCGAATGGGCCGATGCCGCCTGCATCCCCGGCATGCTCGACCAGCGGCCGGCCCTCCTCATCCCCATCCCGAGCCGCACCTACATCACGTGGGACAAGGAGCACTTCTACATCGGCGTGCGCACGACGCTCCTCCCCGGCCAGCGACTGCTGCGCAACCACCGCAGCGACGAGGAACAGGTCCACGCCGACGACGCGATCGAGCTGTTCCTCGACCCCCTCGGCCGCGACCAGCCCGAGCGCGCCCACTTCCAGGTCATTTTCAACAGCCTCGGCTACTGCTGGGACGCAATGCACTCGGTCGGCGTCGTCGCCCGATACTGGGACGGCCACTGGGTGATGAAGTCGGATTACCAGGTGGGAATGGACCACTTCGACGCCGAGGTGGCCATTCCCGTCAAGACGATGCGCATCACCCGGCCGAATGCGTCCGGCGACTGCTGGCGCTTCCTGGTGTGCCGCGACTGGAAGTGGCTGGACGGCCGCTGGAACATCTACTCGTCGCTCACCGGCTGGGGCGGGTTCCCCTATCCCGAATCGTACGGCGGCCTGGTGCTCGACGAGGCGGCGCCCGTCGTCCAGGTGCTCGACGTCGCCGACCTGTGGCAGGGCAAACTCGGCCTGGCCGCGCGACTCGCCAATCCCGGCTCGAAGCCCATCGAGTGCGTGGCCACTGTCAAGGTCTTCCCAAAGGACGCCAAGCTGGGCGACAAGGCGGCCGACTGGTCGAGCCGGCCGAACCCCCTCGTCACGGAGTCCAAGAGCTTCGCCCTCAAGCCCGGCGAGGAGGCCCAGTGGCAGCTCCCCGCCAAGGACCTCCCGCCGCTCGATGTCTCGAAGGACAAGGATGGCTGGTACGACCTCGTCCTGACCGTTGGAAGCGCCGACGGCAAGAAGGTCTTCTACCGGCGGCAGGCGCACTTCCGGAGCCGCGAGTTCAAGGCCAAGGACCGCCCCTACTCGCTGCCGATGAGCGTGCAATACAACCCCGTGCGGCAGAACCTGCTCGTGCGCTGCGACGTGCTCGACGACCCGAACCGCGAGGCGGCCCGCGGCGTAGTCGTTGAATTGCTCAAGCCGGGCGGCGGCAAGCCCCTGCTCAGCCGGAAGGTCAGCCACCTTCACAATGGTCTGTTCACGGAACTGGTCCAGCTCCCCGAGCTGGCCGTGGGCAAGTATCCCGTGCGGGCGACACTCGTGGGCGACGGCGACAAGCCGCTGGCCTCGAAAGACCTCGAGATCGAGCGGCTCGACGAGGCGAAAGAATTCAAGTGGTTTGGCTGCAAGGCGGGCATCGTGGACAAGCCGATCCCGCCACACAGGGAAATGCAGTATCGCGACGGCAAGGTCGTCACGACGATGGGCGAGTTCGCCTTCGCCGGCTCCGGCCTGCCCAGCCAGATTCGCATGACCGGCGAGGACCTCCTGGCCGCCCCCGTGCGGCTCACGTGCTCCGTCGGCGGCAACGACGTTCGCTTCCGCTCCCGCTCCTCGGCCCGCTTCGGCGAGCGCTCGGCAATCCAGGCCGACCTGGCAGGGAGCCTTGAGTCGGAGAATCTGACCCTCCGCATCGCCAACCACATGGAATACGACGGCTGCATGCGGGTGACCCTCGACGTCGAGCCGAAAGGTGAGGTGGCGGTTGACCACCTGCGCCTCGAGGTCCCCTTCAAGCCCGAGCGGGCCGACTGGCTCTGGACCATGGCCCGCGCCGGCCGCGAGAGCTGGGTCGCTGCTGACCTAAGCAAGGGTGAGGGGGTCGTGTGGGACAGCCGGAACTGCCGCGGCCACGGCATGACCGTCGGCACCTTCATGCCCCAATACGTCGTCAGCGATTCGCTCCGCGGCCTCTGCTGGTTCGCCGACAACGACAAGGGCTGGGTGCCGACCGACGACGTCCCCGCCACCGAGGTGGTGCGGGAGAAGGGCGAGACCGTCGTGCGCTTCAATCTCATCGGCAAGCCCTTCACCCTGCGGGGCAAGCGGCAGATCGAGTTCTACCTCCTCGGCCTGCCCGGCCGCCCGCTGCCCGAGGGCGCCCGCATCTACCACCGCGTCGCCGACAACTTCGGGCACTACGTGGGCAACAAGATCCTCAACTACTCGGCCCCGATGCCCAGGGACTTCGCGAAGGCCCGCGAGTTCATGGCAGAGGGCACCCTCTACGAGAAAGACGGCGCCGAGAAGCACCACAGCGGCAAGTGGCACCCCGACCACGAGTTCGCCCCCTGGCACGACTCCCACACCTGGTTCCGCACGCCCGACATCCATCCCGCGACCTTCACCTACTTCGCCCTGGAGTGCGGCGACGGGAGCTGGACGCCGACGATGCTCGATTACAAGTGCTACCTGTGGAACGAATACGTGCGGCAGACGCCCCTCGCCGGCTGCTACTTCGACACGCCCGAGGCCTGCGGCTTCAGCCGCAACCTGAGCAATGGCACGGCCTACGTCATCCCCGAGGGCCAGCCCTGCGGCGGCCAGGTGCAGCCCGGCTACCGCATCGCCGGCTTCCGCGAATACGTGAAGCGGGTCCGAGGCGTCTTCTTCCAGCACGGCCGCGAGAACCCGTGGCTCGAAATGCACTCCACCCACGGCCCCATCGCCCCCTGCACGGCCTTCCTCGACATTCGCACCGACGGCGAGAACTATCGCACCCCCACCTATCGCCACTTCATGAACGCCTGGTCGGTGCCCCATCTGCGGGCGATTGACGTGCCGCCCCTCTACGGCATCGTCACCCGCTGGCTCGGCGGCTACCCGTGGGACGGCAGCGTGAAGGGCGCCGACCCGCTCCGCTGCAAGATCGGCGCACTCATCGTCCACGACATCTTCACCGGCTGGGGCGACTTCGACCAGTCCACCACGATCTACAAGAATCAGGCCGCGTCCACCCGCGGCCCCCTCTTCGGCTTCAAGCGGCCCCACATGACCCAGGCCCTCATCGCCCACGGCCTGAACCGCGCCGACACCGTCTACCATCCCTACTGGAAGAACGCCGACGTGTTAGCGGTCACGGGCGCGGATGGAGAGCCGGTGGATGGCGTGCGGGCCAGCCTGTGGCACGTCCCCTCGCAGCACAAGGCCGTCGTGGCCGTGGCGAACTGGAACGAGCGGCCCGTGCAGCGCCTGGCGGTCAAGATTTCCCTCGACAAGCTCGACTTGGCTCCCGCCGCATCCGGGGAGAACTTCCTCGTCCTCGACCTGGAAACCGGCGAGGTGCTCCAGGAGACGACTCATCGGAGCATGGGCAAGCTCTACTTCGCCCGCAGCAGCAAGAGCCGCGTCCTCGGCCAGGTCGAGGTGAGCCTCGATCCCCTCGACTTCCGTCTCCTGCTGTTCGCGAGGCAATGAACCGGAGCAAGGCCGTGGATTTCTTCGACGTGAACTGCACGATCGGGCGGGCGGCGACGCCGCCGCGGCATGGGCCGCGGACGACTGAGGAGCTGCTCGCGGCGATGGACCGCGCCGGCATCGGCCGGGCGCTCGTGTGCCACAGCCTGTCGCTCGAGGCCCATCCGAACGTCGGCAACGCCGCCGTGATTCGGGAGACGGCGGGGCACACTCGGCTGGTGCCGTGCTGGGCCGCGCTCCCGCCGACAACGCCCGAAGCGCCGTCGCCCCAGGACCTCCTGCAGGCGATGGGCGAAGCGGGCGTGCGGGCAGTGCGGCTCTGCCCCTCGGCCGGCCGCCACCAGTTCCCTCTCACATCCGCCGACGCGAGCCGGCTTCTCGCCGCGCTCGCCGAGCGCCGCGTGCCCGTCCTCCTCGACGGTGCGGAAGCCACCTGGGAGCAGGTCGAGGCGACGGCGAAGGCTCATCCCCGCCTGCCGCTGATTCTCCTCGGCGTGGGCTATCGCTCGATTCGAGCGCTCTACCCGATCCTGGAGGCCGTCGAAAACGTGCTCGTGGAGATCAGCCTCTACCAGGTCTGCGGCGGCCTGCGCGAGGGGGTCGGGCGCTTCGGCCCGCGACGCTTCCTCTTCGGCACCAGCCTGCCGCGTTTCGAGCCCGGCTGCGCGGTCGCCAGCGTCGTCTACGCCGACGTCTCGGATGACGCGAAGGCCCTCATCGCCGGCGGCAACCTCGACGCCCTCCTGCGGGAGGCCCAACCATGAGCGACCTGCTCGCGACCATGCTGGCCGGCAAGCCGCTCGATGGGATGGTGGTGGACGCCCACGGCCACCTCGGCCCCTCGCCCAACTTCCACATCCCCGACAATTCGCCCGCCGCAATGGCCGCCCGCATGGACCGCGTGGGCATCAATGCCCTCTGCATCTCCTCCCACACAGCCATCTACGCGGACTTCCGCGCGGGGAACGACGAGACGGCGGCGGCCATCGAGGCATTCCCCGGCCGCTTCGTCGGCGGTATCGTCCTCAACGCCCACTACTCCGACGAGGTCGCGCCCGAGCTCGACCGCTGCCTCGCTCACGGCGGCTTCCGCTTCATCAAGCTCCACTCCAGCCTCCACAAGTACCGCCTGGACTCCGAGGCCTGCAAGCCGATCTGGCGCGAGGCCGAGAAGCGCAACCTGCCCGTCCTCGTCCACTCCTGGGCCGGCTCGCCCGACTGCGGCTACGACGCATGCAGGAAGGTGGCGGCGGCGCACCCCGACGTGCGCCTCATGCTCGGCCACAGCCTGGCCCCCGACGGCTACGACGACGCCTGCCGCCTCGTCGAGGCCCACGCCAACGTGCACCTCGACACTGTGACCTCGCTGGTGACCTACGGCCAGGTGGAGTTCATGGTCGGCCGCATCGGCGCCGACCGCATCCTCTACGGCTCGGACATGCCCTTCCTCGACCCCGCCCCCCAGCTCGCCAAGGTCGTCTTCGCCCGCATCCCCGACGAGGCGAAGCGCAAGATCCTCGGCGCGAACGCCGCCCGGCTCCTCGGCCTGGGCCATTAGCGAGCACGAGCGATTCTCGCGGCCTTTCCTCCAAGAGTTCGCACGGAGAGGCGCAGAGCAGGCAAGGAGAGCCAGCAGAGAAGACGCGGCATGGAAAACCGCAGGGGCACCGGACCGTGCGTCAGCCTGTCGGAGTGCGGCGGCTCGACGCCGCTTTGGACGGAAGCCCTGCGCAGGAAAATAGAAAATTGAGGTCTGACCCCGTCGCGTCCCGTCGCGTCCCACCCATTCAGTGGTCATCGCCAAGCGTCAGCCGCGTCCCGTGCTTCTGGACGTACTCGGCCAGGCTGGCGGGCTCGGCGCCCCCGAGCGCGCAGGCGGGGAAGATGTGCAAATCAATGTCGTCGCCTGCCTCCCTCTGGACGGCGCAGCAGATATCCACTTCCGCCCGGACGTCCCAGTCATCCGCCCCCTCCACGAAGGCCGCGAGGTCAATATCGCTGTGCGGGCCGGCAGTGCCCTCGGCCTGAGAACCGAAGACAAACGCCGCCGCGACCCTGCCGTAGCGCGTCAGGACCCTGAGCGCCTCCGTGGCCTCAGACACTACCTCGTCAAGGAGGACAGCCATTGCATCAACGCCTCGGTCTCGCGAAGCGCCTCCGTGGCCAGAGGCATCATACACCGCCGCACACCGCATGTCAACCAGTCCCGGATCCTCGCCCCCGATCGGGTCTCACGCACAGGAGCAGAGGCAGCAGAGGGGAAGCGGAGAGTGCGGTGACCGCGGATCACGCGGACGCCTGCGCCCGCCGAAGCAGCGGCGTTTCGCCGGCGGCGGAGGCGGGTGGCCGCGGATGGAACGGCCACAGTCCCAACCCGTGCGACAGCCCCTCGGAGTGCGGCGGCTGAGACTGGCCCGAGGCCCTCGAGGGCACGCCGCTTTTCATGCCCCATGCAAGAGTTCTCACGCAGAGGCGCAGAGCAGGCAAGGAGAGCCAGCAGAGAAGACGCGGCATGGAAAACCGCAGGGGCACCGGACCGTGCGTCAGCCTGTCGGAGTGCGGCGGCTCGACGCCGCTTTCCAAAGACCTTGGGGGTCAGCGCCGTGCTCAGGACCGCACGAAAAGCGGCGTCAAGCCGCCGCAGTCCAAAGGCTCACGCCCGCGTCCCGACTGCTCATTGCTCGCTTCGCCGCGCTGCCTGTTCGTAGTCCCGCCTTCAGGCGGTCTTGCCTCCCCCATTCCACTGCCCCCATTCCCCTGCCGCTCCGTCTCTCCGTCGCGGTAATCGGGTAAGGTGACCCCTGAACGACCGCAGGCCCTACCGATGCTCCAGCGCCGGGCACCTCGTCTAGGAGGGCATGGGAAAGCCCATCCTGTCAAGACGAGACAGGATCGCACCCGGCGACCACTGCGCCCGGCCTTCTCATCTTCCCTCTGTGGTTCTCCGTGGCCTCTGTGGTAAGACTTCTTCACACCAACTTCATCGCGATCTGTTCGTCCAGAATCTCCTTGACCGACAGGGCGACGATGGCCTTGCCGGTGTGCGTGAAGAAACGGCCGATTTCGTCAAGGGCGTCCTGTGAGTAGTCGAAGGCGACGAAGAAGCCTCGCCCCAGAAGACTTCGTAGTTGCGGTTGGAGTTAAAGGGCGGGTCTATGTAGATGAGGTCCACGCAGGCGTCGGGGAGCTTACGCAACTGGTCGAGGTTGTCGCCGCAGTAGATGACGCGGGTGTCCACGAGGGACGACGGTTTGCCAGTCGAGGGGGCTTGGGACATGCTGCCTCCCAGAGAATCGGGGATTCTGTCTGCTTTCCCAGGAAAATATGCTCCGGCGGGGCGGTTGTCAAGCCGATTCTCGTGCCGGGTGCGAGCCGGAATTGCAGGCAGTTCCTGTTGCGGAAGACACGGACAAACGAGCTTGTCCGTGGCACCCCCTGTTTCTCTCTTGTGAAGTACGGGTGCCACGCCCAAACTCGTTTGGGCGTGTCTTGGGGCTACCTGCAAAGATGGCCCACACCCCTCGTCCCTATCCCCCGCGTGGGGAGGGAGATAAGCCGCGTGCAGCCGGGTCGCATCCGTGCCCATCCGTGCCATCCGTGGTGCGAGCGGCTCGGGAGAGGCGGTGCCAGGACGACGCGGTGGCGTGCGCCACCTGGGGCTCACGAGACCTCCCACATGAACCTGCCGACTTGGACGACTTGGACGACTTACAACCTGTTGTGGTGTGTCCCTGAGCCAGCCACGACCTGTTGGGTGCCTTGGCGTAAAGTTGTAAGTTGTGGCCTGACCCCAGGGCGCGCAAGAGTGGTCGAGTCTGGCGAGTCTGGTCGACTCTGAGCCGGAATGGGGAGAATCGCCGATTCTCGAGTCAGGAAGCCGAGAACCCCGTACGACTCTGAGCCGGATGGCCGAGAATCGCCAAATCGGCGCGCCGGAAATGGAGAAACCCGTACGACTCCGAGCCGGATGGCCGAGAATCGCCAAACGGCGAGTCGAGACTGGCTCTCCTTGCGGCGGCTAGGGGGCGGGGCATGGGACCAGGTCGGTGAAGACGAAGCCGTCGCGCTCGACGGTGATGCCGACCGATGCGGCGACGGGGCGGCGGAACATCGGGCCGGCGAGGACGCAGGTGTGGAACTCGCCGTTCTCGCCGCAGGGGTCAACGCCATCGGGAAGGGCGTCGAGAAAGGCGAGGTCGAAGGCGTGGCCGGCCAGCTCGCGGGGGAGCTTGCGGGGGTCGAGGCACGTGACGTGGGCGCGAAGGCCGGCGGCGATCATGTCGAGGGCGAGCTTCCGCGTGTCGGCCCCCCAGAGGGGGAAGACGGGGCGGATGCCGGTCGGTGCCAGCTTCTCCTCGCGGTAGCGTCGCACGTCGGCCAGGTGCAGGTCGCCGAAGACGACGTGGCCCACGCCCAGCGACGTCGCGGCCGCCATCGCCTTCGCCATCGCGGCCTCGTATGCCTCGTTGGGGCAGGGGGCGGGGATGAGCACCTTGTGGAGCGGCAGGCCCGCGGCCTCGGCCTGGGCCTCCACGATTTCCCTGCGGACGCCGTGCATGGACACGCGGTCGTAGGGCTCGGTGATGGTGGAGAGGAGGCCGACGACATCGAGCTCGCCTGCCTGTCGCACCACGTGCAGCGCCCACGCGGCGTCCTTGCCGCTGCTCCAGGCGACCCAGGCCTTCGGCCTCGCGGCGTCGCTCACTCGTAGAGCCAATCCACGTTGAAGAGGGTGATTTGGGTGAGGTTGAGGCCGCCGGTTTTCTGCTGGCCGGCGCAGTGGCCGAGAAGCACGCGGTCGCCGACGAACTCGACGGCGGTGTAGCAGTACCAGCCGCCGGGGTCGTCCTCGAGGGTTTTCACCTTTTCCCAGGTCTGGCCGTCGTTGCGGGAGATGGCGACGTTGAAGGGGGTGCGTTTGCCGCGCCGTGTGGCGTCTATGCCCTCGTGGTTGTTCCACACGAGCAACAGGTCGCCCGTCTTGGGGATGCGCTTGATCGAGGCGGGCGACAGGGGCGAGAGAATGTTCGACGGCTCGGCGGGCGACCAGGTTTCGCCGCCATCCTTCGAGAACGAGCGGAACTGGCAGCCCGCGTTGGCGCGGATGAACATCAGGAGTCGGGCGTCCTTGAGCTCGACGACGCCCGGCTCCTGGAGCACGACGCGGCCCTTCTCCGTTTCCCCTGTAAGCTTGCTCGCGCTCTGGTGCCAGGTCTTCCCGCCGTCGTCGGAGAGGAAGCAGGAGATGACGCCGTGGGCGTCGAACTTGCCGCCCGGCTCGGTGTGCCTGGCGACGGGCATGACGAGGCGGCCGCTGGTGAGCTGGACGACGCGGTCGTTGTTGAGGACGTAGTAGCCGCCCTGGCCGATGCACAGGCTCGGCTCGCCCCAAGTCTTCGCCTCGTCGGTCGAGAGCCGCATGAAGGGGCGGCAGTCGTCCCACGCGTTCTTCCGCAGGTAGAAGAGGGCGATTTCGCCGCTCTTGAGGCGGAGGAGCGAGACGCTCATCACGTTCTGCTTCCCCTCGTTGGGCACGACGACGGTGTCGTCCTTCGACCAGGTGAGGCCGCCGTCGGCGGAGACGCGGCTGGCGAGGCAGGCGGCGGCGTGGTCGGCCCCGCCGCCGGTGAAGTGGGTGTAGACGAAGAGCAGGCGGCCGTCCTTGAGCTGGACGAAGGCGCCCTCGGAGTTCCGCGGGTTGCCCGGGCCGGGGGGAAGCAGCTTGATGCGGGTCACGGCGTCCTCCTTGACGGCGGAAGGGGCTTCGGCGGCGACGGCGGCCAGGGCCGCGGCCAGCAGGAGGCACAGGGCTTGGCTCATACGAGGGCTCCTGAATGGGGGCGGCATCATGGCCTCCGCCCCAGCGCCTGCTCCACGAAGGGCTTGAGGCTGGGGTTGAGCTGCACAGCCTTGAACAGCTTGTCGGCGGCCTCCTGCTGCTTGCCGAGCTCGAGGAGCACGAGGCCCCAGTTGAGGTGGATCATGGCCGACCTGGGGTTGAGCTGGGCGGCGGTGGCGAACTTGTCGGCGGCCCATTCGCGCTCGCCCATCTTGTGGAGCGAGGCGCCCCAGTTGTTATAGGCGTCCACGAAGGTGGGGTGGAGCTGGCTGGTGCGCGAGTACTTCTCGCAGGCGAGGGCGTGCTGGTTCTGGGCGGCGAGGATGTTTCCCCAGTTGTAGTAGGCCATGCCGGAGTTCGGGTTGATCTCGACGGCGCGGACGAAGCAGTCGGTGGACTCGGCCAGGCGCTTCTGCTCGCCGAGGATGGCGCCGACGTCGGCGTAGAGCATGGTCATCGTCTGCGGCTTCGACAGCACGCTCCAGCCGATGCCCTGGGGCGGGCCGAAGCGCTGGCGCATGTACGGGTCGTCCACGAAGACCGGGCCGCCCCAGCTCGGCTCGACGTTGAACTGCTCGGTCCCGTCGTCGTAGCGGATCAGGGCGTGGTTGGGGAAGGAGAGCATGTGGAAGGCGAGGCCGAGCTTCTCGGCCGCGCACAGGTAGAGGAGCGAGAGGCCGAGGCAGTTGCCCCGCTTCTCGTCGAGCACGCGGTCGAGGGTGCGGGGGGCGAGCTCGTAGCGGAAGCCCTCGGCGGCGAAGAGCTGGCGGCTGATGCGCTCGGCCTTCGCGCGCGGCGTCGGGCCCGCCGCGGCGGCCTTCGCCACGCGGGTGGCCAACGCGTCCACGCGGGCGCGGCACGCCGCAACGTCGAGCTTGGGATCGAGCTCCTTGGCCAGCCGGAGGGCCTCCGCCGTGAGATCCACGTCGGCGTCCGTCAGGACGCGGGCGTCGGCGGCTCGGAGCCAGCCGGTGCGGAGGTTTCGGCCGCCCCAGAACTGGATGCGGAGCCTGTCGCCCGCCCGCGCGGTGACGCCGAACCAGCGGCCCTTCTTCACCGTGGCCAGCACCGTGCCCGCGAGGGTCACCGGCGCCTCGTCCGCCGTGATCTCCACTGTCTCGAGCGACTTGGCGTAGGGGCTGCCCGCCTTCGGCGGCGGGCCGCCCTCGGCGCCGGGCCAGCCCGTGGCCAGGAGCGAGAGCGTCAGGATGCGCGCCATGCCGCGGCGATTGCTGGGGCCTGCGATGGACCTCATGAGCCTGTGCACCCTCGGGGGCCTCCCACGGCCGCTCGGCCTCCACGGCCAGCATACGGCAAGGACGCCGGAGAGTCAACGCCGGCGGGGATGGCGGAATGTTATTGACTTTCCCGAGGCGTGACGCTAGCATGACCCCGGCGTGGCAGGCGTTTGCCGAGGGGCACTCGTGGGTGCACAGACCCTTGCCCCTGGCGATTCCAGTTGGGGGAACCGGCGATGAAGAAGGCGTTGGGGCTTCTTGCGGCGCTGGGGCTTGTCATGGGGTCGGCCACGGCCGGCCTCTACAACATCGGCCACGTGTGGGACCAGTCGAGCGACTGGAACCTGGCCGGGTCGAATCCCGACAGGCACTTGTCCGACGACGGGCTGCTGGAGCCGACGTGGTACTATCGCTGGTACGACACGAGCGCGACGGCTGGCCGCGTCTACTACGGCTACCCGCAGTGGAACCTCACCTACTTCGGTTCCTGGTACGGCTCGACCAACCGATGGTCGAGGGCCATGAACCAGGCGCCCTACATCGCTCAGGGAGACGTCTACGCCCAGGGCAGCTCCACCACGGCCGGCTACCACGAAGATCCCGTCGCCCTGGTCTGGCGAAGCCCTGTCGAGGGGTCCGTCCGCATCCAGGGCACAATGACCCTGAACTACGACCCGACAGGCGGCGGCGACAGGGACGGGTACTTCGAGTTCAGGCGCAATTCCACTGTCCCCGCGGTATGCGCTCCTCTGGCCTCCGGGACCCTCAGTCCCTCGGCTGCGGGCGGGCCAACCAGCCTGGCGGTGGACTTCTCGACCGTCGTCTTCAAGGACGATGTCCTCACGCTCTACTACTACGCCGTGGCGCAGTCCGGGCGAACCAGCTGGGCGACGATGACCGACGACTTCACGATCACCTACACAGCCGCGCTGCCGACGCCCCAGTACGCCAACGGCTACACGTGGAATCGCCGGAGCACGTGGAGTGGGCCGAAGTTCCCGGGCGTGAACGTGGACGACGACGGCCAGACGCGCGACGTGTGGAGCTACTACTACGTCGCGCGCGCCGACTTCGTGTCGCCCACGAACGCTTGGCTGACGAACAAGCAGGCCATGAGCGGGCAGAACTGCTGGTTCGGCCAGGCCAACAGCGCCGGCTGGGTGCGGGCCACCGATCTCCTGCCCATTGTCACGTACAGCGGGGGCACCGTCGGCGCCCACAACTCTTCGCAGCCGAACTACGCCGCCCTTCTCGGCTGGAAGGCGCCCGTCTGGGGCCTCTACGAGATCGCCGGCAGCTTCTCGGTTGGCAATCAGGGTTACATGGATGTGTTCTTCAAGGGCGTGGACAAGTACGGGGTGGTCTTCGACCTCGCGAGCTGGAACAACCTGCTCAACACCACCCAGGATGTCGGCTCGATCGTGGTCGAGCTGGACCGGGGGGAGTCGATCTACATGGGCTACAGCTTCGACAGCACCATCTCGCAGTACTGGACGACTTTCAACGACAGCAACATCAACATCACTCTCCTGGGCACCATTCCGGAGCCGGGGACCCTGGCGTTTGTGGGCGCGGGGCTTCTGGCGCTGGCCCGCCGCCGCGGACGCACGTCGCGCAGACGTCGCGAGCGCGCGGTCACACCGGGTCGGGCATGAGATAGGGCGCCCGATAGGTGCGGGTGAGGAGCTTGTTCGCCTCGTCGTCGCCGACGAAGCGCTCGGCCTTGGGGTCGAGGCGCAGGTCGCGCCCGACTCGATAGGCGATGTTGCCCAGGTGGGCGAGCAGGGCGCTGCGGTGGCCCACCTCGATGTCGGCCCGCGAGCGCTTGCGTGTCTTCACACACTCGACGAAGTGGCGATGGTGGGCGGGAAGGGAGGCCGACTCGGGCTTGGCCCCCAGGGGCTTGTTCCGCTCGGTGAAGAGCTTCAGCCCCGTGGCGGGGCTGACCTCGATGTAGCCCTTCTCGCAGTAGAACACGACGCCGTTCTCGAACTCGTGCTCGTGGTAGGGCGCCCAGTCGCGCTGCTCGTAGACGAGCGTGCAGGCGGGGCGCTTCTGCTCCGCATCCGCGGGGAACTCGTAGGTGACCAGGTAGGTGTCGGGCGTCTCCTGGTCGTCGTCGAAGAAATACTTGCCCGCCGAGCACGACACGCGCGTGGGCACCTCGACGCCGAGGCCCCAGCGGGCCACGTCAATCTGGTGGATGCCGTCGTTCCCGATGTCGCCCGTGCCCGTGTCCCACATCCAGTGCCAGTTGTAGTGGAAGCGGTTGGGGTTGAAGGGGCGCTTGGGCGCGGGGCCGAGCCAGAGGTCGTAGTTCACGCCCGCGGGCGGCTCAGCGTCGGGCTTTCGCCCGATGTTGGCGCGGCGCTGGCTGTTGATGGCCTTGGCCTGGAGACACCGGCCGAGCTTGCCCGAGCGGAGGGTCTCGACGGCCTCCTGGTGTGCGGCGCCGCTGCGGCTCTGTGTGCCGTGCTGAACGATGCGCTGGTACTTGCGGGCCGCCTCGATCATCAACTGCCCCTCGCGGACGTTGTGCGAGCAGGGCTTCTCGACGTAGACGTCCTTGCCCGCCTGGCAGGCGAGCACGGTGATGAGCGCGTGCCAGTGGTCGGGCGTGGCGACGGCGAAGGCGTGGATGCCCTTGTCGTCGAGGAGCGTGCGGAAGTCCTCGACCGGCTTCGGCTCTTTCCCTTCGCGAGTGGCCGCCTTGGCGGCGGCAGTGCGACGCCGCGTATCGGGATCGCACACGGCGACGACCTGCGCGTCGGCCATGACGTTGAACGCCTTGGCATGGGTAGTCCCCTGGCCGCCCGCCCCGGCCACGGCGAGGACCACGCGGTCGTTCGCCCCCCGCGCCCCGGGTCGCAGGATCTCGAAGGCCGACACCGTGGCAGCCGCAGCGGCTGCTCCTCGAACAGACCGGGCCAGAAAGCGGCGACGCTCGATCGGCTCCATTGCGCATCCTCCTGAGGTGGCGCGGTTGCTACTTGCGCGCTTCGAGGTCCACGATCGTGAGGGACGAATCCCTCGCGGTGACGAGGTCGTTCCAGTCGCCCGCCTCGCCGGGCCTCCGCCACCGGACCAGGGTCCCCGGCGGGGCGTAGACCTGGAGGCGGGTGGGAGACAGGCTCAGCGCATCGCAGGTCCCCCTCGCGCCGGGGAACTGAACCTCGAGGTCGCACGGCAGGCCGGTGAGGCTCTGGTAGCGGCTCGCGCGCGCGAGCCAGGGTAGGACGACGCCCGTGCGCGCGACCCCTGCCAGAGCCCTATGGAGGTGGACGAGGCGCTCCGCCGGCCCGAGCTTGGCGAGCTCCGAGAGCTTCACGGATGCCTTGGGCTCTCCCTTCAGGAGCGGCACCGCAGGGGCCGCCGCGAGGCAGAACCGATAGCCGCGCTCCTCCAGCCAGCAGAAGACGCCAGAGAGGTCCAGCTCCGTCTGCTTCCTGTAGGGCGGGTGGGCGAAGTCGGCCTTCGTGTCGTTCACCAGGCACAGGTCGAAGCCTCGGGCGCGCGGCTGGCGGGTCAAGAGGTCGCGAAACGCCACAAGCCTGGGGAAGAAGGCCGCGGGGTCCGAGAAGGTCCACGACTCGCCCCAGATGACGTACTCGAGCAGGCCGATGTCGTAGGCGAGGGCCATGACGCGCTGGAAGGCCACGAGGCGCTCGGGGTCGCCGAAGCTCGCGCCGGGCGCCGCGCGGAACCCGATCTCGCCGAGCCCGTTCGGCCCCCCTTGCACCTCGGAGGCATAGTAGCGGAGCGCCGTGATGTTGCTGAAGCTTGCCGTCGAGAGCGGGTCCGGGTTCGCGATGTCCCACTGCCAGCCGGTCGGGTAGATGCCTGCGGCCATGCAGAGGTCCTGGGCGCCGCGCTGCGTCACGGTGGGGGTGACCTCGTTGCCGCCCTGGAAGGGCGCCGCCGCCGGGCGCACCTTGACGACACAGCCGGGATGGGCGACGCGGAGGGCCTTCGACACGAGGTCCACGAAGCTCAGGTAGTTCCGCAGGTCGCCGCCGGTGGGGTATTCCTCCGAGATGATCCAGTAGCCGAAGACGACCGGGTACTCGTGGCAGATGGCGGCCAGGCGCTGCCAGGTGTCGGCGAGCTTCGGGGCCACCCTCGGGTCGTAGAGGGCGTTGTGGAAGCCCTTGTGGTTGCACACCCAGAGGGGCCAGCGCACCTGGCGGAGCCCGATCTCGAGGGGCAACTGCCGCTGCTCCGCCGCCGCCAGCACCCGCCGCAGGAACCCCACGTACTTCGGGTCGAACTTCCCTTGCTCGGGCTCCAGCACGTCCCACCAGAGATTCACCCTCAAGGAGTCGATCCCCTTGTAGGCATCCATCAGCTCCCCGATGTACTCGACGTTGTGCGCGCCATTCTCGGTGTTCCACTCGATGTCCTCGGCCATGATGCCGATGGGCATCGGCGGCATGGCCAGGCGCTTGCCCAGGCGTTGGCCCGCCGCCGGGGGCACGAAGCCGTCGCGGTCGTCGTCGCCCACGAGCACCGCCACGCGGACCGGGGCCGCCGCGACGGGCACGCCATCCAGCCCGGTGACGGTCGGCCGCACCTCGATCCGATACTCGACGAGATCGGGGATGGGCGGGGTGAAGACGAGCCGGGCCCTGCGCCGCTGCTGATCGTAGGTCACGGACGCGATCTCGGGCTCCGGCAAGGCGATGGGATGCCAGGGGTGTTTGACCGCTGTGACCGCGTAATCGGCCGGGCCGCCGCTGCACTTGACCGGCTGGTCGAAGACGACCTCGACGGAGGTCACCGGCAGGTCTTCCTGGCGGCTGTAGACGATCCGCGAGGCCGGCGCGACGATGGTGGGCGGCGGCTTGGGTCGTTGGGCCTCGGCGGGCCCGGCCCAGGGCGAGACGCCGAGCTCGTTGACGGCACGGACGCGATAGCGGAACGTGGCGCCCGGGGGCAGCCAGTCCTCGACCGTGGCCAGGTTGGCGGGCGTCGTGTTCAGCGTCTGCCAGGGGGCTCCCGCGCTGGCCTCGCGCTCGACGACGAAGTGCACCTCATTGATGGCGTTGTCCTGCCACTCGATGAGGGTCAACCCGCTGGGGTATGCCTGGACTCTCAGGCCCGCGGGCGCAAGCGGGGGGCCGGGGACGAATGCCTCGACGGAAGCCGTCCAACTCGACTGCCCCTTGTTGTTCTCGGCGCGCAGCCGGTAGCGATAGAGGACCGAAGGCTGCGCCTCGCGGTCCTCGTGTTCGGTGGTGTTCGCGGGCAGGCGGGGCAGGTCCTGCCACTCGCCTGCGGGGCCTGTCGCGCGCTGGAGGACGTAGCCGTCCTCGTCGGGCACGTCCTGCCAGCTCAGGTGGAGCCGCGAGTCGGCGCCGGCCCGCGCGGAGAAGCCGGCCGGCAGCTCGGGGCCCTCCGAGAGCTCGAGGCGGAAGTTGTCGAAGGCGACCGTGGGCGCGGCGCCCGCCTGGTCCTCCGAATTGAGCACGAGCTCGAACTGGTCGAGCTTCTGAAGGGCAGGGACCTCCACCGAGACTGCCGCGGCAAGCTCGGCGTCGGCCTTCGCTGCGAAGAGCAGCTCGACGCTTCCCTTCCCGGTCTTCTCGTCGTAGCCCTTCCAGCGGATGGCGTAGGTGGCGAACTGCCGGCCCACCCAGTGGCAGGGGGCAGCCGGCGGCTTGATCTCCGGCGCGGTCGCAGTCGTCCGGTAGCCCGCGGGCACGGCGTTGCGGCTCGACACCCACTCGACGTATGCCTTCGACTCGCTGTCGCGAGCAAGGAGGGACAGGTAGCCGGGGGTGCGGTGGACCCCGTCGTGCAAGGCGTCCAGGCGGACGATGCCGCCGGCGGGCATGGCCCTGGGGGCACGGAAGCGAACCGACTCGTTCGGCCACCTGTCGCGGTTCTTGCTCCGATTCACGAGTTGGCCGTTCTGGACCTCCCACGTCCCCTTCGCTTCCCAGGCGACGGGGCCGTCGGCGAGGCCGGGCCGCTCGAAGTCGTCCACCAGGACCTGTCCGGCTCCCGAGAGCGAGCCAGCGAGGGCAATGGCGCATAGGACTGTGCAGAGCGATCTACTCATGGTCTTTCACCAACAGGAAGAGGTGCCGCGCCCCTCCAGGGGCGCCGAGGGTGAGGCCCTTCACGAAGTCGCCCTGTGCAACGAGCTTCTTCTCGGCAAGGTCGTAGAGGCGATAGGCGAGCTTCGCCTCGGGGAAGTTCTGGAGGACGATGCCGGCCGCCGGCGCGGGGGTGGCGATGGGCAGCTTGGGTCTGGCGGCCTCGGCGGCGTTGAACGCCGAGATGCGGGCGGTCTTCGGCTCGGACTGCCAACTCTTGAGCGGCGTGCGGGCGTCGGCCAGGCGGCCCTCGATGAAGAGCATACGGCCGCCCGGCTCGGCGGCAGCGTGCACGTCCTCGCTGCGGATGTAGAAGCCGATGAGGTCGCCCTTCTTCGCGGCGATGGGTTTCCCCAGCTTGAAGCGATTCGGGCCGGGCTGCTTCATCTCGGCCATCTCGCTCTCGCCGACGCGGACCATCTCCTCGCCCTCAACGCGATAGACGTGCAGTTGGATGGCGCCGGGCTTCACGCACTCGACTTCCCAGGTGTCGAGCGGCCCGTCGCGCTCGATGATGCGGGTGGTGTCGGCGTAGGTGAAGTGCCCGGCCTCGGTGGTGCCCGCGGCGCCCCGGTGCGGGGCGGGCGAGGTGCTGCGGAGGAACGCCAGAAGCTGCGTTCGGTCCTGACTCCACGAATAGGTAGCGGCGAAGCCCTGCGGCAGGCGAAGCGGCATGTCGGCCTTCAGCGCGTCGGGCAGCTTGCCGCCATCGGATGCAAAGGCCGGCTCGTCGAAGGGCTGGCGCGCGTCAATCGTGAACAGCGTGCCGTCGGGAGCCGGCTCGTCGCCCCACAAGCAGGCATAGTCGAGCGGGAAGCGCGAGAGGGCCACCTCGTAGCGGAGGAGGCCCTTGCCCCCGGCGTCCACGAGCGACTCCTTGCCCACGCGGATGGCCAGGCGCGGGCGCTGGAAGGGCTTCGACCAGTCCACGGCGCGCCGCACGTGGTCGAGCACCTGCCGCTCGTCCTCGACCACCCGCTCCTCCCACGTCATCATGATGAGGTTGCGGAGGGCGAGGCCGGTGTAGAAGGTCTCCCTCACCCGCTCGCGGTAGCGGTCGGTCTGGGTCGGGCCGCCTGAATAGCCCCAGAAGATTCCCTCGGCCATGAACACGTGGCCGAGCGCGGCGAGGTGGAACTGGGCGGCGACGGACTCGATGGGCTGGCGGTCAACGAAATAGGTGCGCATGCCGCCGAGCAGCGGCTTCCAGCCCGCCTTGCGATACGAGTTCGGGTCGCTGCGCATCCCGTGGTGCGGCTCGCAGAGGAAGAGGTGGTTCGGGTCGCGGCTCGTGACGAAGTCGCGGACCGCGTTGACGAAGGTCGGGCCGCAATCGGGGTCGCCCTCCCCCGCCGCGGTGAAGCCGCTGATGCCCGTGTCGTCGCGGAAGAGGGTGGTGAAATGGGCGAGGTAGTCCTTGAACATCGCGTAGAACTTCGAGTCGGGCTTGCCGTAGTCGCCGCGCTGGTAGCCCGCTTCGATGTACTGGGCGTAGGGCGCGCTCTGCTTGCCGAGCGGGTAATGGCTCAGGGCAAGGTGCAGGTGGAGGCCGTTGCGGCGGGCCGCGGCGGTCACGGCGGCGAGCTGCTCGGCCCCGTGCGGGGCGATGCGGCCGCCCGCGTCGAGCCGTTCCCACAGCCACCAGCCCTGGCACAGGTGGACGACCGACCAGCCGCAGCGGGCGAGGTAGGCGTAATCGCTGTCAAGCTCCTTCTCGGTCAGCGACTCCCACCAGTTGAATCCGTAGAGCGGCCCGCCGTGGTTGAAGTGCTGGCCCTCGTGGACGGTGCCCTGGACTGCCGCCCATTGCTCCTGCCCCTGCACGAGCGATTCCTGCGGTGTGCCGATCCCCTTGAACATCGGCGCCCCGCGATACGACCCTGCGAATGGCCCGACTGGCTTACCCCCCTCCGTCAGCAGCTTCAGCTTCTCGTCGTAGCCGATGAACCGCCCGTCGGTGATGTGGATGTCGAGGATGGTTGTCAGAGGCACGCGCATTGCTCGAGGCCAGGCAGCACCGAGTTGCACCCGGTTCACGCCGACGGGCAGCTCCCGGAGGACAGCTTTCCAGATGCCATCTCCTACGTCAGCAAGGTGAATCTGCTTCTCGCCAACCCATGTGGAGACCTCAACAGAACCTTTTCCCAGGCGTTCGCCCTTGTCGCCCAAGACGATGGCGTAGATGGGCACGCCTTCGGCCTTCGCCCGCTCCGCCGTACGGATGATGGGCAAGGCAGGGATGATTGCGGCTTGGCCATTGAGCCGCAAGCGGAAGGAGATTCGAGCTTCATCCTCCGGCTCCGTCGTGTGGACAAAGAGAGCGAACGTCAGTTGGGCAAAGTGGCGCTGGTAGCCCTTGGCGCGATAGAGCTTGAGGAGCTCGACGGTAAGCTTGCCCGGCTTCTCTTGCCACGGGCTGGCGTAGAGGGGCGGGCCGCTGCGGCCCTTGATCGCGACGACGAACTGCCACGGGTGCGTGGCCTCAGTGACCTCAAGCTCGGCGACGGGGTGCTGCTCGATGTGGAACTGAAGGGCCGGGAGCAAGGCGTGGTCGAACTCGGCCTTTGCATCCCGCTTCACGAAGCGGGTCGTCTCGTCGTCCAGGTCGGACAGCTCGTTGGCCTTGCTCGTGAACCAGCGGGAGACCTGCTTCTTGCCCGTGAGGGGCAGCGGCGACTGGTTGGAGTAGCAGATGACGGCGCCCTCGACGCCGTCCTTGTCGTCGAGCCAGGTCATGGCGCGGTTGAAGACCCAGGCATCGCGGATCCCGTGCATTGGCTGCTTCTGGCCGTCTCGCACCCAGAAGTAGTCGCCACCATCATAGTCCGAGACCACAGCCAGCGCGTTCGTAGTCCCGCCTTCAGGCGGTCTTGCCGCGCCGTTCTTGCCCAGGAGCTTCTCCCGCCAGGCGGGCTCAATGCCCGCCCCCTCGGCGGCCTTCGGGAAGGCGGGCACGGGGGCGAGGCCAAAGACGTTGTCGTGCTCGTTGCAGGTGGCGCGGCGGTTCTGGGCGGCGTTATTGTAGTTCATCGGCCTGGGCACGTTGTAGACGCAGTTGCCCGTGACCTCGATCTGGCCGCTCCCCTCGTCGAGGTAGATGCCGCCTGGGCCGCCGCGGTTGTCGTGGATGTGGTTGCCGCGGATGACGGTGCCGGGCTGAATCGAGAGGGTGTAGATGCCGCCGCCGTCGTGAAGCTCGCGCATCACGTGGTGGATGTAGTTGAGCTCGACGCGGTTGTTCTTCGCGGCGGTGGGCGTGTCGTAGAAGGGCTTCTGGCCGTAGGCCCCGCCGCCGGCGTCCTCCTCGCCCCAGCCCCAGCCGACCGAGACGCCGGTGTAGGGCAGGTCGCGGATCTCGTTGTGGGCGACCACTGTGCCGTCGGTATAGCCGACAAAGACGCCCACGCTCCCCTTGAACTCCACGCCGCAGTCGTGGATGAGGCAGTTGGTCACGGAGTTGCCCTTGACGATCTTCCGCGGGTCGTCGGGGTGGTGGTCGTCCTTCAGCACGTCGCCGATCTGGATGGCGGTGCCCGAGATGTCGCGGAAGTGGCAGCCGATGACAGCGTTGTCCTGGCTGCCGAACTCGATGTCAAGTGCCCCGCTGCCGAGTTTCGTGAACGTGCACCCCTCGAAGCGGACGGCCTTCGCCGCGTGGCAAACGACGTTCGAGGGGCTCTTGAGCTGCTCGTTGTGCACCGTCGTCACCGTGCCGCTGCGCTTCAGGAGCCTGTTCTGGTCGTTGAGGAAGTTGGCCTGGACATCAGGATGGCCGATTTCGCTCGGCTGGAGCCACGTGGCGTGGGCGAACGTGAGGCCGACGAACTGGATGTTGTGGACGGGTTTGTCGAGGGTGCCGCGCAGCTCGACAAGGCGCTCGATGGCCGGGGCGACGACCTCGGCCTTCGCCATATCCTCGCCGGGCCTCGGCATGTAGTAGACCACGTGGGCCTTGCGGTCGAGATACCACTCGCCCGGCTCGTCGAGCAGTTCCAAAGCGTTCTCGATGGTGTTGGGGAGCTTCACCTGCACCCCCTCTTTCGTGCGGGCCATGGTGAAGTGGGGCTGGAGCATCGTCACGATGGCTCCGTCGCCCTCCTTCGCAATGCTCTTCACCTTGCAGCGGGAGTGGGTCCAGGTGACGAGGTAGCAGAACTCGATGTCCTCCTGGTTCCGCCAGTCTGCCAGGTCCGCCCTTGGCAGCTTGTAGCCATCGCTGCCGTGGAGGGCGATGCCGGGCGGCGCGTTGCCCCTGGCGCGGGTGGCTCGGACTCCGTTGACGTAGAGCTGGCGGAAGTTCGGGATGTCGGTCTTCGCCTTCCAGCGGGCGCCGTCCTGGGTCCAGCCCGTGACGGGCTTGCCGCCGCTGAGGATCAGCGTCTCGCCCTCAAACGCCTTGTAGACGATGTCGTGGCCATTCGTCCCCGAATCCTCCGGCCCGAAGGCCAGCGTGCGGGCGAGGGGATACGTGCCGCCGCGGAGGACGACCGCGATGTCGCCCGTCATCTTCGCGTTGATCTTGCGGACGGCATCGCGGGCGCGCTCGATTGTCCTGAACGGCCTGGTCTCAGTGCCGGCGTTCTCGTCGGCGCCGCTGGGCGAGACGAAGAAGGTCTGCGGCGGCTCGGCCCCGAGCGCGGCCAGGGGGATCAGAAGCCAGATTAGCCGCGAAGGACCCATGCCAACCCTCCTTCTGGCACCTGGGAGCAAGTGCCTCACGAGGCCACTGTAGTGCCGCGGGGCGAAAAGTCAAGCGGGCCGGTCTTCGTTCTCGGGCACGACGGCGATGGCGCTCTTGTGGAGGAGCCGCTGCTGCTTCGCCCAGGCGGTGCCGCAGCGGTACTCGCACAGGCCACAGCCGACGCAGGCATCGGGCTTCACGAAGGGGGCGAGGATGCGGCTCGCCTCCTCCAGCTCCGCTGCGGAGAGCACCCCTTCGGGCACGTCGCCCGTGTCGAGGCGGATCGCGCGCATCTCGATGGCGTCGTAGCCCGCGGCACGGCACTCGTCGTAGCAGAGCTGGCAGTCGCGCTTGCCCGCGTGGGGGAGACACGTCCGCGTGTTCACCACGGCGAGGCCCATGTGGACCCGCCGCTTCGCCTCGATGGGCAGCGCCCGGACGGCGCCCGTGGGGCACACCTGGCCGCAGAAATTGCAGTCCTGGTGGCACCCCGCCCACGAGGGCACCGCCACGGGAGTCCAGAGCGCGTCCAGCCCCGCCTCGATGCCCGCAGGGTGGAGGACGGGGCCGGGGCAGACCTTGAGGCAGAGGCCGCAGCGGACGCATAGCTCGAGGAACCGGTCTTCGCGGACGCTGCCCGGTGGCCTCAGCAGGCGCGGACGAGGCGCGGCGAGCACGCCCGCCGCGGCGAGGGCCCCCGCCGCCGAGGCGCCGAGGAGCGCCCGACGCGAGAGGCAAGGGCCTTCGGGGACCTCCCGCTGCCCGGAGCGCCGCCAGCCGAATTCGATGGCGTCCACCGGGCAAGCGTGGGCGCAGTCGGGGCAGAAGGCGCACTCGGCGGGCCGCGTCGTGAAGTCGGGGCGGATGGCGTCGAACGTGCATGCCTCGACGCACTTCCCGCAGCGGACGCACGCCTCCGTCACCCGCCGCTCCCGCAGCCGCAACGGGCTGGCGAGCGAGAAGAGCGCGCCGCTGGGACACAGGGCGCGGCACCAGAAGCGCCGGCCCAGAACCCCGAGGGCCGGAATGCACAGGAACAGGGCGATCGCGAGCCAGTAGTCCCAGCCGACGGGCCGCACCATGCTCGCGTGCTTCATCGCTGCGAGCTGGGCCGGCGCCAGGAGGAACACGAAACCGCGCGTCGCCACGGGAATCGCCGCCACGTGCCCCGCGAGCATCACGCCGAGCGCCGCCGCGACCATCACTGCCGCGAGCACGTAGTACTTTGCGTGAATCCAGGCGCCGCGACGTCGAACGTGGAGCCGCTTGAGCCGCCGCCCGGCCACCCAATCGAGGACGTCAATCGTCGCCCCCAGCGGGCAGACGTGGGAGCAGAACACGCGCGGCACGAGGAGCGACGCCGCGAGGATGGCCGCGGTCCCCAGAAGGAACGGCCCGACGCATCGCCCCGCCACCGCCGCGGCCACCGAGGCCAGCGGGTCCAGCCACAGGAACAGCTCGGCGGGCACCCACTCCTTGTCGGTCAGCACCCGCGTGCTGAACCGTTCGGCGTAGGGCCACGCCACGTAGAGGAGGAGCAGGAGAAACAGGGCGAACGACGCTGCCTGGCACACTCGCCGCACGGCTATTTCTCCAGGCTCGACGCGGCCTCGAGCAGTTTGCGCCGGGCCTGGTTGAACTCCGTGGGGTCGAGCGTGTAGTTGGTGAGGCTGCGGACGACGCTGCGGCAGATGGCGTCGGCTTCGCCGGGCTTCTTCGCGGCCAGGAGGCGGAGCAACTCGTAGTCCTCGATGCCGTCGCGCATCGCCTCGTAGCGGATGCTGTCGAGCGAGTGCAGCTTGTCCTCGGAGGGCGGCGCGCCGCGGAGCCGCGCCACGCCGGGGTAGACCAGGTGCGCATCGCCCGGCGGGTTGCCCGCATTCTGGAAGGGGTTGCCCCACGACGGGTTGAAGCCCCAGTGGAGGTAGCCGGTCGTGCCCGTGGCGAAGTTCGCCCAGTGGAGCAGCCGCGTCTTGAGGAGCGGGTAGTCAATCAGGCGGTTCATGTACTTGCCGCGCGGGCGCTCGCAGGTGTAGAACCAGATTTCGTCGCCCGCGGCCTGACGCTCTTTGAAG
>DATKZY010000117.1:0-10005 GCA_035527715.1 Planctomycetota bacterium | reverse complement strand
TCGCCGGGAGGGCCGTCTTCATCAGGTCTTCGTGCCGGCCTCGCTCGAGGCCCAGGTGCGCCAGTGGGTGGCGACGGACCACACGGTCCGCTCGCTCCTCGAGGAGGTCAGCCGCCTGAGCGTCGAGAGGCTCCAGAACCTGAAGAGGAGGACGTGACGTTCTCCGCCGGCTCCTGCGGTATGGTCAAAGGGTCTTTGGCCTCAACGAGGCCACGGCCCGTGTCCGGGACACGCGGCCCCGGGCTCGCATCCCGTCGGTGCGGTCCGTCCGCAGCCTGTTCCTGATGGAGTGCGCGCGCCTGGGGAGTCTCAACGCGCTGGAGCAGGCGCGGCCCAGCGACCCGTCGAGGGGGTGGCTGGGCGGGCCTCCGCCCAGTGCCGACGCTCTGGGGGATGCGGCCGCCGCTCTCTCGCTCGACGACCTCCGCGAGGAGCTCTTCCTCCAGTACACGGTGCTCAAGCGCAACAAGGCCATCCGCCCCCTGCCGCGCGGGTTCCTCGTCCTCATCCTGGACGCCCACGAGTCCGGGGCGAGCTACCTGCGGTGCTCGACGGGCTCGCTCGAGCGGAAGATCAAGACCGCCAAGGGGGAGCGGCTGCAGTTCTACTACCGGCACGTGGCGGCCCTGCTGCTCCATGCCGGCGGCGAGGTCCTCCTGGACGTCGAGCCCCTCCGCCCAGGCGAGGACGAGATCGCCGCCGCCACGCGGCTCTTCGAGCGCGTCGCCGAGCGCTATCCGCGGGCCTTCGACACGGTCAGCGGGGACGCCCTCTACCTCAACCCGGACTTCTGCCGCCTCGCCGACCAACGCGGCAAGTACTTCATCGCGGTCCTCAAGAAGGAGAACCGCGACCTGGTCGTCGACGCGCGGGGCCTCCTTCCTCTCACCGAGCCGGCCCGCTGGACGGAAGGCCACACCGAGATCGAGGCCTGGGACATCCCGGACCTCACCACCTGGCCCCAGTACGGCGAGCCCGTCCGCGTCGTCCGCTCAATCGAGACGCACCCGGTTCGCCGCCAGCGCACCAAGGAAGTCGAGGTCGAGAAGGCCGAGTGGATGTGGGGCACCAACATCCCGCAGGCGAAGGCGCCCAGGGACATCGTTGTACGCCTCGGCCACGGGCGCTGGACCATCGAGAACCAGGGCTTCAACGAGATCGTCCACGCCTGGCACGGCGACCACATCTACAAGAACCACCCCACCGCCATCGCCGCGTGCTACCTGCTGCTCTTCCTCGCCTACAACCTCTTCCACGCCTTCCTGACGCGCAACCTCAAGCCGGCGCTCCGCGCGGCACACACCATGGCCTTCTTCGTCGAGAAGATCCGGGCCGCCTTCTACGACGCCATCCCGTTGCGCGCCCGGGGTCGGCCTCCGTAAGCCTCGGCCCTCCTGCCGCCCACGGCCAGCTCATCCCAACCACCCCAGCCCCGGTGGACTCTCGTCTCCGCACCGCCCGGAGCGCTCCGGCGCCGCCGGCCACTCCCGGTTCTGCCTCTTTCCTGCCCTCTGACGCCCCGCGCGAATCTCCCCCTCCTCCCAAAACCCCTCTAACTCAAGGCAATCCCACTGCATCCAGAGGCGGAAGCGGAATCGCTGCTCGCAACTGCCCCGCCTTGACCGCAAGCGAACCAGGGCGTAAGATGGCGCCGCGGATCGCATGGTCCAGTTCCTCATGCCCCCGCCGCGAGGTGCCCCATGGCCACTGCCGAAGATCCCGTCCGGATACGCCGCCTGCTCGACACTCGGCTGCGAGGGCTCCGGGCCCGCGGCCCGGTCATGGTCGCAAGCCTGACGGAGAGCCGCCGCACGTGTGGGCGGTCCGGCTGCCGCTGCTATCGGGGCGAGAAGCATGTCAGCCACCGCCTGACGTTCAAGGAGGGCGGGCGGACCCAGTCGGTCTACGTGCCGGTGGGTTGCGTGGAGGAGGTCAGAGGGTGGGTGGCGGAGGCCCGCCGCCTCCAGGCCCTCTTGAAGGAGTGCTCGGAGCTGGCCATCGTCCTCTTGCGTGGCTGCGACCGAGCGGAGAAGAAGCCCCGCCGGCGCGCGAAGTGACGCTCCTCCCTGGCGTTACGGAATTCCCTCTGAATTCCGCAATGACGCCTTGCTATTCCCCCGCGAACGAGGATGTATGTAAGCCACGGCTGCGGCGGCACTTGGGCCGCCCGCCGATGGAGGACGGACCATGGAACGAACGCTCGAAGTCACCTGCGAGGGGACGGCCAGCAGTTTTGCCATACGCAAGCTGTGCCGGGCGACGCTGTACGGCACAAGGCGGCGGGTGCCGGTGGATGGCGAGGGCAGGGAGTGCAAGGCGGCAGCGCTGACCCGCGACGGACGGTTCCTGCTGCCGGCAGGGAGCACGGCGACCCTCTACCTAGATGACCAAGGGGACGCGGTCGAGCGCGGCGAGGTGCGCTCAGCGCGAAGGGGCGGGAATGCCGCTTCAGGTTCCGAGCCGCAGGCTGCAGAGGCGACGGACCTTCTGGACTGCGTCGTCCGCCAGGTCTATGCCCTGGTGCCCGTCGCGGTGTCGGGCCGGCTCGATGAGCTTCTGGCAGCCACGGGCATCTGCCAGCTGGCAGGCGGCGATGGCGGCGGCGAGGCGCGGTTCCTCCTGAAAAACGCTGCCGGCTACTTCCTCCTTGTCGGGGAGCCAGCGGGGTTCAGCTTCGTCGGGCCGGACCAGGCGGACCTGTCCGTCCCCGATGCGGGCGAGCCGTGGGACGACCTTGACCTGGCCATGCTCTGATGCAGGAGACAGACGATGTCGCGCTGGATTCGGATTCGTGATGGCCGGGGCCGCGACGCGCGGGTGAGGATGGAGCCTGCCCGCCGCCGCGGCCGGCCCAAGCTCCAGACCCTCGACGGGCGGGCCGTCGACGCCGCCCGACTCATCAAGGCGCCGATGTCGAGGACCTACGGGGTGCTCCGTCACCGGTGCCCCGACGACGCAGAGCTTGCCGAGCTGCTGATCGAAGAGGACCCCGAGATCGACTTCGAGGCGACGGGCCGAAGGGCGGGGCCGACCGACCGCGTCCTCCTCGACCCCGACGGGAACGTCCTCTACGCGGCGGCGGAGGTAGAGGTCATCTGCGACCGCGACGGCATTGAGAGGGACCGTCGCCTGCCGGCGGACACGCCGGCCAACGTGGATGGCGATGCGCCCCTTGTCTGGACGGGGCGGATGCTCCCCCGCTCGGAGGCGGCGCGGCGCTTCGCCTTCAGCCGCGCCCTTCAGCTTCGCCACGTGGATGGCTTGACCTACGACTTTCTCTTTAAGATGGCGCGGGGACTCGATGAGGCAGATGCCCTGGTCCTGGTTGGAGCGGGGCCGGCCGGACGCGACCCGGTCCGCCTCGAGCGGAACGGCGTCCCCCATCGCGGGTTCCTGGAGGGCCGGGTGGACGGGGAGCGCTACCTACTCGTGCTCCACCTGACGAACCTGGAACTGGTGGTTCCTGTGGAGGTGACCCTATGATCGCCCAGGAACATGCCCGCTGGCAGCCGCTGGGGACAGGGCGCATCGCGCCCCAGGGCAGCATCGCCGACCGGGCGCTGGCGGAGCGTCTGGCGGGCTACAAGCGGCAGGTCGCCGGCCGCTATCGCAGCGTCTCGCCTGCCGATCTCACTTCGACACTCCCGCAGGGTCCCTGCCTCGTCTCCCCGAAGCTCGATGGCGAGACGTGGTTCCTGCGGGTCGCCGGCGGCGAGGCGTGGCTGCTCTCGCCCAGCGGAAAGGTCATCGCCGACGTGCCAGCCACGGCAGAGGCCAGTCGCCTCCTGGCGGGACACGACCTGCTGCTGGCGGGCGAACTCTACGCGAACGGCTCGGGCCGCCGGCCCCGCGTCCACGACCTTGCAGCGGCCCTGGGTGGGGGCGCGGGCGCCCCCGTCGAGCACCTCGGCTTCGGGGCATTCGACCTGCTCGACGACGGCGTGGATGACGCGCAACGTTCGCCGTTCGTTCAACGGGCGGAGCGGCTCGCCTCCCTGCTTGATGGCGGACAGCTCTGCCGTTGCGTACCCTTCGAACAGGCCGCGGACACACAGGGACTGCTCAGAGCCTATGACAGCTTGGTCACCCGCGACGGCCACGAGGGCATGGTCGTCCGCTGTGGCGACGGGCAGGTGATCAAGGTGAAGCCGGAGATCACCATCGACGCCGCCGTCGTGGGCTTCACCGAACGACCGAGGGGCGGCGTGGCGGAGCTGCTGCTCGCGCTCCTCCGGCCTGACGGGGTGTTCCAGCTTCTCGGGCGGGTGGACACGGGGTTCACCGAGGCCGACCGCCTGGAGTTGGCCGAGCGGCTTCGTCCGGTCGTCGTCGAATCATCCTGCCTTGCCGCCTCCCGTTCAGGGGCGCTCTTCCGCTTCGTGCGCCCGGAAATGGTCGTCGAGGCCAAGTGCAACGACCTTCTCACTGTCCGCGCCAACGGCGATCCGGTGCGGCGCATGGCAATGCGGTACATGCCGAGCGGCACCCCGCCGTGGCAGGCGCTCCGGCCCCTGCCGGCGGCGAGCATGATGCATGCCGTCTTCCGCCGGGTCCGGGACGACAAGGCCGTGGACACTGATGGCGTCCGCTGGAGCCAGGTGACGGACCGCGTGGTGGTCGAGGGTGTCGGCGCCGCGCATGCTGTCGAGCTTCCCCGCTCGCAGGTCCTCCGCCGCGAGGTGTTCACCAAGAGGGAGAGGGGAGCGCTCTCTGTCCGCAAGGCGGTGGTGTGGAAGACGAACAAGGAGGCCGCCGATCCCCTCTATCCGCCCTTTGTGGCCTTCTTCACCGACTACGCTCCGGGCCGGCAGCAGCCGCTCCGCACGGACCTCCGCGTCGCATCCACCGTGGAACGCATCCACGCCCTCGCCGACGCCTGGATCAAAGAGCACGTCGGCCAGGGCTGGGTCCCACGCACGACCATGTTCGACGCCTCGCCACTGCCCGCCTCGTGCCACGGCGCCGATGGCTTCCGCCTGGACCTGACGGCCTCCTTCGCCCGGACCTCCTCGGTGAACTTCCACGTCGCCCTGCGGCGGATGAAGGCGCTCGCCGAGGCGGGCAGCCTCACCGTCGAGAGCGACGAGAAGGGCCGGCCGCGGCACTACAGCCTCGCGATCCGCCAGGAGGCCCTCGTCGAGAACGTGCGGCGCATCGAGAGCCTTCACCGCGTCATCTCGCGCTGGAGCGGCGCCGAGGTCGTCGTCAACGGCGAGCCGCTCGCCTTCCACGACGTCCAGGGCGTCCTCAACGCCATCGCCGACGTCGCCTCGTGCTGGCGCCAGCAGCAGAAGCAGGCGACCGAGGGGGCGAACCCGTGCCGAGCCTGCTTCGCGCTCGGCTGCCAGCAGCTTCGGTTCAGTGCTTCTCAAGGCTTCCCCGGCATCCCCCGCGACCACCCGGCCTGGTATGCGGTGGGCAGCTTCGATGGGAAGGTGGTCACCCTTGACAAGCCGGCGCTCCTCGCCCAGCTCGACACGCGGCTCAACGAATCGCTCGTCATCTGCCCCTTGTTCGGCCGCGAGCACACGACGCAGCGCATCCGCGAGCTGCCCGACACCCTCGACCCAGCCGCCGACCCGGCCCGCTGGGTCTTGGGCTACGCCATCGACACGCGGAAGCCTGCCTGGGTGTTCCCCAAGGCTGCGCGGCGGCTGCCCTACGACGTGACCTTCCAGCCCGAGGCCGGGTCCCTGTTCCGCCGCCCGACGGCAGCCGGCCCCGCAGTCGCCCAGAACGGCCTGGGGGCGAGCGTCTCGTCCGCCCTGGCTCCTGTGCCGCACCGGAGCATCCCCGCGGCCCGGTACGCCGATGTGTGCGGCCAGGACGCCGCCGTGGAGGCCGTCCGCGACTACGCCGAGCTCCCCCTCAAGCACCCCGAACTCTTCCAGCGGGTCGGCGTCCGACCCGGGCGGGGCATCCTTCTGTGGGGCCCGCCGGGCAACGGCAAGACGCTGCTGGCGCGGGCCGTGGCAGGGGAGTCGGGCGCCCACATCGAGGTCATCTCCGGCCCCGAGGTCTTGAGCAAGTGGGTCGGCGAGGGCGAGGGGCGCTTGAGGGACGTGTTCCAGCGCGCCGCTAGGCTGGCCCCATCGGTCGTCCTCATGGACGAACTCGACTCCATCGCCGGCTCGCGCGACTACGGCGACTCCCGCCACCTGAGGGAACTCGTCTCCCAGCTCCTCGTCCTCCTCGACGGCCTGGAGGACCGGGGCCGCGTCCTCGTCATCGGCACCACGAACCGGCCCGGGGACATTGACCCCGCCATCCTCCGCCCCGGCCGCATCGACCGCAAGGTCTACCTTGGCCCACCCAATGCCACGGGTCGGGCAGCCCTCTTCGCCAGGCTCCTCGCCCGCATGCCCGTCGGCGAGGACGTCCGCCCGGAGGCCCTCGCGGCTAGGACCGCGGGCTTCACAGGGGCGCAAGTGGAACACGTGGTCAACGAGGCGGGGTTGGGCGCGGTCAAGGAGGCCATCGCAGGGCAACTGCCGGCGGAAGGCGTCCGCGTCTCGCTGAGGCATTTTCAACCTGTGATCATGGGCGGAGGGCATTCTGTGAGACAGAGAGGAGAACGCAATGGATGCTGCGTTGCGGGAGGAGATTGAGGGCCTGGCGGTCCTGGGGGCGCCGGCGCTCAAGGCGAAGTACGTGGAGGCATTCGGCGAGAGCTCGCGCTCGGGGAATGCCGCGTTCCTGCGGAAGCGGATCGCCTGGCGGCTCCAGGCGCGAGCAATGGGCGGGCTGTCGGAACGGGCGCGCCGGCGTGCCGAGGAACTGGCCGACGAAGCGGACCTCCGGGTGCGTGCGCCGAACCCAAGCCGCCGGAACCGGACAGACGGCGCACATCGCCGCAACCGTGCCGGCGCGTTAAATCCGCGCCGCGACCCCCGGCTCCCCCCCGTCGGGGAACTGCTCGTCCGCGAGTTCCGCGGAATGGCGGTCGCCGTGCGGGTTCTGGACGACGGCTTCGAGTACCAGGGCCGCCGCTACGCCTCGCTCAGCACCATCGCCTGCGAGGCCGCCGGCACGCGGTGGAACGGGTACCGGTTCTTCGAGCTGGCCTGAGGCCGGCGCCGAGAGGCGCCAGGAAGGAGCAACACACCCATGCCCAATGGAAGACCAGGAGCGGGACAAGGAAGCCGCGAGCGGCGGGAGGTCCGCTGCGCCGTCTACACCCGCAAGAGCACGGAAGAGGGCCTGGAGCAGGAGTTCAACTCGCTCGACGCCCAGCGCGAGGCGGCGGAGGCGTACATCGCGAGCCAGCGCTCGGAGGGGTGGACCCTGCTGCCCGAGCGCTATGACGACGGCGGCTACACGGGAGCGAACGTGGATCGCCCGGCTCTCCAGCGCCTCCTGGCGGACATCGAGGCGGGGCGCGTCGAGTGCGTCGTGACCTACAAGGTGGACCGGCTGAGCCGCTCCCTCCTCGACTTCGCGCGTCTGATGGGGACCTTCGAGGCGCATGGAGTCAGCTTCGTCTCGGTCACCCAGCAGTTCAACACGGCGACCTCGGTGGGCCGTCTGATGATGAACGTGCTCCTCTCGTTCGCCCAGTTCGAGCGGGAGATCATCGCGGAGCGGACGCGGGACAAGATGTCAGCCGCCCGCCGCCGGGGGAAGTGGACGGGCGGCGTGCCCATTCTGGGCTACGACGTGGCGCCCGAAGGCGGCCGGCTGCTCGTGAACGCCGAGGAGGCGGAGCGCGTCCGCGCCCTCTTCGCCCTCTACCTTGAGCGCCGAGGGTTGCTCCCCGTCGTCCAGGAGTTGGAGGGCCGGGGATGGCGCAACAAGCGATACACCACCCGCGAGGGCAGGGTGCGCGGCGGCGGGCTATTCAACAAGACGACCCTGCAGAAACTCCTCACGAACCCCCTCTACATCGGGCAGGTCCGCTCGAACGGCTCCCTCCATCCCGGCGAGCACGAGGCCCTTGTGGACGAGGCCACGTGGCGGAAGGCCCAGGAACTCCTTCGCCGCAACGGCCGGAATGGCTCAAGCCGCCGGCGTACCGGGCCGACGCCCCTCCTCCAGGGACTCCTCCATTGCCAGCCCTGCGGGAAAGCCATGACGCACTCGGTCGCGGCCCGCGGGACGCGGCGGCATCGCTACTACGTCTGCCAGACGGCCCAGAAGCGCGGCTGGGCGGCTTGCCCAACGAAGTCCGTGCCCGCCGAGAAGATCGAGGCGTCGGTCGTCGAACAGTTGCGGGGCCTGCTCGCGGCCCCAGGGGCGAGCGGCATCGAGGCCCTGGCGCCCTTCGGCGGCGATTGGGAAGCCCTTTCCCCCGCCGAACGCCGGCGCGCCGTCGCTCGGATCGTCGAGCGGATCGACTACGACGGCCCGTCGGGCAAGCTCTCCGCCGTCTTGCGAGACGGCGGCAACGGCCCCTGTCCAAACGATGAGCGAGGAGAACAATGAGCCAACCCGCACCCGCGTTGGATACCATGCCCCTGCCTCGCCGCCTCGAGTGGTCGCTCCACCCTGCAGGCGATGAAGCCCAGAGCAACGGCGTTCCGACGCCCGAGCCTGAGCCGGGCAACGTCCCGCGCGTCGCCCGCCTCATGGCCCTCGCGATCCACTTCGACAGCCTGCTCCAACGCGGCGAAGCGCCCGACTACGCCGCGCTTGCCCGGCGGGGCCAGGTGACCCGTGCCCGGATGAGCCAGGTCATGGACCTCCTCCAGCTCGCCCCGGACATCCAGGAGGCCCTCCTCTTCCTCCCGCGCACGCAGAACGGCCGCGACCCCGTCACGGAACACGACCTGCGCCCCATCGCCGCCATCGCGGATTGGGAGCGTCAGCGAGAAGCTTGGGGTCGGCTCCGCCAACGGCGTGGGGTTGCCGGTGTTGCCCGTGCCGCTGCTAGCGCCGCTCGGGTTCGTGCTGAGGGTGACGATGGCGGTGGCGCGCCAGATGGTGATCGCGGCATCAGTTGGAGCAGTTGCCACACACGAGGCGGCGCTGCCGGGCCTCTCACGCCAGGAGGGTCATTACCTGTGGTCGGAGTTCTCTCATGACAGTCCCATAAGGTGGCAGGTTGGGCACGAGCGGGCCAAGCCACTGGTCCCACGTTCGCTCCACGTAGGCAAGCACGGGCGCACGGAAGAAGTCATCCGGCCCCTGGAAGGTGACACCTCGAATGGAGCACTTCTCCCGCAGGAACGGTGCAAAGCCGCTCAGGTCCATCTCGTTGCGGTACGCTCCCAGCACGCGCCACAGGTCGTAGTAATCCCGCGCACGCGAACGGCTCCACCCGCGCTCGCCGAGCTGCACGGCATGTTGGAGGATGGCGCGGAGCTTCTCGGCGACGATCTCCTCCAGGGCGTAGACGCGGACCTGCGCATCGAGCGACTCGCCGTAGCTGTGGATCACGGGCCGCAGCACCGGCGGCCTGAGCACCTTCTCATCCATCGTGACCTCGACCATCACCCTCGTCTGCGCCAGCCTCTGCCACGGGAGACGGGCGCGGATGGCGAACGCTTCCTGACCTCCCGGGTGAGCCTCCTTCTCCGTGTACCGCTCGCAGGTGATCTCAACGGGGGCGTAGACATCGAGAAGGCCAACTGCGGCCTCGCAGAGGGCATGCATCGCATCCGACATGGCGGCGCCCACCGGCGTCCCAGCCGTGCCGGTGAAGTCGAGGTCCTCTGAGAAGCGATAGTCGCCAAAGTAGCACTTCTTGAGCGCAGTACCCCCTTTGAAGACGATGGCGTCTCGGAGCACCGCCACGCGGGCCACGCCGGCCAGAATCCACGAGAGAAGGTAGTCTCGTTCGAGGATCTCCCAGGGGATCCCAAGGCGCCTCCGCGCTTCCAGCAATCGCGTGCGCAGCGGTTTCACGTCGGTGTTCTCCCCGGCAGGTTCTCCTGGATCATCCAGCGGCGGTTGCACGGCCCCTTGCGCGGCCCGGTGGGGTCCAGCACCCTGTACCCCTTCACAGGGAAGCGAGCGAGGCGCTCAAGCCGCGCGCTGTCCACGCCCCGCCTCTCCAGCACCCAGCCC
>DATKZY010000116.1:0-3185 GCA_035527715.1 Planctomycetota bacterium | reverse complement strand
GGTGGCCAGGCGTGGACAGGATGGACACGATGGACAGGATGGACTCGGCGGAAGGGGCTTCGCCGGGTCTTGTCCATCCAGTCCATCATGTCCATAATGTCCATTCTTGACGCGCCCCCGTGAGACGCGAGGCAGGCGCCTCAGGCTCCTGCCGCAGGGCCATGCTCTGTCATCATGCGACGTCATTGACGGCACGGTCTGCGCGGGATAGGATATGGTCATCGCGAGATTCGCTCGCATCGCCGTGCTCGATGTCCCAGGAATCAAGTAGAGGAGAGAGCGATGCACCGTGTTGCCCGCGTTCCTTCGAAGTTGTGTGGGATGCTTCTGGTTGTGGGGGTGCTGGTGATGAGCGCTGGGGCGTTGGTGGCCGCAGGCGAGCCCTCGGCGGCGGCGCCTGAGAAGGTCTCGCTCTGGCCCGAGAAGGCGCCTGTGGGCGACGGGAAGTTCGAGTCGGCCAAAGTGACTCTCACGGTGTATCGGCCGCCTGCGGACAAGGCGACGGGGACGGCTCTGGTGATCTGCCCCGGCGGCGGCTACGGCGGGCTGGTGACCGGCCCGGAGGGGCACGGCATCGCGCGTTGGCTCGGCGAGCACGGCATCGCCGGGATGGTGCTGGAGTATCGCCTTCCCAGGGGCAGGGCGTTCGTGCCGCTGCTCGACGCCCAGCGCGCCATTCGCACCGTTCGCGCGCGGGCCAAGGAGTGGGGCGTCGCGCCGAACCGCATCGGCATCATCGGCTTCTCCGCCGGCGGGCACCTCGCCTCCACCGCGGGCACCCATTTCGACGCCGGGGACCCGAAGGCCGATGACCCGATTGCCAGGCTGAGTTGCCGCCCCGACTTCGTCGTCCTCGTCTACCCCGTGGTCACGATGGGGAGCAAGACCCACGGCGGGAGCAGGAACAACCTGCTCGGCCGCAACCCCACGCCCGAGAGGGTCGCCCTCTTCTCGAACGAGAAGCAAGTGACCGACCAGACCCCGCCCATGTTCCTCGCCCACGCGAAGGACGACGGACTCGTCCCGCCCGACAACAGCCGCGATCTCTACGAGGCCCTCCGTGCCCACAAGGTAGCCGCGGAGTACCTGGAACTGCCCCGCGGCGGCCACGGCCTCAACGGCTACTCCGGCCCGATGTGGGCGGCCTGGCAAGCCGGCTGCCTGGAGTGGCTCGCCAAGGTGAAGATGCTCGGGGATGGTGGGCCGGCGGCTGCCAAACCGTTGTAGGCGGGGCGTCGCAGCCAGTTGGCACTCTGTCGGGGGCGCACGGAACCAAGTGCTCGCCGTAAGCGATGATATTACAGGGCGTTACGGCTGTCGCCCAATGCCCTACAGATTGCCAAATTCAGAGGCGGGGAGATGGGCACCCTGTGGCCCGTCAGCCGGTGTCAGGCGCGAGGGGCGGGGCCGTACTTCGCCATGATGCTTCGGAGCAGCGGCTTGTTGTAGAGCCACCAGACGCAGGCAGGCACGGTCCTCGCCTCGCCTGTCTCGGTGTCCTCGTAGGCGAAGCCGGCGGCACACATCTCCATCCGCTCGGATTCGATGGAGTGGATTTCCTCGAAGGGGAGGATGATGCTGGTGAGCCGGTCCCCGATGTAGGTGTGCTTGGCGAGCTGGTCGTAGAGGGTCTTGCCGAAGAGCAGGCCGCCCAGGAGCCGCAAAATGGCCAGCCGCGGGCGGCCCTTCATCAAGCGGGCGAAGCGGACGTTTCTGCGGATGAACGGCAGGAACGCGCGAAGGACGATGAGCTTGCCGCGCAGGCGTGAGAGGCCACGGGCCGCGTCGAGCTTCGCAAGCTTCGGCTCGAGGGCCTTCGCCAGGTTCACGGCCTCGGCCGTCAGCTCGTCGAGCGGGCGCTGGAGGAAGTGGCTGATCGGGCGGTAGCGCTCGCCGTCGGGCACGAAGATCGTGGCCGCCTCGCAGTTGGGGTGGACCTTGTTGAAGGTCCGCGTGCCCTTCTTGCGGAAGAAGGAGAGCGCCTGGTCGAAGTGGAACTGGAGGCCGAGGGAGGCGAACTCGACCTTCTCGTCGGGGAAGGCGGCGGCGACGATCTCCTGCACGTCCTCGATGGTAGTCGAGATGTCGGCCTCGAAGCGCCCAGGCTCCCACGTCTCGGTCAGCGGCAGGAAGTTGAGGGCCTTGATGTGGTCGCGGTGCTCGTGGCACATCGTGAACAGGTCGGCGATGTGCGCGTCGTTGATGTGCCGGGCCACCGTGCACATGATGGCGTCCTGGCGCTGGGTGGCGAACTTCTGGAGGTTCTCGAGGGCTTTGAGCTTCGGCTCGTAGCAGGTAGTGGTCTTGCGCATCCGCTCGTAGATGCTGGGGTCGCGGCCGTCGAAGCCGAGGAAGACGGGGAGCTTCTTGTCGCAGACCCTCTTGCAGTAGGCCTCGTCGGCCAGCTTGAGGCCGTTGGTGACGAGGTGCACGCGGAGGCCGAGGCCGTGCGCGAGGTCCACGATCTCGAACAGGTCGTCCCGCAGCGTGGGCTCGCCGCCGAACAGGTGGATGACCGGCTTGGGGTCGAGGCTGGCCAGGCCCTTCAGGATGTTCTCGAAGTAGGCGAGGGGCGGGTGGTAGTCGAAGCCCATCCAGGGGGCGTTGGCCACGCAGATCGGGCAGTTCATGTTGCAGCGGTTCGTGAGGTCGAGGAACACGAGACGCAGCGAGCGCGGGTGGCGGCAGCCCTCGCACTTGAGGTGGCAGACGTGCGCGGTCGAGGTCGCGCTGTCGTATTGCCAGATCTCGCGCTTGCGTTGCCAGGTGGCGGGGTCGTTGCTGACGAGGCCCTCGGTGGTCCCGCAGTCGGGGCATTCCTTGGTGAGATACACCGTGCCGTCGCGGATGGAGTGGGTGGCGGGGACGCGAGCGTGACACTTGTCGCAGACGCCATAGTTGACGGGCATGTCGGTCGCCTCATTTGCCTGCGGCCCATTGCACTGCTGAGTATACCGGCTGCGCCGATCCGAGGCAAGTCGCGCCGCGATCCCCGGTGCGGGCGGGGGACGAAATGGGGCCGCGGCGTTTGTCGCGCTTTCGCGCGAAAGCGCGACGGTCCTTCTGCGACGGACTTCGGCGCCTCACTTTGGGGGAGGCGCACTCCCCTCTGCGTGTCCGCAGCTCGGCGGGCGGGGGCCAGATCGCGCCGCGGTGATTGTCGCGCTTTCGCGCGAAAGCGCGAC
>DATKZY010000115.1:0-8668 GCA_035527715.1 Planctomycetota bacterium | reverse complement strand
CCGTCGCCCCCGTCGGGGGCTACGCCTGTTTCTGGCACGCAAACCCACGGTTCCGCTTCGCTGCACCGTGGGCTTTACTCCGCCACGCCCTTCGGGCGTTCGCCTGCGACCCCTTGACCGTAGGAGATTACACGCACCCCCGTCCCATTCAGGCGTTGACAGGCAGCCCTCCCTATTGTATCATCTTTGTAGATACATGCAGGAGGTCGGACAATGATCACGAGGGTCCAGAAGTGGGGGAATAGCCTCGCCTTGCGAATCCCGCAAGCATTTGCGCGCGAGATGGGGCTTGAGCGGGGGACCTCTGTGGAGGTCTCGCTCCGCCAAGGTAAGGTCATCGTCGAGCCAGTGGAGGAGCCGCCGCTCACGCTGGGGCAACTGCTGGAGGGCGTGACGGAAGGGAACCTCCATCGCGAGGTGGACACCGGCCCGGCCGTAGGGGAGGAAGCCTGGTGAGCCCTGTGGCAGGCTACGTGCCCGAACGTGGCGATGTGGTCTGGATCACGCTCAACCCCCAGGCCGGCCACGAGCAGGCGGGGCGCCGGCCGGCCCTGGTGCTCTCGGCCTCCGCCTACAACGGCAAGGTTGGCCTTGCGATCCTCTGCCCCATCACCAATCAGGTCAAGGGCTACCCGTTCGAGGTGCTGATCCCCGCGGGCACGGGCGTGACGGGGGCCATCCTCGCCGACCAGGCGAAGAGCCTCGACTGGCGCGCCCGTGATGCCCGGCGCATCTGCGTTCTCCCGCCCGCGGCCGTCTCCGAGGCCTTGCGCAAGCTCACGACGCTGCTCGCGCGGTGACTCCCGCTCACCTGCCCTTCGGCCAGTCAATGTCGAGGCCGCCGATCTTGGCGGTGAGCACGATGGCCATGGTGCCGCTCGACTCGCGGCCGCTCGCGCCGAAGAGGACCGAGCTGATTTCGCTCCCCGCCGTGTTCAGGCCGCCGAGGAGGAGCGACTGCCCGTCGCGGACGGTGACGGTGGTGGAGAGCTGGGTCACGTCAATGACGCGCCCCTTCCGGGTGCTGAAGCGGGGCCAGAGCTGGACGGCGATGCGGCCGTCGGAGAGAATCGTCGGGCGCACGGCGAGCTGGCGGCCCACGAAGTCGCGCTCGATCAGGAGCTGGTAGCCGTAGGGTCCCCAGTAGCCCAGGCGGCGGACGTAGACGTCGCCGCCCACGACCAGGGCGCCCTCGGTGCCGCTCTTGACGACGATGAACATCTGCTCGCGGGTGCTCGAGCGGGTGCGGACGACGGAGCCGCCGATGCGGCCGGCAAAGGAGCCGGTGGCGACGCGGACCTGAAGGCCGTTGCGCGCGGCGAGCGGGTTGCCGCCGGCCACGGTCACGTTGCCGCTCCGCGCGCGGAAGGCGCCGCCGGCGTCCATCGCGGCCATCGCCCTCGCATCGAGCTTCTCCACCACGATGCCCACGTTGTCGGGCGACCGGGCGAGCAGGTCGCCCTGCTTGGGCACGCCCCAGAAGGGGTCGCCGCCGGGCGGCGTGGCGCCGAAGGGGAGCTTCTTCCCCGGCTCGGCCTGCGCCGCAGGCTGCGGCGAGGCGGCCACGCGGCGCGGCGCCGGGGCCTGCGGGGCCGTGCCGTAGCCCTGGTAGATGCTGGGGTCCATGCAGCCGGCGGCGAGAAGCGCGAGCCACGCGAATGCGGAATGCGGAATGCGGAGTGCGGGATGGGGAGACAAACGGACAGTGGTCGCCATGGCGCGGCCTCCTGGGCCTGATGGCCCGAACGAGGGACAGAACTCCGGCTTACCCTCATGGTAGAGCGGAAATGGCGCCGTCGCACTACTTCTTGCTCAACTCGGCCAGGACCATCTGGTTCGTGAGCTCTTCGCCGGGTCCCTTCCAGACGAGGGCGCCGTCGCGGGCGATCAGGCAGGCGGTGGGGATGGAGCGGATGCCATAGGCGTCGAAGGTCACCCCCGTGCCGCCCTTGAACTGGTCAATGGCGAGGGGATAGGCGACGGGGTTGGCCTTGAGGAACTCCTCGAGGTCGGCCTTCTCATCCTCCGAGATGCCCATGACGACGAGGCCCTCGGCCTTGTGCTTGGCGTACATCTCGGCCAGATGGGGCATGAGCTTGCGGCACGGGCCGCAGGTGGTGTTCCAGAAGTCCACGACCACCACCTTGCCCTTCAGCCCCTCGAGCGTGAGCGGCTCGGAGCCGAACCAGGCGTCGGCGGCGAGGGGCGGCGCGGCATTCGTCTTCGCTGCCGGCGCCTTGGCGTCCCTGGGAGTCTCCTGCGCGTTCTCGCACGCGGGCAGCAGGGCGGCGGCGAGGAGCAGGGCGATGCGTCTCATCCGGCGAATCTCCTTGTGTGATCCGTGGCGCCTAGTAATCGTATCTGCCTGTGGGCGCGGAGAAGTCGAGCAGTCCGCGGCGTCGCAACTCGAAAGCGAGGGCGAGGAGCTCCGCCATGTCGCGGGTGAGGCGGCAGCCGATCGTGCCGCCATCGCTGGCCTTCTTGTGGCAGGGACTGGTCCGCTGGAGGCGGTAGTCGAAGCTCCTGATGTTGAGGAACTGCGGGACGGCGGTGAAGCAGCGCTTGCCGGGACGGGCGAAGTCGACGAACGGCTCCTTGCCGTAGACGTCGCAGTGCTCGATCGTCGTGTCCCCCTTGTCGGAGTCGACCTGCTCGAGGATGGAGTTGGTGATGGTGTTGGGGGCGCCGCGCAGCTCGAGGCCGCCGGGCACGGTGCAGAAGTCCATCTGGCACGGGGTCGAGGTCTCGAACCGGTAGAGGAGGCAGTTCTCGAACTTGCACACGGGCGGCGGGGGGGCCGGCCCGTCGCCGCGCGGGGGCGGGAGCCCACCCGAGGAGTAGTAGGACGAGTAGACGTAGAAGTACCGCCCCATGCAGATGGAGTTCTTGGCGTGGAGTGTGGAGTAGATGGAGCCGCCGCGGAGGAAGAGGCAGTGGTCGGCCTCGACGGAGCCGCCGGAGTTCTCGACCAGTTCGCCGCCGCTGTAGCGGTAGTTGGTGGCGAAGAGGCAGGCGCGGAGGCGGAGGGCCGCGCGCCCCTTGGTGCCGATGAAGCCGGTGCTCGTCGTGTCGGACGTGCCGGCCATGAAGACCAGCCCATCGAGGGTCAGTTCCGTGGCCTCGACGTCCATGATGCGCCGTTGCACGCGTTTGCCTGAGGGGTCGTAGCCGAGAACGGGCATGACGCCCTTCTTGCCCCGGAGGGTGAGGTTCGCCTTGGACTGGGGCACGACGAGCCGGTCGGGGTAGAAGCCGCCCTCGGTGATGAGGATGACGGCGTTCGGCTCCGCCGCGTCAATCGCCGCCTGGATGGTCTTGAACTGCCCCCGGCCGGACCGGCTGACGGTGAGGGTCTTGCCGAGCTTCTCGGTGGCCCCGGCCATCTCGGCGACGGTGGGCTTGCGCTCGGCGTCGGCGAACGCTTTGGTCTCGCCGTACTCCTCGGTGAGCTTCTCGACGACCTCCTTGAGCGCGGCGAGGTCCTTCTGCTTGTAGAGCTCGACGGCCTGCTTGTAGAGCTTCTCGGCGTTGGCCTCGGCGGTGTGGGTCTTGATCTTGGCGCGGGCCGCGTCCACGGCGTTCTTGTGGCTGGTGAGCCAGGGGGACTCGGCGTAGCGGGCCTCGAGGGCCGCGAGCGCCTCCTCGGCCTCGGTGAACGCCTGTTTCTCGATGAGGCCGAGGACTCGCGAGAAGGAGAAGTCGGCCACGGCCTCCAGGTGACGGTCCACGTCGGCGCCGGCGGCGCGGGCATCCTCGAAGTCCTTCTCCGCGGTGGCGGGGTCGTCGTAGACGAGGGCGAGGAGGGCCGAGGCCAGGAGGTCGTCGCCGCTCTTGCGGTCCACGACCTGCTTGGCGAGGAGGCAGGCGGACTTTGCGGAGAGCCTCCTCCACGGGTGGCCTTCGGCGGCGCCGGCGCCCAGGGTGGCGGTGATCTGGCGTTCGTCGGCGGCCGTGAGGTCGGCGTTGATGCCGGGGATGGCGATCGTGCCCTTTCGGAGGCGCGGCGTGCCGTTGTTGATCCGCTCGATCATCCTCGCCTTGAGCTTGGCCAGGAGGTCCAGTTGCGCCCGCCGGGTGCTCAGTTGCTCGTCGAGCCGCTTGTCGTCGAAGCGCAGCTCGGCGAGGGCCGCGGTCGCCTTCTGGTACTCCCAGTCCCGCAGCAAGGCGTCAATGGGCACGAGCGCGGCGGCATACCGGGCGTCGAGCTGGCGGCTCCGCTCCTCGTCGGCCTTGCGGGCGGCTTCCTCTTTGGCGCGTTTCTCGGCTTCTTCCTTGGCGAGCTTCTCGGCCTCCCCCTTGCTGAGGGGCGCCTTTCTGGGCGGCGCGGCCTCGAGGCGCTCGAGTTCCGCCATCAGGTCCCGGGCCTTGCTCACCTGCAGCGGGGTGCCGAACCGCTCGAGCACGCCGCGCAGGGCGCTGCGGGCCTTCGAGAAGTTCCTCTCGGCGGCGAGCTTCCGGGCCTGCGCCTCGAGCCGACGGTAGGCGGCCTCGGCGTCGTCCTGGATGCGCAGGATGCGTGTCTGGCACTCCCGGCGCAGCGTCTCGTCGCCGAACTGGTCGGCCAGCGCCCGGTACTCCGCCGCCGCGTCGCCGAACCGCTCCTCCTTGAGGGCCGCCTGGACCTTCGGCTCCACCTCCCTCAACACGTCGGCCCACGTGGGGGCCCTGGGCGGCGTCTTCGGAGTGGGCGTGACCTTGGTTGGCTCCTTGGCGGGCGGCTCCTTGGTCGGCGGCGTGGAAGGATCGCGGGCCGGCGGCGTGCGGACCTCGGCGGGGGGCTTCTGCCCGCCGCCGCTGAGGAGGGCGACGAGGATGATGAGGAGCGCAGCCGCGGCGGCCCCCAGCGAGATGAGCAGCGCGAGCTTCCGCGCCTTCTGGCGGCTTGCCTCGGCGCGCTCGGCCAGCGTCGCGTGGAAGGCCTGCCGATCGCCCGTCACCGTCCCCTCCCCGGGGGCGCCCAGGGTGCGCTCGGCGCGCTCGAGGGCGGCGAGCACCTCGTCGGCGGTCTGGAATCGCTCGCCGGGGTCCTTGCGCAGCAGGCGCTGGACGATGCGGCTGAGGGCCGGGGGCGTGCCGGGCACCCGCTCGGCCAGCGAGGGCACGACGGTGCGGGCGTGCTTGAGGAGCACCTCGGTGGTGCTGCGGCCGGTGAAGGGCGGCTCGCCGGCCAGAACGTGGTAGAAGGTGGCGCCGAGCGAGTAGAGGTCGGAGCGCGCGTTCCCTTGCTCGCCCCCGGCGACCTCGGGCGACATGTAGAGCACGGTGCCGGTGATCTGGCCTTCGACCGTCGCGGCCAGGTCGCCCTCCATGCGCTTGGCCAGCCCGAAGTCGGCCACCTTCGCCGTCCCGTCGCGGGACACGAGGATGTTCATTGGCTTGATGTCGCGGTGCACGATGCCCGTGGCGTGAGCCTTGGCGAGCGCGGCACAGGTCTGCTTCATGTAGCCCAGCGCGCGGGCCGGGTCGAGGCGTTTCTCGCGCCGCACGATCTGGCTCAGGTTCTCCCCCTCGACCAGCTCCATCGCAATGTATTGGAGATTGCCCTGCTGCCCGACGGTGTAGATTTCGATGATGTTGGGGTGGTTGATGGCCGCGGCGGCCCGGGCCTCGCGCTGGAAGCGCGTGGCCATCGCCTCGCTCCCCTCTCCCAGCCGCACCACCTTGAGAGCCACCAGGCGGTCGAGCGAGCACTGGCGCGCCTTGTAGACGGCGCCCATCCCCCCGCGGCCCACGAGGCCCACGACCTCGAAATCCCCCATCCTCTGGCCGATCAGGGGGTCAGGCTTCCCCGCCTGCGCGGCGCGCGAAGTGTTCAGGCTCGCCTGGCAGCTCGGACACGTCACCTGCGGCCCAGCCGTCGTGTCGTACTCGAGGATGTGGCCACACTGGGGGCACTTCGCCCGCCGCTTCCCCATACCCAGCCCTCCATGTCGCTGCAACCCTACCGGAGCCTGGAGCCAACAACGTAGACTCCAGTCTAGCGGCACGGCGACGGCAAATCAACTGGGCACTCGACACTCTCGGACGCCTTGTGTATAACTAGAGGGCGGGAGGGCAACGGACAGGAGGATGAGGCGATGGCGACCGCGGGCTCCTTGTGGCTGTGGATGGGACTGGCCGTAGTGGCCGCCGCGTGCTCGGCCTCTCAGGCCGGCGAGCGCGTGCTCCTGGATTTCGACAAGGACTTCGACCCCGCCAAGGTGCCGACCACCGACGTCAAGGTCGAACTGGTCAAGAAAGAAGCCGGCGCCGCGCTGCGCATCGCCAGCGGCCATCGCCAGGACTGGCCCGGCGTCACCCTCAAGGCACCCCAGGGCAAGTGGGACCTCTCGCCCTTCGCACACCTCGCACTCGACGCGAAAAACGTCGGCACCAACGAGGCCACCGTCTGCTGCCGCGTGGACAACCCCGGCGCCGACGGCGTCCGCAACTGCGTGACGGGTCATCTGACCCTCAAGCCGGGCGAGAGCGGCACCCTGCGCGTCGAGATCGAACGAAAGCCTCCCAGTGCAGTTCGTGCAAAACTCTTCGGCATGCGCGGCTACCCGGATGGCTCAAGCGGCCCCGAGCGCGCGATTGACCCGAGGAACGTCACGCAACTTCTCGTCTTCGTGCCCAGGCCAAAGGAGGACCACACCTTCGAGATTGACAACATCCGCGTCGGCGGCAGCTACGTCCCGCCCCCCGTGGACCCCGACAAGGTGAAGAGCTTCTTCCCCTTCATTGACACCTTCGGCCAATACGTCCACAAGGACTGGCCCGGCAAGACCCACTCGCTCGACGACCTGAAGACGCACCTGGAGGCCGAGCGGAAGGACCTCGCCGACAAGCCCGGCCCCGCCGAATGGGACCAGTACGGCGGCTGGAAGGACGGCCCCGCCCTCAAGGCCACAGGCTTCTTCCGCGTCGAGAAGATCCAAAGCAAGTGGTGGCTCGTGGACCCCGAGGGCAAGCTGTTCTGGTCCCACGGCACCGACTGCGTCCGCGCGAACGACTCGACGCCCACCGACGGGCGCCAGGGCTGGTTCCAGGACTTCCCCGGCGACAAGGCGGAGTTCAAGGAGTTCTTCTCCACGGGCCGCACCCTCCACGGCCACTACGCCGGAAAAACCGTCACCTGCTTCAGCTTCCTGCTGGTGAACTGCAAGCGGAAGTACGGCGACGGCTGGCGCGACGCGGTCGCCGACATGGCCCATCGCCGCCTGCGGAGCTGGGGGATGAACACCATCGCCAACTGGTCCGACCCCGCCGTCTACCTGATGAAGCGGACCCCGTACACGGCGACGGTCCACTTCGGCGGGAAGCTCCTCGAGGGCAGCCAGGGCTACTGGGGCAAGTTCCGCGACGTCTTCGACCCCGGCTTCCGCGACGAGGTCCGCAAGGCCATGGCCGCACAGACCGGCAAGGCCGCGGGCGACCCCTGGTGCATCGGCTTCTTCGTGGACAACGAGATCGCCTGGGGCGACGAGGTCTCGCTCGCCGTCGCCGCGCTTGCCTCGCCCCCCGACCAGGTGGCGAAGAAGGTCTTCCTCGACGACCTGAAGGCGAAGTACGGCGACATCGCCAAGCTCAACGCCGCCTGGGGCACGAGCCACGCCTCGTGGGATGCCCTCCTCGCCCACCGCGGCGCGCCCGACAAGGCGAAGGCCCACGACGACCTCGCCGCCTTCTACACGAAGACCGCCGAGACCTACTTCAAGACCATTCGCGAGGCCGTGAAGGAGGTGGCGCCCAACCAGCTCTACCTGGGCTGCCGCTTCGCCTGGGTGAACGACCGCGCCGCCCGCGCCGCCGCGCCCTACTGCGACGTCGTGAGCTACAACTTCTACCGCCGCTCGATCGCCGGCTTCCGCTATCCCGGCGGCGACAAGCCGCTCATCGTCGGCGAGTTCCACTTCGGCGCACTCGACCGCGGCATGTTCCACACCGGCCTCGTGCCCGTGAAGGACCAGGCCGAGCGCGCGAAGGCCTACCGCGACTACGTGGAGGGCGCGCTACGCCACCCCCAGTTCGTCGGCACCCACTGGTTCAAGTACACCGACGAACCGGCGACCGGCCGCGCGCTCGACGAGGAGAACTACCAGATCGGCCTCCTCGACGGCTGCGACACGCCGTATCCCGAGACCAGGCACGCCCTGCGCGAGGTTGGCTACGGCCTCTACACGCTCCGCGCCGGCGGGAAGTGACGCGTGATGGAAGAGCAACCACGAGGCCCAGGCCCGAAGGGACTGGGCCTTCTGCCCTGCCGCTGTTTGCGGCTCAGTCGCGCTTGCGCTTGGGCATCTGGTCGGCGTACTTCGACCAGTCGGGCAGCGGGGCGTCGGGCGGGCGGCCCTCGCGGAGCTTTTCCTCGACCTGCCGGCGGAGGGCGGTAAGCTCCTTGAACTGGGCCTCGGTCCAGGGGATGGGGGTCTCGTGGTCGGGGCGGAGGAAGCTCCACAGGTAGTAGTGGGCCTTGTAGTAGTCGCGGCGCTTGACAAGGGCCTGGATGATTTCGATGCCGACCTCGCGGAAGAACTTGAGGATTTCGGGGTCCATCCTGCTGATGTCGCCGCCGTTCTTCGCGGTCAGCTCGGTGATGAGGCCGACGGCGACGGAGCGAAGGCCGTTCTGGGCGATGTAGCGGGCGGTGTCCATCTCGTCAATCTCGCTCTGGAGTGCCCGGCGG
>DATKZY010000114.1:0-18862 GCA_035527715.1 Planctomycetota bacterium | reverse complement strand
TCTGGTCCAGTAACCCAAGAGTCTTTGGAGAGGGGTGCGGGGAGCAACCTTTGTACAGAAAGGTTCTCCCCGCTCTTCTCTCTTTCCGAGCTTCTTCAAGTCTTCCTCAAGGTTTGCGACGGCGTGGCCTTTGCCCACTCGCGGGGCGTGATTCACCGCGACCTGAAGCCTGCGAACATCATGGTCGGCGACTACGGCGAAGTCCTCGTCATGGACTGGGGGCTGGCCAAGATCGTGCGCCGTAACGATGTGGGCGGGGCCTCCGTGCCCCGCGACATTGTGGGGGGGGCGCCCCCGGCCCGCGAAGAACGCGGGGCAGAGACGCCCCGCCCACAAGACCGCATCGTCTCCGACCGCCAGGAGACGGACGACCTTCGCACGGTCGCCGGCTCGATGATGGGCACGCCCGCCTACATGTCGCCCGAGCAGGCCAAGGGCGAGCTCCACCACATTGACGCCCGGTCCGACCTCTGGTCGCTGGGCGCCATCCTCTACGAAATACTCACCCTCGAGCGCGCCGTGCAGGGCGACACCACCTACGCCATCCTCGCCAACGTCCTCAAGGGCCACATCGTCCCGCCCGAAGAGCGCGCCCCTGGCCGCAACGTCCCCCGCGAACTCTCCGCCATCGCCATGAAATGCCTCCACAAGGCGCGCGGCCATCGTTACCGCAGCGTCCTCGACCTCAAGCGCGACCTCGGCCTGTACCTGGAGGGCCGAAGCGTCTCTGCCGCCCCCGACACCTTCTCTCAGGCGGTCGTGAAGCTCATCAAGCGCAACAAGGGCATCAGCGCCGCCATCGCCGCCGCCGCGGTCCTTCTCATCGCAATCACCATGGTTTTCGTCATTCGCCTTGCCGGCGAGCGCGACCGCGCCGTCGCAGGCGAGGCCGCCGCGGACAAGGCCCGGAACGAGCAGCGCGCCACGGCCTTGGCGGCCTCGAAACGCCAGGCCGAGAGCGCCGTCCGCGCCGCGAGCGAGGGCCGGCTCGACGAAGCGAAAGTCCGTGCCGACGCCGCCGTCGAGGTCATGCCCGACGGTTCCTGGGGCCACTACGCCCTCGGCGTCCTCGCCCACGAGAACAAGGACTTCGCCGCCGCCCGCAAGCACCTTGACGAAGCCCTCCGCCTCGACTCTGCCCACGGCCCCTCCAAGCTCCTGCACACCACCGTCCTCGCCGCCACGGGCGACCTCGCGCACTGGGAGCAACTCGCCGCCGAAGCCGACAAGTGCACCGACTGGAAGGCGCTGCTTGCCGCGGCAGACGCGCTCTTCGCAGCCGACCGCTACGTGCAGGCCGTCAAGGCCTGCGAGCGCGCAGCGGCCCTCGCCGAGCGCGACCGCGCCCTACCCGTCGCGACGAAGGCCCAGGTCAAGGACAAGCTGGCCAGGGCCATCGCTTGTCGCGATATGGCGGAACTCCGCAAGTCCAGCCGCGCGCTGCCGCCTGACCAGCGCAGCCGCCGCGTTTTTGCGAAGATCCAGGCAATATACCAGGGGACCTTCTCGTACCGGGTCGAGCAGGGCGAGATCGTGGCTTTGAGCCTCGGCAATGCACGTGACAGAGTGCGGTGGCTAGACCCGTTGAAGGGCATGGCACTGAGGGAGCTAGTCTGCGATTATACGAGTGTTGCGGACCTCGGCCCGCTTCGGGGGATGCCATTGATCCGGCTTAGCTGCCACGCGACGAAGCTCAGTGGTCTGGGCCCACTGAAAGGCATGCCACTCGAGTACCTGAGTTGCTCAGCTCCCGGGTTGAGCGACTTGGGCCCGCTATCGGGCATGCCGCTCAAGACCCTCTACTGTGCAGGGACGCTCGTCGATGATCTGAGTCCCTTGAAGGGCATGCCACTTGAGTTCCTGAAGTGCGACGGTACCCGCGTCCGCGACCTCAGTCCCTTAGCCGGCATGCCACTGAAGACGCTCGGGTGCGGCCTTACTCTTGTGGTGGACCTCACACCGCTGCGAGGACTGCCGCTGGAATCTCTTAACCTTTATCGACTTGGTGTTGTGGACCTGAGTCCGCTGAAGGGCATGCCCCTCCACGATCTAGGGCTCGCCGAGTGCCATGCGCTCCGAGACATCAGCCCCTTGCGTGGCGCGCCGCTCACAAAGCTCCTCCTGCATGATTCGGGCGTCACGGACCTCACTCCGCTCGAGGGGATGGAGCTCGAGGAAATTAGCCTCTCGCCTCGCCGGATCACGCGGGGCCTGGAGGTGGTGCGCAGGATGAAAAGCATCAAGCGACTGACTACCTACCACCAATGGATGTCACCGGAGGACTTCTGGCCGAAGTACGATGCGGGGGAGTTCAAGTAAGAGGGGCGGAAGAAGAAGGGTCGTCGGTGTTGGGTGTTCGGTGTTGGGGGTAAGGGGGCAGAGCACAGACGGCAGAGGGCAGGTGGACGGGGTGGACAATGTGGACACGGTGGACATGGTGGACGAGGCCATCAGGTACCCCCGATATGCCAGGGTGGCATGTGCACAACGTCCACAATGTCCACCAGGTCCACGGGGCCCACTGGCTTTTCTGCTGCCTCTGCTCCTCTGCGTGAGGATAGCCGTTCCGAGCCGGACGTGCCCCCCGAGCTTGCCGGTCACATGCGCAGGAGGGCAGAGGCCCAGACAAACCCGGAGCCGAAGGCGACGAGGAGGACCAGGGCACCCTCGGGCGCTCGGCCCTGCCGCCGCGCCTGGTCGAGGGCAATGGGGAGGCACGCCGAGGCCATGTTGCCATATTCCTCGACGTTGACGAAGACCTTGTCCTGGGGCGCGCCGACCCTGCGGACGATTTCCTCGAGCATCCGCAGGTTCGCCTGGTGCGGGATGAGGAGGGCCAGGTCGTCGAACGTCAGGCCGGTCGTCTCCAGCGATTCGATGATGGCCTCGGACATTCGCAGGGATGGGGGTCAGACCTCAATTTTCAATTTTCTGTGTGCCGGGCCATGGTTGGGTGTCGGCGGCCGGGTTCAGGTTCCCTCGTCTCCACGCTCCTGCGCGGAGAGGCAGTGTGCCCTCGGCTGCGCTCGGGCCAGGCCTGGACGCTCCGGCGTCGCTTCCTTCTCGGCCGGGCACACAGGATGCGGGTCAAGACGGAATGGCGTGAAGACAAGGGCATCCGAACTACCAACAGGTTGCGACTTGGTTCGTAGTTCGGCCTTCAGGCGGAAGTGCCTTGTCTTCACGCCATTCGGTCGAGACGGACGCGGGAGCGCGCAAGACATGACATCTCGACGGAAGACCAGTGCGCCGCGCTGGGTTCTTGACTCGCGCCCCTACAGGGGGGGAAAGGGCGCGAGTCAAGTCAATCGGCAGGGTCAGGGCGGACGCAAGAGTGGTCGACTCTGGCGACTCTGGGCGACTCTGAGCCGGAAGGCCGAGAACGGGCGAATTGGCGCGTCGGGACGGGCCTTGTCAGAGGGAGAGGAGGTAGGCGACCAGGTCGTCGAGCTCGTCCTTGCTCAGGTGCGACGTGCGGCCGTGCCGGTCGCCCTGGTTGAACTTGGTGAGGACTTCGTGAAGGGTGACGGCGCGGCCGTCGTGGAGGTAGGGGCCGGTGCGGTAGAGCTCGAGCAGCGAGGGGTTGTCGAAGCCCTTGACCTCGCCGTCGAGGGGGGCGGTGGTGCCGACCTCGTGGACCTTGCAGTCGGTGAACAGCTCGCCGGTGTGGCAGGCGGCGCAGCCTGTCTTAGGGCTGCGGAAGAGGGCCTCGCCGCGCCGGGCCGCCGCGGTGAGCGAGCCGTCGCGGTTGCGATAGGGGCTGGGGCGCGGGGTGAGGGACTTGAGGTAGGCGTCTATGGCCCCGGCCTCGTCCTCGACGACGGCGCGGTAGAGGATGAACTGGAGGCCGGCTCGGACGGCGTGCCCCATGTCCTCCCGGATGCCGAGGGCCATCATGGGCGGGGTGCGATAGGCGTTGAGCATGCTCTTGTTGTTCTTGGGGTTGCCCATGCCGTCGTTGAGGAGGTCCCAGTTCAGGCCGTCCACGCGGGCGTCGGGGTGGCAGGTGGCGCAGCTCATCCAGCGTTGGTAGCAGATCGTGGCGTCGTGGAAGAGCATCTCGCCGCGGCGGGCCAGGTCGGGCTGCGCGGCCGGGCCGAGGGGGATCGTGCCCTCGAGGCGCGGCCTCTCGACGCCGACGACGCCGAGGGTGTCGGAGTAGTAGTTGGCGACGTAGAGGGTCTTGCCCCCCGGCTCGAAGGCCACGCCCATCGGCCCCTCGCCGCCCGAGGGGCAGCGGCGGATGGCCTCGTAGCGGCGCAGGAGCGACAGCTCGTTGGCCAGCTCGGGCAGCCGCGCCGCAGGCTCCTTCGCCAGGCACTCGTGGAGGCGCGCCAGGTCAATGAAGGCGACCTCGTGCGAGCAGGGGAAGCTCACGGCCAGCGTCGTGGCGTCGGGCGAGAGCACGGCGGCGAAGGGGTCGGCCGAGCCGTGGCTCGCCTCGTCCATCAGCACGGTCGCGTGCCACTTGCGGGCCTTGGCGTCGAGGATGCTCAGGCCGCTGTTGTTCACCCAGCCGCGCTCGAGTTGGGTGGGCGGCAGGTTGAAGCGGGCGACGACGTGGACGACGTAGACCCACGCGCCATCGGGCGAGCAGGCGATCTGGCGGACGCCGATGGCGCCCGAGGGGAGCTTGATCGTGGCCAGGGGCTTGAGCGTCTTCGCGTCGAACACGTTCACCACGGACGCATTGTCGGGGTCGGTCGCGGGGCCGAGGGGCAGGAGGTTGGAGACCCAGAGCGTCGCGCCGTCGGGCGACAGTGCGCAGGAGACCGGCTCGCGCGTGGCGGGGAGGCTCTGGAGGAGCTTCTTCGCCGCCACGTCCACCACGCCCACCTGGTTGAGGAAGCGGTCGCAGGCGTAGAGGCGGGCGCCGTCGGGGGCCAGCGCGAGGCCGAAGGCCGAGCGGCCGGCTTCGATCTTGCCGCCAACGTTGCCGCTCTTCGCGTCCACTGCGGCAACCATTCCTGCATCGGCGTCGGCCACGAAGAGCGTGCCGCCGTCGCGCGAGAGCGCCAGGCCGGCAGGCGACCCGCCCACGGCGGCCCGCCACGCCGGCTTCCGCGCCGCGAGGTCCACCGCCGCCACGGCGCCGGCCGTGTGAAGCGACACGAACAGCCGGGCGCCGTCGGCGGCCATCACGACGCCCCAGGGAGACTGCCAGGCCGGCCGCTGCTCCGCCCCCAGGGCGGCGACTGGCAGGAAAAGGGCAACCACCACTCCCCGTCGAAGCATTCCCATCTCTCGGTAGACCTCTCCGTGAGTGCGAGGGACATCATGGAGGGAGCGAACAAATGGCAGAAGGGGGACTGGCTTCAGATGCCGACAGCCATCCACCCTTCCATTCATCCACCCATCCAACCCCTACAATTCTAGCGATTCGCGTCCCCTGCGGCAAGTGCGACAAAGCGCTTGCGTTTTGCGCGAAATCCGATACACTATGGGGTAATCGAAGGGTCCTCTCCAGACGCCCGACGCCCGTTTGGATGGTTTAACCTCCCCCACTGCATCCTGTCCGATCGGCCTCATCCCGGCCCGAGGCTGACGGAGAGGATCGTGGGGGAGGTTTCCCCCCACTGGCGTCGGGGCCATCCCTGTTCGGGGGGGGCAACGGCGGGGCGATCCATGGCGGTCGAAGAGAAGTTGGCGGCCGAGCTGCGGCGACGCGCGAAGGACGGCCCACTGCCGTGCGCGGCAGCGTTTGCCATCGCCGAGGAGCTGGGCATCCCCCGCATCCGGGTGGGCCAGGCGGCCGACGAGCTGGGCATCAAGATCACCGCCTGCCAGCTCGGCTGCTTCGGCGGCACAAAGCAGAAGCACTGAATGCCCCACGCCCTCTGCATCGTCGGCCAGAGACACGTCGGCAAGACCACGCTCATCGAGCGCCTCATCCCCGAGCTGCGCCGCCGTGGCTACCGCGTGGCCACGGTGAAGCGCCCGGCCCACCACTTCGACTTCGACCTGCCGGGCAAGGACAGCCGCCGCCACTTCGAGGCGGGGGCCGAGGCCAGCGTGGTGTACGCCGACGACAAGGTGGCCCTCGTCCGCCGCACGGCGCGGCCCCCGCGGCTCGAGCAGATCCTGGCCGAATGCCTGCCCGACGCCGATCTCGTGCTCGTCGAAGGGCACAAGACCTCGGCCCTGCCCAAGATCGAGGTCTTCCGCACGGGCACCCATCCCCTGCCCCTCTACGACGGCCAGCCCGCCTGGCTGGCCATCGCGAGCGATGCGCCGCTCGACCTGGGCATCCCCTGGCTGAACCTGAGCGATGCGGCGTCCATCGCCGACTTCATCGCCGCCCGCTTCCCCCGCACGACCGCCTGAGGGCCCGCCCGGCCGAGCATGGCCCCGAGTTCTGACAGACTCCGCATTGCAGGGCGAAAAGACACCCGCTGTCTTTTGTGCGAAGCACCCGGAGGGCCGTTCCGGCAAAAGACAGCGGGTGTCTTTTCCCCGCGGCAGCCTTCCGCCAGAACTGGGGGCCATACTCCGCCCGGCCGGGCGGGTTGCGCCGGCCGCCGCCTCCACGATATAATCATGGCGGTTTGAGGGAGCTACAGCAGTCGCCCCCATGCGGCCCGGGCGCCGCGGGGCACCGGATGTCAGCGCCATGGCAACATCCCCCACAGCGACCATGGCCCGCGTGCGCCGGGTGACGACGGTGGCGCTTCGGGTGCTGGACGTGACGATCGTGGCGGCCATCGGGGGCGTGGCGCTGGCCTGCGACTTCGGCAGGCTCGTGGCGTCGTGGGGGCCGTTGTTCCGGCAGCTCGACCGTGCGCTGCTGGTGGTCTTCCTGGCGGAAGGGGTGGTGCGGATCGCGGTGGCGGAGCGACGGCTCCGCTTCGCGGCCTCGCGGTGGTTCGACGCGCTGGCCCTGGCGGCGCTGCTGGACGCGCTGGCCGGCGGGCAGGCCACGTGGTCGTGGTTCCTCGTGCGCGGGGGGGCTGCATCGCTGGCGGCCCTGGCGCGGGTGGGCTGGGTGCGGCGGCTGGTGGGCCGGCTATGGCGGCATCCCGCGCCGCTGCTGGTGGGGAGCTTCGCCGGGGCGATCCTCGTCGGCGCCGCGCTCCTGGCCCTGCCGATCGCCAGCGCCAGCGCGCAGAGCATCGGGGTGGTGGACGCGCTGTTCACCTCCACGTCGGCCGTGTGCGTCACGGGCCTGGTCGTGCTGGACACGGGGACGGATTTCACGCTCTTCGGCCAGGCGGTGATCCTGGTGCTGATTCAGCTCGGCGGGCTGGGCATCATGACCTTCTCCGCCGGGATGTTCGTGATGGCCGGGCGCGCGATCTCGGCCTCCCAGGGCGTCGCACTCCAGTCCATGCTCGACCAGGAGTCGGCGCGGGAGGCCCGGACGCTGGTGCGCTTCATCGCGCTGACCACCCTGGCCGTCGAGGCGGTGGGCGCGGTCGTCCTCTTCTTCTGCCTCGCCGGCCATGAAGGCTACACTGTGCAGACCGTGTATTCCTCGATCTTCCACTCTGTGTCCTCTTTCTGCAACGCGGGCTTCTCGCTGTATGGCAAGAGCTTCGAGGGGTATCGCGCACACGTGGGGCTGAACCTCACGATCACCACGCTCATCATCGTCGGCGGGCTGGGCTTCCCCGTGCTGCGCGACCTGCTGGTCGTGGGCCGGCGGCGGCGCCTGGGCGAGGGCCGCTCGCCCCGGCTCCACACCCAGACCAAGGTGGTGCTTGTCACGTCGGCCGTGCTCATCGTGGCCGGCGCCGTCGTGTTCTACCTCCTCGAAGCCCCCGCCACCCTCGGGCCGCTGCCGCCAGGCGAGCGGGTGCTCGCCAGCTACTTCCAGTCCGTCACCGCGCGCACGGCCGGCTTCAACACGGTGAACATCGCCGCGGTGCGCACCCCGGCGCTCGTGGTGCTGATGTTCCTGATGTTCATCGGCGCCTCGCCCGGCTCCACGGGGGGCGGCATCAAGACCACGACGGCGGCGATTCTCTTCCAGGCCATGCGCTCCGCGTTCCGCCGCCGGCCCGAGGTCGAGCTGTTCGACCGCACCGTGCCGCGCTCGACCATTCGCCGCACCATCGCCCTGGTCACGTTCTCCATCCTTCTGCTCGTTGTGGCGACGGTCGCGCTCACCAGCGTGGAGCCCAAGCAGCCGTTCGACAAGCTGCTCTTCGAGCAGGTGTCGGCCTTCGGCACCGTGGGGCTCTCGACTGGCATCACCGCGGCCCTGTCGGACGCGGGCAAGCTGGTCATCCTCGTGCTCATGTTCGCCGGGCGCCTCGGCCCGCTCACGCTCATGTTCTCCCTGCTGGGCGACGGCCGCCCGGCGCGCTACAAGTACCCGAACACCCACATCATGGTGGGGTAGGGCTGGAGGAGCAGACCAATGCCACGCGTCGCCGTGTTCGGCCTGGGACAGTTTGGGACCACGCTCGCCGAGGCGCTCGTGCAGCAGGGGGCCGAGGTGCTGGCGTTCGACACCAACCCCGAGCGGGTCGAGGCGGTGAAGGAGCACGTGTCCATGGCCGTGCAGCTCGACTCGACGGACGAGCGGGCGCTGCGCGCCGTGGGCCTCGAGCAGGTGCAGACGGCCATCGTGACGATGGGCTCGAACATCGAGGCCAACATCCTCACCACCGCCCTCCTCAAACAGCTCGGCGTGCCCCGCGTGTTCGCCCGGGCCACCACCGCCACCCAGGAGCGCATCCTGCGCGCCATCGGCGCCAACAAGATCATCAACGTCGAGCGCGAGATGGGCGAGGCCATCGCCACCACGCTCGCCATCGGCGAGGTCCACCGCTTCTTCACCCTCGCCACCGGCCACAGCATCGTGGAGATTGACGTGCCCGAGAAGCTCGTCGGCCAGACCGTCGAGCAGGCCCAGCTCCGCCAACGCCACAACGTGAACATCGTGGCCATCAAGAAGCGGCGGCCCGACGTGGACGAGCGGGGCCGCCGCGCGCTCCGCGAGGAGATCAGCATGGTGCCGAAGCCGTCCGACAAGCTCGAGGAGGGCGACCTGCTGGTCCTGGCGGGCGAGAACGACGACATTCAGGCCCTCTTGAGGGGATGACCCGTGGCGCTCTTGGACCTTCGACGCCGCCTGCTCTCGGTGCCGCGGCTGTGGCTGGTGCTCATCGTCTGGCCCCTCGCCGCCCTCCTCCTCATCCTCGCCCCCCTCGGCATCGTGCAGTCCGACACCACGGCCCTCGGGGCCATGCTCACCGTGGTCATCGTCCTGGCCGTTGCCAGCCTCGTCCTGCTCCTCCTCATCGCCCGGCGAATCTACCAGGGCGTCCGCGAGCTGCGCGGCAAGCTGTTCCAGGGCGACTACGAGGGCGCGCTCGACGTCGCCCGCCGCCATCCCGCCGTGGGCCAGGCCCTCGGGTTCGAGAGCGCCCTGGTCCGCATGATCGAGTTCGACGCCCGCCGGGCCGAGAAGATCGCCGCCGGCACACGCCTCTTCAGCAGCGTGCTCCAGGAGGCAGGCGTCTCCTTCTTCATGGCCGACCTCGAGGACAACCTGCTCCACCTCAGCCGCGCCGCACGCCAGCTCTTCGGGGTCAAGGTGGACCGCTTCTCCCTCCTCTCCGTCCTCGTGCTGCCGGCCAACCGTGAGTTCGCGCAGCTCTACAACTCCGTGGCCAAGGGCGAGCGCACCCGGGCCGACGCCGCGCTCACCCTTCACCTGCCCGTCCGCCAGGCCGCCAGGGAGGTCAGCGTGCGCGTGTTCGGTGTCCAGAGCGACGAAGGGACCGTTCTCTACGTCCTCGGGTTCCTGTTCCCCCCCCTCCCCCGCGACGCCGCGCCGACGCCTCCGCCGCTCCCCCCCGCCGCGGGCGGAGCCGCCGGCACGAGTTGAGCCAGCAGGAGCAGACATGCCGCTTCCCCAAATCGACTTCTGTGGCGCCCGCGTCAGCCGCATCGCCGTCGGCGGAAACCCCTTCAGCGGCATCGGACACCAGGACGCCGCCCTCGACCGCGCGATGAAGGACTACTACACCGCCGCCCACATCAAGGAGACCCTGTTCCAGTGCGAGGAGCTGGGCATCAACACCGCCTTCCTGCGCGCCGACGCCCACATCATCCGCCTGCTCCGCGAGTACTGGAACGAGGGCGGCAAAATCCAGTGGTTCGCCCAGCACGCCCCCGAGCACCGCAACATGCTCGAGAACATCAAGAGCGCCAAGGGCGGCGGAGCCACCGGCATCTACGTCCAGGGCGGCGTCACCGACTCCCTCCAGGAGGCCGGCAAGCTCGAGGACCTCCGCGACGCCCTCGCCCTCCTCCGCACCCTCGGCGGCCCCAGCGGCCTCGCGGGCCACCAGCCCAAGACCCACCGCGACGTGCAGGCACTCGGCCTCGACTTCGACTTCCACATGGCCTGCTTCTACAACCTCACCGGCCGCCGCGGCAAGGTGGACGTGGCCGACCCCAACGAGCGCTACCGAGCCGACGACCGCAAGGCGGCCGCCAACCTCCTCCGCGAGCTCAAGCGGCCCTGCGTCGCCTACAAGATCATGGGCGCAGGCCGCAACGACCCGGCCGAGGCCATCCCCTACGCCGTCCGCCACCTCAAGCCCACCGACATCGTCTGCATCGGCTTCTTCCCCAAGAACCGCCCCAACGAGATCCGCGACGACATCGAGATCTTCTGCGAAGCCCTCGACAAGCAGGGCAAGTGACCGTTCGCCAACAAGCCGTGGTTGCCGCCCCCAAGATGCTCAAGATGGCCAAGATGGCCACCGCGCAACACACGGGGTGGCCATCTTGAAACCACACTAGGCAGGCGGGCGGGTGGACGCCGCAAAGTCAGTGGCCATCGCTACTTATGGCACCCACTTCGCGCTTGCCATCCGCCGTCCCGGCCCCGTCAAGATGGCCACCTTAACCCGGGGCGGCTCACGGGCTTGACAACGGGGCCGCGGCCCTGCCATGCTGTGCGTAACCTCCCGCGGGTTTGGAACCCGCGGGAGGTTCAGGAAGGAGGATGCGGACATGAAGGCACTTGTGCACGGGCGGGCGGCGTGGGACGGCGGACGGACGGCCTGTTGCGCGGTGTTGGCCTTGCTCGCGGCGCTCGCAGGGTGCTCCGGCAGCAGCGAGCAACCGCCCAAAGGCACGAACGCCACATCCACCGGGGGCGGAAAGCGGCCTGAGCAGCGGGTGTTGGACCTCGGGGGCGGCGTGAAGATGTCCTTCGTCCTCATCCCCGCAGGCACGTTCACGATGGGGAGCACGGAGGCCGAGATCAAGGCCGTCCTCGCCAAGTGGCCAGAGGCCGAGGAGACGTGGCACATAGCCGTGGCGCTTCCCAACTGGCGAGAGGCCAGGGAGGAGTGGTTCAGGGATGAGAAGCCGGCCCACAAGGTGTCGATCTCGAGGGCATTCTGGATGGGCAAGCACGAGGTCACGGTCGGCCAGTTCCGCCGCTTCGTCGAGGCAACGGGCTACAAGACCGATGCCGAGAAGGGCCCGGAGTTCAAGCAGACCGACGAGCATCCGGTGGTCTGCGTGAGCTGGAACGACGCGCACGCCTTTGTGGATTGGCTGAATGCGACCGACAAGGCGAAGCCAGCCGGCTCCAGCTATCGCCTACCCACCGAGGCGGAGTGGGAGTACGCCTGCCGGGCCGGCACCAGCACCTGGTATCAGTGGGGCGACGACCCCGACAAGGGGAAGGGCTGGTGCAACGCCGCCGACCTGACGACGAAGAGAAAACTCCCCAAGTTGACCGTGTTCAACTGGGACGACGGGTTCCTCTACACGGCGCCCGTCGGCTCCTTCAAGGCCAATGCCCTCGGCCTTCACGACATGCACGGCAACGTCTCCGAGTGGTGCCAGGACTGGTACGGGGATTACAAGGAGGGGCACCAGACGGATCCGACGGGTCCGGCGAGCGGCGAGCACCGCGTGCTGCGCGGGGGTTCGTGGCAGTACTATCCGTGTCCGGGGGCTGTCCGCTCGGCGTATCGGACGGGGCTCCTTCCCGAGCTCCGGCTCGTCATTGCCGGTTTCCGGTTGGTGCTTTCCGCAGGACCCTGATTTCGGTTTGCTCTTTTACCCTCTTACCCTTTGCTTTTCTTAGGGTTTCCGGGCTTCGGGTCTCTGGCTCCATGTGGCGGCCCCAGCGGCCCCTGGCTTCTGATTCTCGATTCTCTTGACTCGCGTCGTTCCGAGGGCATCTTCTGGAATCTGGAATTTGGAATCTGGAATCCGGAATACCGAAGGCAGCCTCCTCCGCGACCTCGTGGCGCTGAACATGACCCTGCGCCTGAGCGTCGAGGACTACGAGCGCCTCGCCGCCGCTCTCGGCGGCCACGAGGCCCTCCGAAAGGCATCGGCCGGCGACATCGAGCGCGCGGCACACGTCGGCTCCAAGCTCGCCGCCGACATCCCTCGTCTCCTCCGCGGGGGCGACGCCGACGAGGAGCTGCGCCAGGCCGAAGAACGCTCCGTCGCCATCCTCCCCTTCAACTCCCCGGCCTATCCCGCCCTCCTGCGCCGCATCCCCGACGCGCCGCTCGTCCTCTACGTCCAGGGCGCCATCGAGCCTGCCGACGCGGTGGCGCTGGCCGTCGTCGGCTCCCGCTTCCCCACCCACTACGGCACCACCCAGGCCGGCCGCCTGGCCTCGGAGCTGGCCGCGCGGGGGATGACCATCGTCAGCGGCCTCGCCCAGGGCATTGACACCGCCGCCCACCGCGCCGCCCTCGACGCCGGAGGCCGCACCCTCGCCGTCCTCGGCGGCGGCATCGCAAAGCTCTATCCCGCCGAGAACGCTGCCTTGGCCGACGAAATCGTCGCCCACGGCGCCGTCGTGAGCGACTTCCCCCTCCACACGAAGCCCAGGGACTTCTACTTCCCCAAGCGCAACCGCATCGTGAGCGGACTCGCCCTCGGCGTCCTCGTCGTCGAGGCCGCCTTCAAGAGCGGCGCGCTCATCACCGCCGACTGGGCGCTCGCCCAGGGCCGCGAGGTCTTCGCCCTCCCCGGCCGCGTCACCGACAAGCGCAGCCGCGGCTGCCACCTCCTCATCAAGCAGGGCGCCAAACTCGTCGAGACCAGCGGCGACATCCTCGAAGAGCTGGGCGACGTCGCCCGCGCCCTCGCCCCGCCGCGGTCCAAGCCACAGGAGGAAGCCCTCCCCCTCGCCGCCGAGCAGCTCGCCGTCTACAAGGCCATTGGCGACGACCCGACCCACATAGACGCCATCGCCGACGCCAGCGGCCTCCCCGCCCAGCAGGTCGCCAGCACCCTCATGCTCCTCGAGCTAAAGCGCCTCGTCACCCAGCTCCCCGGCAAACACTTCGTCCGCAAGGCCGACCAGCCCGAATGAAGCCGCCTCCTGATGGTGCTCGGCGTGCGTGACCTCGACGCCAGGCAGCCGTCTTGACACAGGTGCGCCCCGGGGCTAGCATGACACCACGACCCAACAACTGTCCGCAAGCCAATCGCTCTCCAAAGGATGCTCGCCGTGAAGGAGAGAGCGCGATGAGGAAGATGATCGTGGCATTCTGTTCGGCATGGGCCGCGTGCGGCGTGTGTGCGGAAGACAGGGATGGCTCGATCGCCAAGCCCGGCTGGCGACTGACCTTCCGCGACGAGTTCGACGGGGCGACCCTGAACGACATGTACTGGTACGCCGCGTACCGTTCGGGGCGCAAGGAGTACTTCAAGCGGATCGGCCACGCCAGCCGCTGGCACGACCACAACGCGAATTGGGTGTTGGAGAACGGGATGCTCAAGCTGCGGATCTCCGAGACCCTGCCTGCGCGTCCCAACAAGAGCACCCGGTGCGTCACCTCGGTGCAGACCTCAGACCATCGCTTCGGCGCGACGACCCGGGAGTTCCAGGTGATGGACAAGTTTGCGCAGAAGTACGGCTGGTTCGAGATCCGCTGCCGGATGCCCAAAGGCTCGGGGCTGCACAGCGCGTTCTGGCTGTTGCAGACCGACCCCACGAAGCAGGAGTACGCCGAGGACGGACGGCGCCGCCGCGTGGGCGAGGGCGTGGTGGAGATTGATATCTTCGAGCAGCTCGGGAAGAACGTGGCGGCGAAGGTCATTGATTTCAACGTTCACTTCACCACAAACGGTGCGTACCAGTACAGGATGGATTTCGACCCGTCGGAGGAGTTCCACGTTTGGGCGCTGGAGTGGAAGGAGGGCGAGCTGGTCTGGTATCTGGATGGGCGTCCGGTCCGAACGTACAGGGGAGAGACGCCGCAGGGGAAGATGTTCATCCTGCTGGGGCTGTATCAGGGCGCGGTGCCCGGATGGGTCGGCCCCACGGACCCGGACATGCCGTATCCACGGGATTTCGAGATTGACTACGTGCGCGTGTATGCGCGCGAGGCACAGTGAGTTCGGACGGTCGAGCCGACCGCGGCGCATCGTCAGGCCGATGCAGGGGTCGGGGCATGGGCCCGACGCGTCACTTCCCCCTCGTGAAGCCGTGGTAGCCGAGGTGCTTGCCCGTGCTCCAGTACTGGCCCAGGATGTAGCAGAGGGGGTTGAGGCTGGTGATGGCGATGTTGCCCTCGGCGTCGAGGCACTTCTCGTCCACGTGCTGCGCCACCACCTCGCCGCGGAAGAGGTCGTGGTCGCCCGCGGGAATGATGTCAATGAGCTTGCACTCGAGGTTGACGGGGCACTCGACGATGAGCGGGGCCTTGATCTTCGTGGCGGGGAACGGGGTGAGGCCGACGTAGGCGAACTTGTCGCCCACCTTGCGCCCGGTCACGCAGCCCACGCGGTCCACCACCTCGACGAGGTCGGCGGTGGGGAAGTTGACGGCGAACTCGCCCGACTCCTGGATGAGCTTGTAGGAGTAGCGCGAGGGCACGATGGCCAGGCCCACGACGACGGGCTTGCTGATCGAGATGTTGAAGCACTCGCCCAGCACGATGATGTTCGGCGTCCCGTCCTCGGCCACGCTCGTCACGAGCGCCGCGGGCGTGGGATACACGGGGCGGAACACGCTCTTCAGCAGCACTTTGGCCATCCTGGTGTCCCTTTGCGGTTAGCCCCTATGGGGGCGGGGGTTACTTCTTCCTGGTCTCGACCGCCTTCCGGTCGAGTTCCTCAAGTTTGAAGCGGACGCCGGCGATCCAGGGCGCCTCGCCAGGCGTCCAGTGGCCATAGGTCGTGCAGACGAACGTGCCGTCGGGCAGGCGCTCGACGGCGGGATACGCGCAGTCGGCGCCCTTATGGTTGTCCATCAGTCGCACGCGGTACTGCCCCTCGCGCCCCTGGGCGATGTCGTCATAGGTGCCGACCCATCCGACCCAGTCGCCCTTCGTGGGGCTTTCGCGAGTGGTGTCGCGGAAGGAGAGGAAGAGGCGGCCGTCGGGGGCGTAGCGGCCCTGGTGGCGGTCGCCGGTGAGTGCGGCGGGGAGCTCGCGCGGCTCGGCCCAGGTCGCCCCCTCGTCGTCGCTGAAGATGACGAAGGAGTTGAACTGGCGGCTGTTCTCGCGCAGGAGCGCGGCGAGCTGCCTGCCGTCGGGCGAGCGGACGACCCCCGGCTCGCACAGGTGGGCGGCGGGATGCTCGGTGACCGCCTCGGGCGCGCTCCACGTCAGCCCGCCGTCGGCCGAGAGCGTCTTGTAGACAACGAAGCGACTCGTGCGCTTGCCGCCCTTTTTGAGGAAGCGGCCGTCGTCGTGGAACATCGCCATGTAGCGACCGTCCTTCAGGCGGACGCACGAGGCCATGGCCACGATGCCGCCGAAGTCGCCGATGGGCTCGAGCGGCGTCCACGTTGCCCCGTCGTCCTCCGAGCGAGCCATGCGGATCGGGTAGAGGCCGGAAAACATAATGAGGCGCTTGACGCCCTTCCGGTCAACGGAGCGGCAGAGGGTGGGCACTTCGAGCGAGCTGGCCCAGTTCGCCGGCGTGGGGAGGCGTTCGCTCCAGGTGAGGCCGGCGTCGGCGCTGCGCTTCATCACGATGGCCCCACGGCCGTGCCCCTTCGGGTAAACGGCGATCATCGTCTTGCGGTCTTCGAGGAGCACGGTGGTCGGGTGGCCGAGGTACTGGCCCTTCTCGCGGTCTACAACCACCTGTCGGTGCTTCTCGGCGGCCAGGTCAACAGTAGGGATGGTGTAGGCCTTGGGCTGAGTCGACACGGGCCGTTCCCCTGACTTCGCCGGCTGGGCGGCCTCCGCGCCGGCCAGGAGTGCGGCAGCGAGCAGGAGGGATGTCAAGGCGATCCGCTCGCTCATTTCGCCCAGGGCACCTCGAAGGTCTGCTCGCCGTCAATCTTGAGCCGGCGGCCATTGATTTCGGCCTCGCCCTTCCCGTGCGCCACCAGGCGCCAGGGGCTCGGGGCGGGCCATTGGCCTTGAGGGGCAATGCGGAAGCGGCCGTCGCCGTCCCGCAGAATCACGCCCTCGCTGAGCAGCCAGTAGTCTTTCGTGGCGGCGAGCGAGGTGAGGCCGCGGTAGCGGTCGGCCTCGCGTTCCATCTCCTCGATGGAATCGAAGTAGCCGATCAGATAGGCGGCGGCGAAGCTGTCGCCGGGCTTCATCGGCAGGCGGCCAATCTCCTGAATGAAGCAGATGTAGCCGCGCTGATGGCACCAGGCTTCGCAGACAATGGCCGGGTCGAGGGTGATGCCGGCGAGCCAGGGCTTGCCCTCGCCCTTGATCTTCCGCGCGCGGATCATGCGGCTCGGCAGCGGATGGGTGCCCCGCTGGTAGAGGTGCCGCCCGTCGGGGGGGAAATCCTCAAGGAAGTCCGAGGCGGGAATCCGCCCCTCGTAGCTGAGGTAGACCTCCTCGAAGTTGTCGCCCCGCTTGTGCTGGAGGTGGCCGGGGAGGTCGGTGCGGAGGAAGACGTCCTTGAAGTCGTTCACGCTCTCCACGCGGTCGCAGGAGATGAAGTATCGGCGGCCCATCGGGAAGACGAGCGTCTGCTCCCACAGCGAGCCGGGCTTGTAGCCGGGCGCGGCCTTTCTCCAGCGCCACCACTGGCGCACGACCACGAAGTCGCCGCCCACGACGAAGTCGCTCTCGACGTGTTTGGCCTGGGTGCAGACCTGGGGCAGCTCGAGGTAGTGCTTGGCGATCTTGCCGTGATAGAGGTTGTTGAACTCGTAGGCCACGCCACCCTCGGTGCCCGGCCCCATCAGGAAGTCAATGATGTCGAGGCCGAAGCTCGCGTCGCGGGCGCTGGACTTCTTGTCCACGAGCGTGTTGGCCTTCACGCCGCTCACGTAGCCGTTGGGCCACACCTCGGCGGCGAGGCAGTCGGTCTCGATGACGATGCGCTCGTCCTGGCCGCGCGTCGCCCTGGGTGGTTGAGCTTGCGGCATTCGGGTGGTCCTCCGGCGGGGCGCTCCTCTGGCCGTGGACGCGAAGGGCGCGCGCCTCGGCGCATCTCCCAGCGCATGCCTGGCCCTCACGTCACCACGCCGACGTCCTCGACCGAAACATTCTTCTCATAGATGTGCCCATCGCGGCGGTCGGGCGTGCCACGGACCAGGGCCCAGATCGTCCTGCTCTTGTCGTCCAGGTCCACATTCCGGCGGTGGTTGTTGATCTTCTTGATGAGTTCCGGCCTGGTGGCGGCAAGGCAGGCGGCCCCGGTACCGATCGAGCGCGCGCCGGCCATGACCAGGACATGTCTTCCGTCGTGAAGGGGATGAGGCCCCCGGAGCACGAGCCCGTAGTCCTCTCGCGGCCGCGGGTCGTGGTGATCCCCAGTCCACTCCCACCGGCCGTCCAGGGTCCATCCCACGAGGCGGGTCTTGCCTTGCTCCTCGTCGGGGATGAACTGCCAGGGCCTCTGGGCATCCTTCTGGAGAGCGGCCATGGCCTCGGCGGTGACGCTGTTGGAGCGCGACGAGCCGATCAGGTAGAAATTGGCGTCGTGCTCGAAGAGCCCAGGCACGACATGCTGGGCGCCGAGGAGCTCGGGAAGCCTGTCCTTGCCCAGCAACGCGCCCAGGGCATACAGGATGCCCACCACCCCGAGGTAGTCCCCGAACGTGCGTTCCTCGGGCTGCGTGCCGGGGGGCCGCTCGTTCGAGATCGAGCGCCACCGGGGGCTGCTGAGGATGAAGGAGGGGCTGCCCTTGGGCGCGACGAGCATCATCCGAAGCACCAGGAGGTCCGAATCAATCAGGAGCACCAGGCGCTTCGACAGAGCGGCCTCGAACCGGTCCAACTCCCCACGCTCATAGTCCTTGTACTCGAGGCGTTCGAGGCCCTGAAGGTCGGTCGGGACCTGGGTTTCCTTCTTGCAGATGACCAGGATGACCTTGTGCAAGGCCCTGGCGTAGCCGACCTCGTAGCAGACGTTTGGGCTCGGCTTCGAGATCTCCACGACGATCAGCTCGGCCCGCTCGATCAGCGCGTGCATCTTCATGAGGAGCGTCTCGCCTGTGCCCGGCACATCATCGGCGCGAATGCAGCGCAGCCCCGTGGTGCCCTCGATCACCCCCTTGAGACGATAGTAGAGGAGATCGATCTCCGAGCATTCGTAGGGCGTGATGACGAAGCAGAACCGCCGGCTCCCGACGAGGTCGTAGATGTTGTCGAGGTCCGTGCTGCCCATGCCAGGTTCCTCCTGTCCGGATCAATGGCCCGAAGCGGTCACCCGCGCCTGTGCCCTTGCGCCCATGCGGCCACCCATCGCCACAGAGTATAGGAGTGTGCGGCGTGCAGGTCAAGGGCGGACGCTGCCCGGCGCCGGGTGCGTGTAATCTCCTTCGAGACAGGTGGCCGCGTTCTGAGCCTCCGATGGAGGCGGAGGAATAAAGCCCACGGCGATGCTTTGGGAGCCGTGGGATGGTAGGCGCAAGAGGGCCCAGCCCCCGAAGCGGGGCGGCGGAACGATGGGATGGCCAAAGGGCTTCCGCCGCCCCGCTTCGGGGGCTGAGCCC
>DATKZY010000113.1:0-6686 GCA_035527715.1 Planctomycetota bacterium | reverse complement strand
CGCTTTGGAGCTGCTCGCTGTAGACCTTTTCGCCATTCTCCAGCTTCAGGCAGTTGAGCCAGCCGTTCCCGCCCAGCCGATAGACCAGGTCGCCGACGATGAGGGGCGACGAGAGGTCCATGTTCACCCTGGACAGTTGCCACTTCAGGGCGACCTCTTTGGCGCCGACGGTTTTCGCCAGCTCGAGGGCATAGCCGCCCCCGCCCCGGGCGCTGTCGCAGTAGACAACGCCCGAACCGATGGCTGGCGTGGCCGTCTCGCCGTCGCCGGGGGCCGACCAGAGCAGTTCCCCCTTCTCGGGGTCCACGCCCAGGATGCCGGCCGAGCGGCGGTTGACGCTCAGGACGAGGATGGTCCTGCCGCCGACGGTGGCGAAGGCGGGCGTGCTGTGGCAGAAGCCGTGGTCGGGCAGCTTCAGCTCCCACTTGACCTTGCCGGTCTTCTTGTCGAACGCGGTGAGATTGGAGTTTCTCTTCGTCAGGCCCGAGAGCAGGACGACCGTGTCGCCGTGGACGATGGGGCTGCTGCCCATGGCCACGTCGAAGTCGGTCTGCGCCAGGGGAATGCTCCAGAGCATCTTGCCGTCGGCCGCGTTGAGCGCGGCGAGCACCGCGGTGCCGAAGAGCGCGAACACCCTCTCGCCGTCGGTGCAGGGCGTCGGGGCGCACACGCCGCCGCGGCTGTCGGTCTTCTTCCACGGCCCTTTCTCCACCGGCGTGTCCCACAGCAGCTTGCCGTCGGCGCGCGCGTAGCAGGCGACGCGATGCCCGTCGTCCTTGAGCGAGACGGTGACGAACACGCGATCGCCCCACACGATGGGCGACGAGGGCGATTCCTCGTTCTTCGGCAGCTCGGCCTTCCACAGGACGTTCGCCCCGTCCTTCCCGCCCCAGGTGGTGGGGAAGCCTTTCTCGTCGGTGACGCCGGTGACGGTCGGCCCGCGCCACTGAGGCCAGTTGGCCCCCAGGCCCACCGACCCGAGGGCCAGTGCCAAAGCAAACGGGATGCGCCTGACTCTGTACTCACTCATCGAGCTTGATGACGGAGAGGGTGTGGACCTTGTCGTAGCTCTTGTTCTTCAGGCCGGGGAAGTTGCCGTCGAAGTTCGAGATGATCAGCTCGTTGCCGCGGACCAGCGGCTCGCAGGGCTGGTCGAGCAAGCCGTCGGCGCCTTCGTCGTCGCCGTTCTCCCACAGGGTCTCGAGCTGGTTGCTGGGCGGGGTGAAGTAGTGGATGGCGTTGTTCTGGGAGTCGGCGATGTAGATGCGGCCGGTGCGGGGGTCGAGGCGCATGCCGTCGCCACAGGGGCAGCGCTTGTCGCGGATGAAGAGCTCGTTCGACTTGACGTTGCCCTTCTCGTCGAGGGTGAGCTTGTGGATCGAGCCGTCGCCGAAGAGCGAGCAGTAGAGGTTGCCGTCGTTGCCGAAGGCCAGGCCGTCGGCGCCCGCGTTGTCCTTCCGCTCGTTGGGCACGATGGTGAAGGTGGCGACGAGGTGGGGGTCCTTGCCGAAGGGCTGGAGCTTGATGCCGCCCTTCTTCAGCTCGGCGAGGGTGAAGCGGAAGACGCCGCTCTTGTTCGGGTCGTCGGGCAGGTCGAAGAGGGTCTCGCTCACGTAGCAGTCGTTGCCCTTCCACACGACGGCGTTGGAGAGCAGGAAGCCCTCGACCACCACGTCCACGCTCGTCGGCTTGCCGTCCTTCACGTTCACGCGCAGCAGCCGGCTGGCGTGCTTCTTGTCGAAGAAGTACTGGAGGTCGGCCACGTAGAGATTGCCGTCCGGGCCGAAGCCGATGCCCATCGGGCCGCAGCGTTTGCTCGTCGGGGCCACGGGCAGGGTGTCGCACCAGGTCGAGAGCTTGCCGGCCTTGTCAATCTTCACCAGGATGGCGGGGTATTTCTCGTCGTTGTAGTTCGGGCAGGCGAGGATGATGTTCCCGTCGTTGTCGAGGGCCATGCCGTCGGGCAGATGGGCCTCCTCGGGCAGCAATTGGAACAGCGCGGGCCTGTGCTTCGCGCCGCCTAGGACCGAGCAGCCGGTGGACACGACCATGCTGCCCGCGATTGCCGCCGCCACCAACACTCTCGCCAGTCGAGCGCTCATGCTCTGCTCCTTTCGCAAGCGAAATGCCCCGGCGACGCCGCCGGATGAAGCCGCATCAGAGTAACCCAAATCCCCACGCGATGCAAGCACCCCCAGCGTGAACGGCAGCGGGGCACGCACCTGCGTGCCCCGCTTGTCGTTTCGCGGGATGAGACATCCCGCCCACGGGCTTGGCCTACTTGGCGGGCGCCTCGGGCGGGGCCTCTTCGGCCTTCTCCTTCGCCTTCGCGATGGCCTCGACGAGCGCCTGCTCGAGGGCCTTCGGATCCACGTCCACCTGCTTGCCGACGACGCGGGCCACGACGTCGCGGAGGACCTGGCCCGTGCCGCCGACGAGCTTCAGGGCAGCGTCGCGGACGGGCTCGGGGGTGGACTCGACGAGTCCCTGGACGGTGAGGCCCCATCCGACGCTCTTGAGGAACTGGCCGTAGAGGTTGGCCAGGGTGCTCGGGTCGCCGAAGATCTGCATCTTGGCGCTGGCGAGCATGGTGCCGACGGCGTTGGCCATCTGCACCTGGACTTCCTTGTTGGCGACGATCTGCTGCTTCTTGAGCTCGAAGTCGAGGGCGGCCTCGCTGTATTTCTCCTGGTTCTCGAGATCCTGGCGTCGGACTTCGACGCGGGCGGCCTCGACGTTGACCTTCTCGCGGTCCACCTGGACGGGGACCATTTCCTTGGCCCGCTCGCCCTCGGCGATTTTCTTGGCGGATTCGGATTGGCCCTCGGCGAGGATGAGCATGGCCTGCTTGCGCTTGTCGGAGGCCGTCAGCTCGCCATCAGCCACCTTGACGGTGGTGTAGGCCGTAACCTCGGCCGCCACCTGGTCCTGGTACTTCTTGATGTCCACCTGCTGCTTCTCGGTGATCATCTTCTGCTGGGCGCGGCGGTCGGCGTCGAAGGTGACTTTGACGGTTTCGATGCGCTGGGTCTCTTCCTCGCGCTTGGCCTCGGCGGCGCGGGTTTGGGCCTGGGTCTGGGCGCGCTTCGTCTCCTGCTCGGCCACGGCGACTTCGGCCTGGCGCTTGGCGACCTCGACGGCCCTGGTCCGCACCACGTCGGCCTCCTGCTGCGCCTTGTCGCGCTCGATCTGGGCCAGGCGCTCGGCCTCCTCGCGCTTGGCCTGGGCCACCGACAGGTCGCGGTCGCGGGTGATCTCGGCGTTCTGAACCGTCAGGTCTTTCTGGACCCGGGCCAGCTCGACCTCGCGCTCCTGCTGGATGGCGAACTCGTTGGTCTCGCGCTTGCGCTCGGCCTGCACGTTCGCCACGTCGCGGCCCTGGGTGGCTTCGGCCACGTCGCGATCCTTGTCGAGGTCCAGGATCTGCTTGCGCGTCATCACGTCCTTCGTGCGGATGTCGCGCTCGGCGTTGCGGGTGATCTCGTTGCGCTTGACCATCTGGTCCTGCGTGATCTCGGTGATGCGCCGCTTGCCCTGCGCGTCGAAGATATTGTCGTCCTTGAGGTTCTCGAGGGCCGTCTGGTCGAGGCTCGAGATGGTGACGGACTCGAGCGTGAGGCCGTTCTCCTGGAGGTCCTGGGTGACGATCTGCTGGACGGCGGAGGCGAACTCGTCGCGCTTGGTGTGGAGTTCGATGAGGGGCCGCGTGGCGGCGACGGTGCGGAGGGCGGAGATGAGTTTCTCCATCACCAGATCGCTGATGCTGTCCTCGGAGACCGACTTCTCGCCGAGCGAGCGGGCGGCGTTGAGGATGTCGTTGGCCTCGGGCTGGACCTTGATGTAGAACTCGGCCGCGATGTCCACCCGCAGGTTGTCGCCCGTAATGAGGGCCGCCGCGCCGTTCCGCGTGACGTTGAGGCGCATGGTTTCGAGGGAGACGGGCACGACGCGGTGGATCATGGGCACGACGAAGGCGCCGCCGTCGAGGACCACCTTGGCCTTGCCCATGCCGGTGCGGACGAATGCCTCGTTCGCCGTGGTCTTGCGGTAGAGCTTGGTGATCGCCGTGAGGATGGCGGTGATGAGCACGATGACGGCGCCGGCGGCCACGAGCAGGAGCGAGGAGAAAAACCCGATCTTCTCGCTGAAGCCGATGCCGGCCCCAATCAGGGCCAGGCCAATGACAATACCCATGAAGGCGGCCATGCTTCCCTCCTTTCGAGGTTGCGCGCCTGTCAGTCGTTGAGGGACGTGGGGGACGATGTCGTCGGGGGTCAGCTCGACGGGCTCGGGAAACGGCCCGGCCCGTGGCTCCCGCCGCGCCGTGGGGCGCGCCGGGGGCCGAGGCGCGGGGCGCGCCGGCGGCGGCTGGCCGCGGGCGGGCGGCCTCGGCTGCGGTCTACGTGGTTGGGACATCGTAGGGCTCCACGATGAAGTACCCGCTCGCTCGGCGCCCCGGCTGCTTGACCGGCACGTAGCGCACGAGGAGGATGGTCTGGCCCTTGGGGATCGTCGCGGCGCCCTCGCGCACGCGGCAGGTGACCTTGTGCAGGGTGCCGTAGTCGTCGCGCACGAGGGCCATGCCGAAGGTCGCGCTGACCGGCAGCTTGGCGGTGGCGATGCGCCCGACGAGGACGCCGCGCCGCAGGGCCGCCGAATCCACCGGCTTGAGGTAACGCCCCAGCGTGCCGGCGAGCAGCTTCGTGCCGCCCAGCCCGCACGTGATCGCGGCCGCGAGCGAGATCGGGAAGAAGGCCACAGGCGTCAGGAGCACCGGCGCCAGCGCTGCGTTCACCGCCCAGCCCACGACCGCGAAGGTGATCAGAAACGTCATCAGGATGACCGACAGCGGCACCTTGCCGATGCCGAAGAAGGACAGGGCCTCCTCCAGCACGCTTGGCTCCGCGTGCGGGGCCTCCGCGTGGACGTCGTGGTCCACGTGGAAGTCGGGCACGTGGTGGTCCACGCCCACCTCGACGTCGTGGTCCACGTCGGCGTGGACGTCAATGTCGTGGTCCACGTCGGCGTGCACGTCAATGTCGTGGTCCACGCCCAGATCGCCCAGGTCGTGGTCCACGTCGGCGTCCGCATCCACATCGGCGCCGTGGGAGGCGAGGCCGATGGCGTTGAGGACCGCGTAAAGGAGGGCGAAGAAGAAGGCCAGGACGTAGACCAGGTTCCACGGCTGGAGTAGCTCAGACATCCCGGACACCTCCGCCCTGAGGGACCGATGGGGAAGAGCCGTGGGAGCGCAGCCGGCGGTTCCCGCCGAAGGGTGTGCTCAGGACTTGTCCGTTGCCGTGTCGGCGTCGCCGGCCGGCAGTGCGCCGGCGATGCGCTGCTTCAGCTCGAGGAGCCGGGTCTCGATGACCTGTTTGTGCTCGAGCTCGCGGAACTTGGTCTCGGCGTCGCCGCCCGCCATGTCGGTGGCCACCTCGGCGTAGGCGCCCACGCGGGCCTCCGCCTCGGCGACCTTATCCTCCATGCGGGCCACGGCGTCCAGGATGCTCGCGCCGGAGCCGGCCTCGACGCCTGCAAGGACCTTCTGGACGGCTTCCTGGCTCTTGGCGGCGCGGGCGCGCGCGAGGATTTCGTCGCGCTTGTGCTCGAGGGTGTGCAACTTGTCGTGGAGATCCTGGCGGGCCTCGCGGGCGCGGTCGGCGGCCATGCGGGCCTGTTCGAGCGACCCGCGGTGGCCCTCGATGCGCCGCTCCGAGCCCATCTGGGCGTCAATGGCCGTGCGGGCCAGGGCATCGTCGCTGTCGCGGACGGCGAGCTCCGCGCGCTGGCCCCACTTGGCGATCTCGGCCTGAAGGTCGTCGTACTCCTGCTGTCTGCGCTTGAACGCCGCTACCGCGATGGCCTCGGCATCAATGGCCTTCCTGCACTCCTCGCGCATCTCCTGCACGAGTTGGGGAAAGACCTCTTCGGGTCTCTCCGCCCCGTCGAGAAAGGCGTTGATTCTGCCCATGGTGATACGGCGCACGCGCTTGAGAAAGCCGGCAGCCATGACCGCTCCTCCTTTCTTGCGGGCTCCACGGGAGGCTAGTCCCAGGATCACCCTGCACGCCGCTCGGCATTACCGGCGGCTACGCACTCCCTCACCTGAAGCACCACGGTGCGGCTGCGCTCCCACCCGTTGCGTGGCGTCCACAGCCGGGCGTGGAGTGCACAGCCCGGCTGTCTGCCCTAATCATACCACACCGCGGCCGGTTGTCAAACGCCCCGAGTCCGATTTGCCCTAAGTCCAATCCCCTCGGCCACTAACGCGGCGCCGCGAACCCCCGTTGCGGCGAGAGCCTTCACCCAGTTCCCTCCGCAGAACAGCCCACACTACGGGCTGGGTCCGCCGGCGGGTCCCACCACAACATGTTCTAAGTCGCCTGAGTCGCCTGAGTCGCCGGTTCATGGGGGAGGTCCCGCAGGACACACTACAGGTTGTGTCCTCTCAGAGGCACACCGCAACATGTTCTAACCCGCATTTCTCACCACACCCCTGGGTGCCAGGTCGTCTTTCTGCTATAATCCGTGTGGTCACAACGGCTTATAGACAAGAGAAAGGACGACCTGGCAATGACACAGTGTAGCGCAGAGCAGTTGTATTTCAAGCGGCTCGGGCCGCGAGCGGTGGTGGCCGATTTCCGAGGGGGCCAACTGGCCTCAGACGCCGGGGCACTGTTGGTGGC
>DATKZY010000112.1:0-31366 GCA_035527715.1 Planctomycetota bacterium | reverse complement strand
CGAGCAGTGGGTCGGGGAGGTCCACGGGCGCCTTGGCCACGAGCACCTGCTCGCCGGTCTCGGCCAGGTGGGGCTCGGTGTTCTTCTTGATGGGCACGTAGCCGACGGAACGGACGCGCGGCGCGGGAAGCTCCTTCCCCGATGCCGACTTCAGAGCCGTCGCCGATGCCGCGAGCTTCGCGACGTCGCTCGTGGCGCGGAAGGCGATCTGGCCGTTCTCGACCTCGCCGCGGGCGGCCTCAATGAGCACGCCCTTGGCCGGCGAGGCCGGCGGCTCATCCGAGCGCAGCACCTTTACAAGTGGGTCCACCGGCCACACTCGCAGCGCCGCCTCGCCGGAGCGTGCCTGAGGCGGGCGTGCCCCGAGCAGGCCCAGCGCTACCCCAATGCCGCACAGTCGAAGCCCGATCATGAGCATCCCTCGCGACGGCCTGGAACACCTGTGTCGGGCGCAGTGTAGGCGTCTCCGCCCGCGGTGTCAAGGCGCCCTCGGCCCCCCGAACTCGACCCCGGCTCGTGCCCGGGCGCGGGTTGGCACTTGACACAGAGGCGGGCGACTGGCTGAATCATACGCCAGTGTGTCCACCGAGCCACAATGGCCGATGCACAGAGGAGCCAGCACGTGACGCGTCGCGTGTCCGCGCAGGTCGTGCCGATCAAGCTGTCCGTCTCCCGCTTCCACGAGGACCCGTTCCCGCCCCTGCTGCGGGTGGGCTCGCGGCCGGTCTACCCCTACCCGATGCAGGACGACCTGACGGATGAGATGGCGGAGCGGGAGTTCCAGGCGGTGGTGCTGGAGAACGGCCTGCTGCGTCTCACGGTGCTGCCCGAGCTGGGCGGCCACGTGCTATCGCTGCGCGACCTGGTGCACGACCGCGAGGTGTTCTACCACAACGTGCCGCTGAAGCTGGGCCTCGTGGCCATGCGCGGCGCCTGGTGGGCCGGCGGCATCGAGTTCAACTCCCCCCACGTCGGCCACGCGGTGACCACCAGCGACCGCGTGTCGTGGCACGTCCGTGAGAACGAGGACGGGAGCGCGACGGCCTTCGTCGGCGCGGTCGAGCACCTCACGCGGATGGCGTGGCAGGTGGCCCTCACGCTCCGCCCCGACGACTGGCGCCTCCACGTCCGCATCCGCCTGTTCAACCGCACGCCGTTCTTCCACCGCATCTACTTCTGGTCGAACAGCGCGGTGGCGGCCCGCGACGACTTCCGCCTGCTGCTCCCCGCCACGCGGGTCCTCTCGTGGTGGTACGGGGCGGATGGTGACGCCAACTTCCCCATCCACAAGGGCAGGGACCTCAGCCGCTATGCGGACCTCGTGCGCGGCGGCGACATTTTTGCGAAGGACCTGCGGGCCGACTGGTTCGGCGGCTACTACGAGGAGCTGGACTGCGGGGTGGTGCACCAGGCATCGCGCTTCGAGGTGCCAGGCCGCAAGATGTTCTCCTGGGGCCAGGGGGGCCACGGCCAGATGTGGGCCGAGCTCCTCAACGCCCGGGGCGAGCCGTACATCGAGCTTCAGAGCGGCCGCTTCGTCCACCAGGGCGTTCATCGCCTCCTCGCGCCGGGCGCGGTCGAGGCGTGGCACGAGTCCTGGGCGCCCGTGTGGGGCCTCGGCGGCGTCGCCCACGCGGCGGGCGACCTGGTGCTCAACGCCATCCGCGACGGGGACGCGCTCGACCTCCGCCTGCTGGCCCTGGCGAAGGTCGAGGAGGCGGCCATCGTCGTCCAGCAGGGGGATCGCGCCCTCGAAAGCATCCGCCGCGCGTTCGCGCCCGGCGAGAGCCACTCGCTGCGCGTGCCCCTTCGCGGCGATGGCGCGGTCAGCGTTGCCCTCAACGGCGACAAGGTGACGCTGCGGGTCGAGGGCAACGCCGTGCGGCCGGCGCTCGACGGCGCCCCGCCCCACGTCGGCCTGCCCGACGTGGCTCTCGACGACACGCCCGCCACGCTCCAGGGCTGGCTCCTCAAGGCCCGCGGCCACGAGCAGCGCAACGACCCCGCCGCCGCGGCCGACTGCTATCGCAAGGCGCTCGGACTCGACCCCGCCTGCGTCGCCGCGATGACCGGCCTCGCCCAGGGGCACCTGCGCCGCGGCGAGTCTCACGCCGCGAAGGAGTGGGCGAACAAGGCGCTCGCCACCGACCCCCAGAGCGAGGACGCGCTCTGGTGGCTCGGCGTGGCAACGCTCCAGGAGGGCGGCGAGCCGCTCGCGGCCCTCTCCGCCCTCCAGCGCAGCGCCCGCTACGCGGCCGCCGCCACGGCGCTTCTGGGCGAGATGGCCCTGCGGCGGCGCGAGCCGCTGGCCGCGCTCGACCTGTTCGGCCCAGCCTCCGAGCGCAACCCGCACGAGAGCCGCCTCGTGGCCCTCGCCGCCTTCGCCGCACGGATGGGCGGCGCCGTCGAGAGCGCCCGCACGCTCCTCGCCGAGTGCGAGAAGGAGGCCCCCCTCGAGCCGCTCCTGTGGAGCGAACGCCACTTCCTCTCTCTTGTGGGCGGGACGTCTCCGTCCCGCGTATCGCGGCGTGAGGACACGCCGCCCACAACGATTGATGCCGCCATCGGCGAGGTCTTCGGCGCCGACCCCCAGGCATATCTCGAGGCGGCGTGCGACTACGAGCGCCTCGGGGCCTGGGACACCGCCGCCGAGTGGCTCCGCGACGTCGCCTGTCGCCGCGCGGACCCCGCCCGCCAAGCCATGCTCCTCTACCACCTGGCACACGCCCTCTGGGGGCTGGGCAGGGCGAGCGAGGCCATCACCGCGGCCCGCGAGGCCGCGAAGCAATCGCCCCTCTTCGTCAACCCCCATCGCCACGAGGACGCCGAGGCCCTGCGAACCGCCCTCCAGCTCTGCCCCGACGACGCCCTGGCCCACCTGCTCCTCGGCAACTGCCTCGCCTCGCTTGCCCGCTGGGACGAGGCCGTCGAGCACTGGACCCGCGCGACCCGTCTCGCTCCCGAGGACAGCGAGACCGCGGTCCTGGCCTGGCGCAACCTCGCCCTCTTCCGCAGGCACAAGCAGCGCAACACCCCCGACGCCCTCGCCGCCTATTCGCATGCCCTGGATTCCCTTTCTTCTCTTCCCTCTTCACCCCCGGCACCTAACACCCGGCACCCGGCACCGCTTTCTTCTTCGGCCTGGCGCCTCTGGCTCGAGCGCGACCACGTCCTCTCGGCGGCCGGCCGCCACGCCGAGCGCGTCGCCGCCTTCGACGCGGCCCCCGACGCCGTGAAGGCCAAGTGGCAGGTGCTCGCCCGCTGGGCCGACGCATGTCTGCGAACTGGGGCGCCCGAGCGCACGGTGCAGCTCCTCTCGGGCTGCCGCTTCAAGCCGTGGGAAGGCGAGGCAAGGCCAAGGGTCCTCTGGAAGGAGGCCCACATGGCCCTCGGCCACCGCGCCAAGGACGCCGCCGACCTCCCCAAGGCACGCCAGCACTTCGAGTCCGCCGCCGACTACCCGAAGCACCTCAGCGTCGGCAAGCCCACGCGCTCCGACGACGCCGACGCGCTCTTCTGGGCCGGCTGGTGCGCGGCGCAGCTTGGCGACGCCGACGGCGCGCGGCGTCTCCTGAGCGCGGCCGCCACCGAGGCCCAGCCCCGCGACGCCGTGACCGGTGACTTCAAGTCCCGCGCCGCGGAATTGCTCAAGACCCTTGGCTGAGCTTGCGCCGGCCGCCCAGGCGCCGGCGGTTGTCGCGCGAGGCGCAAGCATGCTTTGCAGTTTGCGCGGAAAATTGTGAACTACGGTTGCGTTTCGTCGCGAGCGGATGGGGGCCGCTTCAGTCGAAGCGCAGGGTGCCGAAGCCGCGATAGTTGTGGAAGTTGGGGCCGGAGGCGGGCGACCAGGCCCAGTGGGTGGCGGGCGACGCGTCGTAGTCAATGCGGTAGAGGTTCCCGTGCCACAGGACGCCTCGCGCCGGCGGCACGCTGCCCAGGCCCCGCAGCAGGGCGAAGGGGACGAAGAACTCGGCGGTCCAGCCCTCGACGGCCGCCATCGGGGCCTTGGGGCCGCCGCGCACCGCCGTGGCCCGGCGGACCTTTCGCACCCCCTCGTAGTGCCAGGGCCGCCAGCCCATGAACATCCCGCCCTGGTTCGGGATCAGCAGCGGAAGCTCCACCCCCAGCGGCGAAACCTCGTACTCGAAGTACAGCACCTGCCGCGGGTCGGGCCACAGAAACACCTCGACCACGTCCTCCTCGTAGATGTCGTCGCCGTCCTCGGTCATCGTGCAGGTGAGGCGGCGGTCCTCGCAGTCGAACAGGAAGTACATCCCCGTGTCCGAGTAGAGCATCTTCGCCCGCGAGGCATAGGCGGAGCTTCCGCCCACGGGCGTGAGGGGGAGCCAGTCGGTCCTGCCCCATTCCGCGGCGGCCCCGTCGCCCGTCACCGCGAAATCCATCGTTCGTCCCACCGAGGCCATCGCCGTGGTCATGTCTGGCCCTTACTCAACGGCATTCTCGTTTAACAATCTCAACAGGCTTTTGGTGTCCATAGCGCAGCAGCATCCGCTTGATCTCATTGGACCGCTGGATCATCATCTCGAAGCGCTGGCGCGTGGTGAGCGAGAGCTGGTAGTCCAGCTCGAAGGCCAGTTCCCTCTCCGGGTCGTCGTGGTCGAGCTTGAGGATGGGGCTCACGGGGCGTCTCCTCGGTGGCACCAACCATTGTACGCGGCAATGACCAATGACGCAATGGCCGATGGCCATTCGTCATTCCCGCTTCCGGGCGCGCTCGAGGAGGGCCAGCACGGGGTCGAGCTTGAGCGCGGTCTTGTAGACCACGACGTCCTCCGAAACGGTCGCGCCCTCGGCCAGGCAGCGCTCGGCGACGGCGAGGTAGATGCGGCGGCCGCGGAAGCGGCGAAGGGTCTCCCGCTTCTTCGCCAGGTACTCGGGGGTCCAGAAGCCGACGATCTCGAGGAGCACCTCGGTGCCGTCGTCGTGGCGGAAGGCGAAGTCGGGCACGAAGACGCTTTGCCCCTCGAAGAGCACCTCGCCCTCGCGGTCGAGGCGCCAGCCGTCGCGCTCGGGGCCGAACTTGCCGGCGAACTTCTCTTCGATGGACGAATCGAACTCCTCCGGCGGGGGCATCGTGCTGCTCACCCCGTCGCGGCTGGTGAGGGCGAGGAGCGCCGTGCCGCCCCACGGTGTGCGGAGCCGGGCCTGCATCGCCCAGCCGTCGCAGGCGAGAAGGGCGGGGAGGAATCGGGCGAAGTTGACCCCGTAGCGGCGCGTCTCGCGCAGCACCGAGGCCGGCCCCGACAGCTCGATGCAGTAGCGAGTCACAGGCAAGATGCCTGTGCCACCCTTGGGTTGTTCCCCCGCAGGCGGGACGCCTGTGCCACCCCTCTCCCTGCCAGGAAGAGGGCAGGCGGGTGCCTTGCCCCCTCTCCCTTCCAGGGAGAGGGCAGGGTGAGGGTGGGACTTCGCCGTGAGGGCCGGCGCCCCACCCTCCCCCTTCCCCCTCCCTGAGAGGGAGGGGGGTTGGTTGCACAGGCTTCCAGCCTGTGGCCTTTCCTGCTTCTGCTGGCACAGGCCTCCGGCCTGTGGCGCTCCCTGCTTCTGGTGGCACAGGCTTCCAGCCTGTGGTGGGAGGCGGCGGATGTCGTGGAGGAGGTGCGCGAGCTTGGCGTAGCGGAGAATGGTCTTGAAATCCTCGCTCGCGGTCACGACGAGCCGCTCGGCGCGGTAGAGCGCGGCCTGGAGCTGTGCGACGTTGTAGCGGCGGAGCAGCGCCCCAGCATCGGCGTAGCCGCTGAACGCGGTGAGGCGGTGGAAGTCCATCACGTCGGCGTACAGGTCCGCCTCGATCTCCTCCCAGGGGCGGCCGAGGCGCTGGGCGATCGTTGCCTTTACCTCGGCCTCGGTGTTCTCGAAAAGCTGGTCGCGGCTCTCGACCAGGGGCTGAAGCGGCGCGGCGAGATCGAAGACCACCAGGCGGAGCTTCGCCGCGCCGCCGCGGCGGTCGGTGTCGAACTCCCCTGTCTCGTCGAGGAGCTTGCAGAATGCCTGGATGCGGCGGGTATCGCAGTCCGGCTCGTTCGCCAGGATGCCCTCGACCGAGCGGTGCAGCTCGCGGCGCGTCTGGCCGATGCCGTGCTGGTAGACGAGCAGCATCCGCCGCGCGTAGTCCACGTACTGCGCGTGCGCGCGCTGCGTCAGCCGATCGGGAAACGCCCGCCCGCGGTCATACACGACGATGGCTTGTTCGCTGGTGAGCATTCGCCCGTCAGTGTAATCCGGCAGCGCCGGGATGTCAAGGCGCGGCCCCGATGTGGGGTGCGAGCCGGAATTGCAGGTGGACTCCGTAGCCCCAGCGGGGCGAGATGGGATAGCGCAGGGCAACGCCCTGGGTCAGGGGGCACCCATCAGGCAAGCCCTGAAGGGGCGAAATAGGGCGCGGCTATGCCGCCCCTTCAGGGCTATGTCTTGGGGTGGCGTCGTTCCCAGGGCGTTGCCCTGGGCTATCCTATACGAGCCTTTCAGGCTCCAGAAGGAAGCCGCTCTACCTGCAATTCCGGCTCGCACCCCCTCGACGTAGCTGCGTGAAACCGCTTGACAGGCATTGCGCGGGGCGTACAATGCGCACGGCATCAGGAAGGGGACCTCCGTTGGCCGACATCCGAACCGTGCAGGGGCTCCTCGGCCATAGCGACGTCAAGACAACGATGATCTACACGACCCGTGGCCGGCGACCGAGTTGCGTGAATCCGCCCCCGATTTCGCGGGCGTTTTATGCGCCACAGGAAGCCGTGTTTGGGGTGTCAGGCGGATCGGCCTGAACGTTGTTCTACGGAGAAGATAATGAAGGACGTCATCGCGTTTGTGGTCTTGCTGGTGTTTATACAAGGCTGTGCCGGGCAGGCAAACAACGCTGCCTCTTTTGCGGACCGCATTCGGGGCGTATTGCCGAACGATTGGTCGGCACCAACAAGTCGTTCGTCGGAAGAACCGGGAACAGAGGGGATCTACATCTTTGCCGAGAATGCGCAGGTTACGCTGGACGGCCCTAAAGGCAAGTACCACCCGCACATCGATCTTTACTTCCGACCCCGGACGTCCAGGACGAAATGCTTCCAGATCATCGCAGCCGGGTGCATCTACTCGCGGTACCTCGGGTCCACGCGCGAGTATCACGTATATGGGGGAAGCATTGGGGCAAGTCTGGATGCCGCCATCCAGGAAGCTCTTGAACTGAACGAAGAATCGTGGAACAACCGCATGGCGCACAACCAGTAAAGCCGGGGCGGCCCTACTGGCGGCTCATGCGTACGTTGCAGGATGGGTATCACCTCTGTCCGAACAGCCAGTCCTTGAGCGTGGCGACGACCAGGGCGATGCCTGCGGCGACGAAGGACCAAATGGTCTTGAGGCGGGCGATGGGAAGACTGGATGGGTGGATGAATGGATGAATGCAAGAGCGCTTGAGCAGAGGCCAGTTCGCAGCCTTCCAGACATCTCTCGTCCCCACGCGCCCGCGTGGGGACGAGGAGGCATGTAACGGCGCACAAGACCTTGCAATCCGCGGGGAGTCGGCTATACTGTTCGCTGGGGCGGCAGTTGGCGGTAGTTCGGGCGGCGGGGACCGGAGCCGAACACAAGTTGGCCGCGCCAGGCCAGAAGGGGTTGAGCGATGAGCACGGCGGTGGTCCGACGGCAGGCCAAGGATCGGATAGACCAGCTTTCCCCCGAGCGGCTTCGGGTGGCCGATGAACTCCTGGCTTACCTGCTCGACAAGGAGAGCGACGAGGCGACGGAGGAATTGCTCAATATCCCTGGCTTCGTCGAGGCCTTCGAGAAGGCGAAGCGCGAGGAGGCCGCCGGCCTCCTCACGCCCCTTGAGAAGCTCCGCCGAAAGCCGTGAAGCCATGTATGAGTTGGCCTTCACCAAGTCGGCCAAGGACTTCTACGAGGACGCCGACGCCCCTCTCCAACGGAAGCTCGACCGCTGCTACGCGCAACTCCGTGTCGAGCCACGCCAACACCCCAACATCCGGCCTCTCAAAGGGCGATTCGCGGGCCACCTGCGGTACCGCGTGGGGGACTACCGGGTCGTCTACCACGTCATTGAGGCGAGTCGCAAGGTCGTGGTTGTTCTCATTGACCACCGGAGTCGGGCCTACGATTGAATAGATGGCTCGCCACGGTTTCCTCTCTCCCGACGATCCTCCGTCGGGATGAGATGAGAGGGCAGTTGGCGGCCTGTCGCGGGGGCGATGTGAGCTAAGTGCCTGTGAGGCAGTTGGTTAGGGAGATTACAGGCCGCCAAACCCAAGGGCGTGGGGGGTGGCGGCCTGTGGCCTGTAAGGCGGCCACGTGGGGCTTGCGACCCCCTCCCCGGCGACTCAGTGGTAGGGCGTGCATACCTGCACGCGGAACAGGCAGGGGCCGGCTCCGCCATCGAGGATTCCGCGTGCAAGTATGCACGCCCTACATGCTTACAACCTGTCGTGGCTCCGCCCGGGGATTGCCACAATATGCCGGGTGCCTTGGCGTAAAGTTGTAAGTTGTGGCCTGACCCTAGGGTGCCCATGAACCGGGAAGATAGGGAAGACTGGGAGACTTGGCACCGGTTGTGGTTTGCCCCGAAGGCAGCCACAATCTGTAGTGTGAGTTCGCTCACAGGCGGCGGCGGGTGGTGCGCTCATAGGCATCGCTGTCTCGTCGGCGGCGGGAGCGGGCCTCCTCGCCGGTGTCCTGGCACACGACTTCGTAGAGGGTGGCGCGGGCCTCGCCGGTGCGGCGGAGGATGCGGCCGAGGCGCTGCTTGGCCTGGCGCGTGCTGGCCTGCCCGCCGATGACGACGGCCACCTTGGCCTCCGGCACGTCCACCCCCTCGTCGAGCACCTGGTTGGCCACGAGGATGGGGAAGCGGTCGCCCGCGAAGCCCTCGAGGACGGCCAGCCGCTCGCGCTTCCGCGAGTGGGCCAGCAGCGTGGGGACCAGGAAGCGGCGCGAGACGTCGAGCGCCATGGCGTTCGAGCCGGCGAAGACGAGCGTCCGCTCGCCGGCGTGGAGGCGGAAGAGGTCTTCGAGGACGCGGAGCTTCTCGCGGGCGCGGTCCTCGATGGCCTTGCGGGCGTAGAAGGCTTTCTGGGCCCGGCGGGCCTCGGGGTCCTTGCCCGAGCCGGCGCAGAGGTCCTGCCAGTCGTAGTCGGGCTTCTCCTGGCGGCGAGCGGCGAGGAAGTCGCGGACGACCCGCCCGCAGTCCTCGTAGCGCGCCTGCTCGTCGTCGGCGAGGGCCACGGGGATGCGCACCACGTCGTAGTCGGCCAGCGTCCGCCCCTTGGCGTGGGGGATTTCCTGGCGGTAGATGACTGGGCCGATGAGGGAGTCGAGGTCGGCGTGCAGGCCGTCGGAGCGCTCGGGCGTGGCCGAAAGGCCGAGGCGCAGGGGTGCCGCGCAGAAGAGCGCGGCCTCGCGGCGGCAGCGACCGGGCAGGTGGTGCTCCTCGTCGAAGACCACGAGGCCAAAGCGGGCGCCGAGGTCGGGCATGTGGGCGTAGGCGCTGTCGTAGGTGGTGACGGTGACGGGCTGGACGTTGTAGCGGTTGTCGCCGAGGATGCCGGCGTCGTAGCCGAGGCCGCGCAGGATGCGGCGGTGCCACTGGTACATGAGGTCGCGGACCGGGGCGACGACGAGGGTGGCGATGCTCGTGTGGCGCATGGCGGCCAGCGCGATTTCGGTCTTCCCCGTGCCGGTGGGCATGATCACCTGGCCGCGGCCGCCGGCGGCGAGCCAGGCGTCGAGCGCCTCCTGCTGCTCGCGGCGGAGCGGCGGCAGGCTCACCTGGCGCCACGATACGCGCGGCGGCTTCGCCACGTCGTCCACGAACCGCAGGCCGAAGCGCTCCGCGAGCCGTTGCCGCACGAGGGGATAGTGGATGGCATCGCAGCGCCAGGCCGAGACCCGGGCGTCCCACACCCACGGGCCGGTCTCCCGCAGGGCCGCCGCCTCGCGTTCGCCCGCGCCCTCCAGGCGCAAAGTCCCCTTATCGAAGGCGAGACGGAGATCAGCGTTCGGGCGACCGGGGTTTCCCACGGTATTCTCACTCCTGCCGATGAATATAGACGGGCCCGCCAGGGCCCGCAAGCCCGTTCTGGGCCGCAGGCATGATTGCATACTTGTACAAGTGTGCAATCATGCCTGCTCACGACGCGCGCAGGCCAGGAACGACGACGGGCAGCGCCTCGGGGGCGCTGCCCGTCGGAAAAGCGGCTGTGAGATCGGCCAGCGGCTACTGAATCAGCTTGGCGGCCGCGGCCAGAACCTCGCTGATTTCCTTCTTCTGGGCCTCTTCGTCGGCCGTGGCAGCCAGGGCGAAGTTGGCCTGGACCTTGTTCCTCCTGGCCACCAGGACGGTGATGGGCACCTCGGCGTTGAGCTTGTAGGCCGCAGGCCCCTTCGCGCCATCGCCGGCAAGGGTGAGCGGGATGGTGAGGTCGTTCTTCTTGGCCACCGCCGCCAGCTTCGCCTGGTTCCCCTCGTTGTCCTCGTCGAGGAGCACCACGAAGGCGACCGCGCGCTTCTCCTTGTTGTCGGCCACGAACTTGTCAATCGCCTTGGCCAGACTGGCCAAGCGGCCGTCCGCCGCTCTCGTGAAGACGATGAGCGACGGACGCCCCCCGTAGCGTCAGACATAGCACAGCTTCGTGCCCTTGGCCGGACCGGTGATGTCCTGGACGCCGAACGGCGGCGTTCCCTCGCCGACCTGTGGGCCCGAGGTTGGTGTCTCGGCAGCCCACGCGCCCAGGCAACACGCGGCCAGGACCAGGGCGACGCCCACGACCACGCGGCGCCGGTTTGCCATGGTTGGCCTCCTACCCCCCCCATGAAAGCCCGAAGAACACCCTCGGGCGGACTCCCGACCTGCCATCATGATCGCGCAAAGCGCGCGGAAAGTCAACCGCGACGCCCTCGGCTCAGGGGGTGCGGCCGGCGGCGGCGTAGGCGCGGTCCTTGAGGGCCTGGTAGCCCAGGTGGACGACCAGGAGGTCGAGGAGGGCCATGGCCGTGTAGGCCTCGGCGACGGGCCAGATGCGGCCGACAATGGTGGGGTCGCGCCGTGTGATCGCCGCCAACTGGCGGTTCTCCAGCGTGTACTTGTCAATGGTGACCTGCGGCTTGTCTATCGTCGGCGTGGGCTTGATGGCCAGGCGTGCGATGACCGGCTGCCCCGTGGCCAGCCCGCCCGTGACCCCGCCCGCGTTGTTCGACAGGAACACGACCTTGCCGCCTTGGTTCCGCATCGGGTCGTTCGACTGGATGCCGGTCATGTCCTTGACGGCGAAGCCTGCGCCGACCTCGACGCCCTTGACGGCTCCGATGCCGAGCATGCGGCCCAGCTCGGCGTCGAGCTTGGCGAACACCGGCTCGCCGAGGCCCACGGGCACGCCGAGGGCGACGACCTCGACGATGCCGCCCGAGGAGTCGCCGGTGGCCGCGATGCGGCTCGCGGCGTCGAGCATCGCCTGGGCCGCCGCGACGTCGGGGCAGTTGACGACGGGGTGAACGCCGTACTTCTCGCGGATCGCCGCGGGGTCCGCCTTCGGCGCGCGGGCACGAATCGCGTCTATCTCGCTCTCGATCTGGGCGAGAATGCGGGCCTTTTCGAGGAACCGCATGTCCATCGTGATGCGGCCCTTGGCGTAGACCTCCTGGTAGAAGGGGTCGAGGTCGCGCCGCATCTGCTTGTAGGCCTCGACCTGGCGGGCCGCCCGGTCGTGGGCCATCTCGGGGCAGCGGACGCCGGCCATCTCGCGGATGCAGGCGAAGACCTGGATGCCGAAGAGCGCGAGGACCTTCTTCGCCACGTGGCCGGCGGCGACGATGGTCGCCGTGTAGCGCCCGCTGAAGAAGCCGGCGCCCACCGCGTCGTCGTCGGGGCCGTACTTGAGGAACGACGCGTAGGAAGCGTGGCCGGGCCGCGGCGTGCGGTTCGTGTCCTGGTACTGCGCGACGTGGATGCCGTGGCGGTCGAGGTTCGGGATGAGGATAGTGAGGGGCGTGCCGTTTGTGTGATTCTTGTTGCCGGCGCCGGGCACCGTGTCGTCCACGTTCAGGCCCGTGTAGATCACGGGCAGGTCGGGCTCTTTGCGGGGGGAGGACAGCTCATCGGCTCCTGGCTTTCGCAGCAACAGGTCGCCATAGATCTCCTGCTCGGCGAGGAGCATGCCGGGCGGCACGCCCTGGAGGACCGTGGTGAGGCCCTCCTGGTACGAGCCGCCGCCGACCGTGACCTGGAAGCACCGCCCGAAGTGGCACCCTAGCATTTCGCGCTTCCCCCGATTGGGACCGCCATGCGGTGCGCCGAGCGGGACGCCTGCACGCCCCGCTCGGCGGCACGACGATATGGGACAGCCTAGCCCTCCATCGCCTGTCTGCGCTTGGCGAGGATTTCGAAGGGCAGGCCGCGGATCTTCGCCGCGTTGACGGCCCAGCGCTGGTCGTAGCCCCGGCTCTTGATCGAGCGGATCTCGGGCGTGAAGAGCGAGGTCCGCGATTCGCGGCTCGTGATGACGATGTTGCCCTTGTAAAGGTCCACCTTGAACGAGCCGTTGACGACCTTCTGCGACTGGGCGATGAAGGCATCGAGGTCGGCCTTCAGCGGGTGATACCACTCGCCGTGGTAGGTCATGTAGGCCCACTTGGCGTCAATCATCTTCTTGAACTGGATCTCTTCCTTGGGCAGGCACTGCTGCTCGAGGTCGCGGTGGAGCTTGAGGATCACGTGGGCCGCGGGAGCCTCGTAAATCTCGCGGCTCTTGAGGTCCATGATCCCGTCCTCGAACATGTCAATGTAGCCCACGCCGTTGCGGCCGGCGATGACGTTGAGCTGGGCGATCAGCTCGTCGAGCGGCGTCTCCTTGCCGTTCAGCTCGACCGGGATGCCCTCGACGTAGCGGAGGGTGACCGTCTCGCCCTTGTCGTTGGCCTTGCGCGGCGGCACGAGCCACTGCCAGATCTCGTCGGGCAGCTCCTGGTTGAGGTCAATGGCGCCCGAGGCGATGGAGCGGCACCACATCGTCTTGTCGTCGCCGCCGGTGAGCTGCTCCTTGACGGGCACGCCCCACTCGACGCAGATGGCCTCTTCCTCCTGGCGGGTGAGGTCGAAGTCGCGCACGAAGGCGAGCACCTCCATGTGCGGGGCGAAGAGCTTGAAGGTGTTGTGCATGCGGTACTGGTCGTTGCCCTTGCCGGTGGAGCCTTCGAGCACGGCGTCGCAGCCGCGCTTGGCGCCCTCGACGGCCACGATGCGGGCCACGAGCTGGCGGGTCATCGAGGTGGAGACCGGGTAGCCGTTATAGTCGGAGTTCGCGCGAATGGCCTTGGTGAGCCATTCGCCCACGAACTCGGCCTTGGCGTCAATCAGGATCATGTCCCTTTCGAAGTGCAGGAGCTTGGCCTTGCGGCGGGCCTCGACGATCTCGTCCTCGCCCTGGCCCACGTCAATACAGATCGCCACGATGCCCTCGGCCTTGTACTTCCGCCGCAGCATCTCGATGCCGAGCGCGGAGTCCAGCCCGCCCGAGTAGGCCACGGCCACCTTCTTGACCTTGGGGACCGGCGCGTCTTCGACCTTCTTGAGAATTACCTTGACGTCCATTCCAGCAGCCTCCGTGAGAATCCCAGGGAATCAGGAACCCGTCAGCGCGTCGAGCGCGCGCCTTAACCGGTCCCGTCGCTCGGCGACGAACTCCTTGACGCGCTGTATGTCGGCGTCGGCGATGTCGAGCCGCAGGTTGGCCGGGCCGCCGACGTGCTTCCGCTGGGCGATGCTCGCCCGCGGGTCGGCCGCGCCCAACTTGTCCAGCGACGCCGCCACTTGGCGGTACGCATCGCGGAACGGTACGCCCTCGACCACCAGGCGCAGCGCCTCGTCCGTCGCGAACACCTCGGGCGCCGCCTTGAACGCCGCGACCAGCCGCTCCTCGCAAACCTCGAGCTTCTGGAATGTTACGTCCATCACCCGCACGCAGGCGGTGGTCAGGCCCAGTCCCTGGAGGAAGGGGCGCTTCGTCTCCTGGAAGTCGCGGTTGTAGCCCGACGGCAAGCCTTTGAGAATACTGAGGATCTGGCTGTGGCAGGCCAGAATCGTGCTCGTCTTCGCCCGCACCAGCTCCAGGCCGCAGGGGTTCCGCTTCTGCGGCATGATGCTCGAGCCGGTGCATAGCTCCTTGGGAATCAAGAAGTAACCGAATTCCGGCAGGCTGAAGTTGATGAGGTCCTGGGCGACGCGGCTCAGGTCAATGGCGATCTGCACGCAGGCGCCGAGGATGACCGACTCGATCTTGCCCCGGCTGTTGTTGGCGTAAAGCACGTTGTTCTGGACTTTTGCGAAGCCGAGCAGGTCGCTCGTGAGCTGACGGTCAATGGGCATCGGCACGCCATAGCTCGCGGCCGAGCCGAGGGGGCACTGGTCGTTCAACTCGTAGGCGCCCTGGACGAGGCGCAGGTCGTCGAGGAGCGACTCCAGCCAGGCCCCGGCCCACAACCCAACGCTCGACGGCATCGCCACTTGCGTGTGGGTGCGGCCGATCATCGGCACGCCCTCGTGCTTCTCGGCGAAGGCGCGGAGCGTGGCGCAGAGGGCCAGCGTGTCATCGGCGAGGCCAAGGAGTCTCTCGCGGGCATAGACGCGGGTGGCGGCGATCACCTGGTCGTTTCGGGAGCGGCAGGTGTGGATCTTCTTCCCAAGGTCGCCGAGGCGGGCGACGAGGCGGTTCTCGATGGCCGTGTGGCAATCCTCGTCGGCCGGCTCGACCGTGAACTTGCCCGAGCGGCGGTCGGCGGCGATGGCGGCCAGCTCGGCGGCCAGCTTGTCGGCTTCGTCGGCCGTCAGCACGCCGATTTTGGCCAGCATGCGGGCGTGGGCGATCGAGGCGGCGCAATCGGCCTCGACCAGCTCGCGGTCCAGCAGGTAGTCGTCGCCCGTCGTGAAGGCTTCGAACTCCTGGTCAACCGCGTAACCCTTGTCCCACAGCTTGGCCATCGAGTGGCCCCCAGTTGACAGTTTGGCGGCAGGCGCGGCGCCTGCCGCCACATGGTACGCCTGGCAGGATTCGAACCTGCGACTTCTGGCTCCGGAGGCCAGCGCTCTGTTCCGCTGAGCTACAGGCGCGCGGTTCCCGGCATACCGAAGATAGTACCAGAAGCCGCCCGGCAAATCAAGACCCTTTGGGCCTGACACGCCCCCGGCTCCCATCTCGACCATCTTGACCACCCTGCCCCCCCAGGACGTGGTCAAGATGATCACCCCCCCTTGCGCGCGGGTGATCATCTTGATCGTGTTCGAGCCCGGGTGGGGGTGTCGGTCAGGTCTCGGCGCGGAAGCCACGGTCGGCGGAGGAGTAGGCGACGATCATGTCGGCGTCCTCGTCGCCGATGCTGGTGGCATTGTGCGGCACGGCCGCGTCGAGGACGATTGTGTCGCCCGGCTCGAGGGTCACTTCCTCGTCGCCCATCGTGTGGCGGAGTCGGCCTTTGAGCAGGTAGAGGGCCTCCTCGCAGTTGGGGTGGCTGTGGCGCGGGTTCGACTGGCCGCGCTGGATGACCACGCGGCCAAGCGTGAGCCCCTCGGCGTTGCCGATCTTCCGCCCCGCCAGCCACGTGAGGCTGCCCCAATCCTCCTCGATACGACAGGCCGCGGCCTCGGCCGCCGTGCGGGTGCTGCTCGTCATTGCTTAGACTCCTAAAGCGGCCTTTGGCCGCGAGCGAAGAGGATGGGTGGATGATTGGATGAATGGATGATTGTCAGGCATCCATCCACCCGTCCATTCATCCATTCATCCCCTGCCAGGACGCGGGCAAAACTGACAGTCATGCCGGAAGCGCCTGGAGCAAGATGGCCTTCCCCTGGCCTTCGGCGAATGCCTCGAAGAGGCGGGTGACCTGCCAGGCCTGCTCGAGGGTGCCCTTGACGGGCGGGCGCTGCTCGAGGATCGAGCGGGCGAACTCGTTCACCTCGCCGTAGTAGCCCAGCAGGAACAACCCCTTGTTGTAGAGCTGGCCGAGCGAGAACTCCGGCTCCCAGGCCGCCGTGACCTGTTCGGGCGAGCCCGTGTAGAAGCTCGGCGCACTGCCGTAGCCCGTGCCCGGCTCGGACGGCGGCGTGCGGTGGTAGCTGACGCGGAGGTTGTTGTCCACCTCGATGTGCTTCCCCGAGTCCGAGACGATCGTCGTCCGTTCCATCCCGCCGTTGCGCGAGGAGCCATGGGTGAAGGCGAGCGAGGCGACGGCGCCCGACTCGAAGCGGAACGTGGCGACGCCGGCGCCCGTCTCGCTCCGCTCGTAGTAGAGGCTCGATGGCATGCCGAGCAGGAAGACCATGAGGGAGGCGGGATGGCACAAGTGGTCGAGGAACGACACCGCGCCCCCCACCCTCTCGCCGCCGAGGTAGCGCGCCAGCTCGTCCCGCGTCGGCACATATTGCGGGTACTGGAGCAGGGCGAGCGCGGTGCGGCCGAAGTCGGGGGCCGACATCAGCTCCTTCGCCTTCTCATTGGCGGGGAAGAACATCTTCTTCAGCCCGACCATGGCGGTCTTGCCGCTGCGCTCGGCGGCCTGCTGCATCGCCTCGATCTCGGCACAGGTCGCGGCGGGCGGCTTCTCCATCCAAACGTGGCGGCCGGCGTTCAGGCAGTCCGTCGCGATACGCGGGTAGAGCGGCCGGCCCTGCTCGTCGTAGCCGACGACGAGGAACACGGCGTCCAGCTCCTCGCGCTCGAGCATGGCGTGGTAGTCGGCATAGGCGGCCTGGGCGCCGAACTTCGCGGCGAACGCCTCGGCCCGCGCGACGTCGAGGTCGCACGTCGCCACCAGCTTCACGGGGGCGAACTGAAACGTCGGGTAGATGTTGCGGAACGAGTGGGAGCCGCAGCCGATGAAGCCGGCGCGAATCTCCGGCTCGTCCACCAGCCGCCCATGAAAGCTGATCCGCATAGGGGAAGTCCCTCACTTGAACGTGTAGGTGCGCGTCCAGCGGAACGTTTCGCCGGGCTTGACGGTGACGGCGCAGTAGGCTTCCGGGCTGGCGGCCAACTGGTCGGCGTAGTAGGCGAAGGTGGAGACAGGGAAGTCGCCCGCGACAGCTACCTCCAAGCCGTTCGCCTTGTTGCGGATGCGGAACTGCTCGCCCTGCGTGTTCGGCGCGCCGCGGAAGCGGGCGTAGGTGCCCCCCTTGACCATCGCGTTGAAGGTCAGGGCCTTGCCTGCCACGACCATCGGGGCCTTCGCCTCCAGCTCGGCCTCCAGCGGGAAGCCCGTCGTCACCACGTAGTCGGGGCCGGGCGCCGCGCCGTCGAAGGTGAAGAAGTCGTGGCAGTACTGATCGGTGGCAATCGGCTTCTCGCCCGTGCTCGCGAGGGCGTGCTCGATGCGGAGGATCGGCTCCGCGGCGTCGAGGGCGATGCGTTTCTCGTAGCGATAGGCCATGCCGCGGAAGGGCCTGCCGACCTGGACGAAGGTGGCCTCCCTGGCCATGACCGTCACCTCCCACGGGAAGCGCTCGACCTCGGGGCAGGGCGGGTAGAAGGAGTACTTCGGCTCCTTGCCCCGCTTGAGCAGGCCGACGCCGAGCTTGAGGAAGGGCTCGCCGGGCCTGGCCTCGTCGTAGCCGACGGCCTGGCTGATGCCCATCTCCTCGATGAGGCCGAAGCCGCCGAGGCGCTCGCCCCGCGGCTCCTTGCCCAGGAACGTGTGCCTGCCGTCGAGGGTCACCTGGAGAACGACCCCGCCGCTCTCGAACCGCTGGCCGGCGTAGGCCGACGACGGCTGGCCGGGCACCATGAGCGTCGCCGCCAGGCGCTTGCTGCGGAGCGTGAACTCTCCCGCCTTGATCTCATCCCGGGTCAAGCCCCGCTCCTTTCGTTCCTCGGCCCCGGCCAGGCAGGCCAGGAGGGCAAGGATGATCCCGCCGCGAGCGAGCATTGCTTCTCCTCCGTTACCGAGTGATCTTGACCGCGATGTCTCGGGAGAACGCGGGAATCTGGAGGGTCAGGGCGTCCCGCGCGGCGACCTTGCCGGTTCCGAGCGGCTTGCCGTCCCAGGTGTTCCACCACTCGACCTGGTAGTTGCCGGGGGCGAGGCCCTGGAGGGTGAGCGTGGCGCCGCGGATCTCGGCAGGCTTCGCGCCCTCGTTGTGAATCTTCCACCAGGTGGACTGCGGGTCGGAGAGCCAGACGTAGGCGCACGCGTCGCCCTGAAGGCCGACGAGGCGCAGCCCCTTGTCCACGGTGGCCGTCGCCGCGCGGAGCCTCGCCGTCGTGTACGGGATGTCGGCGACGAAGGCCGACACGGGCTTGTAGTGGTGGTACTGGTTCTTCTTGTGCACGTCGTCCCACCACCAGCTCATCACGGTGCTGGACATGCCGGAGAGGGCGGAGGCCCAGAGGGCGTTGTGGAGGTGGGTGTAATCTGTGTCCTTGTCGTACTCGGGCGCGCGCATGAACTTGTCGTCGGCGAGGCCGAACTCGGTGAAGAGCACGGGCTTCGAGGGCGCGGCCTCGCGGGCGGCCTTCACGCGCGAGAGCACGCCGGCCACGGCGTCCTTGAACAACTCCTTCTCGGGCGGGCGCATGTACCAGTGCATGTCGGCGGTGTCGAGCTTCGGGTGCCTGTAGTCGCGCGAGGGCGCGTGCCAGGTGCTGTTGCAGCGGATGCGGCGGGCGGGGTCCAGCTTCTCGAACAGCTCGCCCAGCTCGGTGTAGAAGCGCTCGGTGGGCAGGCCGGGGTCCTGTTCGTTCGAGTACTCCCAGGCGGCGACGTGGGCCGAGTAGCCCCAGCGGGCGACGAAGTAACGCACCAGGTTTCGGCCGTGCTCCAGGGCCGTGTCGTACTGGCGGCTGCTGGGCCGCCGCAGGAGCTTCATGTAGTGGTCGCGGGTGAACATCGTGAGCTGAAGGTAGAGGCCGCTCTGCTCGGCGGTCTCGACGAGGGCGTCGAGCATGCGGCAGTCGAGCTGGTTGTACCAGCCGAGGAGCGGGCGGTTGGCGTCGGCCTCCCAGAGCAGCTCGGCGCTGCCGGCCACCTCCCTGAGCGACAGGTCGCGGAGGTACATCGTGCACTTGGCGATGGAGCGGAAGGCCAGGCGGTCGAGCCACCACTGGCTGTCGCGCGTCGTGAAGTCGTGCTGGAAAGGCGTCCAGCCCTTGCCGCCCTTGAGGACGATGGGGTCCTTCGAGCCGCCGCCGAGGTCGAGGAGGATGCCGACGCCCGTGTTCGTCCGCAGCTTGCCCGTGAGGCGGTACTTCGTGTTCGGCTTCACGGCGAGGGGGCGGGTGGGCTGGAAGGCGAGGGTCGTGTCGGCCTCGCCGCTCGCGCCCACGCAGCGGTCGTCGGAGTTGTAGCCGTCCTGGTCGGGCATGGCCAGGATGGGTGGGAACCAGGCCCAGGAGCGCGCCCAGCCGCTCTTGCGGGCCTCGATGCCCATCGCCCAGTCGCAGCAGCAGCACCAGATGCGCACGTAGTTCGCGCCGTTCTCGCCGAGGCGTTGGAGCATCTCGCCCTGCTTGTACGTGTCGGTGATGAAGGCCACATTCTGCCCGACGGGGAAGAAGGGCGAGCCGTCGGTGAACTCCAGGAAGCGGGGGTCCCTGGCCGAGACACGCACGAAGCCCTTGCCCTCGGCGGGCATGCACTCGAAGGCCACGGGGCCCGAGCGGACCGTGCCCTCGCGCGTGGTCACGGCGGCGACGGCCGACCAGTTTCCGACCTCCGTCGGCGTGAAGCGCGCCCGCCAGCCGGGCGCGCCGCTGGGGTAGAGCCATTCGGTCTGCCGGCCGCTGTGCTGCCGCTGCTCGCGCTCGACGGGCTGGAACCAGAAGGCGGGATAGACGAGCTTCTTGCCGCTCGGCGCGGTGAGCTCGAGCGACACGTCAATCTCGGCGGCGTCGTAGGGGTTCTCGGCGGCTACGTTGGTGGTGATCGTGAACTCGATCTTCGCCAGGCGCTTCACCTGCTTCGCGCCCGCCTCGATGCTCACCTGCCGCTCCGCGGCGAGGAGGGCCAACGACGTGGCGATGGCGAACGCGAGGACAGCGCCAACCGAATGGTTCATCGTGCTTCTCCTCATACGCCCCTGAAGGGGCTCGGGCTGATGTTTGCCTCCGCGCGTCCACGGGCTTGCGCCACGTGGCTACTGCCAGACGCCCTATCGGGCTAGGAGACCGCGCGGGTTTGAGCCCCGCCAGGGGCATTTGGTAGTAGCCACGGGCGCGAGCTACTGTCAAACGGCCTGACGGGCTGGGAACCGAGGCGGGTCGTAGCCCCGTCAGGGGCGTTTGGTAGTAGCCACGGGCGCAAGCCCGTGGACTCCGGGAATGCCTTGTGCACCCAGCCGGAAGACAAGCTCTTCCACTTGCTCATGACATCGCCGACCGAGATGTTGGTTCCGATCGACAACAGACTATGGATGTGGTTGTCGGTGCCGCCGATGGTCAACGCCCGCCCGAACTCCTGGCGTGCCACGCCCGCCATGTACTCGTAGAGCCGTTGGCGGAACGAAGTGGCAATCAAGGGCCGGCGACCCTTGGTGCTGAAAATGACGTGCACGAGCAGGCTCGCATACGTGTGTCCCATTCGTGGTTCCCCTCAATCGCCCCTGAAGGGGCTCCATGCCGTGCCTGCGTCCCCGATTCCTCACACACGCCCCTGGCGAGGCCGGGACCTCAACCGCCTCCCAGCCCGTCAGGGCGTTTGGCAGTAGCCACAGGCGCAAGCCTGTGGGAAGGTGTTGGGCACCCCCACCCCACCCCCGGAGCCCCGCAGGGGTGATTGAAACCTATCGCGCAGGCGCGAGGGCGGCGGGCCCCAGGCGCACCGGCGTCGTGCCGGCCCAGTCGGCCACCTCGGGCATGTGGACCATCGCGAACGAGCAGCGAATCGGGTAGTTGCACACGCAGCCGACCGTGTAGTTCGGCACGCTGAGGATGCCGTCGGCCGCGATGAGGCTGTTGGAGCATCCCGACCGCGCGTTCCGCACGTGATGGCGGACGCGCGTCAGCGGGTCCACGTAGCAGACCGTGCGGTCGCGCAGGTAGAAGAGGTGCTGGCTGCCGACGGCGTAGTTGCAGCCGCCGCGCGGCGAGAGCGGCACGCTGCCCTGGGCGCCCCCGGTGCGCGCATCGAACACGTTGCCTCCCTGGTCCACGAAGGTGTCGCCCCGGAGGATGAGGGGCTGCGCGCCGACGCGGCCCTCCCAGGCCAGCTTGCCGCTGGCGGCCTCGAAGGCGCGGGCCTGGCCGAGCTTGCCCGCGAGCAGCAGCCCCAGGCCGTCGCAGCTCGCGAGCCAGTCGTCGTTGCTGCGCACGGCGAGCCAGGAGCCCATGCCGCCGGCGCGGTGCTCGACCGCGGTGCTCCATCGCACGGCGCCCGTGCGGGCGTCGAGGGCGAGGACCTCGGAGGGCATGGCCTTCGGCGCGCCCTTCGGGTCCTGCGGCGCGACCGCCTGGTTCGGCGGGGCGGAATCAACGACGAACACGCTTCCGCCGCCGAGGGCGAGGGCATTGTTGTTGAAGCGGTGCTTCGCCCGCCGCGTCCAGAGCGTCGCGCCGGTCTTGCGGTCGAGGGCGACGAGGAGCGTGCTGTCCCACAGCCCCTTCTCGATGGCCCGCACCTTCTCGAAGGCCACGGCGATGAGGATCGTGTCGTCGCCCACCCGGATGTCGGAGACGAGGGGCTTGCGGTCCTTCTCATCGGCCGCCTTGTAGGTGAACTTTACCCGCTCGGCGCCGGTCGCGGGGTCGAGGACCGTGCAGGCGTCGCCCGCGGCCACGTAGATGCCGTCGGGCAGCGCGGCGAAGCGGGTGAACGGGTCGGCCTTGGCCTTCCACAGGTGGCGGCCCGTGTAGGCGTCGTAGGCGAAGAGCGCCCGCATCGGCAGCGAGAAGGCGAAGACGCGCCCGCCCACCACCTGCGACTTCACGCCGATGCCGTAGTCGTTGTTCGACCAGAATTCGTTCTCGCCCTCCTGCCCGTACCAGAGGATGCCCAGCGGCGGCTTGACGAGCTGGTCCTTCGAGAAGTAGGACCGCGCCGCGTCGGCGCACTCGTGCGTCCACGCCGCCGACCCGGGCAGCGGCCCATCGCGCCGGAGCACCGAGGCGTCGCTGACGTCGTCGGCATCGAGGCAGAGCGCGCCGCCGTACGGCCGCAGCGCATTGAGGAGCCTGTCCATCACGGCCTTGCTCGGGAAGCCCTGCTCGGAGACGATCAGGCTGGCGAGATAGGGCGGGAAGGGGAACTCGAAGGGGTCGCCCACGAACAACTCGGCCCGCGTGCCGTAGACGCCCGCGTCAACAAGCCGCTCGTGCAGCGCGCGCACCTTCGCCGCATCGGCGTCCACGCCGATGATCCGCAGATTCGACTGGAGGAGCAACTCCTGGAAGAGCCGCCCCGTGCCAAGGCCCAGGACGAGGGCGTAGCCCTCGTGCGCGCCGCTCGCCTTGAGGATGTCGGCGGTCCTTCGGGTCCACGCATCGTCGGCCTTGGGGAGCGGCGCGGTCCCGAACGGGTGGTTCGGCATCTCGGCCTTCTCGCCGGCGAAGCAGTGGAGAGCGCCCTCCTTCGTGGCGACGAAGAGCTTGCCGTCGGCCGCGAGCATCGAGGTCGGCGTGCCGTCGAGGGCATGCTGCCAGGCGACCTTCGGCTGGGCGCCCTCGGCAGGAAGCTCGACGGCGAGAAGGGTCTTGCCAGCGTGGCCATAGAGGCGGCTGCCCGCTTTGATCAACGCGTCGCTCGCGGGCTTGCCCTTCGCGTGCTCGGTCGCGAGCTTCCACAACTCGGGCAGGTCCCAGCGCCAGGGCCGGGCCGGGTGGGTGCCGTGCAGCTTCGTCTCGTATTCCGAGACCGCAGGGCGCGTGAGGTCGTAGGCGTAGAAGACGCCTTGCTGCGAGCCGTAGACGACCCCGCGCTCGAGCGCCGACCAGGCGGAGAGGCCGGGCTGCATCTTGTAGGGGAAGATCGGCCCCTCGAACAGGTGCACTTTCTTGACGTCGAAGCGTTTCGGCGCGTCGTCGCCCGCCTCGCCGAAGCGGCTGCCGACCTCGCGGCCGGTCGAGATGTCCACCGCCCCCGCCCGGCCGACGAAGGCGAGGCTGCCCATCGCGGCCACGCGGCAATCGCCGTGGCGGTAGCCCTGGATGTAGCGGAGCACCTTGCCCGTCTTGCGGTCGAGCACGGCGGGCATCGAGCGGCCGTTCGGCACGAGCAGCAGGTCGCCGGCGACGACGAGGTAGCCCTGCGGCGAGAGGCCCGTGTCGGACAGCTCGTTGTGGTCAATCCGCACCTTCTCGATCAGGTTGGCCTCGGCGTTGCGCCAGAGCACGCGGCCGCTCTCGGCCTCGACGGCGACGACGAACACGCCGAGGGTCGGCCAGAGGCCGGCCCCGAAGTAGATCGTGCCGTCGGCGAGGACGGGCCCGCCGCGCACCGGCCAGAAGGAGATGAGGCGGGCGTTGCCGAGGTGGCGGCGGTCGGGCCGCTCGTCGGGCGCGCCGCGGGCCTTCCAACGCAGCGCGCCGCTCGCCGCATCGAGGCAGTAGAGGAACCCGTCGTCGGAGCCGAAGCAGACGCGGCCGCCCCACGCCACGGGCGCCAGCCGCACCGGGCCGCCCGCGAGGAACGTCCACAGCCGCTTGCCCGTCTCGGTGCTGTAGGCTGTCAGTGTGGCATCGTTGGGCGAGCCGAGGAAGAGCGCCTTGCCCAGCACGACAGGCTCATAGGAGGCGTCGAAGTGGAGCCGCGGCTCGTTCGGCCACGCGGGCCGCGGCAGCGCGAGCTTGCGCATCCATCGCGCGTGAAGCGTCTCGGGCAATGCCTCGGCCGACGCCCCGCTGCGGTTCGCGTCGCCGCGCCACATCGGCCAATCCGCGCCGATGGCTGCCGACGCCACCACGCACGCGAGCGACAGGATCAGCCTGAAGGCGCGCATTTCATCTCCTTGCCGTTGAGCAGGAAAGCCCCCTCCCGAGGCAGTATGGCCCGAATTGCGAGCGCTTCGGGGGCGCGCACGCGCAGGACGAAGGGCCGGCCGGGCTGGTTCTCCCATTGCACCTCGACGTCGCCCCGCGCCGTGGGCATGGTGCCGCGGCACCAGGCGAGGTCGCAGGGGTGCGGCTCGATGATCACCGGCTCGAAGCCCGGGCCGCCGGGACGCACGCCGAGGACGTGGGTGCTGAGGAAATACGTCGGCGCCGCCGACCACGCGTGACAGTGGCTCCGCGTCAGGCGGTCGCTCGTGCTCGACCACGTTTCCCAGAAGGTCGTCGCGCCCAGGTCCATCATCCGCCCCCAGTCGCGGCGGATGGTGTCGAGGAAGTCCTGGTGCCGCCCCTGGCGCTGGTAGCCTTCGAGGAGAAAGAACTCGAAGAACGGGCTGCCGGCCCGCACGAAGCCGTCGGGCGGGTTCTGCGCGATCTCCCAGCAGCGGCGCGCGCGGCTGCCCCGCGCCACGCCGGCCACGTAGGCCGCCGTCTGCGTCTGCTGGCTGAAAACCTGGCTGTGCTTCCCGTCGCGCAAGCAATCCGTGTAGGCGCGCTTCTCGTCGTTCCAGAGCTGGGCGTTGACGGCGTCGGACAGCGCATCGGCCATCTTCCGCCACGAGCGCGCGAGTGCGGCCTTGCGCAGCCACTTCGCCAGCTCGGCGGCGTCCCGGAGGGCGTGGACGAGTTGGCAGTTCTGGTGGGTCACCACGCCGCGGCTGGGCGTGTCCATCGGCGCCCAGTCGAACATGTTCCACGCGCGGATGTCGAGCAGCCCGTGGTCGTTGATGTGCTGTGCGAGGCCCTCGACGTTGCGGCGGACGAAGTCGAGGAGCACGCGCCCCCGCTCGCGGTCGCCGGTGAAGAGGACGAATTCGCGGCACGAGCGCATCCACAGCAGGCTCCAGGCGGTGAGGACGTTCTGCCAGGCGCTCGGCACGTGGCTCTCGGTGACGGCGGAGCGGTCGAGGCTGTGCCCCGTCTGCTCGAGGCAGTGGAACCACAGGCGCGGGTCGCCGTTCACCGCCCAGTCAATGAGGGCCTCGTTGCGCGCGTCGCCCACCCAGTGGGTCTGCTCGTAGGTCGGGCAATCGGTGTAGGTGTCCTCGGCGCAGCAGCGGAGCGTGAGCGCGCCCGCGGCCCAGATGCGGTCGAGCTGGGCGTCGGAGCAGGCGAAGCGGCCCCGGCGGCTCTGCGGATACGTGCTGAAGACGGCGTGCATGCCGCGCAGCTTCACGGGGCCGGTGAGGTTGCGAAGGATAAGGTAGCTGTACTGAAAGCCGCGGCGCACGATGCTCTGGAACCGCTGCTGCCCCTCACGGCAGATGTAGCGGAGGCTGTTGTTCATCCCCTCGGCCAGGTTGTAGCGGCCGTCGGGCTGGATGAACTCGAAGTTGTGGAAGTCGAGGATCGTGCCCTCGGAGGCGGCGACCTCGAAGGCGTGGGTGCCGATCAACTCGTGGCCGAAGTCGAGGAGCAGGCGCACGTCGCTGCCGTCGGGCGTCGGGTGCACGATCGTCCAGTCGCTGCCCGAGACGAGGCCGTCGGCGTTCTCGACCCGCACGTCGCCGGGCACGACGCGGTCGGTGGCGGCCTGCACGAAGGCGTCGGCCTCGGGCAGGTGCTCGGGGCGGACCTCCTGGAAGTAGCGATGGGGGTACTGGGCCGCGACGTCGCAGCTCTCCCAGAATGCCTCGCCGGCCTCACAGGTCGCCGGACGCGACAGCGGCCCGACGAGGATAGCCGAGGCGTCCATATGGTTCTCGGCCTGGCGCTTCTGGTCGTCGCGGAGCTCGTAGGGCCCGACGATGGCCCAGGGGGTGCTCTGGGGGTACTCGCCCCAGGCGCTGAAGCGCAGGCCCGGCGGGCCATCGAGGGCGATGACGAACTCCGGCAAGTGGTGCGTGTGCGCCCGGGCGACCAGGGTGTTCCAGCCCGCCTTCAGGGTCGCTCGCCCGCCCTCCACCGGCTTCCCGTTCACCTTCAGGGGGCCGGGGTGTTTGTGGGGAATGTGGAACGCGACCCTGGCGTTGCGCCGCGACCAGACCTGTGTGGCCAGGTAGTAGTGGGCGAAGACGAAGTTCGCGGAGAAGTCCCACGGCGCTACGTAGGGCTTGGCATAGAGGGTGAAGCGATAGGGCAGCGAGCGGACGGCCTCGGCCCCGACGAGGCGCTTCGGCAGCACGGGCTCCTGGGTGAGGAACGGGATGTCGCGGGGCGCCAGGTCGCGGTGGGGGCCGGCGTAGGGGCCGCGGAGGTCCACGGCATAGGGCCACGGGCGGTCGTCGTAGTCGAGCTGGGTCCACGGCTCGGCCCGCCGGGCGTCGAACTGCTCCTCGAATGCCTCCTGCACGCTGATGCGGGGCGTGGCGGAGACGAAGCCCGGCGCCGCGATGGCCCGCCAGCTCGGGCTCGTCATGATCAGGGCGTCGGGCATCTCGATCTGCGCCAGCAGGCCCGGCGGGCCGGCGATGTACTGAAACGTCCCCTCGCCGTAGTGGTTCACCAGCACGGCGAGCACGTTGTCGTCCTTGCGCAGCCAGGGCGTGAGGTCGTAGGTGTCGTAGCGCCAGTGCCCCGGCCAGCAGCGGACCGGGCCGCTGCCCAGGTAGACGCCGTTGAACCAGGCCACGTAGCGCGAGTCGGCCGTGATATGGAGCATCGCCGGCCCGCCGTCGCACGGGAAGCGCCGCCGAAACGCCACGAACGCGTTCCGACTCGGCACCTCCTCCGATGTCCAGATCCACCTGCCTCGCCAATGCATGGGCGTTTCTCCGGGATGGAGGTCCACGGGCTCGCACCCGTGGCTACTCACAAACGCCCCCGTCGGGGCTAAGACGAAACCCGCGCCCTCCGTAGCCCGCCAGGGCGTCTGGCAGTAGCCACGGGCGCCAGCCCGTGGAACGCGTGACGCCCCGAACCACCAGCCCCCCTGGGGCGTTTGAGCCCCTATTCCCACGGCTTCAGGATCACCTTGGCCGTCTCGTGGGTCGCGCACAGCTCGAAGGCGTCCTGGATGCGGCTCATCGGCAGCACGTGGCTGATCAACAGGCCAATGATCGGCGATCCCTGGATGACCTTCAGGATGCGCGGATAGAGGTTGAGGTTGTAGTGCCACGAGCCGATGATCGTGATGCCCGTGCGAATGAGGTCGGGGCTGACGCGAATCTTCAGGTCGTCGCCGCACTCGCCGACGAAGGCGACTTTGCCCTTCCGCCGCGTGGCGTCGAGGCACAGCCGCTCCGCCGCCACCGTGCCCGAGCAGTCGAGCGCGCAGTCCACGCCCCGCCCGCCCGTGAGCGACTTGATCCGCTTGACGAGATCGTCGTCCGCGGGGTCGAAGACGGCGGTCGCGCCCATCGCCATCGCCCTCGTCGCGCGATACGGCACGGAGTCCACGCCGATAACCCTTGCCCCGCGGAAGCGGGCGTTGACCACCCCGCCCAGGCCCACCGGCCCCAGGCCCGTGACGAGCACGGTGTCGAAGGCGCTCACGCCCATCGCCTCGAACGCCCCCATCGAAGGCCCGAGGCCGCAGATGGCCAGGCCCGCCTTCTCATAGGGCACATCGTCGGAGATCGGCGAGAGAAGCCACGAGGGCTTGAGCACATATTGGGCGTAGGTCGCGCTCCCCTCGCGCGAGCCGGTGAACTCCACGAAGTTCACGCAGTGCTGGCAGTGAATGTAGTCGCCCGCGATGCACAGCGCGCACTTCCCGCACGGGTACTGCGGCTGCACGACCACGCGGTCGCCCGGCTTCACCTTGCAGGGCTGGGCGACCTCGACGACCTCACCGACCGCCTCGTGGCCGAGGAACTCCGCCTTGTGGCCGGCGACGAACGCCTTGTACTCGGTGCACATCGGCGTCGCGTGCACCTTCACCAGCGCCCAATCCTCCCTCGGCTTCGGGTCGGCCACCTCCACCAGCGCCGCCTGCCGCTCGCCGAGGATCACGGCCTTCTTCATCCGCTGGTTCCTTTCACAATCACTCCACCCAGGCAGTGACGGGGGCGAGCAGGAACTCCTCCAGGGGGATGCCCTGCGCCCCGACGAGGAGCTTCCGCTGGACGCGGAACTCCTTGCAGAATGCCGCCATCCCCGGCAGGCTGGCCCTGCGACGCCCGCTCTTGACCTCGATGGCCGTCAAGTAGCCGCCGCGGCGAAGGACGAAGTCCACCTCATGGTTACGGGCGGCCCAGTAGTACACCTCCACACCGGTCCCCAGGCTGCCGTTCACGAGCGCCGCGCCGACCGCGGTCTCGACGAGCCGGCCGTGGAACTCGGGGGCTCGCGGGGCGTTGTCGCCCACGGGGCGCGCCGTGGCGGTCATCAGGGCCGTGTTGAGGGCGAGGAGCTTGGGGCTCGATGCTCGCTGGCGCACGGTCTGGCCGGCGTACTTGGGCAGGCCCGCCAGAAGCCCCGCGCCCTCCAGAAGGCGCAGATAATGGGCCAACGTCACCGTGTTCCCCGCGTCCTGGAGCTGGCCCATCATCTTCTGGTACGACAGCACCTGGCCCGAATAGGCGCAGCCCAACTCGAACAGGCGCCGCAGCAGCGCCGGCTTGTCCACCCGCGTCATCAGCAACACGTCGCGCGACACCGTGGTTTCGATGAGCGAGTCGAGGATGTACCTCGCCCAGCGCGGCGGGTCGGCCACCAGCTCCGCCGCGCCGGGGTAGCCCCCGAAGTAGAGATAGCGGTCCATGTCCCACCCGAAGGCATCGCGCATCTCCGCAAACGACCAGTGGGTGACAGGGATCAACTCGAAGCGCCCGGCCAGGCTTTCGGTGAGGCCCCGCCCGACGAGGAGCGGGGAGGAGCCGAGCACCACCACGTGCACGGCAAGCCCGGCCGCCGTGTCCTCGTCCCACAGCCGCTTCACCGTCTCGGACCACCCGGAGACCTTTTGGACCTCATCCAGCACGAGCAGCGCCCTGCCCTCTTGGCCAGCGCCTCGCGCGCGCGTGCGGGCCACTTCCCACTGCTGCTCGATCCAGATGCGGTCTTTCAGCGCCGGCTCATCCGCGGACGCGTAGTGGGCGGTGCCGGAGAATCCCGCCATGACCTGCCGGGCCAGCGTGGTCTTGCCCGTCTGGCGTGGTCCTGCGAGGACCTGGATGAACCGCCGCGGTTCCGACAACCGCCCCGCAAGCACTCGGAACACCGGCCGCTGGTACGCCACAGGTCCAATCTCCTCGACAATTTACTCAGTATCCTGAGTGAATTTACTCAGTCACGGGCGCATTGTCAAGATGCCGGCCCGACTGGGCAAGGCCCTCCGTGTGGCGCTCATTGCCCCTTGCGGCGCTTTGCCTTCCCCTTCTCGTCTCCGCCGCGGCCGTAGCCCTTCGCGTAGTCGGCGCGGCAGCGAAGCTCGGTCTCGTCGGGGTGCTCGCCCAGTTCCTTGACGAGGGCCGCGTGCAACTGCTCGATGCGGGCCTTGTGCTCGGGACGGGCGGCGAGGTTGGTGAACTCGCCCGGGTCGGCCCCCAGGTCGTACAGCTCGCGCTGGGCGGGGTGCTCCTTGTCGGGTGGGGTGTGGTAGACGTATTTGAACTGCCCCGCCCGCAGCATGGCGTAGCCCGAGGCGATGTTGTGGGCGTAGTACTCGCTCACGGCCATGTCCTTCCACGCCGCCTTGGGATCATCCAGCACCGGGCACAGCGAGGCGCCGTTCCAGTCGTCGCCCGGCTTCCCCCCACCCAAATCGGCAAGGGTTTGCACGAGGTCCACGAGGGAGCAGGCACCCGCGCGGCGCTGTCCGCCCTTCCAGCGCTCGGGCCAGCTCACGATCAGCGGGATGCGCGCGGCGTGCTCGTACATGCAGTTCTTCCACCAGAGGTGATGCTCGCCCATGTTCTCGCCGTGGTCGGTGGTGTAGACGACCACGGTATCCCGCGCGACCTCGCTCTTTGCGAGGGCGGCGAGCACCTTGCCGATCTCCTCGTCCACCCACTGCGTGAGGCCGTGGTACAGCTCGCGGCCTTTGCGGACGAGTGCGGGGTCGGTCTCGACGACGCCGAAGCCGCGGCGGAGGTGCTGGTAGTTGAGCGGCTGGGCCTCGACGTGGCCCGGCGGGAGCACGGGCATGGGCACCTTGCCCTTGTAGGGCTCCCAGTACGGCTCGGGCACGATGAGCGGGAAGTGCGGCGCGAGGTAGCCGAGGAAGAGGAGGAACGGCTTGTCGGCGCGGCGGCGCTTCGAGAGGAACCCGAGCGCGCCCGCGGTCGCTCTGCGGTCGTGCGGCAGCACGCCGCCGTCGCCGGGATGAAAGCCGGCGAAGCGGGCGTCGCGGCCGGCCGTGTTCGCCCGCGTGTCGTCGGCCGCGCGGCGCCCGCCGCGGCCCGTCTTGTGGCCGCCGTTCATGTTCCCGCCGATCTCGACGAAGCCGTAGCGGCGGGTGGCGTCGTAGTGCTGCTTGCCGCAGAGGAACGACTCGTAGCCCGCGGCGTTCAGGATGCGGGGGAGCGAGGGATAGTCGGGGCTGGGCAGCCAGGAGTCGTTGCTCCAGGCCCCCACGCGGCTGATGTACTTGCCCGCGGTGAAGGCCAGGCGCGCCGGCACGCACAGCGGCGAGTTCGTGTAGGCCGCGTCGAACGTCACGCCCCGCGCGGCCAGGGCGTCGAGGCTGGGCGTCCGCACGAGCTTGTTCCCGTAGCAACCCGTGATGCTCGCGTTATGCTCGTCGGACATGATGACCAGCAGGTTCGGCATCCGCTCGAGGCGGGCGGGGCCTGCCGCGAGCCAGCGGTGGCCGATGGCCGCCGTCGCTGTGGCGGCGCCGCCGCCCTGCAAGAAGCGTCGTCGGGTGATCCCTGGCTTGCCGTTCACGGGGGGCCTCCTGAATCGCTTGCTACCGTCCTGGACCCATGTGGGCGGGGCCTCCGCGCCCCGCGAGCGCCCATTCTAGCGCGCATCAGAGGAGTTTCCAACCAGCGCAGACGCAGAGAGGACAGGGGATGCCCAAAGGACAAGTGTGGGTGTCACCTCGTGACGAGCACGTCTCGGCCGCAAGGCGCTCACCCAGGCGCGACGGGGGGCAAGCGCACGGGGGGGAGGGGGGGCCGGGGCAGTGGGCCAAGATGCCCAAGATCCCCACGCGCGCGCAATAGGGGTTGGGGATCTTGAAGTCACTGGTTCAGGCGAGCTGCCAGAGCCGTAACGCTATATCTAGCCCGCATTTCTCACCACACCCCTGGGTGCCAGGTCGTCTTTCTGCTATAATCCGTGTGGTCACAACGGCGTATAGACAAGAGAAAGGACGACCTGGCAATGACACAGTGTAGCGCAGAGCAGTTGTATTTCAAGCGGCTCGGGCCGCGAGCGGTGGTGGCCGATTTCCGAGGGGGCCAACTGGCCTCAGACGCCGGGGCACTGTTGGTGGC
>DATKZY010000111.1:0-3948 GCA_035527715.1 Planctomycetota bacterium | reverse complement strand
GCGCATCTTCATGAACCGCGTCAAGGAACTCGAAGACACCGTGGGCGGGACAGGCACCCTCATCAGCACCGAGAAGCAGAAGGGGTGGCACCTGGACGACCACTGGTTCTGGCGGATGTATCACCACAGCCGCCTGCCGGTGAACGCGCTCCAGCAGCAGGTGGCCGTGCCCGCAGCCGGCGGGACGACGCGCGACGTGCCCCACATCCCGAAGTGGGTGGCGGAGCGCATGAGCAAGCCCGTCTACGTCCACCCCGAGTTGTGGGCCTACGCCCAGAGCATCTTCGGCAAGAAGATCGGCGGCAAGACGGGCTTCGCCCTCGACATGGTGGCGGGTGCCAACGCCATCATGAAGCGCCTCCTCGTCGCGCTCTCCCCCTTCCACTTCCGCGCCCTGTTCGCCAGCACCCTGCCGGCCTATCGCGGCGGCGCCGCCGAGGCAGGCATTCGCGGCGCCTTCGACATGGCCGCCGCGCACAAGAAGCTGATCGACCCGGAGTGGATGCGCGACGCCGCCGGCCACGGCCTCACCGCCATCGAGTTGCCAGAGGACGCCCGCAGCGGCCTGCTGACTTACCTCGGCGGCCTGCACAAGCAGCCGGGCTTCGGCAACCAGATGATCGGAGCGGCGATCAAGGGCGCCACCACGCCCTTCCGCATGCTCGACCACCTGACGTGGGAGTTGGGCCTGCGCCACTTCGCCGTCATCTGCTACGAGCAGAGCACACAGGCTCTCGTGCGTCAGGGGCTTGGCGAGGACGAGGCGAAGCGGCGCGCCGCCACCATGACCAACGCCATCCTGGGCACCCCCGACTGGCAGAACCTGGGGCGCTGGATGCGTGACCCGAAGTTCCAGCAGATAGGCCGTGCCCTCCTGCTCTCCCTCAACTGGACGGCCAGCACCATCCAGCAGTTCATGCTGCCCTTTGGGCGCGTCGGCAGCGGCCCCCCGCCACCCCCGGGCGGCACAGGCGGCGGCGCGGGAGCCGGCGGCGGACAGACCCGCGAGCAGTGGGACGAGGCCAACAAGCAGGCGCAGCGTCTCGCCGCCGCGTGGTGGGCACGCTACGTCGCCCACACCATCATCGTCACGCAGGCCATCAACCGCAAGACGACGGAGCGCGACTTCGGCGAGGCCCGCTACACGTGGGAGAACCCCGACAACATCCGCCGCTTCGGCGAGAGCGGCAACCCCGCCGACCTGCTGCGCGTCCACATGGGCATCAACAAGGACACCAACCGCACGTGGTCCATCCAGGTCGTCAAGCAGCTCCCCGAGGCCCTCGGCAATCTCTCGGACCCGCTCAAGTCCCTCGTGCAGAAGGCCAACCCCGCGCTGCGTATCGCAGGCGAACAGGTGCTCGGCTATCAAGTCGGTGGCGACCGCCCGTTCCCTGTCAAGCCCGGCCCGTTCGGCGAGCCGTTCGGCGAAGGGCCGCGCTCCCGCGCAGAGCATCTGGTGGAGCGCGGCCAGCCGTTCATCGCACGGCGCTCGTGGGAGCCCGAAGGCCCCGTGCCCGGCCTCAGCCCCGGTCTCGGCGCGGTCAACGTCGCGCAGGGCATCTACGTCGGCGCGGCGCAGCACCGCATCGGCGACGCCATCGACCAGTTCGCACGCGGCGGCGACGCCGATGGCCTCGTGACGGGTATCAACCGCATCCGCCTGGCGATGAAGGACGAGAAGCTGAACGCTTGGGTCAAGGCTCCCAAGGGGAAGCAGAGCACCATGCCCGACGCTCCGGCGGGCAAGATGCAGCGCTGGGAACTGTTCGTCAAGAACGAGGCGTCGCGTGCCAAGAGCGACTTGCGGAGCTTCTTTTGGAAGCAGCTTGCCTTCAAGGACATCGACGCCGCCAAGGCACACGTGCCGACGATGACGCGCACGGCCCCGGCCCCCTACGGCGGGATGCTCTACATCGACCGCAAGAGCATGGAGAAGTACCTGTACAGCCTCATCCCCAGCGGGCGGCTGTGGAAAGGCCCCGACGACGACACCCTGCTCCTGCACGGGCGCAAGGTGCGCAAGGGCGACATCCGGGAGGCGTTGTCGTGGTTCAAGTAGCCCGTGAGCGCAGCAGGACACCAACGCCGATGCCGAGGAGGCAGAAGGTGACCGCCTGCCCAACCCACTGGCGGTGCGAGAGCACGACCTGGGGCATGCCGCCCCACCGGTGCCACGTGCCCCACGCGACAAGCCCGACTACCACGACAATGATGAGGATGTTGCGGACAAGGTGCGGCCAGCCATCGCGATACATCACAGCGCCCTCCTTCCGCGCAAAGCCTACGCCGGCGGGGGGGCGCTTGTCAAGGGGAATCCGAAAGGAGTGTGAAATGAGAGTCCGAGTGATCGTCGCGACGTGCCTGCTGCTGGCCCTCTGCGGGTGCAACGGGCTGCCTGACTTCGGCGACCTCCAGGGCAACCCGAAGACGGCGGAGATCGAGGCCGGCGCCAAGACGCTCGACGCGCAGCAGGCCAAGGAACTGCGCGTCTGGGCCGACCAGCACGACAACGTGTGGGACGCCCGCGTGCATAGCCTCAAGACGTGCCCCTTCCTCTCGTGGACGCCGAACGCCGCGAAGTGGCGGGCCGGCGCCATGAGCGACGCCAAGTGGGGCGAGTTCCTCCACGACTTCTTCAAGGAGAAGCACAAGGAGGAGGGCGACTGCAAGTGCAAGGAGTTGCTGGCACCATGAAGGCTTTGAGCGACCTCCTCCGCGTGCTCGTGGCGTTGATCCGTTTCTTCGTGTGGCTGCCCGGGATGATCCTCGGGCGCAGAAAAAGGAAACCAGGAGACTGAGCCATGACGGAACTGAACGTGTCGCTGCTGGGAATCCTCACCCTGTTCACCGCGGCCCTCGTGCGGGCCATCCGCCAGCCGTTCACCGACGAGGCGATCACCCGATGGCTGCCCATCCTGTCCATCGTCGTCGGCCTCATCCTGTCGGCCACCTGGACGCTGCTCGGCGCCGAGATTCCAGAGGCGGTGAACCGGTTCGCCTACCTGGGCATCCACGGCGTCGCCGCCGGCCTGTCTGCGTCGGGCCTGTGGAGCACGGCCAAGGCCGTCGTCTCGCCGAAGGACTGACATGATACCGCGCCCGCCTAATCCTGGGGAGACGGGGAGCATCCCGTGACACCGAAGACGACCAGCAATGGAAATGGAAACGGCTTGTGGACCAAGATCATCGCCCCCCTCGTCGTGGCCGCCGTCCTTGCGGGTGCCGCGACCGCGTGGAGCGTCCACGGCCGGGTGACGTGCAACGAGGGGCGCATCACTCGGATGGAGGAGGACGTGCGGACGATCAAGACCGACGTGAAGACGCTGCTGATGCGGGTGCCGAAGCCGTAGGCGCCGGTGCCCGCCGTCGCGAGCCGCGCCCTGGTGTTCCGGTCACTCCGCCGCCGCGCGGCGGCCGGGAGCCCACGAGCGGCGGGCGGCGCCCGAAGTGAGCCGTCACGGCGCGGGCCGCGCCCTAGCACGTTGGCGACGGGGGCTACGAGAGCAGCGCCTTTGCGACGAACCATGTGGGCGCAACGGCCGGGCCGATGTTCACGGCGATGGTGGCGCAGGGCACGATGATGGCTCCGAGGCCCGCAAGGGCCGCGAGAACGCCGAGCACCACAGGCACCGTTGGCTCGGCGTTCCGGTCGCCCTCACTCCGCTTGCGGAAGGCCGCGAGCGCTACCCTGCACTCGGCGATCAAGCGCCAGCAGAGAATCGCCAGCACGGCGCTGACCACGCACCCCATCACGATGTAGGCAACGGCGGCACGCTGATACTGCGTCACCAGCACCGCCCACGCCTCGCCCGCCGGGCCTTGCAGTTTCGCAAGTTCGCCCGACACCTTGTCAATCACCTGATTCACGCCTTCTGCGTCCATCGCGGTCTCCTTCCCCCCTGGTGTTCCGGGTCACTCCGCCGCCGCGCGGCGGGATTTGGGGCG
>DATKZY010000110.1:0-6547 GCA_035527715.1 Planctomycetota bacterium | reverse complement strand
TACCCACGGCTCCCAAAGCATCGCCGTGGGCTTTACTCCGCCACGCCCTGCGGGCGTTGGGTCAGCTGCGGGATTGGGGGTGCCCGCGATAGTATCGCGCAACTGGCTTTTCCGACCGAAGGAGATTACACGCACCCTTGAGGGCATCCACCTGCGCTTGCACCGCGACCCCCGCTGGATTAGGATATTGGCGAACAGACCAACAGGCGCTTGCAGGACAAGGAGGCCCGCATGACCCGAACACAAGGGCGATTGCTGGCGGCGATCCTCGCCATCCTGGCCGTCTCGACTGTCCCCGGGGAACAGCCTCAAGCTGCGGAGAAGGAGCAAAGCATGGCGGAGCAGCGGCCGTCGCACGTGCGGCACCTGAACGAACGCATGACCATGCCGAAGTACGAGACGAAGGGTGCCTGGGAGAAGCGGGCCGCCTGGCTCCGCGACCACATCCGCGTGAGCTGCGGCCTGGTGCCCGAGCCCGAGAAGACGCCGCTGAACGCCCAGGTGTTCGGGAAGATCGAGCGCGAGGGCTACTCGATCGAGAAGGCCTACATCGAGAGCCGCCCCGGCTTCTACGCCTGCGGCAACCTCTTCCGCCCCCTCGGCAAGAAGGGGCCGTTCCCCGCCGTCGCCTGCCCCCACGGCCACTGGGCCCAAGGCCGCTTCGGCCACGAGGGCGAGCCCAAAGGCTCCGTTCCCGCACGCTGCATCACCCTGGCCCGCATGGGCTGCGTGGTCTTCGCCTACGACATGGTCGGCTACAACGACTCCAAGGCCCAGATCGGCCACTCCATCGCCGGCACCCGCAACGAGCTCTGGGGCATCAGCCTCATGGCGCTCCAGACCTGGAACGCCGTCCGCGTCCTCGACTGGCTCCAGACCCTTCCCGACGTGGACCCTGAGAAGCTCGCCGTCACCGGCTGCTCGGGCGGCGGCACGCAGACCTTCATGATCATGGGCATCGACCCCCGCGTGAAGGTGGCCGCGCCCGTGAACATGATCAGTTGCACCATGCAGGGCGGCTGCGAGTGCGAGAACGCCCCGCTGCTGCGCATCGAGACGAACAACATGGAGATCGGCGCCCTCATGGCCCCCAGGCCCCTCATCCTCTGCAACGTGAGCGGCGACTGGACGAAGGAGACGCCCAAGGTCGAATACCCCGCCATCCGCAGCGTCTTTGACCTCTGCGGCGTCCCCGACCGCGTGACCAACGTCCCCCTCCAAGGCCCGCACGGCTACCCCAAGGGCCACCGCGAGGCCGTCTACAACTTCTTCCGCAAATGGCTCATGGGCATCCAGGACGCGACGCCCTTCACCGAGCCGCCCTTCCAGGTCGAGAAGAAGGAAGAGCTGCTGGTCTGGCAGGGCCGCGAGCTGCCGAAGGACGCGAAGAAGCGCGACACCCTCGAGGCGTACATGATCGCCGAGTGCCGCCGCCAGCGCGACGAGCTTCTGCCCAGGAAGCCCGAGGACCGCAAGCGCTTCGACGAAACCCTCGGCCTCGCCTACCGCCACGCCATCCTCGCCGAGCTGCCGAAGGCCGAAGACCTCGACGCCCAGAAGCTGGCCGATAACATCCCCGACGACGCCCGTGTGACGCCCTTCACCCTCGGTCGCAAGGGCAAGGGCGACCGGATGCATATCGTCCTCTACCGCCCGCCGAAGCCCAAGGCCGGCGCGCCCGCAATCGTTCTCGTCCACCCCGACGGCGGGAACGCACTCCTCAACCCGACGGGCGGGGAGCCGGTGGGCATGCTCGCGGCGCTCCTCGACGCCGGCCACCTCGTGCTCACGATAGATGCCTATCTGACCGGCGAATCGGCAAAGCTCCGAGCCGTCCGCGACGGGGCGATGAAGGGCAAGAAGTTCTTCTCCGCCTACAACCGCACCGACCTCGTCGAGCGGGTGCAGGACATCCTCACGTCCCTCGCCTGGCTGAAGACTCTCGGGGACGTGAAAGAGGTCGGGCTGGTCGGCGTGGGACAGGCGGGGGCGTGGTGCCTCTTCGCCGCGCCCTTCACGCCCGAGGGCACGCGGGTCGTCGCCGACCTTGCGCAGGTGGGCAACGACGAGCATACCCGCTGGCAGACCGACCTCTTCACCCCCTGCCTCCTCAAGGCTGGCGGCTTCGCCACCGCCGTCGCCCTGGCCGCGCCGCGGCCGCTCCTCCTCCACGACGTTGCGGCTGACCTGGATGTGGCCCCCTTCCGCGCCGCCTATGCCGCCGCGAATGCCCCCAAGTCCCTCCGCATCGAGAGGAATGCTGCCGTCAGCCATGGAGGGATCGCGGCTTGGCTGGAGTGAGAGCGGGAGCTTCTCACGTTGCGGGGCATGGAGAGGCGTGGTATAATTCGGGCAGACGCCCCGCCCCGGGGCGGGGAGACGGAGAGCATGTCATGAGCACGACAGTCAGCCCGCGGCAAGCTCAGGTTGTGCCGATCATTGACAAGGCGGCTGCCGCGTTTGCGGACCAGCACGGCTTGTGGCCGGACCTCGACCTCGCGGTCGAACTGCTCCACGACGCGCACCCGGGCCTCATGGCGGTACAGGTGAGCCACGTGATAGACCCCGAGTCAACCGATTACGAGTACCTGCGTGTTGAGAGCAGAGCGGCCGGGGACCTGGAGGAGATTCTCGACCACGAGGACCAATTCTGCGCCGCGCTCTGCGGCAGGATGGACGCGGAGAGGCGGTGCTTCTTCGCCTTTACGGTGATCATCATCTGACATGGACCCCTGGCAGTTCCTCATCGTGGCCGAGCAACTGCGCGACTCTGACCTGGAGGCCGCGCGCCGCTCGTCAATCAGCCGCTCCTACTACGCTGCCTACAATGAGACCGTGACTTCCCTGCGCGAGCGGGATGTGACCTTGCCCGAGCGCGATGCGCATGAGAAGCTATGCCGATGCCTGACAGGCACCGGCCATCAAGCGCTTGCCCTCATCGCAGAGCACCTGCGATGGCTTCGGCTCGACAGGGTTGCGGCGGACTATGACATGGCGGCGAACCCAGATACATTCTCGACGATCGAGACGGCGCGCGCGTTGGGCCGGGCGCGGAGGATACGCCAGCAGTTCGTCTCCGTGGGCGCCGACACGGCCGCGGGGTTGATCGCCGATTACCTGCGCCGAACCCGCCAGATGCCCTGACCGCGGCCGGGTCCTTCATACTTGGGGGGAGCAGGAGGCAAGGCATGACACTCGAAGAGGCCAAGGCGTTCATGAAGGAAGTCAGGTGGGGATGCCTCGCGACGAGCGATGGGCAGACCGTCGGCTGCCGGCCGATGGGCGGCTGGGCCTGGATGGGCGATGAGCTGTGGTGCGCGACCGGCACGTCGTCGGACAAGATCGCCCAGCTTCGCAAGGTGCCCCACGCGGAATACTGCTTCGCCAGGCCGAGCGGCGAGCATCTTCGCATCGCCGGCACCTGCACGGTGAGCACCGACAACGCCGACAAGCGGAAGCTCTACGACGCCGTGCCGCTCCTGAAGAAGCACATCCCCGACCCGGCCGGCCCCGGGTACGTCGTCATCCGCATGGCACCCACGCGCATGCGGGTGATGCGGGGCGAGCTGGACTATGAGGACGTAAAGCTCGGCTAGCCCCACAGCTCCTGCATCACGCGGCACGTGTTGAGATGGATGTCCACCACGTCCTCGGTGTGGCGGGCGTAGCCGCCGGCGAGGACGAGGGCGGCGGGGAGGCCGCGCTCGCGGGCGGCGCCGAGGACGATCTCGTCGCGGCGGCGCAGGCCGGATTTGGTGAGGGCCAGGTCGCCAAGCTGGTCGCCCTCGAAGGGGTCCGCGCCCGCAAGATACAAGACCAGCTCGGGGCGGTGGGTGTCGAGGATGCGGGGGACGTGCCGCTCGATTGCCGCGAGATAGGTCTCGTCGCCTGCCCCCTCCTCCAGGCCCACATCCAGGGTGCTCTGCTGCTTCGGCATGGGGTAGAGCAGCTCCTGGTGGATGGAGAAGGTGAAGACGTCGGGGTCGCGGCGGAAGACGGCGGCGGTGCCATTGCCCTGGTGCAGATCGCAGTCAATCACGGCGACGCGGCGGGCGAGGCCGCTGGCCTGGACGACGCGGACGGCGATGGCCACGTCGTTGAGGAAGCAGAAGCCCTCGCCGTGGTCACCGAAGGCGTGGTGGAATCCGCCGGCGAGATTGAGGGCGGCGGTGCGGTCGGCCAGCGCCCGCTCGCAGGCGAGGATCGTGCCGCCGGTGGCGTGGCGCACGGCGTCGGCGACCTCGTGGGGGTAGGGCGCCTCGAACTCCAGCATGGCCGCCATCGGCCTGTCCACAAGCTCTTCCAGGCGCTGAAGATACGTCGGTGTGTGGACGAGGAGCAGCTCGTCGTCCGTGGCCGGCTCAGGCACGAGGAACTCCTCGGCCCCCACCAGCCCGTCGGCGACCAGGCGGTCGTGGAGCAGGCGGTACTTCTCCACGGGGAAGACGTGTCCGCCCCACTTCAACTCGTAGCGCGGGTGGTAGATGAAGAGAGCCACGGGTTATCGGTCTTCGGTCTTCGGGTACGGAGGAAGAGGAGACGCCGGGGACTGTACAACAGTCGTCGGCGTGGGTCAAGGGTCGAATCTGTGCGGCTGGCTTGACACATACACATGTGTAGATGTATAATCCACTGAGGAGGGCAGGAGAAGATACGTGAGCACCCTTGAACGAACGCAGTTGCTGCTGGAACGCGAGCAGAATCAAGCGCTTACGGAGATGGCTCGCCGCACGGGGCGGAGCAGGTCCGAGATTGTCCGCGAGATGCTCCGCGAGCAGCTCGCCCAGAAGGCCCGCGAGGACAAGAAGGCGCAGGTCCTCGATGCCCTCGCATGGCTCGACCGCTTCTGCGAGGAAGTGAAGGCGAAGCACGGGGTCATCACCAGGGACTTGGTGGAGGAGGTGAGGGAGGAGGCCGACAGCTACATTGACGAGATACTCAAGGGTCAAAAGTGAGCGTCGTCGTTGACTCCAACCTCGTGGCGGCTCTTCTTCTGCCGCTGCCCAACAGGCCGCTGGTGAGGGCCAAGCGCGCTGCCTGGATCGCGGCAGGGGAGCGTTTGGTCGCACCTGCGCTGATGGAGTATGAGGTCTGCAGCACCCTGCGCAAGGTGGCGGTCGCCGGGTGGGTTGCGGCCGAGAAGCTGCCGGGCCTCATCGTCCAGATGCGGCGGCTCGACATCCAGGTCATTCCCCCCACGGTTGAACTCCATACGGCGGCGCTGCGATGGGCGGAGCGGCTGGGGAGAGCGAGAACCTACGACGCCCAGTACATGGCGGTCGCCGAGGAGTTCCGCGCGGACTTCTGGACTGGCGACGTGAAGCTCTTCAACAGGGCGAGACAGCTTGGGATCGCCTGGGTGCACTGCATCGCCGCGCCCGCCGAGGCGCCCGCCTGACGGCGAGGCGCGTCACTTCGCCAGCTCGCTCGCCAGGGCTTCGCGCAGGCTCGCGCCGTACTCGGGGTCGCGGAGGGCGAAGTGGAGGAAGCTGCGGAAGTAGCTCTCGAAGTTCCCGATGTCGTGGCGGCGCTCGCCCTCGCGCATGCGGAGGCCGATGACGGGCTGCCCGTCGTCGAGGAGCAGGCGCAAGGCGTCGGTGAGCTGAATCTCGCCTCCCTTGCCGGGCCGGGTGCGGCGGAGGGCATCGAAGATGCCGCTGCCGACGACGTAGCGGCCCGCGATGGCCAGACGGCTCGGGGCCTCGGCGACCGACGGCTTCTCGATGAGACCGCGAATGCGGAAGACGTCGCCGCCCGGGCCGGGCACGGGCTCCGCGGGGTCGGCGATGCCGTAGTGCACCACGTCGTCGGCCTCGACCTCCTCGAACGCGATGGCGGCCGCCGCGCCGGTCCGCTCGAAGGCATCCACGAGGCGGCGGACCACCGAGCGCTCGTGCCCGCTCTCGATGATCGAGTCGCCGAGAGCGATGACGAACGGCTCGCCGCGCACGTAGCCCTCGGCCAGCGAGATGGCGTGGCCGAGGCCGAGCTGCTCGCCCTGGCGGGCGTAGAAGAACTCGACGTTGGCATCCTCGTAGGCGAGAGCGGCCAGGAGGTCGGCCTTCCGGCCGTTCCCCAGGGCGCGCCGCAGCTCGGCGTCGCGGTCGAAGTGGTTCTCGATGGCCGACTTGCCGCGGCCGGTGATGAACAGGATGCTGGTGAGGCCGGCCTGCTCGAGCTCCTCGACGACGTATTGGACGACCGGCTTGCGGCCGACGGGGAGCATTTCCTTCGGCTGGCTCTTCGTGGCCGGCAGCAGGCGCGTGCCGAGGCCGGCGACGGGGACGACGGCTTTCGTGGTCGCCATGCGGGCGGGGTCCTCGAGGGCACGGGGGGTCAGGGGGCCGCCTCGGGCGCCTTGGGCTCCGGCGGCGCGGGGGCCGGCGCCGGCGCGGGTGCGGGGGCCTTCGGCGCGGGGGCCGGCGCGGGAGCCGGAACGGGGGCAGGCGCCGGGGCCTTGGGCGCGGGCGCGGGGACAGGAGCCGGCGCGGGAGCCGGGCCGGGAACAGGCCCGGCCGGCGCCGCCGCTTCGGCCGGCTCGAGCCGG
>DATKZY010000109.1:0-37337 GCA_035527715.1 Planctomycetota bacterium | reverse complement strand
CGCTGACATTTGTGGGTTTTTCGACGCCATCTCCCACGAATGGCTGGCCAAGTTCGTCGAGCATCGCATCGCGGACCGGCGCGTCGTCCGCCACGTGCGTAAGTGGCTCAAGGCCGGCGTGCTGGAAGACGGGCAGTGGAGGCAGGTGGAGACGGGCACGCCCCAGGGCGGGAGTATCAGCCCGCTGCTGGCGAACGTCTATCTCCACTACGTCTTCGATCAGTGGGCGGACGGGTGGCGCAGCCGCCACGCGACGGGCGACGTCATCATCGTCCGCTACGCCGACGACTTCGTGGTGGGCTTCGAGCACCGCTCGGACGCCGAGCGCTTTCAGGCGGAGCTTGTGGAACGGTTCCGCAAGTTCGGACTGGAGCTGCATGCCGAGAAGACGCGCCTGATCGAGTTTGGCCGCCATGCGGCCAGCGACCGGTCAGCACGCGGCGACGGCAAGCCCGAGACCTTCGACTTCCTCGGCTTCACGCACGTCTGCGGGAAGACGCGGAGGGGCAAGTTCATCGTGGTTCGGCGCCCGATGGGGAAACGAATGCGGCGGACGCTGGCGGCGATCAAGGAGGTGCTTCGCAGCCGGCTCCACCATTCCATCGTCGAGGTCGGACGGTGGTTGGGGAAGGTGATGCGAGGGTGGTACCAGTACTACGCGGTGCCACTCACGTCGCCGCAACTGGGGGCGTTCCGCACCCGCGTCGGGCGGCTGTGGTATGGCGCTTTGCGCCGCCGCAGCTATAAGACCCGGATCACGTGGGAGCGGATGCACCGCCTCATCGCCTGCTGGCTGCCCGAACCGCGCATCCTGCACCCGTATCCCTGGGAGCGCCTGCGCGTCTGACCCAAGGCAAGAGCCCGGTGCGGTAGTCCCGCACGCCGGGATCTGTGCGGGGGGCCACCCGCAAGGGCAGTCCCTACCGCGACTCGGGGAGCCACTTTTTCGGGCGCGAACTAGTGCCCGGCCTGGTTTACAGCATGGCCGGCTCGAGGACAGGTTCCGGAAGCGCTGACCATCCCACTGCAAACCAATGACTTACGGCGCCGCACCCCGAGGCTAGGCTTGCCCTCGTAGGATCCGGGCGTGGCAGCCGCGGGTGAGGCGGCGCGCGGAGTCGCGCCTCGAGCACGGACGGCCGGATGGCGGGTCCGAGAGCCCCCACGCACAGAGAGCAGGATGTACCCTTTGCTGTTTGACTCGCGCCCCCCAAGGGCGCGCAGGGGCGCGAGTCAACGCCGGGGCCTGCCAGTGCCGCTAGGCATGAGGACATAAGGGTTTCTATGGCAATGACTTATGGCGTTCGCCGGTGGAGTACGGCGCGGGGTTCTTGACTCGCGCCCCCCCAGGGGGGCGCAAGGGCGCGAGTCAAAACTCACGCCTCCCGGGCGAAGGGGGCGCGACTACTTGTTGGGCGAGAGGACATAGCTCTCGACGTCCCGCCAGTGGGCGACCATGATCTCGGACTTGCGCCGAAGCTGCTCAATGAGGTCCGGGCCGAGCAGGAAGGTGTCCTCCTGCTCCGGGGTTCCGGCCGTGATGGCGCAGTCGAGGCCGCCGCCCTTGAGGAGGGCGATTAGCTCGGCGACGTTGTGCAATTCGTCCTGGGCGATCTCGTACCAGGCGGCGAAGTCGTCGTCGCCCCACTCGCTGCGCACCTTGGGAATCGCTATCGGCCCGCCGGCCAGGGCGTCGCGGTGGCGGTCGCGGAACACCTGGCCGAAGAAGAAGTTGCTGCACGAGCGGACGACGCTGGCGTAGACCCGGAGGGAGGCGGCCAACTGCCGGAAGAGCCCCTTCTCGGGAGCATCGCGGAGGCTCTCGAACGTCTTGGCGACGCCGCGAAGGGCGCCCAGCGCGCCCTGGAGCGCGCCGTCCCAGAACCAGTTGCCCTGCCAGTGCGTGTCCTTCCGCCCACCGTGAATGTCCGCGTAGTCCTGCCGCGCGCTCTCGCGGGAGACGTTGAAGATGTGGGGGAGGAAGTAGCCCTCCTCCTCGGGCGTCAGCAGGCCGGGGTTGACGACGAGGGGGCGGGTGACGTGGCGCGTGGAGACGCCTTCGTAGAACGTGCTGTGCGTGCGGGTCGCGGCGAAGGAGTGGTGGAGGCCGTGGAATGCCTCCATCGCCCTGTCGGCGCTGGCCTCGCCGGCCCAGCGCGCGGAGAGCTTGCGGACCTTCTGCATCCGCTCGAGCAGCGAGTGCGTCGGCTCGTCCAGGCATTCCACGACGGTCTCAATCATCTTCTCGACGGTGGAGAGCATCTCGCGGCCGCGGCTGTAGGGCGTCGCGAAGCTGAGGAAGCAGGTGTGGGTCTTCGGGTCGCGCAGGCGCTCGACGCCGGCCACGACCGCGAAGGGGTCGAACAGGCCGCGGGCGGGCGAGGCCACGACGTTGCCAATGTGCGTCGTCGCCGGGTCGGAGCGGGAGCCGGCGGCAAGATAGGTCCTCGGCGGGCGAATGGGGTGGAGCATGTCGTGCTCGAAGCGGCTCAGGTTGCCCCTGTAGTGGACGGCGATGTCGCCTCCGCTGCGGATGGCGCCGTCGTGCATGGCCTGGAGCACGCCGCGCATCCGCTCGCCCATCGGGCGGACCTGGCAGTCCCGCGGGCCGTTCCGCCCGGTGTAGAGGAAGTCCGACCAGCAGAATCCGCCGCCGCAATCGTTGGAGAGGAACTGGTAGACCTGGAGCTGCGGCACGTTGCGCTTCAGCTCGCCGACCATCCAGGCCAGCATGTCCAGGTATTCCGGCTGGTCGGAGCAGGGGGCGAACTCGGCCCTGGTGCTGCGGCGCGGGTGGTCCACGCGCGGGCCGCGCAGGTGCGGGAATTCGCGGAAGAACGATTCGGGCAGGAAGAAGGGCGCGCAGTCGTTGTAGAACGCCCCGAGCCCGAATTCCGCGAGCACCGCCTGCTTGGCCATCACCAGCTCGCGGTTGCGGGCCACCCAGTCCGCGGGCAGGTGCGGGGCGATCCCGGGGTGCGGGAAGACCTTGTGGAGGACGGGCATGTACGTCGAGTACTCGTGCCAGGGGCTTTCGCCGGGCGCGAGGCCGTACGCGTGCTTCTCGGCGAGATCGCTGATCTCGACGCACACGCGGCCGTAGGGCTTCAGGCGCGCCGCGAGCGCGGCGAAGTCCCGGTAGTCGCTCATGTCGGTCGCGCAGCGCCGCAGAACAAGAACCTTTTCGGACTTCGAGTCGCCGGGGAGTTCCCCGTGCCCCTTCGCAACCTGCGGCAGGCACTTGCCCTTGCCGGCTTCCCTTGCCCGCGCCATCTTCTTCCGTGGGTTCGCCGCCTTGCTCATGAGTGCCTCCTTTGCCCTGCGCGCGCCTGTCAAGCACGGCCTCCCGTGGAATGCTATGAGCTTCCGTTGCCGAAGTCAAGCAGGGGCCGTGACGATGGCTGGCCCTACGCGAAGCGATTGTGCAGCCATCGGATATCCAGCCGGCCCGCCGCATCCTCGGCCAACGCGGCGTTCGCCACGACCTCCGCAGGCGTGCGCATGCCGACGACGCAGCAGTCCACCTCGGGGGTCGAGAGGACGAAGCGGATGGCCAGCCGCGTGAGCCCCGCCGTGTCGAGGCCGGGGAAGGCGGCGCCGAGGAGTTTCTGGAGGAAGCCGCAGGTGGTCGGCCGCATCGTCGTCACGCCGATGCCGAGCGACTTGGCGAAGGGGATGATGCCCGTGGGCCGGTCCGCGTAGTTGCAGGTGGACTGGTAGATCAGGTTGTAGGCGATCATCAGCACGTCGAAGCGGCCGGTTCGCAGGAGCCGCTCGAGGCCGCCCGAGGGCCCCTCTGCCGTGATGCCGCGGAAGCGGCACAGCCCCTTCGCCCGCATCTCGTCCACCCAATCGAGCACGCCAGAGGCCAGGATGCGGTCGGCAAACTCGTCGTCGAAGTAGCCGCCGTGGAACTGGAGGACGTCCACGCGGTCGGTCCTCAGCCTGTCCAGGCTGGCTCGCAAGGCATCGGTTCGTTGCTCTGGGGTCAGGCCCTCGCGGAACGAGTACTTCGACGCGAGTACCACGCGGTCGCGCAGGCCATCAAGCGCTTCGCCGAAGATCCGCTCCGAGCGGCCGTCGCCGTAGCCGGGGGCGGTGTCGAAGTAATTGACCCCGCGAGCGACGGCCTCGCGGACGGCGGCGACGCCTGTGGAGCGGAAGGCATCGCTGTCGCGGTCGTCGTGGCTGAGATAGTCGGGGATGCCCATCGGGGCTCCGCCGAAGCCGAGGCACGAGACCTCCAGCCCTGTCGTGCCCAGCGCCCGGTACTCCATGTCCTGCCTCCTGAGCGGAGACGTAGGAGCTCCATGGTTGGCCTGTGCGCGCCTCATGGTGCGGCGGCGGCGGCGTAGACTGCGCGCGCGCGGCGATAGGTGGCCAGGACGGGCTCGAAGGGCTTCGGGTCCTTGGCCGCCGCCTGCTTCTTCTCGGTCGCGGCGATCAACTCGTCGAGCCAGCGGACATAGAACTGTGCGGCCTCGCGGTCGCGCGGCTTCTCGCCGCCCACGGTGACGTAGAAGGGGCTGGTGTGCGCGAAGCGGATGACCGCGCCGCGCACCGGCTCGAAGGCCCGCACGCCAATCCACGTGCTGCGTTCGAGGCTTAGCGTGTGGCGGGCCGCGATGCGACGCGGCTCGTCGGGCGCGGGCCGGAACGTCGCCACCACCTCGCCGCCGACAACCACCTCCGCCTTCTCCAGCGGGTCGCGGCCGAGCACCTCGAGCTCCAGGGCGCCCTCGAACTTCGCACCCTGGGCCACCTCGAATCGCGCTCCAGCCAGCTTGCCGTTCACTTTGGCGAACAGCATTGGGCCATTCGTCACGAAGTTGCGTCCCTGGCGGAGGCCCTCGAACCAGGCGTCGTAGGCGAAGCGGTCGAGTTGCACGTAGGCGCGGTTGTAGCCGAGCGGGTTCGCCAGCACGCCCGAGGCGGAGCCGGCGGAGGCGGGTATCTGGTAGCCCAGATTCAGATACCGATAGTAGAGGTCAAGCACGTTCAGGGCGAAGCCGAGCGGGCCGGCGGGGTAGCGGGCACGGTCGCGGGGCCTGCCCCACGCCTCGCCCTCCAGAAGCCCTGCCCGGTGGAAATGGTTGCACGCGATGCCGATCGTGTCCACCCGCCCCAGGGCCACGTGCACGGGGGCCTCCCACCAGAAGGGCTTCTCGACCTCGATGACCGCCTTCTGCTCGATGGCCCGCTCGTGGTAGGCGAAGCCGCTGGGGCAGTCGCGGGTCACGCCCTCGATGACGATGGGCTGGGCGAGGTTGAAGAGCAGGATGGCGCCGCCGGCCCGCTCGTCCTCCTGGGCCAGGGTGTGGAAGCAGCGCGGCTTGGGTGAGGCCGCGCCGTCGTCGGCCACCTCGACGAGGTAGGGCTGCCGGACAGCAACGTGGCTCCGGTTCCAGTGCGTGAGGACAGGCGCGAGATTGAGGTCGTCGGCGCGGAGGAGCAGCGGCATGTCGGCCACGGGCCGGTGCACGTGGAGGTCGCCGCTGTACCAGCCCCGCTCGTTCATGTCGATCCAGCGCGCGAGCTGGACGGGGAGCTGGACCGCCTGCCCGTCGTTGACCGTTAGCTCGGTCGTGAAGGGCACGTACTCCGGGCCGCGCTCGATTCGGAGCGAGACCTTGCCCACGGGCACGTCCACCGCGAACTGCCCAGGGCAGCAGAAGTGCGGGTCGCGCTCGAAGCGCGGCAGCCCCGGGGCGTAGACAGGCTTCCCCTCCGCCATCAGGTGCACGCGGCAGGGGAGGTGGCCGCCTCCCGCCTCGGTGATGGTCACCTCCAGGCGCCCCTGCGGCCGTTCCGCACTCGCCGCCGAGCACGCCAGCAGCACGAACGCCAGCCCCGCGAAACAAGCCCAATGCATCATCTGAGGGCCTCCAAGCGCTCCAGTCCTTTCGCCTCGAGCACACCGCCGCTACTTGGTCGGCGCGAAGCAAACGGTTCGGCCATCACTGAGGGAGAGCAGGATCCGCCCCTGGTGGTCGGAGGCCAGGCCGCCTTTGACGGCTGGCGCGGGGAGCTTCTCCTCCCAGAGCAAGGAGCCATCCTGAAGGCGGATGGCCGCCAGGAATGCCTGCGAGCCTTCCTGGCCTGCGGCCAGGAGCAGGTTGGGCGCGACGATGAAGGCGTTGAACTTCCGCCCCTGCGGCAGATGCCACGCGGTCTGGCGCGGCGGCGTGGCGTCCCCCTTCAGCCGCAGCCGCCAGTTGGGCGGGGGCGCCGCGGCGCCTTGCTTGAGCGGCCGAAGCATCGCGAGCGCGGCCTGGCGGCTCCCCTCGTAGAGCACCTGGTAGCTGAGGGTCCTGCCATCGGGGAGATCGTGCTCCAGCGGCGTGAACTGCCCGTACTCGGGATAGTAGGCGTAGTAGGCCGTGGCGGTGCGCGAGCCGATCTGGTGCTGGGGGTCGTTGAGGCACTTGCCGGTCTTCAGATCGTAGCGCGCCGTCGCGTAGACGGTCCCTGCGGGGAATCGAAGCTCGTTCCCATCGAGATACAGCTCGCCCTGGAGGCTGATGCCGCTCTTCACCGAGGGGGAGAGCGTGCCCGAGGAGTCGTTGCACCAGAGGAGCTTGCCGGTCGTGGCATCGAGGGCGTAGACGTGTGTGCCATCGTAGTTGGCGATGCCCGCCGCGGCGTAGACCACACCGTCGCGCACGACGACCCCGCCGGCCACGGGCCACGTGGAGATGAGCTTGCCGAGCACGGGGATCCACCGCTCGGCCGGCGCGGCGCGGAAGGCCCAGAGGCGGCGGCCCGTGGCCGCCTCGAAGGCGTAGACGCGGCCATCGGCGGAGCCGGCATAGACGCGCCCCTCCCAGATGGCTGGGGCCACATAGATCGGCCCAGCCGTGAATGCCTGCCAGCGCACCTGGCCGGCGGCGGCGTCGAGGGCGCGGAGCGCCCCGTTCTCGTAGCCGACGAAGGCCAGCCCGCCAGCCGTGACGGGCGCGGTGGCGCGGCCGGCGTCGGGCAGCGCGGCGGTCCACTGCGGCTTCACCTTGTCGGGCATCGCAATGGGCGTGACGCACCGGCGCTGATTGTCGCCCATCCAGGACGGCCAGTCGCCGGGCTCGACGGGCAGCTTCCGGACAGCCTTCGGATCGCCCTCGCCCGGCTCGAGGCGCGAGGCGTCGGCTCCAGGCCGGAAGTTGAAGCCGCCCGCGGGGGCCAGGCCCACGTGGCCGTAGAACGACAGCGGGCAGCCGCACATCCACGGCCCCCAGTAGAGCATGCCGTTGGCGATCACCACGCCGTCCTGGCACGGGGGCCGCATGGGGGCGATATGCTGCGCCGTGTTGTCCGCCGTGTTGATCCACATCGTCCCCTCCGCCGCGCGGTAGAACACGCTGTCCACGCTCCCGGTCGCGCGGGTGCACGAGCGGCGATTGGGCATCGGGGCCACGACCTGCCAGGTGTCGTAGGTGAGCTTCCCGCCGCCCGGCCCGATGGCATAGAAACCATCGGCGCGCAGCACGAGGTGCAGATTGCCGTCCCGTCGCTGCCAGACGAGCTTGCCGTCGCTCGCCGACGCCACCACCAGGTTCGGCCGCTGGGAGCCGGCGAAGTAGACGTACTTGTCGTCGCACTTGAGGTACGAGGTGGTCGAGTAGCCCTGCCCCGGATTCTGGGCGCGGCCGGTGGGGGCGATCGCGGCCAGGAGGTTGGCGTCCGAGTTCCTCCACAGCACCTTGCCCGAGTTCGCGTCGAGGCACGCGAGGAATCTGCCCGGGCAGTAGTAGTAGATGCGAGCGTCCTTCATGGCCACGCCGCGGCCATCCACGTAGCCCTGCTCGCTGTGATCCCAGAGCACCTTCTTGCTCTGCGGGTCAATGGCGACGAAGGTGCGTCCGAAAGCAAAACTGGTCTTCGGGTTCTTGTAGTCGTGCCCTTCCCACATGCTCCATGGCCAGTGCCCGAGGCCGGCGGATTGCGAGGGAACGGTCTTCGGCTGGACCTCGGCGCCGCCGACGAGGGCGTAGAGGACGGCGCGGCCGTCCCCGCGGCTCTCCAGCGACATCCATTTCCACACCTTGCCGTCGCCGAGCCCGTCGCGCACCACGATCTGGTCCTTGAGCTCGCCTGTCCGGGCATCGAGGAGCTTGCACGACTCGTCGTCGCCGAGATACAGGGTGTCGGGCGTGGCAATCATCGTGTTGCGGTGGATGCAGAAGCCCTCGCGCAGCGGCCGCCGCCAGAGGATCGCGCCGTTGTAGCCGTTGATGCCCATCAGCGTGTTCAGCACGGCGTTCTGGTTCGCGCGGTGGGCGATGTGGCCGAAGGCCTTGAACACCCGCCCGCCGGCTGCCACGGTGACCTCGGGCATGGGGCTGAACACCGGCTCGGCCAGGAACTGCGTGAGATAGGGCGCCCGCGCGACCTGGTCACGCGACTGCGGATTGTTGTCCGGCCCGTGGAACGGCTGGCTCCAGGCATCAATGCCCGCCGGGAACGGCTTGGGGATCTCCTCCTCGCCCACGAGCGCTTTGCCCTCGGGGTGGAGCACCCGGAGCAGCTCGGCCTGCGGCACCTTGCCCTGGGCGGCCGGCGCGACCCAGACGGCGCCCGCAAGGTTGTCGGCCAGGTGGATTCGCTCCCAGGGACCGCGGTCGGCGAAGACCCGCTTCCCCAGCAGCCCGGCCTTCTCCGCCGCCCGCCGCACGGCAAGCTCCTCGGCCGCGCTGGGCGTCTGGAAGTACACCGTCAGCTCGGCGCCCGCGGCCAGGTCCACCACCAGGGCCGGCTCGTCGGCCTTCGGCAGGCCCAGGACGACGCAGATGCCCTTCTGGAGGCCGGCCCTGCGCAGAATCTCCTTTGCCTCAGCTCCGGCGCGCGCGGGGGCCGCGGCCAAAAGAAGGGCGACCAACCCAACTGTCCACAAGCGGGCGACTGCTGGCATGACGCAGCCTCCTTTCCCTGGCACAGGGATCCCGATCGTCAGTGAGCTCCCCACTCTGCCACGATACCCGGGTCGCGCGAGCCTGTCAATCCCAGCTCGGACGGCCCGGAGCTCCGTCACGACGGCATCGCCTATCTCGTCGAGCGTGTTGCCTCGGGGCCATCCATGTCCAGTCCCGTGCCCACGATCCACCTGACCACGTCGCAGTGCCGCTCGACCTGGGTCTCGATGGTGAACTGGTCCACACGCCGCACGTGAGGCCGCCCTGCGGCGGCTTCGGCCTTCTGAGGCGTGGTCATGCGGATGGCGACGGTCATCGGGAGCGAGGGGCGGAAGGGCTGGCACTCGCCGGCGCGGAGCTTGCGAATGGCCTGCGCCACCTTCTCGGCAGTGAGCCGGCGAGCCGACGCCGCGTCGGGCCCTTCGCACGCGTCGGGGCTCGTGGCGTGCTTGACGCAGGCGGCGACGATGCCCGGGAACATGCCCTCCGCCTCCCGGCACGCGGCCTCGTCGCCTTGCGCGAAGACCACGGGGATGCCCCAGTGCCCCGCGAAGCAGGCCTCGATGCCCATCTCGCCGACGCTCTGCCCGTTGATCCGGAAGTCCGCCCAGTCGAGCATCCACGTGTGAGGCAGGAACGCGCCGGCCGTGCCGGCCCTGGCATGGTGCCCCGGCACCATGAAGCCGTCAACGGTCTCATCGAGGCCGGGCAGCCAGCGGAACTCTCCATCCTGGACGCCGCGGCTCTTCTCCAGGTACGTCACGCGGGGGTCGGACAGCATCTCGGCCATGCGGATGTTGCCCCCGCCGTGATGGGTGTCGCACACGATCACCTCGTCCACGCCGGCGTCGAGGGCGGCCGCGACGGCGGAGTTGATGTCCGCCATCAGGAGCCTTCGCCCCTCTTCGGCGATCTGCTCTCTGACGCCCGGCTCCCAGAACCAGACGTGTTCGCGCGTGAAGATGCCGCTCACGCCTTCCATGTCCCAGAGCATGAAGACCTTCAATGGCCTGCTCCTTGCCAGGGGGGTCTACCAGCGCAGGCAGCGTGCCAGCTCGCGCGAGCGGAATTCGCTCCGAGGCATCTGGCGCCCTTCACTTCAGCAGCCGGAGGATGCGGTCCTTGACCTCGGTCCGGAGCTTCTGAAAGACGCTGGCGTTGGTCACCCTCTCCTGGGTGTTGTCTATGCCGCCGACGTCCTTGAGGTCGGCCATGGCGACGCAGCGGCGGGGAAGCTCCTCATCGAGGAACTTCAGGTCCTCGACCGACTTTCTCGTGCGGGCGTGGAACTTGAGGGTCTCGATGTACTTGCGGTCGTCAATGCCCTCGCGTCCGATGGCGGCGCGGACCGAGGCGAGGACCGGGCCGCGGGTGTTGTAGCGGCTCGCGCGCTCGTCGGGCATCACGTAGTGCATCGTCCAGCTCGGCTCGTCGAAGTTGCCCGAGTAGTTGGCCCAGAGCAGCGATGCCTCGTTCTTCATCACGTAGCTGCCGAAGCCCTGGGCGTAGCGGGCCTGGGGGCTGACGCGGTTGATGCCCTTGTAGTTCCAGCACTCGCCGCCGAAGCGGTCCTGGATGGCGCGCGACTCGGGGTCGTAGACGTTGGCGCCGATGACGTGGAAGTTGAGGAGCGGCTCCCGCTCGCCCGATGCGGCCAGGGCCTTGTACTCCTTGCCGTGGTCGCCCGGGCGCGACTTGCCGGCCAGCGTCCTGCCCGACGACTGGTACAGCCGCGTGTAGCCCACGTGCCACTCGGTCATGTACACGCGGCTTCTCGGGGAGATCGCGTGGACGTAGGGCATGGCCTGGATGATGTGCCTGACGGCCTCCTGGTCCATCAGGGCCTCGTCGTAGGGGTTGATGACGAACTCGGGCCAGGCGTGCTTCTCTTCCGCCTCCTTGAGGGCGCGCAGGATGTGGGCGAAGCCTTTCTTGCCCTCCTCGGTCTGGATGGGCTGGCATCCCGCCCCCTTCAGGACATTGTTGAACTGCCCGACGTTGCCCGAGGCCCCCCAGTTCCAGAAGGCCACCTGGCCCATTCCGTGCTTCCTGAGCAGTTTCATGGTCGTGTCGAATTTCCTGAACTTCTCGTGGCCCTCATCCACCTTGAGGGTTTCCATGGCGCCGGTGAAGGGGATTTCGTTGCCCTTGTTGAAGAAGCCACCGGCGATGTTGTAGCCATAGCGGCTGTCCATCTCGATCATCTCTTCGTAGTAGCCCACGAAGCCGGCCGCCCAGATGTTGAACGTCACCCGGAAGCAGCCGGCGTGGAAGTTGTTCGTCTTGAGTGCGAACGGCAGAACCTCGACCGCCACATCAATGGTTCGGGCGACCTTCCCGTCGGCCTTGACGTGGATCTGGCCGGTGTAGGCGCCGGGCTTGGCCTCGGCCGGGACGTGCACGTCCACCCAGTAGGTCATCGTGTAGTTCGGCGGGAACTTCCATTGGTTGTCGGGGGTCTTGAGCAGGACGACCTGCTGCATCTCCTTCGCCCACTTGCCGCGGCCCTTGTAGAGGTCGGAATCCCAGGCGAGGCAAAGGCGGTTGGCGGTGTCGGCCTTAGCAATGGTTCCGCCGCTGCCGGTGAGGTCGGTTGTCTCGACGGCTACGACCTTGGGCGCGTCGAGCGCGCGAACGGCGATGGCGAACGGCTCGCTCTCGCCCTTGGCCGCGAACAACGCCATGGACTTGAACTGTCGCTCGGCCGGCGTCGGCACTCGCGAGGGCAGGGTTTCACCGATGTAGTCCACGGGGAAGACCACGATGCCGGCGGTGCGCTCGGCCTCTGTAAGGCCCTCCGGCAGGCCGCCCTGGTTGCCCGCGTCGTGCGTGGCGCGGAAGTCCGGCCAGTGACGCTCAAGGAATCGCTGGGTTGCTTTGGCGTCGAGCTCTTCCGCCCTCCGCCAATCGGGCACGAAGGCATCGGTCCCGAAGTGCTTCTCGTCCGGGCTCCAGGTCGCCTTCGCCGGCCGATCCTGTCCCGCGGCTGCCGAGGCGCACAGCACCGACCCGACCAGAGCCACGATCAACACCTGACCGCTTCTCATCTCAGTTGCCTCTGCTGGGAGGCCCTCCGTTCCTGGCACCCGCCAGGAGCAGCGCGCCGCGGCCGCCCCCGGCAATATTGCCATAGGGCAGGCGGGCGATCAAGTGGATGTCGCGGCGGATGGCTTCCTCGATGAGCGAGAGGATGTGGCGCCTACTCCTTTCCTGTGTCCTTGCCCAGGTAGTCTTTCAGGCTGATCAGCTTGGGGGGGGGGTCTTGTCGTTCTCGATCGCGGCAAGAACCTCCATGAGTTTGTCGTGCTGTGGCTTCATCTTGCGCAATTCCACTTCCAGTGCCTTCAGCTCGGGCAGCACGGACTTGGCCGCCCCGCGGTACTCCTTCAGGACATCCAGGGCCTCCAGGATGATGTATCCTCTGCCCCAGTCGCGCAGGTTGAGCATCATCATCGTCAAGGGGATGCCTTCCTCGATGCGAAGCCGTGCCATCGCGCGAATCAGCGGCTCCGACGAAGGGCCCCCCAAGCAACAGCAGACCGACCACCGTGAGGATTGCGCGTTGCCGAATAGAGCGGTACCGTAAGAAGCTCCTCACTTTCCTTCCATCTTTCCCAGCCTGCGGGTCAGGTGTCATTTCCTCTTCTCCCGAGGCGCCTTGGTCGTGTCGTTGTAGGCCTCGAATTCGCTGATGCAGGGGTTCCCATTGTCTGTCCTCACGACCAGCAACCGCACCTTTCGTATGGTCCGACTGACGATCGGAGCGATGAAGTCGGGGCCGATGGCCCGGCCGTTGAAGCACCCCACCCACCGGGAAGTCCTGTCGCTCCAGAGCTCGATGACATAGCGGATGACCGAGGAGGACGTGTCCTCTTTGATCCTGAATTCGTTGACGGTCGTGGGCTTGCCGAAATCAAGCTCGAGCCACTGGTCTGTGGACGCGGCGGCCTTCCAGAAGGTAGCCGCTTTCCGGTCGGTGGCCCTGGACGCCTCGTTGCCGGGCTCCTGCGAGGACGCCGTTGCCTTGGCCTTGGCGGCCAGATTCGGCGTGCTGCAGGCGTCGCTGAGGTTCTTGACCAAACAATCAACGAACTTTGACCTCTTCTCCTTCTCGGGGTCCATCACCCTCATGAGGACCTCTCCCTCCGAGAGATAGAAGCGGCATTTCTCCCACGTCACTTCATTCCAATCCGTCGTGTTGATGATTTCACATCTGGGCAATCGGATAGGGCGCTTGGCCTTGCCGTTCAGGACGCAATTCTCCATGCGAATACCCCTGTTAGGGTTTCCGTCGGAGGCATAACAGCAAAGCAGAAAACCGGGGCCATCGGTGTCGTGGAACAGGCAGTTCCGCATGGTCATGCGGTCGCAGTTGCCCTCGAAGTCGAATGCCTCACCATCCCCGCTGCCCTGTCCGATGTCAATAAAGCCCCATTCGCTATCCTCAAAGACCCAATTCCTGCAACGGAAGAACATTGCCCCGGCCACGCCGTTGAAGGCCCGGAACCCCCGGCCAATATCGTGCGTGACGCAATTCCGCACGGCCCCGCGGTCCACCCCGCGTATCCCCAATTGCCATTGATAGCCTTCTTCAAACAGGCAGCCTTCGAAGGTCATGTTCCCGAAGTTGTAGATAAAGGACGCATTCTTGTTGAAGTTGTCCGGGCTGTTGGTCCAGACGCCGGAGGCCAGTCTGCGGAACACGCAATTCCTGATCGTGATGTCGGCCAGCACGATCTTGTTGTCGCGCTCGTGCGAGAAGAAGCAGATGCCCAGGCCGATCTTGCGCCTGGGATAATCCTCGTAATGCTGGTACAGCAGCGAATCGTGGAAATAGCAGTCCTCGATCCAGATGAATCGCCGCGTCGGGGAACCGTCGGAGTACTCCCCGTAGATGCCGGTCATGCAGTTGGCGAACTCGATCCCGACGATCTTGTAGCCTGCCTGATCGGCCAAGTGGACGCCAAACAGGTCCTTCCTGTAGTCCTGCCGGTCAATCACGGGCTTCTTGCCCTCACCATACGAGCCGATGGTGACGGGGTTCCTGGGTGTTCCGCTTCCCTTGGGGTGGAGCTCCTCATTCCACGTGTCGCCGCACTTCAGGAGGATGCGATCGCCGGGAATGTAGTCGGTCGAGGCCCGCGCCAGAGTCTTCCACGGCCCGCGTGTTCCCTCGGGTGTCGGGGCCTCCCCGGTCCAACTGTCGTTGCCTGAGGATTGGCTCACGTGGAAGGTCGCTGGCGTTGTTCGCTTGGGTGCGGTGGCGCTCTTCACGGGCTCTACCGCCTTCGCGGCCCCGGCGGATGCAGCGCCAGCCGCCATCACCAGCAGGAAGACACTCAGATTCCTCAAGGCTTCCTCCTCATTTCGCCTCGGAAGGACCCGTCGGGTTGGCTGGGGCCTTCGGGCCGCCGAGCAGTTCCACTATTGCCTTGCCCATGCCGTCGCCGATCAGGTAGTGCGTCTCCGCATTGCCGCACCAATGATACCGGAACTTGTGCGGCGAGACATCCCCGTCCAGGAAGAACCCCCGGGTCTCGACGTATCGAACAGTGTCTTTGAACTCGTCGCACTGGGCCACGGTGGCTTGTGCCTTCATGATCATCAGCCGGCGATCGATAGTCTGCCCCCATCCCCCGAAGCCGCTGCCGCCGATCATGAACGGCAGCTTCGGCACCCCGAGGTCCTTGCGGACGTCGCGGATGAAGTTGGCCAGGTTCCTCTCGTATTCCTGGGAGTCCTTCATGCTGCACCCGTCGTTCCAGCCCTGGTGCCAGCCGAAACCGACGATCTCATATCCCTTGCCATCATAGCTCGGGAAATCCGTCTTGAGCTCATCGAGCTTCTTCTTCACGCTGGCGATCATGTTCTGGTACTGGTCACCGACCGTGCCGCCGGAGCTGGGCGGCCGCCAGGGACCGGCGAGACTCGTGCCGCCCGGCCCGAACTTGATCAGCAGCACCTGGTCGTCGAGGTAGTCGCCGACGGCCCAGCCGAAGCCAAGCTCGGGACCGATGCAGCCCTTTGCCGCGAATCCGCCGACGGCCAACGGGCCCTTCGCCTCGTAGTACGACACCCAAACGTCATCGCGCACGATCCACTTCCCATCCTTGTCCAGAAGGTGGCTGTAGCGGGCTGCGGAGGCCGGGTCCTTGGACAGGGTTTCCAGCGTTCCCTTCTGTGGCCCCGCGATGACCCCGTGCCCCTCCATATTCGACTGCCCGGCCAGGATGAAGACCTTCAGCAGCCCGCTCTTCGCCGGCACAGATGCCGCCCGTGCAGATCCAGCGTGCGCACACCCAACCTGCAACAGCGGCACCAGAACGGTAGCGATCGTGATCGCCACGTGCCGACCGACTCTTCCCAATCTCATCTGTCTCCTCCTCCGTGGCCACCCACCCGCGGTCTCACCGCTGCACGGACGACTTGCCCTTGCAGTCCTCGCCGTGGAAGCTCCGCAGCACCGACTGCTGCCAGCTCTCCAACTCCGCCTTCATCCGGTTGACGATCTCCGGGTGCTTGGTGGCCAGGTCGGTGCGCTCCGATGGGTCAACCGTCAGGTCGTAAAGCTCCCACTGGTTGGGAGCGCTCTTGACGAGCTTGTAGCGGTTGTCGTTCCAGGCCGAAGGGCCGGAATCCGTGTCCATGGTTTGCCTGCTGTCGTCGTACTGCCAGAAGCCGATGGGGCGCGGCCTTTCCTTCATCTCCCCGTCCAGGAGGGGCACCAGGCTGATCCCGTCGAGCGGTTCCACCTGGTTGGGGACCCTTAGCTTCAGGATGTCCACGATGGTCGGGTAGATGTCACTGGTGCAGGCAGCCACCTCGGTTACGAAGGGCCGCCTGATCCGCGCGGGCCACTCGACGAGGCCGGGCACGCGGATGCCGCCCTCCCACACGTCGCCCTTGCGGCCGCGGAATGGACCGTTCGAGCCATGGGCGGACGGGGCGGCGGGGTCGAACCATGCGCCGTTGTCGCTACAGAACCAGAGCAGCGTGTTATCGGCGATGCCCAGCTTGCGCAACCCGCTACGCAGGGTGCCCATGCTGCGATCGATCCCTACGATCTCGCCATAGTACGGCGAGCCGCCGGCCGCCTTGAGATCCTCGGGCATCGGCTTGTGCGGAGCGTGCGGATTGCCGAACCAGATGACCGCAAGGAAAGGCTTGCTCTGGCCCGCAACATCACCGATGAACTTCAGGGCCTCGCCGACGATGGCGTCCGAGCCGTCGCCGGGGACTTTCACGCTCTCGCCATTGTGGCTGAAGGTCCAGTCCCTGTCGAACCAGTTGGAGACCGAGAACCACTCGTCGAAGCCAAAGCGGCCGGGACCGAGCGGGTCGGAGGCGGCAATCGGTTTGCCGTAGCCGGCCACCCCGTTCAGATGCCATTTCCCGAAATGCCCGGTGGCATAGCCAGCCCTCTTCACGGCCTGCGCGATGGTGACTTCCTGCGCTCGCAGGGGCATGCCCGGCCAGAAGCATCCCATGCGGTTGGGATGGCGGCCCGTCATCACGCTGGCCCGCGTGGGCGAGCAACTCGGGTGCGCGGCGTAGAAGCGGTCGAACCGCACGCCCGCGGCGGCCATGGCGTCCAGAGCGGGCGTCTGGATCTGCTTCAGGCCGTTGTAGCTCACGTCGCCCCAGCCCTGGTCATCGGTCATGCACAGGATGATGTTCGGGTTCCCGGAGCGCACGTCAGGGCGGAGCGCTGTCCCGGCGCAGCCGCTCACCCCCAAGGCCAACGTCGCGGTGCCGCTCTTGAGGAACTCACGGCGATTCATGGAGAGTGTCCTTCCCCTTCTCACCAACCTGGCCGCCTCGGGCGAAGCCGACACCACCGGGCAACAGCGCAGCCAGCGCCACTGCCGCCGGGCCTTCCTGCTTTTCCTTGATCTCAAACAGATTGCCGTCGGCGTCCTTGATGAACGTGATTAGCGACTCGCCTTTGGGAACGCGGATGATCTCAACCTGGACTTTCTCGCATCTCCGCAAGAACTCAGGCAGGTTCTCCACCGCGATACAAGCGTGTTCGATGTGTCCTGCCGGCGTGGGCGCCGCGCGGCAAACAAACACTTCGAAGTGAGCCGCCCCCCCGGTGTAGTTGATGACCGTCAACTCGTGGCCGATGCCAAAAATCGCTCGGGAAATCTCCGCTGCCAGGACCTTGGGCTCGGCCTTCTTCAAGCCAAGCAAGTCAACGTAGAACCCGTCTGCCCTATCCTCAGAACTGGACGTGAGCGCCACGTGCAACAAGTCCATTTCGCTTCTCCAGACTGCTGCCTACTCATTGGGCCTGATCACGACTTTCAGCGACTCTTCCCCTCCCAGGACAAGTCGGAAGCCTTTCGCCGCCTCGCGTAGCGGCAGGGTGTGTGTGATCATGTCGTCCACCACGATTCTGCCCGATGCGATCAGTTGCAGCGATTCTTCCCAATCCGGCGGGCCGCAATAATACGACGTGAGAATTGTAATCTCTTTCCGCCAGAAGTCGTTCAAGGGCACGACGACGGCCTTGTCCGGACCGGGAACGGCAAAGACAACGACCGTCCCTCCTTGATCTACGCACTTCCAGGCGTCTTCCACCGCAGACATGGCAGACGTGCACAAGATCACCACGTCAGCCAACCTTCCTGTTTCTGCGACCAGGCGCTCCGCGACGTTCTCGGCGGCGTTGACGGTAATCGCTGCACCGAACTTCTGTGCAAAGGCCAGCCGGTTGGGATTGATATCGGACGCAATGACTCGGGCGTTTCGCGCATGAGCCAGCTTCACGTGAAGCAATCCGGACATGCCACAGCCCAGGACCATCACGCTCTTGCCTTCTCCCAGGTTGGCCAGCCGTTGAGCCCTGACGGCGCAGGCCAGCGGTTCGACAAACGTGCTCTGATCGTAGGTGACGTTGTCCGGCAGCAGAAGTGTTCCGTTTTCCACGAGGAGCTCGGGTACCAACACATATTCCGCAAATGCGCCGGGCAGCCTTTCTTTGACGGCTGAGCACTGAGGATAGTGACCTTCTCTGCAATAGTGGCATTTCAGGCACGGCACCTTTGGTGCGATGAATACCCGATCGCCCGGTTTGTATCTTGTCAGGGAGTCCCCAACTTCGACGACCTCCGCGCCGAGCTCGTGGCCTTGCACGAGGGGTGCCCTGGGCAACCGATACCATTCAACGATATCGCTTCCGCAGATGCCGCACGACATCACCTTAGCCAACATTTCCTTCGGGCCGGGCTTCGGAGTGGGCACCTCTTCGATGCGAATATCCCGGTTGTTGTACCACATAGACACTTTCACCTGCTGCACTCCTCAAGGGCTGAAGTCACGTGGTACCGCGCGTCCGACACGCCGACACGGGCGAGCCTCGCCATTGCCCGCATCGTACGCTGAGGGGCCTGCGCTGTCAAGAGCCTTCACCCTCGCCGCTCCGCCGCCGTAAGTCCGTAGGATGTCCCTCGAACCTGTCCTTGCTGAAGAGGATGAGCCTGCCATTCTGGACGGGGGCCGAGACGCGGCCTTGATCGCCCAGGACGCGCAGGATACCATAGCAGCGGAAAGCTCGTGGAGGACGCTTCGTGGACGTCATCGCGCCGCGGATCACGACCGACCGGTCGGTCGCCACCCACAGCCTGGAGGCCATCGTCGCCGGCGTGTGCCGGGCGGGGATGGGCGATGAGGAGAAGGCTATTGCCCTGTATGAGTACACCCGCCGCGTGATGTTCCACTATCGCGAGCGGAGCGAGCGGGTCGACGAGCATTTCGACCTCGACCCGCTCCGCCTCATCAACACCTACGGCTACAGCTTCTGCACGCAGCAGATGATGGTGCTCGTCGCCCTCTGGCAGGCGGCGGGGATCGAGAGCAGGATCTGGGGCATGCCCGGCCACGGCACCGCCCAGGCGTTCTACGGCGGCAAGCACCACTGGTTCGACCCCCTCATCGGCGCCTACGTCCGCAGCCGGACCGACGGCACCGTCGCCAGCCTGGCCGAGATCGCCGAGGACCCGACCGTCCTGACCCAGGCCGCCGCCGAGGGGCGCGCGGCGCCCACCTTCCTCCCCTGCGGCCGGGTCTTCTACGAGGACGTCGCGCGGCTCGTGCCCCGCATGGCGGCCTATATCGCCGAGTGCAGACGCCTGGGCGACGACATGGGCTTCATCGCCGCACGGGCCGGGCAATCCAAGCCCACCTGGAACCCGCGTCAACCCCTCTACCAGCCCGACTGGTCGCTCCGGGTCGGCGAGCGGGTGGTCTTCCTGTGGGACAACCTGGAGGGCGAGTACAACTGCATCGGCGTGAACCCCGAGCACCTCCCGCCCCACCACTGGTGTGGCGTCGAGGTGGACAGGCGGGACAGGCTCAACTACCCCTGCTGGAAGCCCTACGCCAAGACCATCAATGGGGTTCGCACCTGCCGCTACCACGCCAACGGCCTCCATGTGTTTGCCCCGAAGTTCCGCGACGAGTGGTTCAAGCGCGGCTTCGAGGCGAGCAGCCTCGAGTGGCACTGCTGGAAGCGGGGCATGCCGAAGCTTCGCCTCAAGAAGCGCAGACGGGCGGCCGACCTCATCTACAAGATGAGCACGCCGCACGTCTACACCAGCGCGACCCTGGCCGCCGAGTTTCGCCGCGCCGCCCGCGACGACGTGAGCCGCCTCCACGTCTCGTGCGACGGCGGGGCGACCTGGGTGAAGGTCTGGGACGCGAAGGCAGGGCGGCCCGGCAAGGTCGAGGCGGAGGTGGAACTGAGGGACCACGTGCGGGGGATGCGGGACTTCTGGGTGCGCGCCCAGTGCCGCACGCGCGGGGAGCCCGACAAGGCGGGGCTCGACTCTCTGTCGGTTCGGGCCGTCTTCCAGCACAACATGTTCGCCCGCCCCTACTTGGTGCCCGGGCGAAACCGCGTGACCGTCCGCGTCGCCAACCCGGAAGTGCTGCCGCGCCTGGGGCTCGACGTGACCTATGCCTGGCGGGAGGGGCGGGCCGCCCGGTCGCACACCGAGCGCATCACCGAGTCGCCCGCAACCTTCACCATCCACGTCGGCGGAAGGGCCATGCCGCGGATGCGGCGACTGGAGATGAAGGTGGGGAAAGGGGAACCAACATGACCGGGCAATTGGGCGATGGCTATGCCACGGAGCTTCGATTGCGAGGCCACGCGGTGCTTCCTGCACCCCGTCGAGTGGAGTTGGGGGAGGGGGGAGTCAGCGTTTCTTCGTGGGAATGGGGGCTTCGGCTGGCAGGCGTCGCCGAGGACGACATCGCCGTCCGCACCTTCCTTGCCGCGGCGGAGCGGCACTACGACAAGTTCAAGATCGGCGAACGCAAGCTCAACTACATCGAGCTTGCCATCCGGCCGGATGCGGTCGAGACGGGTTTGAGGGACGGGCGCCATGCGCAAGCCTATCGCATCGAGATCGGCCCCGAGCGGATCACCCTGGTCGGAAACGCCCGCCCCGGCCTCTTCTACGCAGTGCAGACCTATCTCCAGCTCCACGTCGGCGGCCTGCCTCTCGGCACGATCACCGACTGGCCGCAGTACGAAATCCGCGCCATCCACTGGGACACCAAGCACCACCAGGACCGCCTGGAGACCCTGAAGCGCTACCTCGACCAGGCGGCTGAATTCAAGATCAACGCCATCCTCTACGAGCTCGAGGACAAGTTCGCCTATCCCTCGCATCCCATCATCGGGGCCCCTGGGGCGTGGACGACCGAGCAGCTCCAGGAGCTGACCGACTACGCGCTGGAGCGGCACATCGAGATCATCCCCGACGTCCAGTCGCCCGCCCACCTGGCCTACGTGCTCAAGCACGAGGAGTTCGCCCGCCTCCGCTGCGACGGGAGCAACTACCAGATCTGCATGGGCGACCCCGAGGCCCGAAAGCTCCTGTTCGACATGTACGACGACGTGTGCGAGGCCACCAAGGGGGTTCGCTTCTTCCACGTCTCTACCGACGAGGTGTACTACGCCGGCATCTGCGAGCGGTACCGCAAGCCGTACAACCCCGAGAACCGCTCGCTCACGTGGGTGGACTACGTCGTCGCGGCGCACGAGCACCTGGTCAAGCGCGGCCGCGAGATCATCGTGTGGGCCGAGTATCCCCTCCTGCCCGAGCACGCCCGGCTGCTGCCCGCGACCCTCATCAACGGCGTCGCGGGGAAGATCCCGGAACAGACTGCGGTCGAGAACGAGCGCGGCATCCGCCAGTTCACCTACGTCCCGATGCAGGGCGGCGAGCTGGTGTTTCCCAACTACTTCGCCTACACCGACCGCAACGGCCGCCGCGTCCGCGGGCGGCTGGAGGACGCGCGCGACGAGACCCTGGCCGGCTGGCAGCGCTGCGCGAATTCCATCGGGACGATCTCGGCGGCGTGGGACGACTCCGGCCTCCACAACGAGTGCTTCTGGCTCGGCTGGGCCATGATGGGCCAGGCGAGCTGGACGCCCGGGCTCGCTGTCGAGCAGGCCGTCGCCGATTTCTGCGACATCTTCTATGGCCGCGGGGCGCACGGGATGCACGAAGCCTACCGCCTCCTCCAGGACGGCGCCCGGTTCATCGAGAACACCCTCGAATGGCAGCCGTCCAAGCTGCGCGGCCCGTCCTACGGCAATTCGGAGCGGAAGCAGCCGAGGCCCCGCCGCGACCTCACGATGCTTCCGCCCGCCCTGCCGAATCCCGCCGACCTCTCCGTCGAGCCGGTGTTCCGGCCCCGCTACGCCCGGGCGCTGGCCGAGGCGCCGCAACACCTCGACGACAACGGCCGCCTGCTCCTCCAACTCCAGTCGTCCTTCTCCCGTGTGAGACGCAACCACCACAACCTCGAGGTCTTCCTCTCCATCGCCCACTGGCAGCGCCACTTCATCCAGATGATCCTCAGCGTGGCCGAGGCGGAGGACCTTCTCGTCCAGGCCCCGAAGGCGGAGCGCCCCGTCGAGTTCCTCTCCCAGGCGCGAGACAAGGTGCGGGCCGTCCTCGACGACATGGAGGGCATGTACCAGCGCCTGAAGGCCGTGTGGGAGAAGAGCCGGTTCGAGAAGGGGCGCTCGGTCGGCGGCCGCCACTTCGTGCACATCATGGACGACGTGAAGGACCACTTCGCGGACCGGCGGCCCGATCTCCGCTACCTCCTCGCGCCAGAGGAGAACATCGGCCTGGCGCCGTGGCTGGTGAGCATCGAGAAGATCATCGCGGAATCGTAGGGGCCGGCGGCCATGGGTCAGCCTCCGGATGCCACAACCGGTGCCCCGAGACCGCCGCGGGCGCGGGCGCTCATCATTGGGCTGGTGCTCTCGGCCGGCCTCGCCGTCGCGCTGCCTTACAACGAGATGCTCATCAAGGGCAGCCGGCTCGCGCTGTCGAGCTGCACGCCCGCCGCGTTCTTCCTCCTGTTTCTCTGGCTCCTGGTCGCGAACCCGCTGCTTCGGCTGGTGCGGCGTTCCTGGGCGCTGACCCGCGGCGAGCTGCTGGTGGTCTTCGCGATGACGATGGTGGCCACCGCGGTGCCGACGCGCGGGGTGACCGGCATGCTCCTGGGGATGGTCGGCGGCACCCACTACTACGCCTCGCCCGAGAACCAGTGGGGCGAGCTGGTCCTGCCCCACGTGCCGAAGTGGATGATCGTCCAGGACTCGCCGGGCTTGCGGCATTTCTTCGAGGGCGCGCCGAGGGGCGAGAGCGGCGGGTGGCAGGTCTGGCTCGAGCCGCTCTTCGGCTGGGCGCTGTTCCTTGCCGCGCTCTGGCTGGCCGTGCTGTGCCTCATGGCCATCCTGCGGCGCCAGTGGGTCGAGCGCGAGCGGCTGGCGTTCCCCATCCTGCACGTGCCGCTGGCCATGGTGGAGGGGGCGGAAGGCCGATGGCTGCCGCCCTTCTTCCGCAGCCGGCTGATGTGGGCGGGCTTCGCCGTCGCGTTCGCCCTGGGCTCCGCCGAGGCGCTGCACAACTACTATCCGGACTTCCCTGCCCTCTTCGCAGATGTGCCGAGGCTGCTCGCCCTCCGCGACACGGTGCGAATCAGCGTGCGCCTCAACCCGCTGATGCTCGGCTTCGCCTACCTGGTGAACACGCGGCTGAGCTTCAGCCTCTGGTTCTTCTACCTGGCGTACGAGCTCGTCCAGGGGGTCTTCACCCTGCTCGGCGTGAGCTGCATGGAGGAGCTGGGCGCCTGGTCGCCATCGGGCGTGGTCGAGCCGATCTTCGCCCACCAGAGCCTCGGCGCGATGATCGTGTTCGTCGCCGCCGGCCTCTGGACGGCGCGGCAGCACCTGTGGGCCGTCCTTCGGGGGGCCTGGCGCCCCGACCCGCGAGCCGAGGCAGGCGAGATGGTGAGCTACCGCGGCGCCGTGCTCGGCCTGGCGGTGGGGCTGCTCACGATGAGCGCGTGGCTCGCGCGGGCGGGCACGCCGGTCGGGATCGCCGTGGCGGTCGTGGCCATCGCGTTCGTGATCTTCATCTCGCTCACTCGGGCGATGGTGGACGGCGGGGTGGCGGTGATCGTGCCGGCCATGGTGCCGCTGGGCTTCGCCCTCTCGGCGTTCGGGGCCGACGCGCTCGGCCCGACGGGCCTGGCCGTCATGGCCTTCTCGCTCGTCTGGGCGGGCGACCTGCTGATGTTCATGATGGCGCCCTGCGCCCACGCCGCGCGGGTGGCGAGCGAGCTGCCCAGGGGGCGGGGCCAGGTGTTCGCCGGCGTGCTCCTGGCCATGGCGTGCAGCTTCCTCGTCTCGGTGGTGGTCATGCTCGCCCTGGGCTACGAACACGGCGCGGCGAACCTCCACTGGCAGTACTTCAAGACCTTCCCGCAGTATCCCGCGGAGATCATCAGCGCGCGGCTCCTCAACCCGGCCGGCCCGAGCCTGGCGGGCTGGGGGTGGACGGGTCTCGGCGCCGCCGTGATGGCGCTTCTGACCCTCGCTCACTACCGCCTGCCCTGGTGGCCGCTGCACCCGCTCGGCTACATGGTCAGCCCTTCCTGGGTGATGGGCTCCATCTGGTTTCCCTTCTTCGTGGCGTGGCTCGTGAAGTCGCTGGTGCTGAAGATCGGCGGGATCAATGCCTATCGGCGCAGTTGCTGGCTCTTCTACGGCCTCATCCTGGGCCAGATCGTCGTCGCAGGCTTCTGGCTCGTCATTGACGCCTTGACGGGCATGACTGAGAACCGCATCCCGCTCTATTAGCCGCACGCTCCGCCCCTCCCCGAAGTTGCCCCCACAGGTTGTGGCTGTCCCGGCACAAGCCACAACCCGCTGAGTCGTCCAGACTCGCCAGAGTCGACCACTCTTGCGCCCCCTGGGGTCAGGCCACAACTTACAACTTTACGCCAAGGCACACAACCGGTTGTGGCCACTTCCCCAGGGTGCCTGTCACACCGCTGACATGGAACTCCTTGCAGTGCATTGGCTTATGGCGTCGCATGTCATCGCGTGCTGACAGGGTCGCCCAAGCGGGGGGCAAGAGGCGATGAGGCCGGGGCCAATTGGCCGTCGCCCCATGCTGCGACCCGCTCACGCGGCACGTCTTCCCCCGCGTCACGTGCTTACCATCAGGAAGCCAACGGTCTCGCCGTCGGAGTTGGCGATGGGGGCGAAGGCGCGGAGGCGGTCAGGGCAGTAGAGGAGGAGATCAGGGGGCTTGAGTTCGATGTCGGGCCGCGGCCTACCCGAGGCCCAAGATGGCCTTCAGAGCCTGCGCGATCTGGTCCATCGCCCGCGGGGGGAGGGTGCCCACTCTCTGGATCAGGCGTGAGTGATCGCAGACGCGGATCTGCTCGCAGAGGGCGACAGAGTCCTCAGACAGTCCGCCTGTTCCCGCGCGGACGAGGACATGGCTGGGGAGAAGCGCGTGGCGGATCTTCGTCGTGAAGGGGACAATGATGGTGTGCGGGCTGGCTGGGTTCGCGCGGTCGGTTTGCACGACGAGGACGGGGCGGCGGCCCGCCTGCTCGGTGCCGCGGGTGGGGTTGAGGTCGGCCCAGTAGATGTCCCCACGCACTACTTCCACTGGATTTCACCCCTTGCCAGGCGCTCCTCGTAGTCGGCCAGCGTGTCCGCGTAGTCGCCCAATCCGCTCAACTCGGCGCTCTCACGCTGGACCTCGTCCTCGAGGAAGGTGACGAGCACCGGCGTGTCGTGATCCGGCACCCGGCCCTCTTCCAGGTCAAGATGGCCGTCCCGGCGCACCCAGCCCCGAACCGTTGTGAGCATTGCACCTTCCTCCGGCGCGGTGGCGGTCTGTTGCTCCCGCCAGGGATCGTAGCACGCGCTCGTTGCCTTGTCAACCGCGCCGATCGCCACGATTCCCGGCCGTCTGCTGGTCTGAGAGTAGGCGCGCGCAGAGGCGCAACTATGGAGAAGACGCAACAGGGGGCCGCAATTGGCCGCCCCGCCATTGTTGAGGCCCTCTTTCCGGCCCGCAACGATGGGTTCACGGCGACAAGCCGTGACCAGAGATGGAAGAGGGGCAGGGGAACAGGCTTGGGTCGGGTGAGCGTTGACCATCACGCCGCCCCTCCCCTTGCGAACTTGCGCCTCATTTGGGGGGCGCAAGTTCGGCGCAAGTAGCGCCAGAGCGGCGGAGTCGAGGCAGTCAGCCCGTGTGGACCATGAGGAAGCCGACGGTTTCGCCGTCGGAGTTGGCGATGGGGGCGAAGGCGCGGACGCGGCCGGACTCGGTTTCGGAGGTGATCTCGCCCTTCTTGACGCAGCGGAGCATGGCGGGGGTCATCGGCACCGGGGCGATGCCGAAGGGGTTGCGCATGCCGCAGACGACGGCCTCGGCCTTCGCCGGGTCGTCGCGGCGGATGAGGGCGAGCGTGGCGAAGCAACGGAAGTCGGCGATGCGCTCGATCCGCAGGACCGTGCGCTTCAGCTCGATGTAGGGCGCGTGGGCGAAGTTGATGTCGTCGCCGCTCTTCCAGTCGCGCCCGGAGGCGAAGACCTCTTCGAGGAAGTCGCCCTCGACGAAGAGCGCCCCGATGCGGGCGACCTCCTTGAGGCGCGCGGCCAAGGCTCGCGTGGTCTTCGCCGGCGGCTTCAGACGGTGCACGGGGGCCTCCTTGGTCATGCCATCAACGCCGACGCGAGGCGGCGGCGGACCCCCTCCCACGAGAGCGGGTCGGCGGGGAAAGGTTCCCCCCACCACGAATCGTCGCTGGTGCCGAGGGCCTGGTTGACGAGGGCGATGGCGGTGCCTGGGCCGCGCTTGCGGTCGAGCAGTGCGGCGTATTCGATGGTCTGCATGGCGTTGCGCAATGCCTTGGCGCGGATGCCGCCGAGGACGTCGAGGCGGCCCCACGGGCTGGCCGGGTAGAAGACGCACGTGGCGTAGTTGTCGTGGGAGCGGCGCCAGATGTCGGGGCTCCAGCCCGTCGTGAGCCACCAGGTGAAGCCGTCGTTGCCGCGGCCGAGGGTCCTGAGCGGCCAGAGCCACACCCAGGAGAGCGGGGCGTCGAGCGGCGAGGCGCCGCCGTAGTGGAAGACCGAGCAGCCGCGCTCGTGCAGGAGGTTCACCCCATCCGGCGCCTCCGCCTGGTAACTGCTGTTCACCACCCAGAGCTTCACGAACTCGCCCAGGTCGGTGCGGCAGTGGGCAGGGAAGACCCACGAGGAGTCCACCCGCCAGATGAACTGCACGGGGTCGGCGGCGTCGTAGACGCCCGCGCTCAGGTCGCGGAAGAGGTACATGTGATCGGTGTCTTCGAGGAACTTGATCTCATCGCCGTCCCAGGGGAAATACTTGTAGCGTTGCTTGTGGTTGAAGAACAGCTCGAAGCGGGTGCGGGTCCAGCCCTTCGTGCGGAAGTGCTCGACGAACTTGGCGCCGACGCGGCGCCACTCGGTGCGGTAGCCCTTGCGGCCGAACTTCGCGAAGTCGGCGGGCCAGTGGAAGTTCTGCGGCGTGTACATGAAGGGCAGCGGGATGGGGCCGCGGCGGGTGCCCTTGAACGCCGAGCCGTCGAGATAGCCGCCGAAGTGCTGGTCGAAGGCGGCCCAGGACTTGACCCGGATCGCCTTCCCCTCGCCCGCCAGCTCGGGGATGAAGCTCGGGTGCGGGATGCTGCCCGAGTGGGCGTAGGGCAGGTAGTGGTAGAGCGAGCGATGGTCGTGGGCGCAGCGGAAGGTGTTGCGCTCGGCGGTGCGGTAGGCGACCGTGCCGCAGGCATCGAAGCTGTCGAGCCCCTTCCAGGCGTTCAGGAGGCCGGGCGAGTGCTCGTGTCCCTCCCAGCCCCGCACGATGCCCGGGGCGTAGGCATTCATGTCCGCCACCATGCTGCACTCGTCGGGGACCGCGAAGGGCCAGACCTCCAGGCGGATGGGCAGCGATTGCTTCTCGCCGTCGAGGGCGACCAAGAGCTGGCCCTGGTAGGGGCCGGGTGGGGAGTCGGGCGGGACGAAGAGGTCAATCCAGAAACCCTGTACGGTCTGCTTCGGCACGCCGGCCGCCCTCCAGGGCACGCCGACCGAGCCTTCGACCCACTTCAGCGGCACCAGCGCGTCGGGGATCCAGCCGTGCGGCTCGACGTGGTGGTACCACTGTACGTGCGGCTCGAACTCGCGCCGGCCGATCCGCGCCCCGCTTGGGCCGGCCAGCCCGCCGAAGCTCAGGCGCACGTCGCGAATCCGCCGGCCGCCATTCCGCACGATCACCTGGAAGGAGACGTACTCGTTGCGCGCGCCCGCCAGGCGCACGGCTCCGTCGGTGTCGCGGAGCGCCGCCGCGCCCGGAACGCGCAGCGCCGCCAGGTCAACGACGTCGCCCGAGACGGGGTCCACCCGCACCCATTCGCTCAACACGTCCAGCGACAGGCTGGAGCGGGCTTGTCTTGTCATGCACGACTCCTTGCGCCGCGACAGGCATCATCTTAGCGGCCCCCGAGCGTTCGTCAAGCTTGATTTCACGGGCGGCTCTGGCCTGTCACCAGCAGCGGCCAATGGACTTGTCGCACCTCAGAAGCGCGTGGTCCTGGACGGCCCCAGGCCGGCCACTTCGCGCGTCGCTGGGGGAGCCGCCAGAAGAGTCGCTCGCAAGTGAGCGCGATTCAAGCGCACGTGCGATGCAAGGCACTGATGGGCCTGCACTTGTGCTTAGCGGCGCGCCAGCTTGCACCAACTCCTGACTTTTCGGGTCATTTGCTGGCAGACGGTGGCAGAAGGGGACCTTCCGGCAGTCAAGAGGCAGTCGGTTCGGGGAGGGACGTAAGTGGTTACAGTGACAGAAGAAAGCAGCCGCTGTCAACGGGTGACAACGGCTGCTCGTGGTCGGGGCGACTGGATTCGAACCAGCGACCTCTTGAACCCCATTCAAGCGCGCTAGCCAAACTGCGCCACGCCCCGAATCACAACCGTAGCATATCAGGTCGCAGGGGGCATTGTCAAATGCCGAGGGCCGATCGCCACACGACGAAGCCGCTCAGCTCGGTTGGCGCCACTGCAACCCTGCGCCTGCGTGCGGGTAGCACGCGCGTGTTCGAGGTCCCGGTCTCGCAACGCGGCCGGCCCACCAGGCCGATCGCGCTGCTCCCGGCTCGGGCGCTTCAGCAAGGGCTCTCGCCGAGCTGAGCGGCAGGTCGCTTCGCTCACGGTGCACTTCGCCGGGGGCATCCCTCCGCCGAAACTATACCACAGGCCTGAGCAATGTCAAGCGCGGTCACGCAGAATCGCCGCGCCAGCGTAGGAAGCGGACGCCGAGGGCGAGCAGGATGAGGCCGCCCCCCACCAGGGTGCTGGCGCTCGGGCGCTCGCCGATTGCGAGCCACACCCACACAGGGTTGAGGATCGGCTCGGCGAGGGTGATGAGCGCCGCATCGGTCGCCGGCACGGTGCGCAGGCCGCGGATGAACAGGATGTAGGGGATGCCGAGCTGAAGCGTGCCCATCGCGGCCACGACGACGAGGGCCTCCGCCGAGAGGCCCAGGTGGCCCCACGCGAAGGGGAGGAGGAGCAGGGCCGCCACCAGGTTGTAGAAGCTCGAGAGCGCGACCGGGCTCCCCCGGCGCATCGAGCGCTGGAGGAGCGCCAGGGTGGCGAACGCGAAGGCGCTCGCGAAGCCGCACACCAGGCCGGCGCGCTCGCCCGGCGTCCACGAGCACACGAGGATGGTGCCCACGCCCGCCAGCCCGAGGCCCAGGGCCGCCAGGGTGCGCGGGGCCAGCCTCTCGCGGAAGAAGCACACGGCGCCGACGGCGACGAACACGGGGTAGGCATACTGGAGGAAGATCGCGTTGGCCGCGGTGGTGCCGGCCACGGCGAAGACGAAGCTGCCCACGACCACCGTGTAGGCGATGCCCGAGGCGGCGGCGCGCCACTTCGGCGCCCTGGCCAGCCCCGGCAGCGCCCAGGCGAGCACGAGCCCGGCGAAGGCGCTGCGCAGGCAGGCGATGGCGCCGGGATGCGCCCCGTAGGTCGCCGTGAGCACCTTGACGAAGTACCCACCCGAACTCCACATCAGCGCACAGATGAGGATCATCACGTGGCCGCGGGCGACGGAGCGGGAAGGCGCGGGCGAGGTATCCATGACGTTGCGGTGTACCACATCCGGCCCTGCGGGTCAACGTTGACTTCGGGGCGTCGCGCGGCTATCCTGGTGGTATCCTGAAAGGAACGGACCGGAGATGCCTGCGAACCTGTCGCCGGAGTACAAGCACGCGGAAGAGGCGCACCGCCAGGCGAAGACGCCCGAGGAGAAGCTGGCGGCGCTCGAGGAGATGCTGGCCTGCATCCCCAAGCACAAGGGGACCGAGCACATGCAGGCCGACCTCAAGCGGCGGATCGCCAAGCTCAAGGACGCGCCGCCGAGCAAGGCCGGGGCGCGCACGCGCGACATCTTCCACGTCGAGCGCGGCGGCGCGGGCCAGGTGGTCCTGATGGGCGTGCCCAACTGCGGGAAGTCGGCCATCGTCGGCGCGCTCAGCAACGCACGGGTCAGCGTCACCGACTATCCCTTCGGCACCCACGCGCCCGTCCCGGGCATGGCCTCGCACGAGGGCGTGCCGATCCAGCTTGTGGACATGCCGCCCGTGACGCCGGAGGCCGTGATGCCGGGGATGATGGGCGCCTACCGGTCGGCCGACATCATCGCGGTCGTCGTGGACCTGGCCGCGGCGGATGCCCTCGAGCAGCTCGACGCGTGCCTGGACGTGTTGGCGAAGCGCGGCCTGGTGGCGGTGGGGCGACGCGTCGGCCGCGACGAGCGGGACGAGGAGGGCCGCCAGCCCAAGACGACCGTCGTCGTGGGCACGAAGGCCGACCTGCCCGGCGCGGCCGAGACGTTTGAGGCCCTTCGCGACCTCTACGGCGAGCGGCTGCCCATGTTCGCCGTGTCGGCCACCACGCGCCAGGGCCTCGACGCCTTCGTCGCCTACCTCTTCACCACGCTCGACGTCATCCGCGTCTACTGCAAGCAGCCGGGCAAGCCGCCCGACATGGGCGCCCCCTTCATCCTCCCGCGCGGCAGTTCCGTCCTCGACATGGCGCGCGAGGTCCACCGCGAGTTTCCCGACAAGCTCAAGTACGCCTGCGTCTGGGGCTCGTCGAAGTTCCCCGGCCAGCAGGTCCAGCGCGACCACATTCTCCAGGACCGCGACGTGGTGGAGCTCCACGTCGCCAGTTGAGCGCGTTCCCCACCGTCGCCGCCCCGTGCCCGTCGTCGGACACGGAGGTGCCGCCACCCGACGCGAAAGGAGAGCAAGAGCATGAGCAGAGCCGCGCTGGCGCTGGCGCTGTGCGGAGCCGCAGCCCTGGCAGCCGATCATACCACCGACAGCTCGGGGTTCATCCCTTACTGGCTCGGCGTCGGGCCGGCGCCCATCGGCGCTGAGAAGGCCAAAGGCCCCGGGCTGGACGACCCCGTGCTGAAGGAGCTGGCCGCCTCCTCGCCGGCGCCAGGCGATGCCACCCAGCTCGGCGGGAAGCCGCTCAAGTGGAAGCTCGTGACCGTCAAGGAGGGAACCGCGGTGGTGGACGGCGACTCGGCGCTCGGCAAGGGGGAGAACGCGGCCGGGGTGCTGCTCGCCTACGTGGTGCTGGAGCGGGCGGAGGCCACGGCGACGGTCTTCTGGGGCAGCGACGACTCGGCGGCGCTCTACGTCAACGGCAAGGAGGTCTCGCGCTTCATCGGCGGCCGCGGCGCGGCGCCCGACCAGAACAAGGCAGAGAAGGTGGAGCTCAAGAAGGGCGTCAACCGCGTCGCGCTCCTCATCCTCAACGGCGTGCGCGAGTGGGGCGGCTGCGCCCGGCTGGCCGACTCCGCCGGCAAGCCGATGAAGCGCCTGAAGCTCCTGCCCGCGCCCGAAGGCAAGCAAGCCGCCCAGCCCCTGTGGAAGGTCGTGAGCACGGGACAGGGGCCGCGCGTCTACGCCGACCAGATCGGCTATCGCTCCACCGGCCGCAAGCTCCTCGTCATCGCCAGCAGCGCCGTCATTCCAGACGACCTCGCCCTGGAACTCGTGGATGCGAAGGCCGATGGGACGGTGTGGACCCTGAAGGACCACCCGGCTGCCCTCAAGCGCTTCAACAACAACGAGCTCGACAAGGAGTCGGGCGACTACATCGCCCACCTCGACCTCAGCGCGGTCCAGACCCCCGGCCGCTACTACGTGAAGGCCACCATCGAAGGCGAGGAGACGCGCTCGCGCCCCTTCAACATCGCCGAAGGCGTCTTCCGCGGCGCGGGCCTCGCGGCTTGGCGCTCCTACTACTTCCAGCGGGCCGACACCGAGCTGCCCGAGAAGTTCGCCGGCCCGTGGGCGCACAAGCTCTCCCACCGCGGCCCCAACCAGTCCACCCAGGCCCGCGTTTACAGGTGGACCGGCGCCGCCCATTGGGACCCCGTCGGGAAGGAAGTGCTCGACCCCACCCCGCACGACGTGAGCGGCGGCTGGTGGGACGCAGGGAACTTCGACAAGTACATGGGCAACACGACCGTCTGCCACATGCGCATGCTCCTGGGCATCCAGCTCATCGGCGACGCCGCGAAGGACGGCGACCTGAACCTGCCCGAGAGCGGCAACGGCGTGCCCGACCTGCTCGACGAGGCCCGCTGGGGCACCGAGTGGTTCCTGCGGATGGCGGACGAGGCGGGCGCCGCCTGGGGCCGCGTCTACATCCGGCCCGCCTGCCCGCCCGAGGCCACCACCGAGCCGACCATGCTCACCGTCCAGACCAGTGGCGCGACGATGAACCGCCTCGCCAACCTCGCCTACGCCGCGCTCGTGTGGGGCGAGCGCAAGCTCGACCCCGCCTTCCAGAAGCGCTGCCTCGACGAGGCGCTCAAGGCCTGGAAGCTCCTTGAGGCCAAGCCCCACCCCTGGCCCGCCGACCTCAAGGACCCGAAGAAGCTGGCCAAGACGGGCGAATGGTACTTCGTAAGCTACGAGGCCTGCCGCGCCATCGCCGCCGCCTGCTTCTTCCGGCTCACGGGCGACAAGCAGTTCGAGCCGATCGCCAGGGACTGGCTCAACAAGCTCGGCGGCATCCCGCCCGGCGAGAACTGGGAAGCCGTCCAGGCCGCCTGGGCCTACATCCATGCCCCCGGCGCCGACCCGGAGACGGTGAAGAAGCTCAAGAAGCTGCTCCTCGACTGCGGCGACGCGGTCGTCAAAGCCAGCGGCGCCAACCACGGCTACTGCGCCGGCATCCGCGGCTACTGGTGGGGCAGCAACGCCCTCGTCGGCGGCACCGGCCTCTCGGCCCTCGTCGCCGCAGAGCTGACGGATGATCCCGCGGCCAGGGAGAGGTACATCGCCGCGGCCGAGGAGTACGCCCACTACCTCTTCGGACGGAACCCGCTTGGCGTCTGCTACGTGACGAACCTGAAGGAGTTCGGGGCCGAGAACTCCGTGATGGTCATGTTCCACGCCTGGCTGGGCAACGCGCAGAAGGCCAGCGACCCCTACGGCGGCAGATTCATCGGCAGCGGCCCGGGCAAGGTGGGGCCGCCGCCCGGCTATGTCGTCGGCGGCCCTAACGGCTCGATGAAGCGCTACGTCGCGGGCCTCAACTGGTGGGAAAGCCCCTGGGAGTTCAACGAGCCCTGCCTCAGCTACCAGGGGCCTTGCGCCAGCCTGCTGGCCTATCTCGCCCTCAAGGTGCGGTAGTGCTCTGCCCCGCGTCGTCGGCCCCCCGCCGCCGAGGAGCGCTTCCGCTCTAGAACCTGTCAATCACCGTCACCCCGGTCCCGCTGAAGGTGTCCATGGTCTCAAGCTCCTTCAGCGACTCCTCCAGGCTCACGGTCTTGCCGATGAGCCGGTCAGGACGCAGCTTCCCCGAGGTGATCATCGCCAGCAGGTCGTCGTAGCGGTGCGCCTGCATGCCGTGGCTGCCCAGGATCTCCAGCTCGCGGGCGATCACCTTGTCCATCGGCACGTACGGGGTGCTCTGGTCGGCGAGCATCAGCCCCACCTGCACGTGCCGCCCGCGCTTCCGCAGGCAGGAGATGGAGTTGAAGCAGGTCGCGGGGCTGCCCAACGCATCCATCGAGACGTGTGCTCCGCCGCCCGTGATGTCCACCACAGCCTGAGCGACATCCTGGACCTCGCTGGCGTTGACCGTGCGGGCGGCGCCGATCGACTCGGCGAAGCGGAGCTTGTCCTCGCGGATGTCCACCCCCACCACATTGGCTCCGAGTGCCGCCGCGATCATGATCGCCGACAGCCCCACGCCGCCGCAGCCGTGGACGGCGACCCACTGGCCGGCCGAGACCCGCCCCTGCGCCACAATCGCGCGAAACGACGTGGCGAAGCGGCAGCCCAGGCTCGCCGCCGTCACGAAGTCCATCTCGTCCGGCAGCCGCACCAGGTTCACGTCGGCGCGGTGGATGGCCACGTACTGGGCGAAGGAGCCCCAGTGCGTGAACCCCGGCTGGCGCTGCCGGTCGCAGACCTGATGGTTGCCCGAGGCGCACTGGGGGCACGTGCCGCAGCCGCACACGAACGGCACGGTCACGCGGTCGCCCCGCTTCCAGCGGCACACGCTCCTCCCCACGGCCTCGACCTCGCCCGCCAGCTCGTGCCCCGGGACGTGGGGCAGGGTGACCTCGGGGTCGTGCCCCATCCAGGCGTGCCAATCGCTGCGGCAGATGCCGTTGGCTCGCACGCGCACGACCACGCCGTGGTCGTTGGGGGTCGGGTCGGGGACAAGCTGGATGGTCAATGGCCCGCCGAATGCCTCGTACACTGCCGCCTTCATGTCGGCCTCCTGGGGTGGCGCGTGGACCTCGATGGCTCCATCGTATCGGGAAGGCCCACGCGAGCGCAAGTGCGCCTGTGCGAGCCGGCGTGGCGCATGCCGACTTGATTCCCTTGACATAATATAGAGAATAGAGGCGCCGCGCCCGAATGGAACCAGGCGAGGCGTGTGCTTCCGGGCCCGTCGGGCCCCGTGCTTGTGGAGAACCCTACCGCCATGCCCCAGTCTTCCCAGGCCGCGACGGCCAGCCCCGCGGAGCTCGAGGGTGTGCTCGAGCGCGTCAAGTCGGCCCGCCAGGCCATCGTCCAGGAGTTGCGCAAGGTCATCGTCGGCCAGGACGGCCCGATTGATCAGGTGCTCGTCACGATGTTTGCCGGCGGCCACTGCATGATTCAAGGCCCGCCCGGAACGGCCAAGACCTTGCTCGCCACCTGCATCGCGAGGGTGATGGACCTCACGTTCAAGCGCATCCAGTTCACCCCCGACCTCATGCCCAGCGACATCTCGGGCACCGAAATCCTCGAGGAGGACCAGACGAGTGGCCACCGTGTGCTGAAGTTCGCCAAAGGCCCCGTGTTCTCGAACATCGTGATGGCCGACGAGATCAACCGCACGCCGCCCAAGACCCAGGCCGCGCTGCTCGAGGTGATGCAGGAGCGGCAGGTGACCCTCGGCGGGCGGACGTATCCGCTGCCCGAACCGTTCTATGTCCTCGCCACACAGATCTCGCTGGAGCAGGAGGGCACGTACCCGCTGCCCGAGGCCCAGCAGGACCGCTTCATGCTCACCATCTCGATGGACTACCTGCCCGAGAAGAGCGAGGTGCAGGTGGTGCGGCACTCGACGGGTGCCGAGACGGTCGCGCTCCAGAAAGTCATCGGTGGCGACGACCTCCTGACGTTCACCGGGGCGGTCCGCCAGGTGGCCCTGCCGCCCGTGCTGAGCCGTTACGTGGTGGACCTCGTGGCCTCGAGCCGCCCGACGGTGGAGGGCTGCCCCGACTTCGTCAAGGAGTACGTGGCCTGGGGCGCAGGGCTGCGGGCGAGCCAGAACATCGCGCTCGCCGCCAAGTCGGCTGCCGCCCAGGACGGGCGGGCGACCGTCGAGGCGCAGGACATCCGCAAGGCGATCCTGCCCGTGATGCGCCACCGCATCGGGCTGTCGTTCCGCGCCGAGGTGGACCGCGTGTCGGTCGAGGACATCGTTCGCAGGCTGGTCGAGGCCTGCCCCGAGCCCAAGAGCAACTGAGGAACGCTATGGCAACCGAAACGACGGCAGCACCCATGCAAGTCGAACTGCTCGCGAAGCTGTGCCAGGGCCGCGAGAGGATTCTCCGCGAGGTCCGCAAGATCATCATCGGCCAGGACCAGATCGTCAACGACGTGGTCACGTCGTTCTTTGCGGGCGGGCACTGCCTGATCACGGGCGTGCCCGGGCTGGCCAAGACGCTGCTCATCTCGAGCCTCGGGCGGGCGATGGACCTCACGTTCCGCCGCGTGCAGTTCACGCCCGACCTGATGCCGGCCGACATCACGGGCACCGAAGTGCTCGAGGAGGACCGCGCGACGGGCAGCCGCAAGCTCGTCTTCCGCCCCGGCCCGATCTTCACCAACATCCTGCTGGCCGACGAGATCAACCGCACGCCGCCGAAGACCCAGGCCGCGCTCCTCGAGGCGATGCAGGAGCACCAGGTGACGGTGAGCGGCACCACCTATGCGCTCAAGGAGCCGTTCTTCGTCCTCGCCACGCAGAACCCCATCGAGCAGGAGGGCACGTACCCGCTGCCCGAGATCCAGCAGGACCGCTTCATGTTCAGCCTGCTCATTGACTATCTGCCGAAGGAGCAGGAGATCGAGGTCATAGACGCCACGACGAGCATGGCGGGGGCGCAGCCCGAGGTGTGCATGAACGGCGACGAACTGATCGAGTATCAGGGCCTCGTCCGCCGCATCCCCGTGGCTGAGCCGGTGATCAGCTACGCCGTGTCGCTCGCCGCTCGGAGCCGTCCGACCGAGGCGGGCGCGCCCGATTTCATCAAGGACTATGTGTCGTGGGGCGCCTCGATTCGCGCCTCGCACTACCTCGTGCTCGGGGCCAAAGCCCGCGCCGCCCTTGCGGGCAGGCCGCACGTGTCGGTGCAGGACGTGCAGTCGGTCGCCTATCCCGTCCTGCGCCACCGCATCATCACCAACTTCCGCGCGGAGTCGGAGGGCATCAGCTCCGAGGAGATCATCAAGCGCCTGCTCGACGCGGTGAAGCCGCCGCGATCGGGTCTCTGATCCGACCGATCGGACCGATCCGACGGATCCTGAGTCGCCTACCAAGCGAGCCATTCGATGGCCAAGAGCCAGTATCTCGATTTCGACGTGATCGCGCGGATCAGCAACATGCAGCTCCTCGCGAAGGTGGTGGTCGAGGGCTTTATCCTGGGCCTCCACCGCAGCCCTTACCGCGGCTTCTCCGTCGAGTTCGCCGAATACCGCCAGTACACGCCGGGCGACGAGATCAAGCACATTGACTGGAAGGTCTACGGCAAGACCGACCGCTACTACATCAAGCAGTTCGAGGAAGAGACGAACCTCACGTGCCACATCCTGCTCGACTCGTCGGGCTCGATGGCCTACAAGTCGCGGGAGAACGGCCTCTCGAAGCTCCAGTACGGTTCGTGCCTGGCGGCGTGCCTGTCCTATTTCATGATGCGGCAGCGCGACGCCACGGGGCTCACGGTGTTCGACACGAAGGCGCGGCTGATGCTGCCGCCGCGCACGCGCCAATCGCACCTTCACCGCATGCTCACCGAGCTCGACCACCTGGAGCCGGGGGGCGAGACCAACGTGGCCGGCCCGCTGCACGACCTGGCCGAGAGCCTCAAGCGCACGGGGCTCATCATCCTCATCTCCGACCTGCTCGACGACCCGCAGAAGGTGCTCTCGGCCCTCCAGCACTTCCGTTTCAAGGGCCACGACATCATCGTGTTCCAGATCATGGACGACGCCGAGCTGACCTTCCCCTTCGACACGATGACCGAGTTCACCGACCTCGAGACGAGCGAGAAGCTGCTCATCGCCCCCGAGGGCATCAAGCCCGTCTACATGGCCGAATTGCAGCGCTTTCTCTCGTCCTATGAGAAGGGCTGTGCAGACCTCAAGGCCGACTACAAGCTCTTTGACACCCGCACGCCGCTGGAGCTGGGCCTTAGCGAGTACCTCCACCGCCGAAGTCAAATGAACTGAGCCTATGATCTTCCTCAA
>DATKZY010000108.1:0-77289 GCA_035527715.1 Planctomycetota bacterium | reverse complement strand
GGCAGGCCGATCATGAAGTAGAGCTTCACGGCGCGCCAGCCCTGGCGATACGCCTCGCGGGCGCCGCGCAGCAGGTCGTCGGTAGTGATGTTCTTGTTGATGCGCCGGCGAAGCGCGTCGTGTGCCGCCTCGGGGGCGATGGTGAGGCCGGCCTTGCGCACGCCGCGGATGAGGCTCGGGATGTCCGAAAGCTGGTCGCCCACGCGGAGCGAGGACAGGGCGATGTTTACGCCCTTCGGGTCGAAGGTCGCCGCCATCGCTCGGAGCAGCTCCCGCAGGTGCGGATAGTCGCTCGATGAGAGGGAGGCGAAGCTGATCTCGTTGTGCCCCGTGGCGGCGTAGGCGGCGCAGGCAATGCGGTGCAGCCCCGCGACCGACCGCGCCCGCACGGGCCGCCGCGTCATCCCTGCCTGGCAGAAGCGGCAGCCCTGGGAGCAGCCTCGCATGATCTCCAGCGTGATGCGGTCGTGAACCGTCTCGACGAAGGGCACGATGGGCCGCTCGGGGTACAGCGCCGTCTCGATGTCCCGCACGATGGCGCGGGTGACCTGCCTTGGGGCCTCTTCCGCAAGGCGCGTGAGGCCGAGCAGGCTGCCATCAGAGCCGCGTTCCTCCCGATAGAGCGACGGAACGTAGAAGTGGGGGCTGGCTCTGGCGAGGGCTCGCAGGCGCTCGGCGCGGGGCATGCCGCGCGTCGAGCGGATGGCTTCGGCGAGCGTGAGCACCATCTCCTCGCCGTCGCCCACGGCGAACAGGTCAACGAAGGGTGCAAGCGGCTCCGGCGCCATGGCCCCCGCTCCGCCGGCGACGACGAGGGGGCCGCCATCGCCGCGCTGCTCGGAGCGGACCGGAACGCCCGCGAGGTCGAGCATGGCGAGGACGTTCGTGTAGCACATCTCGTACTGGAGCGAGAAGCCGATGGCGTCGAAGGCAGCCAGCGGCGTGCGGGTTTCCAGGCTCACGAGGGGAAGCGAATGGGCGCGCAGCTCGGCCTGCATATCGGGCAGAGGCAGGAAGACGCGCTCCGCGGCGATCCGGGGCTGGCGGTTCAACACGTCGTAGAGGATGGCCAGCCCCAGGTGCGACATCCCGATCGGATACGTGTCGGGGAACGCCAGAGCGAACGTGAGGTCCACCGAGGCGTGGTCCTTGACCACGGTGTTCCACTCGCCGCCGGTGTACTGCGCCGGCTGCCGAACGCGGGAGAGGATGCTGTCGTAGAGCGTGGCGTCCATGCTCTCCTCACGATCGCATGAAGGTTTCCTCGGGCATCGGGGCCGTGTCGCGGCGGGCCTGCGCCTCGGGGTCCAACACGTCGCCGGCCAGGCTCACGCGCCGGTAGGCGCTCACGTTGACCACGAGGGCCAGCCCGATCAGGGACGAAAGGATCGAGGAGCCGCCATAGCTGACCAGGGGCAGCGTGAGGCCGACGATGGGGAGCTGGCCCGCCGCCATCGCCGTGTTGACAATGGCCTGCGTGCCGAGCATGGCGGCGACGCCCACGACGATGAGCCGTCCGCCGGGATGGTGCACCTCCTCGGCGACCCGGCCGCAGACAATGAGCATCAGGAGGTAGAGCCCGAGCACGACGTTGGCCCCCACGAAGCCCCACTCCTCGCAGATCACGGCGAAGATGAAGTCGTTGTTCCGGGTCTTCGCGGGGATGAAGTTCAGGCGGTTCTGGCTCCCCTTCATCCACCCCTGGCCGAAGAGCTGGCCGGAGCCGATGGCGACCTTGGCCTGTTCGAGCTGGTAGAGGTCGAGGCGGCGCAGCTCCTGGCGCGCGCGCGAGTCGTCCTGGAACACGAAGCCCAGGATGCGCTCCTTCTGGTAGTCGCGCAGATGGGGCCAGGCGAGCGCCCCCAGCGCCGCCATCGCGACAACCACGATCACCAGGTGGCGCGGCCGCGCCGCCGCAGCATACAGCATCGCGAAGACGACCGGCAGGAACACCAACGCCATCCCGAGGTCCGGCTCCCGCACGATCAACGCCATCGGAAGGGCCACCAGCCCCAGCGGCACCAGCAGGCCGCTCAGGCGCCGGTGGGAATCCGTGTCCATCAGATACCTGGCCAGGGCGAGGATGGTGAAGAGCTTCATGAACTCGGAGGGCTGGACGCGGAACGGCCCCACGTTGAGCCAGCGACGGGCGTGGATCTCCTCACTGGTCACCCCCAGGAAGAGCACGAGGACGAGCAGGCCGAGGCCGATCGCGTAGAGCACGTTGGCGTGCTCGAGCAGGTGCCGGTAGTTGAGCGTGAGGACCGCGACGAACGCCACCAGCCCGATGCCAATCCACTGGACCTGCTTGGCCGGGCTGGAGGTGTAGTAGCCCTCGCCCATCGGCCCCGAGCGGTAGGAGGCGCTGTAGACGAAGGCCACGCCGATCGCCAGGAGCGCGGCCACGCAGGCCAGGAGCAGCCAGTCGCGGGGTTGGAGGCGCAGGCCTCGAATCATGGCTCGGCCCTCCGTTCCGCGAGACGCTGCCGCGTCCGCTCGCGCAGTTCGCGGCCGGGCACGCCCTCGAGGTAGCGCTCGGGCAGCCGCTCGAGCACGCGGCGGGCCAGGGGCGCGGCCACCTCCGCCCCGTGCACGTTGCGGTCGTCGTGCTCGAGGGTGACGACGAAGACGACGCGGGGGTCGTTGGCGGGGGCGAACCCCACGAACCACCCGATGGGGCCGCGCCCTGTGCGCTGCGCCGTGCTTGTCTTGCCGGCGACCTGGTAGCCCTGCTCCTGAACCCAGTCGCCCTGGGTCTCGGAACGGCGGAATACCTTCCATGCCGTGCCGCCGATCTCGTGGCACACGGAGCGCATGACCCTGTGAATCCGCTCCAGCTTGCTCGGCGTCAGCGGCAGCGTGGGGCACACCCCCTCGTCGAGGGTTTCGACCTTGCCATCGGCGCGGACGATCTTGTCCACGAGCTTCGGTCGCACGAGGCGGCCGCCGTTGGCGATGGCGGCCAGGAAGCGGGCGACCTGGAGCGGGGTGACGAGGAGATAGCCCTGGCCGACGGCGAGGTTACAGGTCTCGCCGGCATACCAGTTCTCACGAAACCGCGCGCGCTTCCAGCCGGGCGTGGGCAGCAGCCCCGACTGCTCGCTCGGCAGGCACACGCCCGTGCACTGCCCGAGGCCGAACAGCGCGGCCCACTTGACCAGGTTCCGGATCCCCAGAGCCTCGTGGGCCGTCCGGCAGAAGTACGAGTTGCACGACCGCTTGAGAGCGTCCTCGAGGTTCAGGTGCATGGGCACCGAGTGGTTCTCGCACCGGAGGCCGAGGTAGCCGCCGGTGCATTCCAGTTGCGCCGGCGCCTTGTTCTCCTCGAGGGCAGCAACGGCCACGATGAGCTTGAAGGCGGAGCCAAGGGGGTAATGGCCCTGGATGGCCCGGTTCAGCATGGGAGCGGTCCGGTCACTCGGGTCAGGCGGCCGGCGCGGCAACTCGTTGGCGTTGTAGCGCGGCGAGTTGGCCATGGCAAGGATGCGCCCGGTCGCGGGCTCCAGGAGGACGATGGAGCCGACGTGGCCCTCGAGCGCCATCTCGGCAGTGGTCTGCAGGTCGCGGTCAAGGGTCAGGTACACGTCTGCCCCCGGCACCGGCGGCACCGAGCTGAGCACCCGTTGGGTGCGCCGGGCGACGTCCACCTCGAGGGTCTGGGTGCCCCGCGCGGCGCGCAACTCGAAGTCAAGCGCCCGCTCGACGCCGTTCCGGCCGATCAGGTCATCGGGCAGGAAGCGCTTGGCCTTGGAGCCACCATAGGACTCGTGCCAGCGGTCGTACTCGGCGGACGAGACGCGCTGGACGTAGCCGAGGACGTGGCTGGCGAGCGAGTCGTACGGGTAGCTGCGCCGTGCCGTGGCCGCGACCCGGAAGCCGGGGTAGCTCTCGAGATTGCTCTCGATCTCCGCCGCGGGCAGGAAACCGACGTCGCGGGCCACCACGCAGGGGTCGCTCGGGCGCTGCCAGCCGCGGCCCACCAGGGCCAGTCCGTTGAAGAGCTCTGTGAGGATCTCTCTGGCGGGCACGCGCACGATGGCCGACACGGCGTCCACGACCGCTGCCGTCTTCCGGGGCACCACGACGAGCGCCGTGCCGTGCTCGTCCCGCTCGACCAGCTCGGTGCCGCTGAGGCGCAGGAAGGTGGCGGCGACGCCGAAGCTCACCTCGTAGCCGTCGCCGTGCGGGCCGCTGCGCACCACGACCGCGACGTCGCGCACCGAGGCGATGCGCTCGCGCCGGTCGAGCGCGTAGAGCTTGAGGATGGGGCGGCACAGGGCGCGCCAGTCGGGCAGCTCGGCGGGCACCACGGCCACGTTGAACCCCGGCTCGTCGAAGGCCAGCAGCTCGCCGGCGGCGCCCCGGAGGGTGCCGCGGCTGGCCTCGGTGGCGCGCGTCTCCACGCACACGTTTTCCGCGTAGTCGCGGTAGTGGGCGCCGAGCACCACCTGGAGGTAGAACAGCCGCGTGGCCACCATCAGGAAGCCGCCGAACAGGAAGATGAGGATCGCGCGCGTGCGGAACCTAAACATCCGCGAACTCCGAGCGGCGGCGCAGGCCGAACCAGCGCGCCTTGCGCCACACCAGTGCGCCGACCAGGGCCGCCAGCACCGAGGTGCTCACCGCGGTCAGAAGCGTCCGCCGAGCCACGAACCCCCAGGCCGGCCCGCAGCCCTCGACCACGTCGGGCAGCAGGAGCGCCAGGCTCATGGCCACGGAACACAGGAACCCAAAGACGGCCCGAGCGGGGAAGCGCTCTCCCAACGCCACCGGCCGCCGCCGCGACACCAGCCAGCCGAGGATGGCGGACACGGCCATGCCCAGGCCGAACGGCCCCTTCGAGAACAGGTCGCGCCCCAGGCCCAGCACCGCGCCGGCCGCGAAGCCTTCCGCGGGACCCACCCCGAGGGCGAAGCTCACGAGCAACGCCACGAGCAGGTCGGGGAACGCGTCGCCGAACTCCACCAGGGGCATGAGCCCCGCCTGGAGCAGCACGGCGGCAACGGCCACGAGAACAAAGGGAAACCAGCGCACTCCAGGCCTATCCTGACCCGCCTGCGGTCACGGGGAAGGGGGGATCGGGGACATTCTACGCATGAATGCCGTGGCCCAGCCAGGCCCTGGCGGCCTCCATGATGGCCTCGGGCAGCGTGGGATGGGCGTGGATGGCGTGGGCCACCTCGGCCACGGTCGCCTCCAGCGAGACCGCCAGCGCCGCCTCGGCCACGACGTCCGACGCGTGCGGGCCGACCACGTGCACGCCCAGGATCTGCCCCGTCGCCTTGTCGGCCACGATCTTGGCAAAGCCGGCGGTCTCGCCCATCGCCACGGCGCGGCCGAGAGCCTGGAGCGGGAACCGAGCCGCCTTGGGCTCGTAGCCGGCGGCCGTCGCTCCCGCCTCCGTCATCCCCACCGTGCCGACCTCGGGATGGGTGAAGACCGCGGCGGGGACGCACCGGTAGTCCATCGCGGAGTTCAGGCCGGCCGCGTGCTCGGCAGCCACGATGCCTTGGGCACTCGCCACGTGCGCAAGGAGCATCTTGCCCGTCACGTCGCCGATGGCGTACACGCCGGCCGCAGTCGTCTCGCAGTGGCGGTCCACCACGATGGCGCCGTTCTCCACCTTCACGCCGGCCTCTTCGAGGCCGAGGCCATCGCTCAGGAGGCGACGGCCGATGCAGATGAGCGCCAGCTCCGCCTGCACGGTGGCGCCGCCCGAGAGCCTCGCCGTGACACCATCCGATGTCGCCGCGACGGATTCCATCTTCGTGCCGACGTGCACCTTTACCTTGAGCTTCTTCAGCGCCTTCGCGATCTCCGCCGACACGTCGCTGTCCAGGTTCGGCAGCAGGCGCTCGAGCATCTCGACCACCGTGACCTGGACGCCGAACTGCGCGAAGATCGAGGCGAACTCGCAGCCGATATAGCCCCCGCCCAGGATGAGCACGCTGGCGGGGAGCCGCGTGAGCTGGAGCGCCTCATCACTCGTGATGATTCGCTCCGCGTCGAAGGCGATGCCCTTCGGCGTGGCCGGCACGGAGCCTGTGGCGAGGATCACCTTGTCGGCCTCGATGGCCTCTTCGCCGCCCGCGTTGAGCCGCACGGCAACCTTCTTGCGGCCGGCCAGCCGCCCCTCGCCGGCCACCACGTCCACCTTCGCCCGCTTGAGCAGGAAGGCGACCCCGCCCGTGAGCTTCTTCACCACGGCGTCCTTGTTCGCCTGCACCTTCGCGAAGTCCACGGACACCTCGCCCGTCTGAACCCCGAAGTCTGCCCCGTGGCGGGCGAGGGAGCAGACCTCGGCCGCGTGGGCGAGGGCCTTGGTGGGGATGCAGCCGCGGTTGAGGCACACGCCGCCGAGGGCGTCGCGCTCGACCACACACGTCTTCTTGCCCAGTTGGGCGGCCCGCAGCGCCGCCACGTAGCCGCCCGGCCCGGACCCAATCACCACCACATCGTACTTCGCCATTCGTCGCCTCGCGCGGGGAAGGGGGGAATTCGTCGCCGTCCTCGATTATAAGCGCCCGGGGCGAGGAGTCAACAGCAAAAACACGCCTCTGCCCGTGATCCGCGGCGCGTGGCCCGTGATCAGACGCCCCCAGGGGGTGGCACGGCTGGCTTGCCCAGCCGTGTCTTCGCTCCGGGCGTCGTCTTCTCACGCGTCACGCGTCACGAATCACGCGCGCTCTGGGCGCACCATCCCCCCCCGCATGCGTGGATGCGGGAAGAAAGCCCCTCCCGAAGGTTCCAATGCCTTCGGGAGGGTAACCGAATTGTCAAAGAGCGCGGTCGTGCGGCCTCACGCTACTTGCGTTGGCGAGGCGTTCGCGGGCCGCTTCCGAGCGGCGCTCGGGCGCGAGGCGTGGGGCGACGCGCCGGGTCTGCGCCCCCCGCCTCCTGCGGCAACGGTTCCGACTTGGTGACAGGCTCGTACTCAGTCGCCACCGTGCGCCGCTCGTACGGGGAACCGGGCGCCGGTGTGTCCGGCGGCATCCCGCTTCCCCCCTCTACATGTACAACGGCATTGCCCCCCCAATCTGTTGGGTAAAATTTCCACCGAAGCTGCAAATACGGTGAAGGGGGATGCGGCGGAAGTCCCATTCGATGGTCAGCTCTGTGGGCGGGGCGTCTCTGCCCCGCGTAGCGCGGCGCGGGCCGCAGAGGCCCCGCCCACACTGGCCGGGAATCGTGGCGAGCTATTCAGCGTAGCCCCAGCACGTCGGCGATGGTGTACCGCCCCGCCGGCTTGCCTGCGAGGAAGCGGGCGGCGCGCAGGGCGCCGCGGACGAAGGTGTCGCGGCTCGTGGCCACATGCCGCACCTCGACCCGCTCGCCGACCCCGCCGAAGACCACGGTGTGCTCGCCCACGATGTCGCCCGCCCGCACGGCGTGGAAGCCGATCTCCTTGACCGTCCGCTCGCCGACCATGCCGTGGCGGCCGTGGACGGCCACGTCGTCGAGCTTGCGCCCGAGGCCCGCGGCGACGGCGTCGCCGAGGGCCAGGGCCGTGCCGCTGGGCGCGTCCTTCTTCCTGTTGTGGTGGGCCTCGACGATCTCGACGTCGTAGGCGTCGCCCAGTGCGGCCGCGACGTCGCGCACGACGCGAAGGAGCACGTTGACGCCCAGGCTCATGTTGGCCGCGAGGAGGCAGGGAATCCTCTTCGCCGCCGCGTCGAGCCGCCGGCCGCCCTCGGCGCCCATGCCCGTGGTGCCGACGACGATGCCGATCCCATGCTCCGCGCACCAGTCAATCATCGCCAGCGCCGAATCGGCGTGGGAGAAATCCACCGCCACGTCCGCCGCCACGTCCTTGCGGGCCGTGACGGGCACGCCGAGCGGCTCGACGCCGGCAAGGGCGCCGGCATCCTTGCCCAGGTCGGGGTGGTCGGGCCGCTCGAAGGCGGCGGCGATAGCGATCTCCTTGTCCTCCGTGGCCAGGGCGAGGATGCGGCGGCCCATGCGCCCGGCCGCGCCGTTGACGATCAACCGAATCATGGGTCTCTCCTCATACGTGGCCTGGTCAGGACGCGTGACGCGTGACCCGTGAGAACAACGGGGCGGGTTTCTGCTGTCCTCTCACGCGTCACGCGTCACGCGTCTTGTCTCTGGCCATCAACACCGAACACCCTTCTTCACTTGAGCACCTTGATCCAGACATCCCGGAACTCGGCTTTGGAGCCGCTCCCGATGAAGCCGATCCGGCCGCTCTTGCGGTGGAGGCCGGCGTGGGCTGCCATCACGCCCCGGCCGTCCGCCGTCCGGCCGCTTTCGAGGATGGGAGCCAGGTCGGCATTCAGGATGATCGTCCCGTTGAGCTTCACCACGACGCGCGTGCCCCGGGCGATGACCTGCTGGGTATTCCACTCGCCCACGGGCCGCAGGTGCCCGGGCTTCGCGGGCGCGACTCCGAAGATGGCGCCGTGCTTGTACCAGGCCGGCATGTTCCTGTAGAGCGGCGAGCTGTCGTCGAGGATCTGGATTTCCATGCCGTCCTTCGCTCCCTCGCCGCCGGGCGGGGTGCGGATGCTCAGGCCGCTGTTGGCGCCGGGCGAGAGCTTGAACTCGAAGCGGAGCACGAAGTCGGCGTACTCCTCCTCGGTATAGATTCGGCCCCCGCTCTCGGGGCGGCAGGCGAGGACGCCGTCCTTGACGGTGTAGCCCTTGAGTGCGCCGGCCCAGCCCGTGAGGTCGCGGCCGTTGAACAGCGGCACGAAGTTCTCCTGGCCGTCGTGCTGCGGCCCCACGACGCCTTCGGGCTCCGGAGGCGTCTCCACCGGCTCAGGCTCACCGGCGAACAGGCCAGCCGAGGCGACAAGTGCAAGGAATCCAAGGCTCCACCGCATGGCCGGGCTCGACTCCGCTGTCGGGAATCCCCCCTTACTGCCACGTTGTTTCTGTTGCGGAAAGCCCCGGTTCGGAGTGCGGCCTTCAGGCCGTACCTTGGATTGGCGATTCGACCGCGAGGATACGGGCTAAAGCCCGCACTCCCAACGTGGCTTCTCCCTGGGGTGACTTTCCGCAACACAAGCTACGTTAGCGCAAAGGGGCGGGAGGCGCAAGCGGCTCAGCGGACCGTGCCCACGCGAATGTCCACCTCGTCGCGGCGCTGGAGCTTGTCCACCGCGCCGTCCTTGATCCACAGGATGCGGTCGGACACGTCGAGCATCTTGTGGTCGTGGGTGGCGGTGATGACGGTGACACCTGTCTCCTTGCTGAGCTGGTGGAGGAGGTGGATAATCTCCTCGCCGGTGTGGAATCGCTGCCGATGCCGGCGGCCTATTGACTTTGCCGCTGGCATGATGTAACGTGCGTGCAGGGAGTGGGGAGAGGCCAGAGGGGAAACGGGATGGAGCGTCAAGAGCTGCTGGCTGAGATCAAGGCGGCGCTCGCGCCAGCCTACGGGCGTAGGCTTCACCGCGTGGTGCTCTACGGGTCGGAAGCGCGGGGAGAGGGCCGCCCCGACAGCGACATTGACGTTCTTGTGCTGCTCAGCGGCCCCATTCACCTGTGGGACGATGTTCGCGCGGCCTTGCTTGCCCTTTACCCGCTCTCGCTGCGTTGGGGGCGCCCCATCAGTCCGAAGCCCGTGGACGTGCGGGAGTACGACGCCGGGACGTGTCCCCTCTTTCGCCAGGCTGAGGCCGAGGGTGTGACCGCATGAGCCTGGAGTACGCTCGTGTTCTGTGGGAGAGGGCAACGAACGCTCTGCGGTCGGCGGAGGCGCTGCTGATGGTCAGCTCCGACGACACGGCATCCCGCGCCTACTATGCCGCATTCCATGCGGCATCGGCCGCGTTCGAGCTGGAGCAGCGAAGCTTCCGCCGCCACACCGAGTTGCGTGCGGCGGTGCATCGCGACTGGGTCAAGTCAGGCATGTGGCCTGTTGAGCTTGGGGCTGACTTCGATGCGCTCTTGGAGCTCCGCGACGTGGGCGACTACGGCGGCACACACCACGTCGGCCCCGAGGACGCCGCCGCTGCCGTCCAAGCAGCCCGTCGGGTGCTCGATGCTATCCGCTCGCGCTGCCCTGAGCTTGACAAGCCGTGAGGGTAGCACGGCTGGCTTGCCCAGCCGTGTCTTCGCGTCACAGGGCAGCAAGACACGGTTGGGCAAGTCAACCGTGCCACGTCCGGGGCACCTTCCGGAAACACCCCAAAACAGGGGCCAGACACCGGGCTCGCGTTCACCGCACCGTCCCCACGCGAATGTCCACCTCGTCGCGGCGCTGGAGCTTGTCCACGGCGCCGTCCTTGATCCACAGGATGCGGTCGGAGACGTCGAGCATCTTGTGGTCGTGGGTGGCGGTGATGACGGTGACACCTGTCTCCTTGCTGAGCTGGTGGAGGAGGTGGATGATCTCCTCGCCGGTGTGGAGGTCGAGGTTGCCGGTCGGCTCGTCGGCGAGGACGATGGCCGGCTCGTTCGCGAGGGCGCGCGCGATGGCCACCCGCTGCTGCTGGCCGCCGGAAAGCTCGTAGGGCCGATGGTGGAGGCGGTTGCCCAGGCCGACACGGGTGAGGACCTCCTCGGCCCGCCGGACCGCCTCGTCCTGAGTCCTGCCGCTGAAGAGGAGCGGCATGGCGACGTTGGCCGTCGCAGTGTAGGCGGGCAGCAGGTTGTATGCCTGGAAGACGTAGCCGATGTGGTTGCCGCGGAAGTGGGCGAGCTGGCGGCTCGTAAGCTTCGTGAGGTGCACTCCGGCCACCTCCACCTCGCCCGAGGTTGGGCGGTCCAGCGCCCCGATCATGTTGAAGAGCGTGCTCTTGCCCGAGCCCGACGGCCCCATGATCGAGAGATACTCGCCGCGATAGATGTCGAGCGACACGTCTTTCAACGCGCGCACCACGACGCCGCCGAGGCGGAAGTCCTTGTTGAGGTCGCGGACGCGGATGAGCACGGGAGGGGATGGTTGGATGGATGGATGATTGGATGAATGGGAAGACTCGGAGCCGACCCTTCCATCGCCTGTTCCACTTGGCTTCTCATTCATCCATTCTTCCATCCATCCTCGCCCAAAGCGGGACGAGCTGCGAGCGGGCATCAGAACGGCAGTTGTATGATCGCCTTGCTGAGGAAGGTTATCCCGATGCACAAGGTGGCCAGGAGGCCCATGCCGCACATGAAGCCGGCCGTGACGACGGGGATGTACTGGCGCCAGCGGAGGCCCAGGCGCTTCTGGAAGTAGAAGCGGCCGATGAGGGCGCCGATGAACTGCGGGAGGATCGAGTGGGGCATCGTCTGCCCCAGGCCGCGGATGAGGCCGTAGATGAGAAACGTCGGGGCGCCCAGGGCGCTCATCGCGGCGAACAGGCTCACGCCAAACCCCGTGCCCAGGGCGAGATGCGTCCAACTGAACGCCTCCTCGAAGATCGAGTACTCGCCGAGCGTGGACGAGTAGACGATGCAGGTGTTCTGCGCCTGGAACTCCCACATCCGCTGAGCGAAGGGATACACGGCCGAGGGCACCTCGGCGAGGCCCCACACGAAGTTCATGAAGAAGATCGAGCTGACGATGATGATGGGATAGAGGATGACGTTGGCCTTCCAGATGCTCGTGAACCTCGTGCCGGTGAGCTCGCACTGGCGGTAGAAGACGGTCATGCCGCCGTAGTTGGCGATGGGAATGGGCACGAACCAGCAGGCCACGCCGCGGTAGCCGCTGAGGATCAGGCTCGCCTCGCGGATGAAGGGGATCTCGACCACCTGGCCCGCGATGCCCTCGAGCCGCGCCGTCACGTAGCTGATGAGCGGCGTGTAGACGAACCCCAGCACCACCAGCACGATCATCACGCCAGGGTGCCACCGAATGAGGAACCCCGAGACGATGATGTAGGTGAGCGTGACCGCAAAGTACACGGAGAAGACCAGCCACGTGCGGATGTCTCCGCGGCCCTTCGGGGCGGCCAGCTCGCGGGCGACGGTGTGGCCGGCGGCGCGCTCGGCTCGGCGCCGCCCCACCTGGCGAATCACCGTGGCGAAGCCGCCGATGGCGATGGCCACCGCGATGCCGATCTGGAAGCTGAAGTAGAAGTCCACGTTGTTCTTGAACAGCGTGTGAATCGTGTTGTCGCCCGGCGCCCACGAGGTGAGGACTCCGTGCCGGTAGAGGAACGGGTTGGCGATGATCGTGCAGCTCAGGCCGATGAAGCTGCCCAGCATGGCGAAGAAGGGGAGCACCATGCCGATGAGGAGGTTCCCGAAGTCCCAGGCGATGCCCGTCGCCACGGCGGGCAGGTAGTGCTGGGTCGTCTGCGTGAAGTCCGAGAAGGGGATCGGGAAGATCTGAATGGGCTTGCCGGTCATGGCGCCGGTGAGCGTGGGCACGCCCAGGTAGACGGCCCCGAAGACGAGCCCCATCGCGCCGCCGATGGAGAAGACCCGCCAGCGCCAGGCCTTCTCGCGCGCCGCGTCGTCCTTCGCCTCCGCGTCTTCGGCCAGGGCCAGGACGCCCTGGACGCCGATGGGGGCCATGGGGAAGGGGAGCCGCTCCACGTCGCTCGTCAGGCGGAAGAGGCCATAGCCCAGCACCATGTTCGAGAGCTGGCTGAAAAACGTCCCGAAGATGACCAGCCCGATGACCGGCAACCAGTCGAGGTGGAAGAAGCTGCGCTGCGCGTAGGAGCTGGACTCCGGGGACGGTGCGAACCAGGCGGGCAGGTCCTTCGCGATGCCGAATGCCGCGGCGGGGTCGCTCCGCACGAAGTACTGGTTCCACAGCAGGCCGTGGAAGGGCATGGCCACGATGGAGCCGGCCATGAAAAACAGCACGAAGATCTCGGACCGCCGCAGGTAGCGGTGGGCGCGCTTGGCAACCTCGACAAAGAGGATGACGGTCACCCACGTGGCCGCCTGGCCGATCTGGTGGGTGCCGGCGAGGAGGCCCATGTAGATGGCGCCGGGGACCATGATCAGCGCGATGAAGATCGCGCCGAAGAGCGAGCTCCAGTTGAAGCCCTCCTCGAAGCTCGACGGCACCTCCGTCAGGCTTCGGAACTCCTCGAGCTCTCTGTCCACCCGCGGCGCCATGCGTCAGCCTTCCGCTTCCTGTGCCTCGTGGGCGGCCATCTGTGTCAGGGTCCTCTGGCGGTAGATCTCCATCGTGTCGTGGGGCAGGGCGCGCCAGATGAGGAACTGGCGGCGGAGGTCGTCGAGGAGCACCTTGTTGAGGCGCCGCCAGTCCTTGGGCTGCCCGGACTTCCGGGTGATGCGGATCGCCACCACGTCAATGCCCGGGATCTCGCTCGGCGCGCTGCGAAGCTCGAACGCCTGCGTGACGCCGAGGTCGAAGGGCGCGAGCGCCAGCTCCGCATCCAGCCCCAACTCCTTGGCCGAGCCGCTGATGAGGCGGACGTTTCGGGCCATGAGCCTGCCCAGCCCCGTGTCGCCGAAGTTGTCGAAGTGCTCCTTGAGGAAGCTCACGACCCCGGTGATGTCGTATTCCGACACGGTGAAGGGGAAGACGAGGTCGAACACGTCGCCCGTCGGTGGCGGGAGCCGCCAGGTGCGGAGGATGCCCGGGTTGGCGCTGCGGGACGCCTTGATCGCGGGATAGATGGCGGAGACGAGCACCGTGCCCATGACGATGAGGATCGTGGCGATGGCGTTGGCCGACGAGTAGTTCATCTCGGGCACGCGGACGAGGCCGTACGACGCCAGCCACGAGAGCACCTTGGCGGTTCCCTGGGCGAGGAGGTAGCCCGCCATTCCGCCGATGACGGAATAGACCATCGCCTCGGCGAAGAACAGGCTGGCGACGTGGGGCGGGGCGAGTCCCAGCGAACTGAACGTGTAGATCTCCTTCTCGCGGTCCGCCACGGAGCCGAGCATGGTGCCGAAGATCACCAGTCCGCCGAGCAGGATCGGGAAAAGCAGGTCGCCGGCGCCGCTCGCCTCGACCAGGGTGCCCAGGACGTGGCGGTACACGCCCTCGCTTCGCGTGGCGCTCACGGGCAGCGGAAAGGTCTTGGCGATGGCCTCCGCCAGCTCCGTGGCGGAGCGGGGGTCGGGCGTGTAGAACGACACGGCGTGGAGGGCGGCGCCCATGAGACGCGCGCTCGCAGCGGAGACGACGACGACCGAGTCGGTGGGCAGGTACGCCCAGTTCTGCTCGGCCTGGGCCGTGAGCGTGGCCTCTCCACTCGCCGTCTCGCTCAGCGCCGTCTTCATCTCCACGAAGTCCACGGGCAGCAGGCCGTTGCCGTCCATGTCCTTCGCGGCGGACACGACGCTGGGGTCGAGGAGGGTGCCGACCCGCAGGCGGAGGCCGCCGACGAGGACGTGCTCGCCCGGCTGGACGCCGAGGCGCTCCGCCACGGCCCGCGTCATCAGCACCACGTCCGACCAGTGGCCGGCATCGGCGCGGAAGAGCAGGGCCAGGTCGGGCCGCTGCGGAAACTCCGCCGCGTCGAGGCCCAGGACGCCCCGAAGGGCGAGGGGGCGGCTCCCGTCGTCCCGCGTGATCAGGGGGCCTTGATTCTGGGGTGTCTTTGGCGAGATCCAGAAGCGGCAGCGGGGCGGCGCAATTCTGCCCCACCGGGGAGCCAGGACGTCCAGGATGTCGGGGCTGAGCTCGGTCCAGCTCACCTTGTGGAGGAACACGCCCGAATAGCCAGGCGAGGGCCCGACGAAGAGCTTGACGATGCCGGTCTGCGTGCCGAAGGAGGCGAAGCAGAGAATCGTGAACGTGAGCATGATGATCGTGACGGCGGTGAGCGCGGTGCGGAGCGGGCGGCGGCGCATGGTGGAGATGCCCATCGCCATGGCCGCCATCACGGTGCTGAAGCGCGACACATCCGCCGCGTGGACCGTGGTCGTCAGGCCCTGGAGGACTTTGAGCTCGACCTCGAACCGCCGCATGATGATGGCGATGACCAGCGAGGCCAGGACCACGACGGCGAAGCCGAGGAAGATGATCATGGGCGTTTGCGAGATGGCGAATGCCGGGTGCGTGAAGAAGAGAACGAGGAACGTCAGCGTGAAGAGGCCGGCGAACCAGGCGATCTGGCGGTAGACGCTGGTGGCCCCGACGAGCAGCCTCTCTGCCGCGAACGCGAAGGGCACCGAGAGCCCCAGGAGCACCAGGACGGCCCGCACCAGGTCGTTCAGCGTGTCGCGAGTGATCTCGTAGACGGGCTGCTCGGCGAGAAAGGCGGAGGCGGCGAGGGCCTCGGCCTCAGCGACGGGTCGGGTGCTCGCCGCATCGCGCAACAGGTCCTCGGCCTCGCCGTGGAGCTCCTCGACCGAGCTGTTGATGATCCCGCGCGACCGAAGGACCTGCATTCGCGCCTCGTTGAGGCGCCAGAGGTCCGCCGCCGAGCGCGCGGCCGCGACCGGCAGCTCCCAGGGTGGCTCCATGGCGAAGCCCGTGCCCTCCGCGTCGGTCTCCGTCCCCGTCCCGGGGGCTGCCAGCCCCGCGGGGCCGTTCCCGAGGGCGACGAGTGCCCGCAGGCCAAAGAGCTTCACCGCGTCCACCTTCGTTTCGCAGTACCAGTACGCCACGCCATCGAGGGTCTGGTAGAAGGCCCGGTCGTCGTCGAGGGGGCTGTTGCCCCGCGCTCGGAGCACCTGGATGGGCCTCGGCTGGAGCTGGGGCGAAAGGACGGCCAGGCCCGCGCGGCAGGGGAACATGTTCAGCCGCGTGGCCACGCTGCCTGCGGAAAGGACATCGGACGTCGAGGTCACCGCGCCGCGGGGATCGAAGCCTGCGGCGAAGCCGCTCAGGTTCCAGGTGTCCTTGCGCACCGGGCCGAAGCCGTACGAGCCGTTCTGATTCGTGCGCAGGACGAGGAAGTCGTCGAAGGCGCACGGCTTCTGCGGCTGATAGGCGAGGTCGGTCCACGGCGATGCCCCAGGCTTCCTCAGATGCAGTTGCACGACGACGTGGGGCATCTGGCGGTCGGGCATGGGGCTCCCGGGCAGGCGGCCCATGACCATCGGGCCGCGGGGATGGTAGTCCGACGGGAATTCGGGCAGCGAGTAGAAGCTCTCGGCCACGATCGAGCGGCGGAGCGAGAGGCCGGGATGGCTGGCGACCGCCGCAAGGAGGCGGGCTGCCTCCTTTGCCTGTTCCTCGATTCGCCGGACGTTCAGCGCCTCCAGTGTGTCGTCGGGGGTGCCCTCGCGCGGCAGGCTCTCCTGCGTGGTAGCAAGAGCGACGTTGTAGATGCCGAGGCGGCCCGCCACTTCGCCGCTGTGGGTGAGAAACGGGGCGGACCAGAGCAGGCGGGGCGGGTCGAGGGAGCCATCCGCCGAGGCCCGCTCGAAGTGCGCCGGCGGCGAGGCGGAGCCATCGAGTGCCTCGGCCGCGGTGAGGAACGTGTTCTGAATCCTGCCGTAGAGGCCCGGATCGTCTCCCGAAATGTGGAGCGAGGAGTCGCCCCCGATGACGAGTCCCCAACGGGGCGAGGCGTCGCCGAGGAGGAGCGAGACGTGGAGGCCCACCCAGACCCCGCCCGCAAGCTCGGAGAGGCGGCTGTCGGCGTCGAGGGCCCGGCGCTCGGCCTCGAGCTCCCCCCCGCGCGACGCAATCGCGCCGCGCAATTCGCGCAGGGCGGCGGGAAGCACGTCGTGGGCCTCCCGCTCGTCGCGGCCGCGCGACAGGACGCGCAGGAGGGCATTCCAGCGGTCCTTCTCGGCCTCCGTCTCGGTGATGCGGCGTTCGAGCGAGGTGCGCTCCGAGGCGTCCGCGGCGAGCGACGTAAGAGCCTTGCGGAGGTCGTAGAGGGCCTGGCGGGCATCGAAGGAGTGCGCGGCCGCGTTGCGCTTCAGCCGAAGGATCATCTCGCGGCGGACGGGGGATTCGGCGCGAAGGGGGTCGGGTTGGGCCAGGAGCGCCTGCATTTCCGTGAGAAAGCGGTCCTCGGTGGCGAGCGATTCCTGGCGGGCGGTGATGCGGATCGTGGAGTCGGTCGCCTGGTCGAGCACGCGATAGAGGGCGGCGGCGCCGCCGTGGCCGCGGGCCTGGTTATCGAGGAAGGCGAGCACGACGTGGCGGCGCGGGGGGGCGGCCTTCAGGTGCTCCGCGAGCGTGAGGAGCGCGGCGCAATTGGCCGCGCCGCGCGCGCCAGGCGACAGACGCGGCACCTCGCCAAATGTGTCGAGGTGTGCCGCCACGATGACCAGTTCCTCCTTGTCCTGGTCGAACCTCGCGCTCGTGCCCCTGAAGAGGGCGAGGACGTTGCGGCCGACGGCCGGCTCCCACGGGGTCTCGCTGCGAATGACGGCAGCGGCGCCGTCGGGGAGGTTCGCGCGGTTTCCTGCGAAGTAGAAGCGGGGCAGGTTGGCATTCGCCAGCGTGTGGTGGCACTGCCCCGGCGCCGCAGGGCCGCTGGGCGTGAGGACGACCGCCCGGGCTCCGAGGCGGAAGGCCCGCAGCCAGCCGCGGCCGCAATTGTAGTCCATCACCACGATCTTGCCTTGGGGCGACCGGTCGCCGAAATCGTCCACGCCCCCGGCACCCGCCTGGAGAATCAGGCCCGTGATGCCCTCGGGCGGCGTGGCCGGCGGCACGATGCCGTTCGGCCTCATGGCGAGCAGCGGGCGCGCGGCGGGCGTCCCAGAGTCCGTGCGGACCTCGATGGAGCAACGTTCCCCAGTTTGTGCGCTGGGGAACTCCTGGACGACGACGGCATCGGCACCGATCTCGCGAAGGCGCTTCTCGACGTAGCCCGCGGCGGCCTGGTATTCCGGCGTGCCGCTGAGCCGATGGGGGGCGCGCGTGAGCGCCGCGCAGTCGGCTGCGAACTGGCCCTCGGCCGCGGCCGAGGCGGAAGCCGCGAGAAGCAGCGCCAGCAGTTGTGCGGAGCACGCCTTCATCATTCCCTCTCGCCGCCGATGGAGCCGACCTCGACGTGGACCTCGTCGCGTCGGGCGATGCGCTCGATGCGCCCGTCGCGGATCCACATCAGGCGGTCGCAGATGTCCATCATCCTGTGGTCGTGGGTCGCGCAGATGATCGTCACGCCGCGCTCCTCGTTGAGCCGCCGGAGGATCTCGAGGATTTCGCGGCCCGTGCGGAGGTCGAGGTTCGCCGTCGGCTCGTCGCACAGCAGAACGCTTGGCTGGTTGGCCATCGAGCGGGCGATGGCCACGCGCTGCTGCTGGCCGCCCGACATCTCGATGGGGCGGTGCGACCAGCGGTCCTCGAGGCCGACCAGTGCCAGAAGCTCCACGCCGCGCCGGCGCGCCGCGTCGGGCGGCACGCCGCCGAACGCCATGGGCGTGGTGACGTTCTCCAGGGCGGTCATGTACTGGATGAGGTTGTATTCCTGGAAGATGTAGCCGATCTTGCGGCAGCGCAGGAAGGCCAGCTCGATGGCCGTGAGCTGCGCCACGTCCACCTCGTCAATGAACACGCGGCCGCTCGTCGGGCTGTCGAGGCCGCCGATCATGTTGAAGAACGTGGATTTCCCGGAGCCCGACGGCCCCATCACCGAGATGAACTCCCCGGTGTAGATCTCGACGTCCACGCCGCGCAATGCCTCCGTGAGCACGTTGCGGATGACGTAGTGCTTCTTGAGGTCAATCGCGCGGATGATGACTCGGCGACGCGTGTCTTCCTGCATCTACTGGATTCTCATGGCTTCCATTGGGGCCAGCCTTGCCGCCTTGAGCGACGGATAGACCGATGCGAGGGCGGCCAGGATGACGCCCAGGACCGACGAGATGGCAATCGCGGCCGCGAGCTCGCCGGCCGGCAGCGATGCCGTCACCAGCGACCCGAACGGGATGAGCAATCGGGCGACGCCGAGCAGCGTGCCGAGGCACGCGCCCAGGAGCCCCCCGACGGCGCCCAGGAACGCCGCCTCGAGGACGAACATGAGCATGATAAAGCCGTCCAGCGCCCCGAGGCACTTCAGCGTGGCAATCTCGCGGAACCGCTCGGTCACCGACATCAGCATCGAGTTCGAAATCCCCACCACGCACACGAGCATCGAGGCGAGGACCAGCCAGTCCATCCGCTCCCCGCTGCCCGTGACGCCGCCAGTCGCGACGGTCATCCGCTCGGCGCGGGCGAGCGAGTAGAGCTCCCCCTGGACAGCGGCCAGTTCCACGAGCCGCTCGGCGGCCAGCCGTGCGGCGTCGCCGTCGGTCTCCTTCTGCCTCGCCACGTACCACGAGGCCGCCTTGTAGTCGCGCAGGAGTCGCCACAGCGTTCGCACGCTCACGTCGTTGGGCAACAGGTCGAGGTAGCCGGCCACCGCCTGCCGCATCTGCGGGGCGCCGACGGACTTCTCGACCACCCGCACGTCGAGGGTCCGCCGAGCCTGTTCGGCCACCCGGCGCGCGGTCGCCGCGGGGAAGTCGAACCCCGCCGAGCGAACGACCTCGCCGAACGCGCCGTTGGCGTCGGCCAGCGCCTCGATGAGGGAGCGGCCCTGAAGCCTCGCCGCCACGGCGGCGAGGCCCTCGGCACGCTTCGCCCGAACCGCCAGGGCGTGGGCCTTCAGGCCCGGCCAGGCCCGCACGAACTCCTCGAATGCCGCCAGAGAGGAGGGGAGGCGGACCGAGCGCATGACCGCCAAGGCGTCCCGGAAGCGGGAGAGGGCCGCCGCGTCCTGGAGAGAGTCGAACGCCTCGGTGCCCGTCGCCTTGTGGAGGAGGGCGCGGCGGCGGGCATAGTCGAGGGATTGAAACCAGCCCAGGTACTGGCTGCCACGGCGTGCAGCATCGCGCAGGCGTTCATCACCCGAGCTGGAGGCGGCAATCACGGGGAGCAGTTCCTCGACCGTGCCTGGGCTTGTGAGGCGGCCCACCCACGTGGCCGCGCACCGGATCTCGGCGATGCGGCCGACGGTGCTTCGGGCGATCGCCCGCCGGACCAGGCTCTCGCTCAGAATGTTCATCAGGAAGGCCACGGCCACCGCCACGACGACGACCGTGACCAGCGAGCGGAAGAGCCGGTAGCGCACGCCGTTCGCGGTGATCTGCACCGTGCGGCGGAAGCTGAGGACAGGCTGCTCGCGAATCTCGATGGTCTTCACGAGGGGAACACCATGAACCGTTTGGGCGGTTCGCCCCAGACGAGGTACGAGATGGCCCCGATGATCATGGGCAGCAGCCCCCCGAGCATGTCGCCCGCGATGACGCCGATCATCAGCGGCTTGACCTTCTGGTAGGCCGACGCCCCGCCATATTTGGTGACGGCCACCTTGACCAGGCAGCCGATCAGGAACGAGAACGCGAAGCACCGGCTCTGCCACGTGGCCAGCACGAGGAACATGATCGGGTGGAACGGCCATCGAGGGAACCGCAACCTTGCTGCGGCGAACGACAGGACAAGCGCCAGAGCGATGCAGAAGGCGAGGACGCATGGGCCATTGGGCGTGAGGTTCTGGAACCACGCCCAGCCCGAGAGCTTGCCTGCCTCGGCCAGGTTCCCCTGGGCCTTGAGCTTCTCCATCGCACTCACCGTGGCGTCGAAGGCCATCTTCGGCACGTTGCTCGTCCAGCCGTCCGACGCGCGTCCCGAGCCCTGGTCGTAGCTCCAGTACAGCGTCACGGGCACCGCCACGGCGAAGCCGAGCACCAGGGCCACCACGCTCCACCTCGCCACCTTCCCCAGCCTGACGCGGTTCGAGTCCACGAGCTTGAACGCCTGGACCATGAACGGCATCACGGCCTCGCGGGGGTCAATGAGCAGCAGCGAGGTGACCATGAACATGATGAGCATGGCCTTCGGCCCGAGGGCCTTCGCCCCCACGAAGCCCCACAGGATCACGCAGGGGAAGTGGTAGGCGTGGATGTAGAACACCCCGGTTTCTGCGACCACGCGGCTGATCACGGTGAAGATGATCGCCGCACCCGCCGTGTAGAGGATGGCCAGATACCAGTCGAGCCCCACGAGGAAGAGCTGAAGGGCGAAGAGCGCCGCGCACGCCAGGAACACCCTGGCCGCCCACACCGCCTCGCGCTCGACCTCCTCGCTCGACCGCAGGAACAGGCTCTTGCGAAAGACGTTCAGGTAGTAGTGACGCCCCGTGTAGACCAGCACCAGGAACATCCCGAAGTAGGCGCCGCCAAACAGGAACGTTTCCACCTTCAGCGAAATGAAGCCCCCGCCGCCCAGCGTGATGCCGTAGCCCGCCAGCGTGCCCGCGACCCAGGCGTAGAGGTAGCCGGCGATTCCCAGCGAGAACGACACATCGGTCGAGAGGAAGAACGCGAAGGCGATCACCGTGTAGTAGAGCGTCGGGTTCATCAGCAGGTAGTCCGAGCCTCGCTGGAGAGCGGTCCCCTCGCTGAGGGAGCGGAAGTCGAAGTAGCGCTCGATGCGGATGAGATAGCGGGGCCACCACGCGCAGGCGTAGTTGTTCAGGTGGATGACGAGGACGGCAATGCACCCGATCCAGAAGAGGCGATTGCCAAACACCCAGCCCCGCGATTCGCCCTCCTGCGGGAGGAGGGCGTTCGCAAAGGAGATGATCGGGTAGGGCATCTGCTCGTGGCTCGACCATTGGCGGTGCACCACGAGCGCCAGCGCGATCATCGCCACCGAGAAGGCGGCCAGCAGCGGCAGCCAGAAGGCCAGCGTGCGACTCCAAGCCTCCCACGGAACGCGCGAGAAGGCCATGTGATGCGTCCCCTCGCTCATTCCCTGCACGAAGCCGTTCAGCGCCGTGCTCTCGTCCTGGCTCACGTCCGCGAGCATCTCCTTGGGCACGAGGTCCATCACCCCCGCCTCTTTCCAGCCGGGGATGGTCCGCGCGTACTTGTGGGGCAGCATCAGGAAGGTGCCGAAGTAGTGCATCAAGCCGCGGCCGGGCACGTAGCAGGCGGCGAGCGTGAGGGCGATGATCACGGCGAGGTCGCGGTTGGTCAGCGCGAGCCGCGTCGAGGCTCGCAGGAGCAGCGGGTTCACGAACAGCAGGAAGAGCAGCAGGCCGCCGTAGACCGAGATCGGCATGTAGTTGCCGACCAGGAAGGTCTGGCGCATGATGAAATCGTTGAAGAACGCGAAGCTGCACACGGCAGCGGCGGAGAGCAGGCCGATGATGATGGCTCGGGGCCTCATTCCGAATCCCCCGCCGAAGGCACCGCGCGCCGACAATTGTCATTCTGAGCATAGCGAAGCGACGCGAAGAATCTCTCACAGGAGTCTGTCCTGGGAACAGCCGACAGCGCTGTCATCGTCGTCTACCGCCTCGAGAGATCCTTCGCTTCGCTCAGGATGACACGTTACGCGATGGTATCGAAATCGCCAGGGCGCCGCGCTGGACGAGTTGGCTCAGATAGCCCGTTACGGCCACGCGGGCCTCGTGGAAGCTCAGGCGGTGCTCGGCGGCAAAGGCATCCACGATGGCCTCGACGGTTCGCTCCCCGTCGCACAGCCCCCAGACCTGCGAGCCCACCCTGTCCAGCCGCACCGTGCGGGTCGGCTTGAGCGACACGACCCAGGAGAGCGGCGGCACGTGCCACCGTGGCCGCTTCCTCTTCACCGCGATGCCCAGGTCGCCCGATGGCTCGCGAACGGTGTCCGCCGCCGCGTTGCGGACCGGTCGCGCCTCCAGCATCCTGCGCCACGAGTGCCTCTCAGTCACGCCGCGTCATCCCTTCGCAGCAGGACAGCCTCGTCCCTGCCAGGCCCTTGCTGTCGGCGCCGTCGGGTCCGCTGATGCCCACGCAGTAGAGGCGGCCATCGGATGGGCACAGCCAAGCCGCGGCTGCGTGGTGGACCGGCCTGCGAAGGAGGCCGCCCCGGCGCAGGCCCTCGACCGTCTCCACCTGGTGGCCACTTGCCTCGGCGCGCTCCTCGCGGGCAGAAAAGGGGACATTCTCCTTTTCTGCGCAGTAGCCTTTGGCGCCCCAAGGGGGCGAAAAGGTGAATGTCCCCTTTTCTGCCCGCAGGTCGCGGGGCACCTGGCGCACGAGCCAGTCGCGCACCGAGCCGTCGAGCCATTCGGGCACCATCCCGAGGCGCTGAAACGTCTCCTCGCGCGTCGCGCGCGCGTCGCGGAAGGCCAACTGTGCCAGCGCGGGCTCGGCCTTACATTCAACCAGATCGAGGCCGCCCGACGCAAGGGCGTCGAGGCCGAAGGCGCGCCATCGCCGCAGCCCGTGGGGCCACGGGGACTCCGAGCGGATGCTGGCGAGGATGCTCCCCTCGCGTTGCGGATCGAGGCCGTCGGGCCACAGGAGCACAAGCTCGACGAGGCAGCCTTCCTCGGCCAGGTGGCGGCTGAGCCGGGAGGTCAGCAGGCCGTCCTCGTGTCCGCGCGGCCCGCGCCAGTCGCCCGACTGCACGGGCGCCGCATCGGGCATCGTGCCGTCGAGCCGCAGCTTCGCCAGGTAGTCGGAGGCCAGGCGAGCGAGGTCCGGCGGCCCGCTCAGTGCCTGCCAGCTCAGCTCGGCGCGGAACCGGTACCGGTCGGCCCAGGCGCACCGCCCGGCCTGCGGGTTCCGCGAGAACTGAAGCATCTCCCAGTCCTCGGGCAGCTCGACGCGAATGTGCCGCCAGACCCATAGCTGCATTCCGCCACTCCTCGCCTCGCCAGCGGGGATTCTACGTGATGCGGGAGGTCCGCGCAACAGCCGACAGAGTCTGAGCAACACCCTTGACAGCACGGAGCGCGCGGAATAGCATGCCGCCATGGCTAGACTGGCCCGCATCGACTCCGTCCCCCGAATTACTCCCGGGGAGCTTTGGGGACACTGAGCCGACAGCCGAGGACGCAGTTCGATTGGATGCGGAGTTGCTGTTCCTGATCGTCTGCGGAGCGGTGATCGTGGCGATTGCGCTCACCCATTGGGTACGGGTGCTCGTAGCGGAAGCGCGGGCCTCCAGGAAGGCCGTCGGTTGGATGCGTAACCGCACGAGGCTACGTTGTCTGAGCGTGCTGCAAATCATGCTGGCGATGCTCCTCTTCCCTATCGCGTTCTTCGTTGGGAACTGGTCGGCGGCGCAGACTCCATCGGAAGTCAGAGAGAAGTTGGGCATTACGGTGCCGGAACGCTGGCGAGCCGTGCTCACAAGTGGGCGCACACCCATCGAGTGGCCGTACGGCACCATCAGAGACAACCCGGCAGGCTTTGCTTTTTGGGCAGGCCTGCTAGTGATCATTCTAGTCGTCCTGCTTCTGAGCGCCATCTACGCCGGACGGCTAAGAGCCCTGGACTCAGGGGAGCGGTCGGCAGAGCCTTCGGATCCACCCGACACTTAGCGGCAGATCCGGGGGCGGGGAGATTGGCCGCCTGTAACCTGTTGGCACCCTGTCGCGGGGGCGCAGCCGCTCGTTGAAAGCCATACGTGCCGCACTGACATAGCCTTACGCAGATGGGTCAGGCACCTACAGGGTGCCAATTCCAGGGGCGGGGGGATTGGCGGCCTGTAGGCTGTGCACGTGAGAGCACATGGGAGAGGGGGCGCGGGTTCAGCCGCGGCGGACCGCGGCGATCATGGCGTGGAGGTTGGCCTCGGGGGTTTCGCGGCCGACCTGGTCGCCCGTGCCGACGATGACGCGGGGGTTGCCGCGGAAGGCTTCGAGGATTTCCCGCACCTCGCGGCGGACGTCGTCGGGGGTGCCGCGGATGAGGGTCTCGACGGTGTGGACGTTGCCGTTCATGGTCGTGCGGCCTTTGAGGAGCTTGGCGACCTGCTTCAGGCCATCGAGGCCAGCCACGTCGCCGCCGGGCGGGCGCTCGAAGGGGCACACGCAGTCAATGCCCAGCTCGGCGAAGTCGGCTACGGTCTCCATGCAGCGGCCGTGGAAGTGGACGTGGAGGAGGCGTCCGTGGCGGTGCACCTCGTCGGCGGCGGCCTTGATCACCGGCTTGTCCCACTGCCGCCAGAGCCTGGGGCCGAGGAGCGAGTTGTTGCTCCACGTGCAGCCGATGCAGAGGCTCTCGACGGGCGTTTGCGTGCAGATGGCGCGGGCCGTGCGGACGACGTGGTCGGTGTAGCGCTCGCGGAGGCACTCGAGGGTGGGCTGGAGGTCGGGGTCCAGGAAGTCGTAGACGGCGGCGTTGAAGCCGCCGTGGCGTCCGCCGCCGTAGAAGTCGAAGAAGGGGACGCAGAGCCAAGCTTCGAGGAGATAGGCGTCGCCGACCTCGTTCCACGCCTTCACGAGGCCGCTCACGTCGGGATGGTCGGGGTCGCCGCCGAGGGCGACGAGTTCCCAGGCGGGCAAGTCGCGGGCGAGGTCTTTCACGGGGCTTTCGAGGGTCCAGCTCGGCTCGTCGCGCGAGAGGCGGCGGGCCGAGGTCAGCTCGCCGAGCGGCGTCGTGATCGTCGTCCGCACCTCCAGCGTGTCCTCGTCTAGCCACTTATCCTGCGACTTCCATTCGACCTGGTCGTTTGGCGCGCCGACGCCCGCGACGCCCCAGCCCTCGCACTCGAATCGCTCGAACGTGGTCTTCAGCGCCTGGTGGAACGGCACCTCGCGCTCGAAGTGAATCATGTCCACGCCGAGGAGTTTGGCGGGGTAGTAGTACCAGAACTCAGGCGCCACGGCCACCCGGTCGCTGAACACGCCGCGATAGGCATTGAGCATTCGCTGCTTGGGGGTCCAGATCATTGTGACGCGCAGTCGGGCTCGAGCCTACCGAGCGGCCTGGTAGATGAGGGGACGATACCGCGGACGCGGGATAGGCTTGCTCTCCTTCCGGGCGGCTTCCAACCAGGCTTCCTTGGCGAGTTCCACTTCGGCGAGGGCCTGCTCCGGGGTTTGCCCGAAGGCCGAGCAGGCATCAAGGTCAGGGATGTCCGCGATGTAGCCGCCGTCCTCGTCGCTGTAGAATATGTTTATGTGGTAGTCGCTCACGGCTGGTCCTCCAGGCGAAGGTCGTAGCGTTCGACGAGGCGGAGAAGCTGGCGAATCTGGTAAGGCTTGGCCTCGCCGCGAACATCTTGGAGGTTCACCAACTCCGGTACCTCCGGGTGAACGTAGATGTGGTGGCTCCCGCCCCGTCGCGAGAAGCGGAAGCCGAAGCCTTCCGCCAAGCTGATTATGTCGGAGAACGCCACGTTTTTCAAGTGGCCCTGGCTCAATCTGAAGAGCAGTCTCCTGCGGTTCATCGCGGGGGTCCTTGTTGGGAACCTCAGAGGCGGATGCGGGACGGGAACTCGGGGAGGCCGCGGATGCCGAGGCGGAGGCGGAAGAGGGCGCCGGCGCCCTGGCCATCCGTGGCCTTGTTGCCGCCGCCCGCCGTGGTGACGTAGATGTCGCTGTAGTCGTCGCCGCCGAAAACGACGCTCGATACCTTGCGGGCAGGGAAGGGGATGCGCAGCACCTCGGTGCCGTCGGGGGCGAGGCGGACGAGGACGCCGCCGTCCCAACGCGCGTCCCACACATGGCCCTCGGCGTCCACGGTCATGCCGTCGGGGCCGCCCTGGCCCTCGGGCACCTTGAGCCACACGCGGCGGTTGGCGAGCGCGCCCGTGGCCTCATCGTAGTCGTAGAGGTAGATGGAGCGGGTGCGCGTGTCGGTGTGGTACATCCGCTTGCGGTCGAGGGTGAAGCCCATGCCATTCGACACCCCGATGCCTTCCTCGACGAGGTGGATCGAGCCGTCGGTGTCGAGGCGGTAGAGCCTGCCAAGGCGGTGGGGGGGCGACATCGTGCCGCAGAAGACTCTTCCCTGCGGGTCGGCGGTCACGTCGTTGAAACGGTTGCGCTCTTCGTCGGGCAGCGAGTCGTAGAGCGTGGCCAGCTTTCCGTCGCGCCACGACTTGATAGCGCCCTTGGCCATGAAGAGCAGAAGCGCGCCGTCGGCCTGGAACGTGAAGCCGCCGACGACGTCGCCCTCGTAGCAGATCTCGTGGTGGCCCGTGGCGGGGTCGTAGCGGAAGAGGCGGCCCTTCGGGATGTCTTCCCAGTAGAGGCGCTTCTCCTGCGGGTGCCAGAGGGGATTCTCGCCGCAGTCGCACTGGTAGTCTGCGATGAGCTCAGGCTCCATGACGTCTCCTTTCGTTTGTTGCCTCAATGGGGCGCGCCTCGTGCGGTTCGGCGGCCGGCGTACAATCCGTTGCCTCGACGGCCCTCGGGGTTGCTCAGGGTTCCGTGAGCGGCCTCAGGGCCGACGCCCTGGGTATTGTAGCCGGGCGGAAGGCGAACCGCAAGGGCTAGCGGGGCGCAGATTATCGTGACACGCGGGTTGACACCTTGGCGATGGCGAGCTACCATACAGGTCTCCCCAAGTGAGGAAGAGACCCGGACCATGGCGGATCCACTGAGCCACCAGATCACCAGCCGCTTGTGCGAGACGTTGGGCGCGGAGCCTGCTCCCGCCCTGCGCATGACAACTGTCGCTCTGCGCCTCTTCGCGCAGACCCAGCACGTGCATGGGCTGACGAAGACGGCTCGGCCGCTCGTCGAGCTGGCCGCCGCCATTCGTGGCGTCGGCGTGCCGGCGGCAGACGGCGAGGGTTTCAAGGAAAGCTTGGGCGCTGCTCTCCACCAGTGCATGCCTGCACTGACGCCGACGGAACGGGACATCGTGGTAAGCGCCGTGGCGCCCCAGGCAGGCGAGGGCCAGGAGGCGTCGGGGGGGGCGACCGTGCCACACGAGATCGCGCGGCGAATCGCCGCCCTCGTGGGGTTGGCCGAGGGCGTGACGTGCGCGGGAAGGCAGGATGCGACGGTGGCGGCAGCGCTCGACGACGGCCTGGCCATCGAGCTGCTCGTCTCGGGCAATGGCTCGGTGCGAGAGACGGTGGCTGCGGCGCGAGCCAAGCTCGCGGCCTGGAACAGCACCATGCTCCGCCCGATCCGCGCCGTGGTGGTCTACGAGGGCACGGGGCCGCCGACCAGTTCCCTGCCGCCGGAGCCGACCGCTGCCGACGTGGCGCGGCACGTGCTCCAGACCCAGTGGCAGACCTTCCGCTCGCGCGTCTACGGGTTGAGCTACGGCGAGGACATCGAGTACGTGCACGAGCTTCGCGTCGCGCTGCGGCGGCTGCGGGCCGCGCTCAAGGTGTTCCGCAAGGCGCTCGATGGCCTCGTGCCGGCCCTGCGAGGGGAACTGAAGCGGCTGGCCGACGCCTTGGGCAAGGTGCGCGACTCCGACGTCCTGCTGGTCTTTCTGCGCGAGTATGCGGGCCGGGCGCCGCAGGAGCACTGGCCGTATCTCCGTGCGCTGCTGCGAGCCGAGCGGCAGAAGCGGCGCCGCCACTTCCGCGCGCTGCTCGCCCTCTTCGCATCGCAGGAGTTCGCAGCGTTCAACGCCCGCTACGGTCCCGTCCTCGCGGGGCGCGTGGTGCCGGGCGGCCTCGCCTCCGTGCCCAGGGGTGCCGACGAGCCGCTGGCCCGCCATACCCCCCGCGTGCTCCTGAAGGGCCTGAAGGCGGCGAAGAAGCTCGGCCGCAACCTCGCCAGAGCCTCCTCCGAGGAGCAACACGCCCTCCGCATCCAGTGCAAGAGGCTTCGCTACACCGCGGAGTTCTTCGCCGACCTCTATCGCGATGGCCTGAACGCGATCATCGGCCGGATGGTCCCGATGCAGGATGCGCTGGGAGAGGTCCACGACGCCGACGTATACCGAGAGCGGATCATTCGGTATGCTGCCAGGCGGCGCGCCCGGGCCGACGACCCGCTGGCTGCCCAGGCCCTCGGCTCGCTGATCGGCTTCCTGGAGCGTTGGCGCGCAGAGGCCCTCGGCGACGCGGCCGCCGCCTGGAAGGCGTTCGCAAAGGACAAGGCGCCCCGCAAGGCCGCGAAAGCCGTCGGATAGCCGGGCCGTCGGGAAGGTGGCGCGCAACACAGGGGAAACGCGTTGACGAAGAGAAGCAAGGAGAAGCTGTACCTCGGCGTGGACGTCGGCGGCACGAAGATCCTGGCAGCACTGGTCCGCCCGTGCGGCACGATCGTGGCCCGCGAACGCTGCGACACGCCGCGCGGCGCCTCGCCGCGCGACACGCTGAAGGCCATCCTGGCCGCCATGAAGGGCGCCTTGGCCGAAGGCGACGCCGAGTCCGACGACCTGGCAGCCATCGGCCTCGCCATCCCGGGCGTCGTTGATCCCGACCGCGGGCGGGTGGTCGTGACCCCCAACATGAATCTCACCGGCGTGGCGGTGCGAGCGGCGGTCCGCAAGAGCTTCGACGTGCCCGTTGCGGTGGGCAACGATGTGAACCTGGGCACGCTGGGCGAGAAGTGGCTCGGCGCGGCGCGGGGCGCGGCGAGCGTGGTGGGCATCTTCGTCGGCACCGGCATCGGCGGTGGCGTCATCGTGGAGGACCGACTGGTCCGCGGCGCCCGCGAGGCGGCTGGGGAGATCGGCCACATCGTCATGCTCCCGGGCGGCCCGCGGTGCGGCTGCGGCAATCGCGGCTGCCTCGAGGCCGTCGCCAGCCGTTCCGCCATCGAGCGCGAGCTGCGCAAGGCCATGGCCGCCGGGCGCAGGACGGTGCTTCGCAAGCTCGTCGGCGGGGCCAAGGGGCCGATCAAGAGCAAGCTCCTCAAGCGCGCCCTCAAGGCCAAGGACCCTGTCGTCACCGAGGTCATGCGCCGGGCGTCCCAGTTCCTCGGCTACGCGTGCCTGACGGTGCGGCACCTGGTGGACCCCGACATCATCGTGCTTGGCGGCGGCGTGGTGGAGGCGTGCGGCGACTTCGTCGTGCCGATCGTGCAGAAGATCGTTGCCTCCGATGCCTTGCCCGGGGCGCGGCGCGGCGGCGAGATCGTGCGGTCCGCGCTTGGCGACGACGCCGTCGCCCTCGGCGCCGTGGCCATGGCCCAGGAACTCATCAGCGAGTAGCCCCTCCCACCCGCCCGAGGGTTCGATGGACCTCACCCCGAAGCTCCGGTGTGCGCGTGCGGTTGCCGGGCGATACCCGGAGGAGCTCCGGCACGCCGAGCAGGTCGGCCGCCTCTGCGGCCAGCTCTTCGACGCGCTCCGGCCGCTCCACGGGCTTGGCGGCCCCGAGCGCGAGCTGCTGCTGTGCGCCGCGCTCCTGCACGACATCGGGCTTTCGGTGGCCGTGTCGGGGCACCACAGGGCATCGCTCCAACTCATCCTCCAGGCCGACCTGCCTGCCCTGAATGCGGACGAACGCCTCGTCGTGGCCAACGTGGCCCGCTACCACAGGAAAGCCCACCCATCGCCCAAGCACGGGCACCTCGCGGCTCTGTCGCCCGCGGCGCAAGCGTTGGTGGCCCGCCTCGCCGCCATCCTCCGTATCGCCGACGGCCTCGACCGCCTGCACGAGGACGCCGTCACCGACCTCCAGGTCACGTCCACTGGCGAACATGCCTGGACGTTGCGCATCGGCGGAGGCGGCGACCTGAGGTACGCATGCTGGGGTGCAAGACGCAAAGCAGGGCTGTTCGAGGAAGCCTACGGGGTAGAGCTGAGGATCGAGCCGGGCACGGAGGGGAAGGATGGATGAATGGATGGTTGGATGAATGGACGGTGAGCGACAGGATTCAGGCATTCATCCAATCATCCACTCATCCATTCATCCACTTCCCTCGATAGCATCCAGCGCACGCCCCTGTAGCAGCATCTCGGCGAACGCCTCGGGCAGGCCCGCCTCGCGAATCGCGGCCACGGCACGGGCCACGTCGTACGCCACACGGTAGTGCGTCGTGCGGATGCCGCGGCGGGTGATGCTCAGCATGGCGTACGAGGCACGCGGATCCCCGTCGTCCGGCCGCCCCACGCTGCCGGCGTTGATGAACCACACGCCGGCCACTTTGCGGGCGAACGCCTGGTGCGAGTGGCCGCAGAGCACGGCATCGGCGTCCGCGACTGCCGCCAGCTCGCGCAGGCGCCGGGCCGGCGTGTCGGGCCACAGATGCTCCTCGTTCGAGGCCGGACTGGCGTGGGTGATGAGGACTCGCCAGCCCTCGGCCTCCAGGCGAACCTCTTGCGGCAGGGAGCGGAGGAACTTGCGGCTCTTCTTCGACAGGCTTTCGTAGGCCCACTTGAAGGCCAGCCACTTCTCCGCGCGCTTCTTCCGCAGCTTCTTCTGCCGTTTCCTCAGCTCCAGCACCTTCAGGTCGTAGTTGCCCACGATGCTCACGGCGTCGGCGTCGCGGAGCCGCTTGACCACCTCGTCGGGGAAGGCCCCGTAGCCCACGAAATCGCCGACGTTCCAGATCGCCTCCGGCCTGCGCCGCGCGGCATGAGCCAGCACGGCCTCCAGGGCCGGCAGATTCGCATGCACGTCGCCCAGCAGCAGCACCTTCAAGGGACGGGCTCCTCTCGCCTCTCATTGTAACTTGAGCGCCGGCCCCACACAACAGTGCCCCGGGCGCCCGGGCCTGGCGCGCGGCCGAATCGCGGCTTACGACATTCTAACATTCTACAGAATGTTGGAATAACGGCGGAATGCTGTCCAGCAGCCAGGGCCCGCTGCTCGGAGGGGGATGCTGGCCTGGACATTCCAACATTCTGCTGAATGTTGGAGCATCGAAGCGCCATCGCCCCGCGGCTTGAGCGGGGGGGCCGAACCGAGGGATCGTGGTTGTGCGCAGGGGAAGCGACCCATGTGATATTCTAACATTCTACAGAATGATGGAATGTCGGCGCGCCCGGCCGCCACGAGACCTATCGCGCCAGGAGGGCAGGGGTGACCAGAGCGCCGCCAGGGATACTCTAACATTCGCAACACTTCAGCCGTCTGAAGTACCTGATGCTTGCAGTGTCTTCGCCCCCACCGAGCTTGCCTCGGTGGGGCGAGGGATTGGACACTACACCGCGATGCCCCTCCCCCCATCCCCCTCCCCGTCCGCCCGACGGCGGACGGGGAGGGGGCGAGGGGGTGGGGTGCGGCTCTCTCTAGCTGCCAATCCCTTGCTCCACCGACGCGAGGTCGGTGGGGGCAGGAACTTCAGAAGGCTGAAGTGTTACTAGAATGTTGGAATATCGCGGGACGGTGCTCCGCGCCCCAAGGCGGCGGGCGGCGCCCGGCGTTGCATTGCTCGCGGCAATTCCTACACTGTTGGAGGTATGCGATGCTTGCATGCCGCAACCTGAACCAGGAGTTGCCGCTGTGACCCCGAAAGAACGCGTCCTGGCCGCCCTTGCCCATCGGGAGCCCGACCGCATCCCGTGGGGCGAACACTCGATTGACTACAACGTCTATGAGGACATCCTTGGCCGCAAGACCCTGGTCCAGGCCAAGTTCCGCGAGACCCTCGCGTGGTGGGACGGCCGCCGCGATGAGATCGTGAACTGCGTCAAGCGCGACCGCCTCGACCTCATCCGCGCCCTCGAAATGGACATCGTCTTCATCGGCCGCGTGGCGCCCAAGGGCTACAAGCCCGACCCGCTGGAGAAACTCGACGACGAGACGTATCGCGACAAGGCGGGCAACCTCTACCGCATCTCGGCCACGACCCACGACCTGATGCGCTACAAGACCGTCCACCCCCCCGCCCAGCCGCCGAAGATGGCGGACCTCGAAGCCGCCCTCGACCGCGTGGACGGCGAGGAGGTCGAGCTGCCCGATGACTCCGTGTGGGAAGCCGTCCGCCACATGGTCAAGGAGGCGGGGAAGACCCACTTCATCCTGCTCATGTGGGGCGACATCTCGTTCCCCTCGTTCGGCCACACGGACGAGGAGCAGCTCATGAACCTCGCCCTCTACCCCGACGAGTGCGCCCTCATCACGAAGATCGCGGGCAGGCGGCTCGTCCGCGGCCTTGACCTGCTGACGAAGGTTGCCCTCGGCATTGACGGCATCATGCCCTGCGGCGACCTCGGCTCGTCCACGGGCATGCTCGCCAGCCCCCGCTGGTACCGCGAGCACGTGTGGCCCTGGCACAAGGCATTCTGCGACAAAGCCCATTCGATGGGCCTCAAGGTCCTCAAGCACTGTTGCGGCAACACCAACGCGGTGGAGGAGGACCTCGCCGCGGCCGGCTACGACGCCCACGAGGCCCTCCAGCACAGCGGGGGCATGGACCTCCGCGACCTCAAGAAGCGCGTCGGCGGCAAGATGACCCTCTGGAGTGGCATCTGGCACGAGCACATCATCCTCGGCACGCCCGACGACATTCGCCGCGACGCCGCCTACGCCTTCAAGCACGCCGCCCCTGGTGGCGGCTACATCATGGGCTCCAGCCACTCCCTCGCCGTGGACGCCAAGCGCGAGAACATCCTCGAAATGAAGCGCGTCCGCGACGAGTGGGGCGTCTACCCCATCAGGCCGAGCAAGTTCGCTTGAGGCTTGCTATCGGCTCCGACGTGTGCTATCATATGATGGCACAATAAGTCAGGAGCCTGACGATGGGAAAGTTGGACGTTTTCACGGTACGCGACCTTCGGGAGCGAACGGGCGAACTCATAAGAGATGCCGAGCAGGGCAGGGTCTCGGTAGTCACCAAGCATGGGCGCCCGGCCTTCGTCGCTGTCCCCTTCGACAAGCGGATGCTCGAACTCGGTGTCCAGCGTGCCCTGGCCGTGCGGCTGTTCGAGGAAGATGTCCTCGGTCTTTCACAGGCGGCGAAGTTCGCCGGTTTGTGCATAGAGGACTTCCTCGGGGTGCTCAGCGCCGCTGGTGTGCCCGCCGTTGACTACCCGCCCGAGGAGCTAGACGCGGAGATGGAGGCGGTCATGTGAGTCACGTAGTCATCGCGGACGCCGGGCCGCTGATCGCCCTGGCACGGACGGGCCGCTTATCGCTTCTCCCCGACCTGTTCGACCGCGTATGGATCCCCGAGGCAGTTCGGGATGAACTGGAGACCTGCTCGGATAGACCTGGTGCAAAGGCTCTCAAGGAGGCCATCGGACCCCGCGGATGGCTTAAGGTTGCCAGAGTCAGTGCTGGCGCCTGCCCCGAACCGGCGTTGGGCCAAGGCGAATGGGAGGCAATCGCTCTGGCCACACGCGAGAGCGCGCTCCTGCTCATTGACGAGCGCCCGGGCCGGCGGGCGGCCAAGGCGGCGGGGGTGGAAGTGATTGGCACTGGGACTGTCCTGCTCCTTGCCAAGAGCAGGGGCATCGTTCCGCGGGTCTCACCGATACTGGACGAACTCATCAACGCAGATTACCGGCTCTCTGCTGCGCTTGTGCGCCACCTCAAGGAACTCGCCGGCGAGCGCTGATCCCCATCGGCCCAGCAGTGGTAAGGCTGGCGATGCTCAGGGAGCGGGCCGTGGCGCTGGCACCCTTGGCGGAATCGTCAGGCGGAGCGGGGGAGCAGTCAGGCGTCCCTTCCATGCCTGTGCGGGCTCATCGTTGTACATCCGGCCATCGAGCGCGTTGCCGAAGGACACGAAGATCTGGTACTCGCCAGGCGGCAGTGTGGAGGGGATCACGAAGTAGCCGTAGTTCTCGCCATCCGGGTGCATGTAGCGGGTGCCGCCGGCGCCCAGGGGCAGGCAGTGGAGTGGGGCTTTGCCCTCATGCTGGGCACCGGCCCCCTTGATCTCGTGGCGATTGCCCTCCTTGTCCTGTGCGTAGGCAGCTAGGACGTTGCTGTATATCGCGAGAGGCAGGTAGAGGGTGTCCTTCGAGACGTTCTGCACGGCGAAGATGAGGCGAGGAAGGTGTGGCGGCCGCGCAAGCGCGACCTCGGTCTCCTTCACGAGGGCGGCCCAGCAGCGGAGGCCACTGACTGGCTGGCTCCACTCGCGACGGGCGAGGCGGGCCACTGTGTCGCGCACCTCTTGGGCACGGTTCTCAGGCAAGACGCCATACCCGTGGGAGGGCCGTCCCTCCACGATGACCCAGATGCCCTCATCGCCGACCCGGTAGATGCGCGGAGGACTCTGCATCTGACGGGCCGCTTCCCAGGCCAGAGCGGTGACTAGAGTGATCGTGACCTCCTTCGCGGCCTCGCCCTTGAGCGTCTCCCGGACCGAGATCGTTCCCCGGGAGGTGATCATCTGCCCGTCGTGGTCGGTGCGGCTCGGCGTGGCGCGGACCAGCTTGCCCAGGACGACAGCGTCGGCCCGGTCAATCTCCGCCCCCAATGGCAGTGCCCAGAACCCTGCCAACGCCGCCGCCTGAAACGCCGCGGAAACCACGCCCGACAGCGCTCTGACCCAACCTATGGGAATGCGGCTGCACAGTCCGTTCATCCAGGCACTCCTAGATCACATCCATGCTCGTCATCGGGTGCCAGCCGTCGGGGAGGGATTCCTCGATGGCGAGGCGGACGCGGGGGGTGAGGCTGGCGTCCACGAGGCCGATGTCCACCTTCGTCTCGCCGCGCTGGAGGGCAGGGGGGAACTCGATCTCGTCGCTGAACCAGGTGTGGTCGGGGAGCCACTTCGTCACGTCGGCGTTCGAGAGGACGACGTGCTCCTCCTGGCCTTGTCGGAAGCGGAAGGCGAGGCGGTACGGGCGGTAGAGGGGGGCGACGCCGACGTTGTCCACGAACATCTCGAAGCCGATTCGCTGCCCAGGCTTGGCCTCAAGCGGCAGGATCATCTGCCGCAGGGCGAAGCGGTAGCCCATGCGACGGTTGAAGGCGTCTATCTTCTCCCGCACGGGGTCGGGGATGTAGGACGACTTGGGCATGAAGACCGAGAGGTGGTACTTCAACCCCTGGTCGAGAATCCAGTCAATGTCCCAGCCCTGCTTGACCCAGTGGCCGACGGTCCAGCAGGTCTCGAGGGTGACGGGGGCGGCCTTCCAGGCGTCGGCGACGCCGCAGCGGGCGACCTCCTTGGGATAGGCGTCAATCATGTGGCACCAGCAGAGGTCGTCGGGCACGCGGCCTGGGGCCTTGGCGCGGCTGAGGTCGCCGAAGCAGTCGGCCCGCCAGCCGATGGGGCGGCCCGTCGCCGCGGCGTAGGCGCAGCCGTGGGTGCCGAGCATGGAGACGAGCTGGGTCTTGCGGAAGCTGTCGAGATAGGCGTCCACGAGTTTGACAGCGGTTTCCTCGGTGGAGGCTCCGCCCGTTTCGCCGCAGGGGCCGGCGTAGGCGACGTCGAAGCTCTCCAGGTCGGGATGGCCGTCGTAGCGCTGGCCGAAGGCGCGGATGAACTCGCCCCAGTGCTGGATGTAGAGCGGGTCGTTGGGGTCGGGCTCGCGGCGGCCCTCCATCTTGCCGCCTGGGAGCGACTTGGCGCCGAGCGCCCAATACCAGTCGGGCATGCCCTGCACGTAGGGCTGGATGCGCACCTGAAGGGTCTGGCCGCGGACGCGCGCTGCCTCCAATGCGCCGTCAATCAGGTCCCAGCGGAAGCGGCCCTTCTGCGGCTCGATGGCGCGCCAGACCCAGCGGCAGTAGGAGATGGTGGTGTCGGGGTACTGCGGGTTCTTGAGATTGCCGTCGAAGGGCTTGAAGACCTCGGGGCCGTGCTCGTCGTCCCACGAGAGGCCGGGGAACAGCGGGTCGCCGTTGAAGCGTTGGAAGGTCGTCGTGCCCTTGTGGGGGTTGGGCAGATTCGCGTGCGACTCCTTTGGCCGCACCCGCTGAATGACCTCGTTGGGTCCGAAGACATCTCGCCACCTTGCCTGGCCTGATGCACTCATGCGTGTCTCCTGGGAGCACAGTCAACGGGAGTCTGCGGCGCGCATTCCGCGCGAGCCTGCGGCGCATGGGCCCGAAGGGCTGTCATTCTTCGCTCCGTTCCACTCCGCTCAGAATGACCACCGGGTGGGCGCCTGCGCCTGCGCGGATCATAGCCGAGCGATGGCCGTCGGGTCAAGTCGGCATGGCAGCCCCTGGGCATCCCCGCGCACAAAACAGTGTCAGGTTGCGAAAATATTTTGAGGTCATACGTGCTGGCCAGTCAGCCACTTGTGACTTCCGAGCGTCGGGCCGAAGATTTTCGACCCAACAGATTCGGGGGGCATTGCCGTTGTACAGATGGAGGGAGAAGAATCGCCACAACCATAGGCCAAGCCCGGTCTTTCTGTGCCCTGTCCGCCCCTCGTGCGCCTCGCCGCAAGTTACTCAGTGCCAAGCAGTTACGATGTCCCTTCCAGCATCAGGAGGTCGCGTCATGCGCCATGCCACAACTCGTTCAGCCACAAGGGTTTGCAGCGGCTGCGGGAACGAAAAGGCTGTGGCCGACTTCCGCCTGTGGCGGACCGGCGGGCGGCTGTCGCCTCGCTGCTGGGTCTGCCGCTACGCCGCGGGCACTACGGCCCGCGCGCGGCGGGCGGCCCTGCCGCCCGGCCCCTTCGACGGCTGGCCACAGTGCGACCCTGCCGGCCCCCGCCTGACCCGCGTGTGCCGGAAGTGCGGCCGCGAGAAGCCCCTGGCCGAGTTCTTCCTCAACTACACGCTGGGCCGCCGCCGCTCGCCCTGCAGGGTGTGCGTCCGCAAGTACTGCCGGGGCTACTACGCGGCGAACCGCGACAAGGTGCGGGCCTGGCATCGGGGCTACTACGAGCGGGAGGACCTCGCCCAGCGGCGCGCCCGCTGCGCCCGGAACACCCGCAAGCACCGGGAGAGGGAGGCCGTTCGCTACCGCACCAAGCGTTTCCGCTACCTCGGCGTCCTCACCCTGGCCGAGCGCTGCGAGGACTGCGGCGGCCCGGCCACCGAAATCCATCACGAGACCTATGGGGATGTATGCTCCTTCGTCTGCCTGTGTCGTCGGTGCCACATGGCCCGACACTTTCGCGTCTGGCGCAAGACCGGCGGCGGCCCGGTGCGCTATCCGCACGAGTACGAGGAGGCCGAAGCAGAGAACGGTGTTCGGTGATCGGTGTTCGGTGTTCGGGGGCCGCGGGTAGGGCGTGCATACTTGCACGCGGAACGGCTTCGGACACCAGCCTTATCCACAGATTCCACAGATTCGGACAGAGAAGTGAAGGCAAAATGATTTCGCGGCAAAATGATTCGGACACTGACTGGTCTTCGTCCCATCATCTTGCCGACAATCATTCTGCCTGGTACTCTGCGTTCCTTGGAAGCAGGAATGACAGGGGAATGGGGGACAAGGGAATGAAGCCAGAGAGCCAGGAGGGGTCGCGACCGCGGATTACGCGGATGGCCGCGGATAGAACGGCCGATAATCGAGTAAGGTGTCCCCCGAACTCCACGGATAGAACGGCCGATAATCGAGTAAGGTGTCCCCCGAACTCCGCCGCCGCCGCTCCCCCTGCAGGGTGTGCGTCCGCAAATACTGCCGGGGCTACTACGCGGCGAACCGCGACAAGGTGCGGGCCTGGCATCGTGGCTGGCGCGAGCGGGAGGACCTCGCCCAGCGGCGCGCCCGCTGCGCCCGGAACACCCGCAAGCACCGGGAGAGGGAGGCCGTTCGCTACCGCACCAAGCGTTTCCGCTACCTCGGCCTCCTCACCCTGGCCGAGCGTTGCGGGGACTGCGGCGGCCCGGCCAGGGAAATCCATCACGAGACCTATGGGGGTGTGTGCGCCTTCGTCTCCCTCTGTCGCCGCTGCCACATGGCCCGGCACTGGCGCGTCTGGCGCAAGACCGGCGGCGGCCCCGTGCGCTATCCGCACGAGTTCGAGGAGGGCGAAGAGCAAAGCGGTGTTCGGTAATCGGTGTTCGGTGTTCGGGGGCCGCGGGTAGGGCGTGCATACTTGCACGCGGAGCGGCTTCGGACACGAGCCTTATCCACAGATTCCACAGATTCGGACAGAGAAGTGAAGGCAAAATGATTTCGCGGCAAAATGATTTCGCGGCAAAATGATTCGGACACGGACTGGTCTTCGTCCCATCATCTTGCCGACAATCATTTTGCCTGGTACTCTGCGTTCCTTGGAAGCAGGAATGACAGGGGAATGGGGGACAAGGGAATGAAGCCAAAGAGCCAGGAGGGGTTGCGACCGCGGATGGCGCGGCTGGCCGCGGATAGAACGGCCAATAATCGAGTGAGGCGTGCCCCGAACTCTATAATCCAGAGTAAGACGTCCCCCGAACTCTTTCCAACGCATGACCCCAACGCACAGCGAGGGCGCTCGGGGATAAGTGCGGTGCCCCCCGAGCAGCCAACGAAGTCCTGAAGTAGGCTAAGGCGCGGAGTACACATCCACCAGCTGTCCCGCTTCAAAGATGAGTTTCCACTCCCCTTCCGGGCGCGTCCAGACATAGTACTTGCGCCTGCCAGCCGCAGACATGGCACCGGCCGTTCCTGCCACGCTGCCGAACAGCCCGAGAAGGGCCCCTCCTGCAAGAGCCCCAGAGTGTGGCCCCAGGACTTCCTCGACTTGCGCCACCGACATGCCTACGTGAATCCTGGCTCTCAGCGCGGTTACCTCGGCTTCTGTCCTCGCGATACGCTCCTCCTTCGCGCGTCTGGCTTCCTCTTTCTGCGCTGACCTAGTCGCGTCAAGCTCAGCCAGATAATCCAGGCATTCCTGCATATTGTGTTTCTGTGCGATCTTCCGGAGGGCCTCTTCGGCGACGGCCGGGACCGAAGCTGCTTCGGTGTGCATGGCTCGCCTTAGAGCATCGGCGAACTGTGGGAGCGCCAGGACCCCTATGATCTGGGCGGCAACGCACTGCCAAAAGCTGGGATCGAGCTTCGAGTCGCGTCGTTCGTGAAACAAGTGTGCAAGGCCAGGCGAGAGCGGCGGCGCTTCATCATTCTGCAACACGCCAATGAGTCCAGGCGCGAGTTGCATTGCCTCCTCGGTCTCACTCCAGTGAGGATCCAGAGACGCCAACGCCGCGGCGGCCTCATGTAGGAGGTAGCAGTTGTAGGCACTAGCCAGGAATGGGCCAAGGTGCTCTAGGATCTCCCGCCGACCTGCCTTGCTTAGCGCCTCCACACCCTCACGTGGAAAGTCGAAACCATCGATCTCAAGGCATGAACACAGTGCCTCGAAGAATGGGGTATCGCCGGCGAGGCCCATCTTTGCGACGGCCCTAATAGCATTCCGCCTAGCGCCTGACGTGGTCGCCGTATCCCGCAGGAGACCCAGACATGCCTCGCGTGCCTTGGCGCTCCCGAGTTGTCCCAGTAGGTATGGTATCCGGTCCCGGTAATACCAGGGCTGCGACTGGTCGCATGCATGCTCCACGAGGACAGCGACGGCCACGTCTACATTCCGCTTCATCAACTCAAATGCATCTCGATTGCGCTCTGTTGGTGAATCGAATTCACCGCAGACGGAATGGAAGACTTTGGTCGCCCTTCGGATCCGGGCCTTCAGCAGGAAAAGCCTGATGGCAGTGAGCATGCCAGATCCCTTCCGATGAGGTAGGGACAGAGCCGGGGGCGTCAGATCCTAATCATCGATCATGCGCCCCCCGTATCCCGACCCTCGCCGCGAGGCGAGGGCGGCGGATCCCTGGCGCCCGGGGGTCGGATCTACGCTCTACACGCTGAGCCAGAGCGCCGGGTTGCCCGCCTCTTCGCGCGGCGGGCGAGAATCCGCTTGGCGATGATGTCCGCATCCTCGTCGCCGAGCCAGGTGAAGCGGTCCCGCGTGTAGTCGCCGCGTCCGCCTTGGAACTGCTTGATGAAGCGCACCATTCCCACGGGGCCAAGCTCTCGGTCGAGGGCTTCGAGGCCCGCTCTTCGGATCTGATCCAGGGTCATGGTTTCCGCATCGGTCTTCATGAGGCAAGCCACTCCTCAAGCCATCTCAAAGAGTTCTCGACCCTGACCCCGAGGAGAATGCTCACGGCCTCGGCCTCCAGCCGCACGCGGTCCTGGATCTGCTCGTCTGAGAGCCGACTCAGGCAGCAGACATCCAGGTACACGTGCTGCCGGGTGTCCATTGCCTCATGATACCCCCTTGTGCCTGATTGTCAAGCGGGTGTGCGAGTTTTGGGGGATGGGGGCGAGTGCCTGGACTTGATGTTCCGATATGGAACATCAAGATCACAGATTGTGGTCTTAGAGATTCGGCCTCTTCGCATGTGAGGAGGAGCAGGATGTGGCGTTCGATCCGTTGGGATGGGATGATGGCGCTCATGGCCCGAAGTCCTGTGCCACGGGAAGTGTCGTCGGCCAACAGGCAGGATAGCGGAGGGGAGGGCGGGGTGTCAAGTGGAAGTGAAGGCAAGTGAGGGTGGGGTGTGCCCGTCACGTTGCCACACCACGCTTGACGCACCGCCCCGCATAAGGCATGATCGTATCAATGAAGACGATCCGCGACTGCTTTGGCCACGATGTGCGCCTCACCAACGAGCGAATGGCCCATATCCTAGAGCATCCCGAGATGGTCGGACTCGAGGCCGAGGTCGAGCACGTCCTCCGAGCCCCAGCAGAAGTCCGTCTCTCCCGATCCGACGCCGCCGTCAGGCTCTTCTACAGGTTCTATGCCCGCACCCGCGTGGGTGGAAAATGGCTCTGCGTCGTGGTAAGATATGCAGATGGCGATGCTTTCGTCGTCACTGCCTACCTCACGGACAGGCCCAAGTCTGGAGATGTCATATGGCCGAGAAAGTGAAAGTGTGGTTCGACGTCGAAGGCGACTACCTCGAAGTGCAGTTCCACGACGCTCCCGGCTACTTGCGCGAGACGGCTCACGATGCCGTCATGGAACGGGTGGACGAGCAAGGCCACATCCTCGGCTTCAGCATCCTCGGCGTCAGCCGCTTCCGCAAAGGCTCCCCCCTCGAAGCTGAACTCGCCGCCGACCGGTGAGCGCTGCCCTGAGAACGTGCCTGCTCCCCTGAAAGGTTCCTCGACAAGCTCGGAAAGACAGGTGTGAGCGGGTTTCCTCGGTCACAGCCGCCACGGCTCGCGCATGGGGCGGACCATGCGGCGAGCGGCCTCGTCGTCGCCGACGATGGTTTCCTTGACGGGGTCCCAGACGATCTTGCGGCCGCAGCGAATGGCGATGTCGGAGACGTGGCTGAAGGCGTCGGAGCGGACCGCGTCGTCTATGTGGCTGACGGGCTGGGTGCGGGTGCGCACGGCGTCGAGGAAGTTGGCGCCGTGGCCGCGGCTGACGGGGAGGTGGACGTCGCCCGGGCCGATGGGGCTTTTGATGAGGGAGGGCGGGTCGGACTTGATGCCGCCGCGGGAGATGCCGATCCAGCCCTCGGTGCCCTTGAACTCGGTGTAGTCGCCGCCTGGGACGAAGTGCATTTTGACGCCGTTGGCGAAGGTGATGTGGACGTCCCAGTCGTAGACGGCGTCGTTGCGGCCTTCGGGGGAGATTTTGCCTGTGCCCTCGATTTCCCAGTTGCCGGCGAGGTGGGTGTCGTAGCCCCAGACGAGGATGTCGAGGGGGTGGGCGCCCCAGCCGGCGATGAAGCCGAGGGCGTAGTCGTAGCAGTGGTACCAGTTGCCGCCGCCGAGGGGGCAGCCGGTGAAGGGGGTCCAGCGCGCGGGGCCGAGCCACTGGTCGTAGTCGAGGCCGTCGGGGATGGGCTTCGGGGTCGGGTCGCCGCCTGGGCCGCTGTTGGGGGCTCGGACGAAGAGTTCTTTGACCTCGCCGATGCGGCCGCTGCGGACGAGTTCGCAGCCATAGCGGCAGTGGTCGCTGGAGCGCTGCTGGGTGCCGTACTGGAAGATGCGGCCGTAGCGCTTGATCGTCTCGCGGCAAGTGATGTCCTGGTGAATGCTCACGCCGAGGGGCTTCTCGATATACATGTCCTTGCCGGCCTTGGCGGCGGCGACGCCGATGGGGACGTGCCAGTGGTCGGGGGTGCCGATGGTCACGGCGTCAATCTCGTCGCGGGCGAGGAGCTCGCGGAAGTCGGCGTAGGGGGTGGCGCCGCGTGCCTGCGCGAGGCGCTCGCGGCGATTCCGCCAGGTGTCGCACACGCCCAGGACCTGGCCGACGCCGAGTCCGCTGCCGCGCCCGCCGCAGCCGATCATCCCGACGCCCACGCGGTCGCTGGCCGGCGGCTTGCCCTGGGCGCCGAGGGCGGTGGAGGTGAGGACGTAGGGTGCGGCGACCGAGCCTGCGGCCGCCACCGTGGCGCGGCCCAGGAAGCCGCGTCGCGTGAGCTTCGGGCGGGAGGTGGCCATGGCAGTCCCCCTGAAGTTGGGCCTCAGAAGATTCCCAGGATCTTCTTGCGCTTGACGTGGATGGTGACACGGTTGGAGAAGACCTGGCCGGTCCAGACGCGGACGTACGCAAGCTTGGTGCCGAGGAGCTCGACCTGTTGGGCCGTGAGGTGGCGGCTGATGATGACGTAGGCGGAGTCCTCCTCCACCATGTAGGCGGCAATGATGTTGTATCGCCCGGGGTTGGTGAGGCCGCGGGCGCGCGAGGGCCAGAGGACGAAGCGCCGCCCCACGAAGCTCTGCGGCGGCAGGATGACGTAGTGGTAGTAGTCGCCCCGCTCTGTGTCCGGCACCTTGACCTCGGGGCTGTGGTAGATGAGCCGCTCGGCAGGCTCGGTGCGGATCTGGAACTTGAAGAGCCACTCCATGGCGCCGCCCTCGCGGGCGCGAGCCAGGGGCTCGAAGTAGACGGGGATGTCGCGGGCCGTCTGCCCGCCCGCGGGCGAGGTCACGTTCTCCAGGCGGACGTCCACCAGGATCGGCTCCCCGATCTGGTAGGCCGTCTTGTCGGTGCGGATGGTCAGGCGCAGCCCGTTCTTGGGCCGAGCCACCTCGGCGTCGAGGGCATCTTCGTCCAGCTCCCTGAACCGGTCGTCGTTGATGCCGAGGACGTTCCTCGCGGGCGGCTCCGCCCTGCGGCGCGGCCAGGGCAGCCAGCCGCAGCCCGAAGTGGTGAGGAGAAGGGCGGCCGAAACGGCGAGGAGAGAGATGCGTCTGTGCATAGCGGGCCTCAGTGTCCTCGAAGCGGTGCCAGAGGGTCAGCGGATGGCCGCGGCCACCGCGTCGCCCACCTGGGTGGTCGTGTAGCCCATCTTGCCGGCGGCCATGCTCTTCATCGTGGGCGTCGTCGCCGCAATGGCGGCGTCCACCGCGGCGGCCGCTGCGTGTTCGCCCAACACGTCCAGCAGCATCCCCACGGCGCCGATGGCTGCAATGGGGTTGATGGCGTTCTTGCCCGTGTACTTGGGCGCCGAGCCGCCCATCGGCTCGAACATCGAGACGCCGTTCGGGTTGATGTTCCCGCCCGCGGCGACGCCCATGCCCCCCTGGATCATCGCCCCCAGGTCGGTGATGATGTCCCCAAACATGTTGTTGGTCACGATCACGTCGAAGAACTCGGGGTTCTTCACCATCCACATGCACGTAGCGTCCACGTGCGCGTAGTCGCGGAACACCTCGGGGAAGTCGGCTGCGCCCACCTCGTGGAACGCCCGCCACCAGAGGTCCTGCTCGAACGTCAGGACGTTGGTCTTCCCGCACAGCGTGAGCGAGCCGGCGACCTCGAGTTCCGCGGCCGCGGCGTCGTGCTTGACGACCCTGCCGAGCATCCTGCCGCGCTCGCGGTGGACGAACTCGACCGGGTCGCCCGGCGCTCCGCTGGCGACGGAGACCAGGTCGGCCGCCTCGACCCTCACGGTGCGCCGGCGGCCGCGGCGCCGCGTGTACTCGAAGGCGTAGCGGAGGCAGCGCTCGACCCCCGCCCGTGTGTTCACCGAGATCTGGGTGGCCACTTCCTCGGGCGTGCCCTTGCGCAGCACGCCACCCGCGCCCGTGTAGAGGCCCTCGTTGTTCTCACGGACGACCACGAAGTCAATATCCTTCGGCTCCTTGCCCTTGATCGGGCACTCGACGCCGGGGTAGAGCTTCACGGGACGCAGGTTGATGTATTGCTCGAGCTCGAAGCGGAGGGTGAGGAGCAGGCCACGCTCGAGGACGCCCGGCGCCACCTTCGGATGGCCGACCGCGCCGAGGAAGATGGCGTTGGCCGAACGCAGCTCCTCGAGCACCGTCGCCGGCAGCACCTCGCCCGTGCGCAGGAACCTCTCGCCGCCGAGGTCGTAGAGCACGGTCTCATACTGGAACCCGTGCGCCGCGGCCGCGGCATCGAGCACCTTCAGAGCCTCGCGCACTACCTCCGGCCCCGTGCCGTCGCCAGGGATCACCGCAATCTTGTACGCCATGCAGCCGCGCTCCTGGTGCAAACAGTCTGGGAGCAAACGGGCACGATCTGCGCGCTCGATCGCCCACGGCAAGAGCTTACCAGAATCCGGGCGGGGACGCAACCCCGGCGCCGCGCACGCACTACTTGGTTGAGCCGTCCGCTTCGCCCTTGGTGTCGGGGGGCGGCGTCTCGGGCGACGAAGGCTTCGCCGGCGGCGTCTTCTCGGGCGGCGCCTTCTTGTCGGGCGGGGGCTGCGGGCGCGGATGGTGCCGCGGCGGGAAGATGACGTAGGGGCGGTAGATGACGCGGGGCCGATAGTAGTCGGGCGGGAGCGCGGGCAGGGCGAGGCGCTGGCGGAGGTCCTCGATGTCCTTCCGCAGCTCGGCGAGCTTGGCCTCGAGGGCCTTCGACCGCTTCTGCTCCTCGAGCACGGCCGTGCGGGCCTCCTCGAGCTGCTTCTCGGACTCCAGCTCGCGGAGCTTCAGGTTCGCCTCGAAGTCGGGGAAGAGGAGCTGGGCGGCCTGCTCGCGGGTCATCCACGCCTCGTTGACCCGCACGTGGCCGAGGAGCACGTGGGTGGGGGCGTGGTCGGGGTCGAGGGTGAGGGCGCGCTGGAAGGCGTCGTCGGCCTTGTTGCGGAAGCCGCGCTGCTCGCGACACCAGAGGCCGAAGGCGTGCCAGTCGTCGGCGCTCTTGCTCTTGAGCGCGTTGGCCAGGCGCGTGACGTACTCCGCCATCACGGCCGTGGTGCCGCTCGGCTTCTCCTCGATTCTCACCACCTGGCTGCGCGGCAGGCGGACGGCGAGCGACACCCCTCCCTGGCCGACCTCCAGGACGACCTCCTTGTCGTTCGCCTCGACCACGCGCCCCTCGCGGCTCGTGCCATCGGCCATGTGCACGACGTCGGCGAGGGCAAACCACGGCAGAAAGGCCAGCGCGAAAGTGATTGTGCGACGCACCTGGATGCCTCCTGTGACCCAATCTCCCCCCACGATTAGACGGCCAGCGGCATGCTCTATTCAATCACTGCGGGCATCCCTGCGCAAGGGGGGAGTGCCAATGGTCCAATCGCCCACTTGAAACCTCGTGGGGTAACGGATAAGATGGAAGGCGACAGGAGGCAAGCATGAGCACCAGCACCGGCTACCGATGGATCGCCCTGCGACGCGGGGACAGAGAGCCCATCATCCGAGGCACCCGACTGACGGTGGCGGCAATCGTGTCGTGCTACAAGGAGGGGATGGACATCGTCGAGATCCTCGAAGGTTATCCCGGCCTCTTGCCCGCCCAGTTGCACGAGGCCCTCGCCTACTACTACGACCATCAGGACGAGATCGAGCAGCTCCTCGCTCCCGTAGACCCCAAGGAGTATGCCGCAAGCCTGGGGCTCCGGCTCACCGACGAAGGCTACCTGGTCAAGGACGATGGCCTTGCCCGTAAGTGAGCGCGAGACGCTCCGGCTCCTCCTCGATGCCCACATCCACGTTCGTGCCGCCAAGATCCTGCGCCTACGTGGCTTCGATGTCATCAGCGTGTGGGAGATTGGCAGGCAGGCCTTGCCGGACGAAGCCCACGTCGCCTGGGCCGCCGAGAACGGCCGTTGCATCATCACCTACAACGTTGCCCATTTCAGCCGCGCACATTACCGTTGGCTTGCGGAGGGCGGGCACCACTCCGGCATCGCCGTGTGCAAGCAGATTGGCCTGCGAGAGTTCCTCCGACGCTGCCACGCACTGCTCCGAACTCACACCCCCGCCATGGTGCGTGATCAGTTCCTCTGGCTTCCGAGCGCATGATCCGTTGTTCTGGACCTGGCACCGTTGCGTTCACCAGCGCCACCGGGATAGGCATCCTCCCACCTCGGCCGGGGGAGGCACCAGGAGAGCCGAAATGACATGCGAAGGCATAACCTGTCTCCTGCGCGGAGGTTACGCCTCCGTGGTGTGCCTGGCACGAATGGCAGTGTGCCTGGCACGAATGGCACGAATGGCACTCCGCGAGTCTAGGTGGTCGCCGAGGCGAGAGAGAAGCGACCTCCTGCGCCGGCAAGAAGGGATGCCGAGTGACGCCCCCCTCCGATGCCCGATCCTGCGCGTCCCGACAGTGCAAAGTCAAGAGCCACGATGGCTGAAGCTCGCTCCCGCGGATAATTGATATTTGAAGATCTGACACCCCGACCCCGCGGATAATTGATATTTGAAGATCTGACACCCCGACCCTTAGGTCACTGGGGGATGACCCCAGGTTTGGGTATTAGGCACGATCGCGCTGCCTTCTGCGTAGGCGCAATACCACCAGAACGATGCAGAAGCCCAAGACAGCCGCGGCGCCACACGACACCAGGCCCACCCACCGCGCTCCCCAGAACGACCCACGCGCGCCCGCTGGTACGACGGGCGCGCGGGCATCCGCTTCTCCTCCCTTCTCTCCTGCGAGGAGGGTCTCCAGTGGTTGACGCCAACCCTCCTTATCCTGGCCGTCCATGGTTCCCAGACGTATCTCTGCCTCGCGCGCATCTCGGGTGCCAGGGAAGTCCCTTATGATGCCGCGGTATGCCTCTCGCGCCTCCTCGCTCCTGCCCAGAGCACTGAGAACCTGTGCTAGTTCGCCCCTGACCACGGGCAACAGCTTGTGGTCCTCTGGGTTACTAAGGCGGCTCAGAAGCATGACACGGTAGGTTCGCCCGAACTCCGACGCATCAGCGTCAACGTTGGCAGCAACAGGCAGGAGGTCCTTTGTTGCAGTCAGCAACTCGACAAGAAGGTCCCTGGCCGCTTTGCGATCAACGGGCCTCGCCTTGTGCATCTGCGACTGGCGTTGTTGTTCCACCATCTCCCACACGCGTAATCCCAGAGCAGCCCACCGAGACATGAGACCCTCGCGGGTCTCTGAGTAGTTCGTAGCGGTGTCGTCGAAGCATGGAAGACCAGTGTCCTCGGGATACCCTGGCACGCCAAGGCAGAACGTGAACCCGATCAGGAACTTCGCTGATAGCGCTTCCAGCGAGCAAGGAAACCGCCGCGCGAACTGGGCCAGGCTGTCCAGTTCCGATGTCCTGGCCTCAAAGACCATCGCCTGTTCATCGCGAACCAAGCTATCATCTTTGCCGGGGGGCATCTTCGCCATCATGCTCATCCTCTTGCTCTCAAGCTCCTTCCGATCATCGAGGATTTGCCTCAGTAGCCTGGTAAGGGCCTCACGCGCAGCAGGGTCCGCCTTGAGTTCTCTGGCAGGGGCAATCTCTACGTTCGTGGTGACCTTAGCTCCCCTGTCCTGATCTGTGGCTGCGCCCCTTGACACCCCTCCGGTCAGGACTGCTAGAGCGCAAGCCATGACCTGGGCGCAATAGCGTGGACCTGAGAGCTCCCTACCGCTTACAGCGCCATGTCCAGGTCCGTTCAAAGGCGTCGCCCCTCAGAAGCTCTTGGTCTCAACGCGGTAACCATAGAGAACTCCTCCCTCACCGTAGTAGTACAATCTGGCCTTGCCCTGCACTTGGACAGCGCTCGCACCCTTTGTGGCCTTTAGGTAATGATGTGACGCAAATGGGAGTTAAAGGGTGGAGTAATTCGCTTCCTCCGGACGCAGAGATAGCCGAGCGTTTCGAGCGCTCGGCGCGTGGCGGCACGGGCCACAACGGCCCGCACATCGCCGTCCGACAGGTCGGCCGTGGACAGGTCGAGTTCGCGTAGGACCTGGGCGTGCATGTGCTCCAGGCAGTAGCGGAAGAGCTGGCGCTCGTCCGGGGTGATGGGCGGCCTCTGGGTCCAGAGGGCCTGCGGCGTGGGGCCACGGGCACCCCAGGGGCGCGCGGTGGTGTTGGACTGGAGCCGTGCGGCTTCGAGGTCATCGCTCGTCCAGTAGCCGGGGTGGCCATGGCGTGCGGCCTCGTAGTGGGTGCGGGTGCCGTTCGAGCCAATGCCCGCCTCGATGGCCCCATTGTACCACGGGGTATACGGGGGAGACAAGAGAGCGACGACATTCCATCGTTCGAGCAGGCTCTGGAAGGTGCCGCTGATGAACGGGCTGCCGTTGTCGCTCTTGGCGACGAGGGGGGCGCCGCGCTGGCGGAAGGCGGCCCCGAGGGCGTCGCAGGCGTGCCGGGCCTCGCCCGTGGGCGTGGGGAGCCAGTGGATCTGATAAGAGCTTCCCAGGTCGCGTGCGGCGAGGATCTGTTCGTAGAGGCCGTCCACAGGGTTGGGCGGCTCGGCGAAGTCGGCAGCCCATACGGTGCCGGGGGCGAGCCAACGGCGCTCTTCTGTGAGAATGGCGTGGGCTTGCCCGCTAGGTATGTCAAGCACGCGCCTGAGCTGCTACCTGGCTCTGCTGGCATGGAGTGCCGAGTGCGGCGCGCGCGGCGTGCTGGCGGGCCTGGTAGGTGAAGGCTTCGATGCGGGTGTCCCTGCCCACGTGGGTCAGGCGCGCTGGGGAGCGTCGCCGGGACGCTATTGGTGGCCATCGGCTTTGAAGGCTTCGTGGAAGGTGACGGTGCCCCACGGAGTATGTCCGTCGAAAGACAGTGCGAAGAAGACTTCGGGTGGCACTCCCTCAAGGACAAGGTCCGGAACGTTATCGAACCCGAACTTCCTGTAATACTCCGGATGCCCCACGACACAACAGCCGCGAGCGTGGATGCTCTTCAGCCGTGATAGTCCCTCATGGATCAGGGCCTTGCCAATGCCCTGACGCTGGTATTCCGGCAGGGCAGAAACAGGTCCGAGTCCGTACCAGTCTTGTGTGCCGTCCGAAATGGTCACCGGCGAGAACGCAATGTGACCCACGACGCGGCCACGGACCTCTGCGACAAGCGATACGGTGAGGGCCTGGGCGGCGCGGAGCGCCTCTATGATGAACTGCTCGGTGTGGTTGCTGATCTCCAAGGTCCGGAACGCCGCGACCGTCACCTCGGCGATGGCCCCGACGTCCTCGTTCGTCTCGCTCCTGATGACGCTCTCCGGGTTCATGGTCTCTTGTCCATCCTTCCTGCTGAGCAACAACGTGTAGGCTGACCCATCTAGCACCCCAACGCGTTCTGGAGTGCCTGCCCAAGTAAACGTCCACAGAGGAAGGTGTACAGAAACGACGCCCCGCGCCCCCACCGACCTCGCGTCGGTGGGGCGGAGGATTGGCAGCTACCCGACGCTCCACCCCCAACCCCCCTCCCTTTCAGGGAGGGGGCAGGGGGAGGGTTGCGCCGCCGTGTAGTGGCCAATCCTTCGCTCCACTGGGGCAAGCCCAGTGGGGGCGAAAACCCCTGGCGCCTTTCTGTACACTTTCCCGTGTGGCGCGGTACTGTACTGGTTCAGCGTCGACTGGACAAACGGCCCGCGGGAATAGGGGACTCGGACGGACGACTGGCCCACGGCCAGTCGGAGTTCCCAGAGGCATTGGGGGATAGGCCGTAGGGCTTCAGAGGGCGGCCTGGGGGTCAGACCTCAGTCTTCCATTTACTGGCCTTGCCCCCTTTCTCCAGGGACCGGCATGGCCATGACACGCCGACTCATCGCGTCGTGCTGGCCCGTGGCCGCCGCTTGACCGGCCTCGCCGCCAGGGGGAGGCCGAGCCGCTTCCTCAGTTGGGCCTCGGTCAGCCTTCCCGATCCGTGCGACCTGGCTGTGAGAAACGCCATCAGCTCGGCGTTTTCCCGAACCAGGCGCACTTCCTCCCCGAAGTCGTCAATCTCGGCCAGGACGAACTGCCTGCCCCCTGGCGTCGTGATGACCAGGTTCTCCTCGCTCGCCAGCTCCAGGAGTGGGCGGACGTCACGAGGGCGATTGGAGATCTCCAGTGTCTTCATAGCAGAAACTCCCGGCCGCGGATGTGCAGTCGGCTATGGACCTTCCACCCAACGGCTTTCACTACCACCGTCCTCTCCTCAGGAAACACGTCGTAGAAGACGCGATAGTCGCCAAGTCGCAGCTCCCAGGCTGCCAGGTCGTTAGGGCGGAGCGACTTGCGGTTCCTCGTCTCTCGGTCGGCGTCGGCGGCCAGATGGCCATGGATTCCTGACACGACCATGGCCTGTGCGCGCTTCGGCAGGGCATCGAAGTCAAGCGCCACCTCGTCCATGTACTGGACTCGGTACCTCAGCTCCATGCCCTCGGGGGTTCCGCACGTTGCCACAGCCTGTCGAGCCGCTTCATATTCTACTCCCGCGCGCACGGAGCGTCAAGCACGCGCGGGGAAAGGAATGTAGAGCCAGGGATGGACACAGATTCCCGCAGACAAAGAGAAGGCCAGGCTCGTGCTTCGGAGCCCAACTACGCGTCTTCGCCTGTCCGTTTGAATCAGCGGAGTCTGTGGACGAGGCGCTCTCCCCCCGACTCCACCTCGTCCCGACGGTCCACCCTCAGGATGCCGTGTCTGGGACGCTCCTGCGCCCATTCTTGCCGGGGTGCGCCGGAGCCATAGGGACGCCGGAGCGTCCAAGACAATGCCTCCCCGCGCAGGAGCGTGAGGACGAGAAGGCTGGCGCTCAGGGGCGCGGCGTGCGCTCGGCGTGCTGGCGGGCCTGGTAGACGAATGCCTCGATCCGGGTGTCCTCGCCGACGTGGGTGAGGCCGTCGTAGGCCATCTTGAGCACGGGCAGGCCGGGGTGGAACTTGCGGAAGCGCTCGAGCAGGGCCTCGACGATGGTGCCGGGCATGCAGTTGAAGGGGATGACGTTGACGATGCCGTCGAAGCCGTGGTGGGCGTACTCGACGGACCGGCCCATGCTGAGGATGGCCTCGCCCCGGACGGCGAAGTTCAGGTAGGGCCGCGCCAGCTCGACGACCTGGGGCGTGTGCGCCTCGTAGACGAAGTCGCGCAGGGCGCCGCGGAAGGGTCGCGTCAGGCGGCGGACCTCGCGGTCCTGGACGAATTGGGTCACCAGTTCCTTGAGGTAGCCGCCGAAGTTGCCGTCCGCGCGGCTGTCAATCCTGCGCTCGTAGCTGATGTAGTCCACCCACTCTTCGAGGGGTGGGAGCCAGACCTCGGCCCCCAGGTCTTCGAGGGTGCGGGCGACGTCGTGGTTGCAGAAGGGGTTGCAGCGGACGTAGATCTCGCCGATGACGCCGATGCGCGGCTTCGGCTGGCTGCGGTCGGTCGGGACGGAGCAGAATGCCTGCACGATCTCGCGGGCCAGCGGCACCAGGTTGGCCCCGCGCTCGACGGCGCTCGCCATCCGCTCGACGAAGTGGGCGTACAGCGCGTCGCAGTCGCCCGCGTTGCTCTCGTAGGGCCGGGTCTGGCGGGTGATCTTCTGGAGGAGGTCGAGGAGGACCATGCCGCTCCAGGCGAGCTTGCGGAAGCGGGTGCCGAGGCTGCCGGCGTCGCCGTGGAAGCCCTGGGTGCTCGACTGGTCGAGCTCGACCATCGGCACGTCCTCATAGCCCAGGTCGTCGAGCACCATGCGGTGGAACTTGCTGTACTGTCCGAATCGGCACGGCCCCATGGTCGAGGGCATGAAGAAGGCGCTGCGCGACGGCGCGAAGTCGGGCCGCCGCACCGCCTTCAGGATGTCGCCCGTGGTCACGATGCACGGGAAGCACTCCTTGCCCGTAGTGAGCTGGCGGCCGAGCGCCACGCTCTCGGCGTCCGAGATCGGCATCGGCACGGCCTCGACCCCGTGGTGCCGCATCGCGGCGGCGATGGGCTGGGAGTGGTCGCCCATGAAGGGGACATAGATCACGCGGTCGCGCTTGCAGCGTTGGACGTGGGCGAGCGGGCGGCAGGGGAGCTGGGCCGGGCGGGCATTCCGCAGGCTGTCGAGGAACGCCTCGCACCGCGTGAGGGCGCCCACGTCGGCCGAATGCTCGTCCACCTCGATCGTCAGGTAGGGCTTGCCGCGCATCTCGCGGGTGAAGAACTTGGCGATGAACGAGTCGGGCCCGCAGCCGAAGTTGGTGATGTAGAGGGCGTGGAGGCGCGGGTGGGCGCCGATGGTGCGGCCGAGGCTGAGGATGTGCTGGCCGTGGCGCCAGTACATGTTCGGGTAGTCGGTCCCGATGTCCGCGTCGTCCGTCGGCACGAAGTCGGGCGGCAGGGCCAGGACGCCCAGGTCGCGGAGCTTGTCGGGCAGGCCGAGGTTCAGGCCGTCGTCGCACGTGTTGTAGGGTCGGCCGACGATGACGACGGCGACGTCGCCGTCGCGGAGCCCGTCGAGCACCTCGCGGCCCCGCCGCTCGACGGCCTGGTAGAAGCTCCGCTGGGCGTCCCAGGCCACTCGGAGGGCCTCGCGGGTCGTGCGGCGCTCGATGCCCAGGCGGCCGGCCAGCTCGCGCAGCACGCGCTCCACCTCGCCGGGGCCCTTCTGCATGTGGAGCACCGGCACCAGGACCTCTGTGCGCGGGTAGCGGTCGAACTCCAGCGCGGCATTGGTCATGTAGGGCACGGTCTGCACGTAGGGGCAGGAGTAGGAGTTCGTCGTCCCCTCGCACCGCGGCGTCAGGTTCACGAGGCAGGGGAGGAACAAGTAGTCCACCTCGCGCCGCAGGAGCTCGAGGATATGGCCGTGGGCCGCTTTGATCGGGAAACAGGTCTCGGCGACGACGTGCTCGAGGCCGTCGCGGACGATCGTCCGATTGGTCTTGCCCGAGGTGACGACCTGGAAGCCCAGCTCGGTGAAGAACGCCTTCCAGAAGGGCAACATCTCGAAGTAGGTCGTGATGCGGGGGATGCCGATGGTCTTGCCGTTCGGGCGGTCGGGGCGGTCCTTGGGGTAGGAGGCCAGGAGCCAGCGCTCGCGCTCGCGGAACAGGCGCGGCAGGTGCTCGCCCAGGGTCGCCCGCTTCTCCTCGTCGAACTTGCCGCACCGGCTGCCGTAGTGAAGGGGGGGCTCCCCGGCGACGCTCACGCGGCGGACCTCGCAGAGGTTCGGGCAGTCCTTGCACCCGAACGCCTCGGTGGTGTAGGTGCGGTGCGTGAGGTCGAAGCCCTTGAACCGAGACGCCCCGACGGTTTCCTTCTGGGCGATCAGCGCGCAGCCGATGGCCCCCATCACGTCGTGGTGGGGCGGGACGATGATCTTCTTGCCCGTGACGGCCTGGAACGCGGCGGCGACGCCCCGGTTCGCCGCCACGCCGCCCTGGAAGAACACGCAATTGCCGACCGACCGGTCCTCGACCACGCGGTTGAGGTAGTTGTAGACGATCGAGTAGCACAGCCCCGCGACCAGGTCGGGCTTCCGCACGCCCTGCTGCTGGTGGTGATTGAGGTCGGACTCCATGAACACCGTGCAGCGTTCGCCCAGGTTGGCGGGCGCCTTGGAGCTGAGGGCGAGGGCGCCGAACTCGCCGATGATCTTCACCCCGAGCCGCTCCGCCTGCTCCTCGAGGAACGAGCCGGTGCCCGCGGCGCACACCTTGTTCATCGTGAAGTCCACGATCGCGCCGTTCTCCAGCCGCACGTACTTCGAGTCCTGCCCCCCGATCTCGAACATCGTGTCCACATTGGGGTCCACCCACGCGGCGGCAGTGGCGTGGGCGGTGATCTCGTTCTTCACCACGTCGGCGCCGATGAAGTCGCCGGTCAGGTAGCGGCCCGAGCCTGTGGTGCAGCAGCCCTGGACCTCGACGCGGTCGGCGACCTCGTCGCCCACCTCCTTCAGGCCGCGCACCACGGCCTCGATGGGGCGGCCCGCCGTCATCAGGTAGCGGCGGGCCAGCACCTTGCCCTCCTCGGAAAGCACGACGACGTTGGTGGAGATCGACCCGACGTCCACGCCGACGTAGGCGTTGATCCTGGCTGTTCCCGCCGGAACAGGGTCGGGCTCCGTGCGGGTCACGTGGCCGGGGTCCACGAGCGGCGCCAGCGTGTGCACCTTGGCCGTGCGGTGGGCCAGGTAGGCGTCAATGGCCTCCAGCGCCTTCGACGGCGGCACAGGTTCCTTGCCCACGGCCCGCGGGCTGGACGCCTGCGCCATCGCCGACAGCACGGCCCCGATGGCGCCGAACGAGGCGAAGTGCTCGGGCACGAGCAGCTCGCCGGGCCCGAGCTCCAGCACGCCCTCGAAGGCGGCAACCATCCCGCTGTTGGCCGCGACGCCGCCGTGGAACGCGATCGGCTTGTCGAACTCCTTGCCCTTGCCGATGTTGCTCTTGAAGTTCCGCGCCATCGCATGGCACAGGCCGGCCACGATGTCGAAATCAGGCGTCCCCTCCTGCTGGAGGTGGATCATGTCGGTCTTCGCGAACACCGAGCAGCGGCCGGCGATGCGGGGCGGGGCCTTGCTCTTCCGCGCCACCGCGCTGAACTCCTCGATCGTGAAGCCGAGGCGCGATGCCTGCTGGTCGAGGAACGAGCCGGTCCCCGCGGCGCACAGGGTGTTCATCGCGAAGTCGCGCACCCGCACCTCGCCCGTCTCCTCCTCGCGCTCGAGGAGGATGAGCTTGGAGTCCTCGCCGCCGATCTCGATCACCGTGCGTACGTCGGGGTGGAGGAGCGCGGACGCCTTGCTCTGGGCGATGATCTCGTTGACGAACGGGCAGCCGAGAATCTCGGCGGCCAGCTTGCCGCCGGAGCCCGTGACCGCGATGCCCCGGACCGCCGGCGCGGGCGTGCGCTGGAACAGGTCGGCCAGCGCGCGCCGCATCGCCTGGACCGGTTGGCCCTTGGTGCGAATATAGTGGTCCTCGAGAACCCGCGAATCCGCGGCCATCAGGACCGCGTTGACGCTCACTGAACCGATGTCCAACCCGATATGCACAGAGCCACCTCGGTGGGGGGAACACGTTACCACGATACTCGCCGTATTGTAGCGCATCTCCCGCGTAGCGTCCAGACCGCCCGGCGGCGCAGGGCGGCTATCGGGCGCCGGGTGGGGCGGGGCGGGTGGGGGTGAGTTGGAGGAGGGCGACCTCGCCCGGGGCAAGGCGGAGGGGGCCGAGGAGGGCGCCCGCCTTGTCGGTCTGGGTGGCGACCGGCCGCCCCGTCGCGAGGTTGAGCGCCGCGGTGATCGGGCCTGTCTCGAAGGCGACGCGGCGCGCCTCCGCACTGGTGTTCCAGGCATACGCGAGGACCACCGGGCCGTCGCGGGCCGAGCGGCACTCGATGCCGGACGCCGCGCCCTCCAGGGGCACCAGGCGCACCAGGGGCTCGATGCCCGCCCTGGCCGCAACGAGTCGCAGGACCAGTGCGAGGTCCTCCGTCTCCAGGGGCGCGGCCAGGTAGGTGAGCGCCCCCTTGCCGCGCCCGAACGTGGCGATGGCCGGCGTGCCATCGGCGAAGGTGGCCAGGACCTTGTGTGCGACGTTGATCTTGATCCTTTGCGAGAGGCCGGTGGCTCGCAGGGGGCGCTTGACGGAGGCGAGGGGGCCGTCGGGCGCGGGCCGGAGGTCGGCCACCGGCGAGTCGCTGGCGACCAGGTCGTCGAGGGCGCCCCCCAGGTCGGGGCGCGCCTTGGTGCTGTAGGACGGCCGCCGCGTCTCAGGGGCCTCGATGCCGAGCCGCATCAGGTGATCGGCCTCGCGGCCGCGCTCGTCGGAGACGAAGGACTCGGCGATCAGGAGCAGATGGCCGCCCAGCTCGACGAAGTCGCTGAGCGCCCGCACCACGGCCTCCTCCTCGGCAGGGGCCGCGGGCACGATGAGGAGGCGGGTGCCCTGCCAGCGGGCATCCGCGACGTCGCGGCTCGTGAGGAACGTGACGCCGAGGTCGAGGAACCTGGCGGCCTGCCAGGCCCGCGCCAGCTCGTGCGTGTAGGGGCTCTTGGAGCAGCGGAGCGCCCACTGTGGCGCCAGGCGAAGCGACGCCTGCGAGTACAGGAGGGCAATGGGCTTCGGGGCCTGCGCGAGCCGGGCGCACTGCGGGGCCAGACGGCGAGCGTCCAAGGCGTCGCGAAGCAGGGCCTCGGCCACGCGGATCGCCTCGATACTTGTGAGCGGCCCTGGCGGCCACGCGGCGAGCCGCGCCGCGGCGACTCCGTGAAGCTGTTGCGGGATCAGATCGAAGGACGCCGAGAGGGTGGGGTTGACCACCGGGCGCTTGCCCGCCGCAAGGGCGAAGGCCAGGTCGGCCTCGATCACGCTCCCGCCGCTGACCTCGAAAACATCGAGCGCGGCGGCCAGGGCGACGGGGTCCACCCCGCTGAGGGCGAAGCTGCCTGCGAAGGCATAGCGCAGGGGGGCAATGCCCACAGGCACCCCGGGCGCCGCAGCACGCACGTTGCCCGCAGCCCAGCGGATGTGGTCGGTGAGGCGGCCGTGGTTGAAGTCGGCGAAGTCGGTCCAGCGCGAGGGGCTTGCCGCCGCCTCGTCGGGCGTGGGCAGGAGCCCGGGAGCGAAGTCCGCCGCCTCCGTGCCCCAGGCGGCGTTGAGCAGGCGGACGCTCTTGTAGTGCTCCCGGAGCCAGGCCAGGAAGCGGTCGCGGGAGAGGTCCGAATAGTCGGTGTAGAAGGGCTCCGAGCCGAGCGAGACGTAGAGGGGCCGGCCGCCCTTGGGCCAGGCGGCGACGGCCTTCGCCGTGCAGTCGGCGATGGCCTGGGGGACGCCGGGGTGGTCGAGGCAGATGAGCGTGCCGTCGCGCGCGAAGCCGCCGGCGGGGCGGTCCCAGCCGACGCGGCGGCTGGTCGGGTCGTCGCGGTAGAGGCGGGCGAGGGCGGTCTGGTCGAGGGCCTCGCCGGTGGGGCCGCCGAGGGCCGGCACGAGCCGGCGCAACTCCCCCTCGGCGAAGAACGGCTTGACGGCCTTCGGGCACGAGCCGGCCACAAGGGGGAAGACCAGTGCGTCGCCCTCGTGGCACCAGCCGTCGCGGAAGCTCACCTTAGCGAGGTCGGGCGGGGGCGGCACGTGCGGCCGCCGCGCCTCGGCGCCGTCGAGGATGGCCGCCTTGGCTCGCAGCGAGCTGTGGTAGATGTGGTCGAGAATGACGTCGCGGTCCTTGTTCCCGGGCTCCAGGTCCACGAGCACGTGGCGCTCGACGACGAGGGGGATGCGCAGGTAGATCCCCTGCATCCCCGCCTTCTCGGCCTGTTGGCAGGCGCGTTCGAGGTCGTCGAGGGCGGCGAGGGTGCGGGCGATGCGCGCGGGGGCCTCGGCCGGCACGGCGCGGCCAGCGGCGAGCACGGGCAGCAGGAAATGTAGAATCCAGGAACGTCTGTGCATGCGGGTGCTCACAGGTGATCTGCGGGGAGACACGCCGGCTCGCAGGACGGGGAGACGCGAGCTGTTGCAGCAGCGGACCACTATTGAGTATAATCCCCGGCGGGGCGGAAGTCAACGACTGGAGAACAGGAGGAGAGTACATGGGGGTATCGGGCGGGCAACAGTTGCCGATCGGCGACGCGTATCAGCGGGCGACGAAGTACCACCGAGGCCGGGGAAAGCCGCCAGAGCCGGGGAAGGCCATGGCGGCCGAGGGGAGCGAGAGCCTGCCCGGGCCCCAGAGCGAGGGCGGCGAGGGACTGTGGGGCGTCATCCAGGCCCGGCGCTCGGTCCGCGACTTCCGGCGCTCGCCGCTGACGCGCGAGCAGCTCTCGCAACTGCTCTGGGCCACCCAGGGCATCACGGCCAGCCAGCACGGCCACGCGTTCCGCGCCGCGCCCTCGGCGGGCGCGTGCTATCCCGTCGAGACCTACGTTGTGGTGAACCGCGTGGACGGGCTGGAGGCGGGGCTGTGCCGCTACGACGTCGAGGGGGCCTGCCTGGAGCGGCTGCGGCGCGGGGACCTCTCCAATGCCATTGCGGCCGCGTGCCTCGACCAGGAGATGGCGGCCGCCGCCGCCGTCGTGTTCGCCTGGACAGCAGTGCCCGCCCGCTCGAAGCCGCGCTACCACGAGCGGGCCTACCGCTACATGTATCTGGACGCGGGGCACATCGGGGAGAACCTGCACCTCGCCGCGACGGCCCTCGGCCTGGGGTGCTGCGCCATCGGGGCGTTCCTCGACGACGAGGTGAACGCGGTGCTGGGCGTGGATGGCGTCGGGGAGACGGCGCTCTATCTCTCCGTGGTCGGGGTGCCCGCCTAGCCGCCAGGGAGGGGCACGCAAGCGGCCCGAGGCGCGCGTTTTCGGATTCGGCCCTCGGAGGTCGTTGACTCGCCAGGGAACCGCGTGATATACTACTCGTCCGGCGGGAAAGGAGCTGGGGCGACGGCGGATGGCAAAGACGGGTAGAGGAACCTACGTAGACGCCCAAGTCTACGCCATGCTCGAGGCGATCCGCAAGCGCGTCGAGCGCGACCCCGGATGGCGGGTCGTGGCCCGAGGACGCGACTGGCTGTGCCCGTACTGCGGGGAGGTCGGCTTCTGCGGTTACGACGAGCACAAGGCGCCGCGCGAGATGCTGCGGCATCTCCTGAATGACTGTCCGCACTGGTCGGAAGAGTCGGGCACGCGTTTCAGCCACAAGCTCCTCGTGGCGAAGGCCCGCCGCATCGAGCGGGAGGAGCTGCTGCGCACCCAGCGCGGCTGGCGGATGGCCGACAAGTTGGGCCACTGGTACTGCCCCTACTGCGCACAGGCCACCGACGTGCCGTGGCGGGCCGACAGCAAGGAGCCCTCTCCGCCCTTGGAGCGGGTACACGCCCACCTGGAGAAGTGCCCGGGCAATCGGAACGGCAGGAAGCCATACTCCGCCGAGGCACTCCACTTGGTTGTCGAGGACGCCGACCGGTACCGGGAGGTCACGGTCGGCGTGCGCTGCAAGATGGAACAGGAGCCAGGCTGGCGCCAGATGACGAGGGACGGCAAGTGGCTTTGCCCGCGATGCCGGCAGGTGGTGCCCGAGGTGGACCTGTCGTCCGATGCCGAACGGGTTGCCCTTGCCCCCGTGCGCATCGCGCGCCACCTGATGGAGCGTTGCCGGCCGCGGGCGGCCGGCGCCCCAGGCGCGGCACCCAGCGTAGAGCCGGTGGCGCAGACCACCCCGTCGCCCGAGCCGGAGCCCGAGTCGGACGCCGGTTTGCTCATCTTGCGCTCCACGTCCGTCTACAACCTTCCACCGGTCACACCTGATGCGACTCCGGCCCCGACGGCGCCCCCGGCAGCCCCTGCGCCGCCCGACGACAAGGCGCGGGAAGAGGCTCGGGAGGCTTTCCGGGAGGTGCTCCCGGGCCAGCCCCCAATCCTTGATGGGTACGACATCCACTGCTTCCATCACCCGGCCGCAGACGTCGGCGGGACCTTCTACGACTACTTCTACGTGTCTCCGGAGAACCTGGCGGTGGTGGTCTGCGGCCTGCCAGCGCGGGGCGAGGAAGCGGTGCGCAGCATCACAGCGTTCCGCAAGTCGCTCCGCTATCACTCCCAGCACCACCAGTCGCCGGCCGAGGTCCTGCGGCGGACCAACCAGGACATCGTGGCGCACCACAACGCCCGCGCCTTCATCACAGCCCTGTACGGCGTGCTCGACGCGCACGCGGGCTCCTTCACCTACGCTCGCGCGGGGCACACGATGCCCATCCTTTTCAACCGGCAGGACGAGCCACCGGTCCGCGAGCTCAGCAGCACAGGGCTTGCCCTCGGCATCCAGGAGGGCGCGGGGTTCGACGAGACCATCGAGGACGTGGCCATCCGCTTCCGTCCCGGCGACGCGCTGGTGCTCTACGCCGGCGGGGTCACCGAGGCGGAGGGCAGCACCGGCGAGCGGTACGGCATCGCCCGCCTCGGCGCCACGATCGAGCGGCCCTACGGCGCCCTGTCGAGCCAGGCACTCGCCACGGCCATCTTCGAGGACGTCAGTCAGTTCCTCGGCCAGGCCCCGCAGAAGGACGACGTGACGATCTTTTGCCTGCGCAAGCCTTGACCCCACCCCCGCCGGCCCGCGGGTGGCACAGGCGTCGGTGGCACAGGCGTCCCGCCTGTGATCAGCACAGGCAAGATGCCTGGTGCCACCACAGGATGCCCAGCCGTGCGTGACACGCTGAGGAGGAACCTCCAACACGTCCGCGAGCGCATCGCCAATGCCTGCCGACGCGTCGGGCGGCGGCCCTCCGACGTGGTGCTCGTAGCCGTCACGAAGTCCGTTGGCGCCGAGGCCATCCGCGCCCTGCCCGAGCTGGGCGTGACCGACATCGGCGAGAACCGCGTGCAGAGCGCGCGCGAGAAGCAGGATGCCCTCGGCGGACGGCTCGGCCTCCGCTGGCACATGATCGGGCATCTCCAGAGCAACAAGGCCCGACACGCTCTGCGGCTGTTCGACGCCGTGCAGTCGGTGGACAGCTTGCGACTCGCCGAAGAGCTCGACCGGCGGGCGGCTGGTGGCACAGGCGTCCCGCCTGTGACCCACACAGGCCGGAGGCCTGTGCCACCGGAGCTCTGCGTGCCCATTCTCATCGAGTGCAACGTCAGCGGCGAGGCATCGAAGGGCGGCGTGCCACCCGCCGACCTGCCTGCTCTGCTCGACGCCGTGCAGCCGCTCGCCCACGTGCGAGTCGAGGGGCTGATGACGATGGCACCGCTGGACGATGACCCCGAGCGCGCCCGCCCCGTGTTCGCCGCCCTGTGCGAGCTGGCCGAACGGGCTCGTTCTCAGGCGGGCCTCCCGTTGCCCGACCTCTCGATGGGCATGAGCCAGGACTTCGAGGTCGCCATCGAGGAGGGCGCCACCCTCGTCCGCATCGGCACAGCAGTCTTCAGGGGAGTTGGATGAGTGGATGGGTGGAAGAATGGATGAATGAGCAGAGGAGATCTGTAATTGCTCTTTCTCCGACAATCATCCAGTCATCCAGTCATCCATTCATCCCGCTCGCTCTCATCTCACGCAGATGGTGACCGAGGCGCTGCGGCCCGCCTCGTCGGCGCAGAGGACGGTGTGGGTCCCTGGCTCGAGCGCCCAGAAGGCCGGCTCCAGAGGGGCGCTGGTGGTGAGCAGAGTCCCGTTCACGAACCAGTAGAGCACGCCGGCGCGGCTCGTGGCCTGGAGCGACAGGCGCTGGTGGGCGGCGTCGGGCAGGAGGATGTAGGACTGGCCCGAGGCGGGCGAGAGGATGCGCGGCGGGGCATCGGCTGCATCGGCCGTCGCGCACAGCGGGTTGTGGGGGGGCGGGAGAGCGTCGTGGCGCCCGTGGCGGCGCAGCCACGCCGCCAGCTCGGCGGGCCAGGACTCCACCACCCGCACCACGTACTCGCGGCCCGCGACGCAGCGGGGGCAGAGGCGCTCGCCGGTCGTCCTGTCCACCTTCACGGCCACGTGGACGGTGCAGGTCCGCTCGCCCGCCGCGCGGAGCGCCAGGCCGGGCGTGGTCGCTCCGCAGTGCGGCCCCGGAACCATGCCGCTTGTGGCGCACAAGGGGCGAAGCTCCACGGAGTCGGGCATGGCGAACCATGCCGAGGGACCGTCGGCCTCGAGCTGGTCAAGGATGCGTGCGGCGATGGGAGCGGCGGCGTGGAGGCCGATCAGCTCGCGGCACGGCCGCCCCGAGAAGTTGCCGAGCCACACGCCCACGGTGTGGCGCGGCGTGTAGGCAACCGTCCAGGCATCGCGATGGCCGTGCGAGGTGCCCGTCTTCCAGGCCATGCGCGCCTGTGCGCGCGGCGACTTCCACAGGGGCCTGCCCCCGAGGCGGGCCGTGTCGGATAGCACGTCGGCGACCAGGTAGGCGGCGCCTGCCGAGAGGACGCGCTGCCCGTCGGGGACGGCCTCGGTTTCGAGGAGCCGAATCGGGCGATGCACGCCCAGGCGGGCCAGCGTGGCGTAGGCATTGGTGAGCTCGAGGAGCGTGACCTCGACCGCGCCGAGGGTGAGGGCGAGGCCGTAGTGGTCGGCCTCGCGCGTGAGTGTCGAGAGGCCCAGTTGCTTGAGGAAGGCGTGGAGGGCCTCGTGGCCGACCTGGCGGAGGAGGCGCACGGCAGGGAGGTTGAGCGACGAGGCCAGGGCGTCGCGAGCGGCGACGGGGCCGCGGTAGTCGCGGTCGTAGTTCTCGGGCTCGTAGCCCGAGTAGCTCGCCGGCACGTCCGCCAGAATCGTCTCGGGCGTGCACAGGCCGCGCTCGAACGCCAGGGCGTAGGTGAAGGGCTTGAGGGCCGACCCCGGGGACCGCGGCGCGGTCGCGCCGTTCACCTGCCCGTCGTCCTCCGCGAAGAAGTCGCACGAGCCGACGAGTGCCCGCACGGCGGCCGCGTCATTCTCGATGACGACGATGGCGCCGTTGGAGACGCCTGCGGGGCGCAGCGCACCTACGCCATCCTGGAGCGCCGTCTCGGCCAGGTGCTGCACGCGCGGGTCGAGGGTGGTCCTGAGGGCGGGCCGCCCGGGATACCTCTGCCGGACGAGTTGGGTGAAGTGGCGGGCCCGCGCGGGGAAGGGGCGGCGTCGCACGCTCACCGGCTCGCGCGCGGCGGCGTCGAATTCCCCGGGCGTGACGAAGCCGCAAGCGAGCATCTGGCCCAGGACGTGGTTGCGGCGGGCCCTGGCCCGCTCGGGAAAGCGGTCGGGGCGCAGCCGCGAGGGGGCCTGGGGCAGCCCCGCCAGGAGAGCGGCCTCGGCCAGCGTGAGGTCGCTCGCCCGCTTCCTGAAGTAGGCCAGCGACGCCGCCTCGGCCCCCGTGAGGTTGCCGCCGAAGGGCGCCAGGTTGAGGTACGCCGCCAGGATCTCGTCCTTGGAGCGGAGCCCTTCGAGCTGCCAGGCGCGGAAGGCCTCGACGAGTTTGGCCCAGAGCGTTCTGCGCCGCGGCTCGAGGAGCCGCACCGTCTGCATCGTGAGCGTGGAGGCCCCCGAGACGATCCGCCCGCTCGACAGGTTCGACCACGCGGCGCGGCCGAGCGCCAGGCCGTCCACCCCGCCGTGCGAGTAGAAGCGCTTGTCCTCCACCGCAACGATCGCCTGCCGAAGGCGGGCACTGCCCTCGCCGGCGCCCAGGGGGAACGACCAGGTGTCGTCGTCGGCAACGAATGCGCCCAGCGCGTTCCCCGCGCGGTCGAGCACGCGCGGCGCCGCCACGGGATTCGCCATGCGCTCGATGTACGCCTCAGGGAAGGGGAAAAGGAGCGACAGCAGCCCGTAGCCCAGCTTCGGCAGCAGGAGAGCGGCGAAGGCGATGGCACACAGCTTCCGCCGCCAGCGATGTCTACCGGCCTGTGATTTCAACGGTGCCTGCTCCGTGGACGCTACAGATCTCGGGGTTGTACATGCAGAAGGCGTCGAGGGCGGGCAGCCGGAAGCGCCCGCAGGTGACGGCGCGGACGACGTAGCAGTGGCGCCAGAGGCCCGAGGAGTCGAGATCGGCGAAGAGGATCAGGCGGTCGTCCCGCATCTCCACGCGATCCGGGTTCAGAGGGCGTGGGCGGGGCTTCGCAGCGCCGTTGGCGGGTGGAGGCGGCGCGTCGTCTTCCTCCGTGCCGGGCGCGTGGCGCATCATCGCGGGGGTAACCTCCCGCGCGTGCTGCACCGCGGCCACATCCACCTGCTCGCTGGTCGCCAGCCGGGGGTTCTCGATCTCGAAGCCGGCGGGCAACAGGTCGTTGACGACCAGGTTCTTCACGGGCACGCCGTTGTCGAGGGTCAACTCGACGATGACGATCTCGCCCTGCTTCACGCTCTTGAGGTCGAGTTCGCCGCCGTCGCGGGACAGGAACCGCCGGCGGACCTTGAGGCTCGTGTCGCGCTCGACGGCCGTCTCCTTCGTTGGGATGCCCTCGGCGCCCCAGTAGTAGTAGAGGGTGCCGGCGCCCTGGGTGGCGACTTGGACCTCTCTGCCCCCGAGGTCCTTGGGCTTGAGGAGCACGCTGTCGCCGCTGGTGAGGCTGGCCAGCCGCTCGCCGCCCGCCGTGACCTCGGCCTTGAAGTCGCTCTTCTCAGCCGCCAGGCGTCGGGCGTACTTGCCCAGGGCCATGAGGGCGAAGGCGTTCTCCTGCGTCGTTGCCCACCGGCCGTCCCTCATGGCGTCCGCGAGGCGCTGGACGAGCAGCGGGACGCTCGGGTGGTCCGGCTGGAGGTCGAGGTAGACGGAGAGGAGAATAGCGGCTTCGCGTGCGGAGGAGTGGAGGAGGTCGCCTGTGTCGCGGGCCTTTGCCACGGGCGGCAGCGTGGCCGCCGCCAGGAGCTGGCCGGCCAGCTTGTCCTCCTTTATGGCGGCGAGGGCCGCCGCGGCGTGGAAGCGCGAGTAGGCGGGCAACTCGTCGCTGCGCTCGGCCAGCCGGAGGGTCCACGAGCGGTTGGGCTTTCCCGCCGCGGCCAGCACGAGGCAGGCGTAGGCTTTCGCGGGCGGCGGGGCCTCGGCCGCGTCGTCCTCGGTCAGCAGCCCGTCCAGGTATCCGAGTGCGGAGTCGAGGTTGTCCTTCGGGATGTCGTAGCCGGCCTTCGCAGCCTCGACGAGGAAGTGGGTGGCATAGATGCTGCCCCAGGGATACACCTCGCCGTAGCCTGGCCAGAACCCGAAGCCGCCGCTGTAGGTCTGCATCGAGAACACGCGGTCAATCCCCGCCTGCACCAGGGACTCGATCTCCTTGCCGTCGAGGTCGGGCTCGACGACTTTCGCCACGTCGCCCAGGTAGAGGAGGGGGAAGACGGTGGACGTGGTTTGCTCGATGCAGCCGTAGGGATAGCGCAGCAGGTAGCGGAGGCTGGAGCCGAGCTTGAGGGTCGGTAGCGGCGAGAACGAGAGCCAGTAGCGGTCGGTGCCCTTCAGCCAGTCGCCGGGCACGGTGAACCGGGCGGTCTGCCCCGCCTTGACGGTGCCGCTGCCCGAGGCGAACTGGAGGGTGGCCGGCGGCCGCACCGGGATGTCCACCTTCTCCTCGGCCGTCTCGCCGCCGAGGCGGGCACGCACCGTGATCGCGGCGGGGCCGGGGACCAGCGGCGCCTGGACGGTGAACGACACGGTCTTCTCGCGTCCGTGCTCGACCTCGACGGCGCTCGGCGCGTCGGAGAGGATGACCATTCCCCCTGTGCCCTCGGCGGCCAACTGGACGGTGCCCCCCTTGCCCGTGTTGTTGAAGACGGTGACGGGCACCGTGAATTGGTCGCCGGGCGCCAGGAACCGTGGGAACGAGGTCTGGACCATCAGGGGCTGCTTGACGTGGGCCGGCCGCTCGCAGGCCCCGAAGTCGCTCGCCGACGCGGCGACGGCCATGATGCGCAGCTGGCCGGTGAAGGCCGGCACGTCCAGCACGACCTCTGCCGCGCCATCGGCGTCGGTCTCGATGCCGGCTTTCCAGAGCGCGACCTGCTTGACTCGCTGCACGCCCACGGGGTTCAGCAGCCTCGGGTCGAAGTCCTCCTCGCCGCCGTCGCCGCCGGGCGCGCTGTCGGTGCCCGCCTTCTTCCTCTCGGGCTCCGGCATCAGCCGGGCGTAGATGTCGGACGCGGCGACCCCGAGGCTGCGCTTCGCGAAGAAGAAGCCCCACGGGTCGGGCGTCCTGAAGCGGGTGAGCTGGCAGATGCCTTCGTCCACGGCAGCAAGGGTGACCTCGGCCTTCTGCCCCGCGCCGGCGGCGTCGCGCACCCGCAGGGCCACGCGCAGGGGCTTGCCGGGGCGGGTCTCCTCGGGGGCGACCACCTCGACCTTGAGCTGTCGGGGCTTGCAGTCGAGCAGGATGGGCACGGCCCCGTAGGCGCGCTGCACGGCCCACCGGCTGCCGGGGGCCGTCGTGCGGATGACGGTGGCCGAGCAGTAGGCGTTGGGCGCGAGGGCCGCCGTGACGGGGAAGCGGAACTCCGCCGTGTTCCCCTCCAGGGTCAGGGCTTGCGCCAGGTGGATGCGGTCGGTTTCCACGGTGAGGAGGGCCTTGCCGGGGAAGGGCGCCTTGATGAGGATCCGGGCCGTGTCGCCAGGGGCATAGGCCGCCTTGTCGGCCACAAGCTCCACGCGGGCAGGCTTCTCGAGCGTCCAGGGCGCGTCGCCCTCGCCCGAGCAGTAGAACCGCAGGTCCGCCGACGCCCCGCTCGCCTTGTCCTGGAGCCGGACGATGTACTCGCCTATATCCTTGGGGGCGAAGTCCACCTCGCCGCGCCCATCGGCGATGGTGCAGGAGAGTTGCTCGACCGTTTTCTCCTCCCGTTCCGAGACGAAGCGGTAGGAGCTATCCTGGAGCCTCAGCACGGTGTTCCAGATGACGCGGCAGACGGTTCCCTCGAGGGCCAGCCGCCCAACGGCGGCGCCGTCGGGTTTCACGGCGGCGACGAGGAGCTTCTCGGGCACGCCGGCGCGGGCATATTCCTTGCTCGCCCGCGCGAGGCCGATGTAGTGGGGATAGCAATCCACGTCGAAGGCCAGCGACGCGCTCACCGCGCGCCCGCCCAGCTCTTTGACGCTGGCGGTGACGACGGCCGTGACCGCCGACGGCGGCAGCAGTCCCTTTGGCACCCTGACGGTGAGGACGCACTCGCCATTCTTGTCGAGCGTCTCCTCGGCCAGCTTCGTCGGGGCGGCGACGAGCTTCCTTGCGCTATCGGCGAAATGGAAGTCCGGGAGCTGCGGATGGGTGAAGGTGCTGGCGATGAATTCGCACCGGGCCTCCACCTGGCGGTCCGCCGCAGGCGAGCCGAAGAGGTGGGTGGCCTTCACGGCGACCGCCACCTCGTCGCCCGCCTTCCATCGCTGCTCCTTGGCCGTCAGCGTCACCTTCATGCGGTCGGGCATGAACTCCTCGACCTGGAAGGTGTGCGAGCCGATCGCCGCCTTGTCGCCCGGGAGGCGGACCTCGACGGTGTAGCGGCCCGTGAGGGCGTGCGACGGGACCTCGACGGTCGTGCCCGCGCTGCCCCACTGGCTGAGCTTGGCGGCGAGCGTCTTGAACAGCCGCCCATCGGGCCGCTGGATGCGGAACTGGACGGGGAACGGCTTCGGCACGGCGAGGTCCTTGCCGCGCACCAGGGCGTGGAGCCGGACCTCGCTTCCTGGGCGGTAGATGCCGCGGTCGGAGTAGACGAATGCCTCGTAGCCCGCGGCGAGGTACGGGCGGCCGCCCGCGTCGAGCTCCGAGTCGTCGAGCTGCCCGGCGTCGAGCTCGAGCACCCCGGTGTCGTTGCCCTTGGTGGCGGCGACGACGAAGGGCTGGCGCCCGCTCGACCAGTCCACGCCCTTGAAATGGGCGATGCCGCCCGCATCGGTCGTGCCGCTCAGCAGTTGCTGGCTGGCCCTGGAGAACACGGCCACGCTCGCCCCCTCCACCGGCTGCACGGTCGAGAGGGTGTTCACCCACACCAGCAGGTCCGTGTCCGAGCGCTTCACGGAGAGGCCGAGGTCGGAGACGAGGATGAGCTGCTCCTCGCGGTCGCCCCAGCGGACGTCGGGGGTGAAGGCCGTCACGATGTAGGCTCCGCGGGCGTCGGCGCCCAGGAGCTTGCGGAGGTCGAGCTCCCGCACCTGCCGCTCGTTGGGCCGCTGGGGCAGGGTGAGCTTCTCCTCGTGGACGTGGCGGCAAAGTTCGCCAACCGAGCGACGGTCGGAGTCGCGCAGGTAGTGGACGACGTTGTTGGGGTAGACCTGGGTGATCGAGAGGTCCACGCGGCGGACGTTTACGCACTCGAGCGGCAGGACCATGCTGCTCTGGGCGCCCAGGTAGATGCCCTGGGTGCGGAAGTGCATCGAGGCCTGGACCTCGGGGATCACGATCGAGCGCACCACGTCCTTGCCGAGGGCCGCGCCGTTCCTGGCCGCCAGGCCCTTCTGGAACGTGAGCTTGTACCGGCGGGTGGGCACGAATGCCCCGAGCAATTGGAAGCCATCGTAGTTGGGGAGCACCTTGAGCGCGACCTGGGGCTCCACCTGGATGTGTCGCGGGGCCGCGTCGAGGTCGAGGGGCTGATTGCACGACACCGTGACGCGCACGTCGTCAGGCGTCCGCGCCACGGCGGCGAGGCCGTGGATCTTCAGCCCCATCTCGATGGGCAGTTGACAGGTCCACGGGGCCTCCAGGCCGAGCGGCCCGGCGGGGCCTCGCAAGCCCTTCTTCACCGTGACCCGCAGGGTCTCCTCGGGGAAGGGTCGGGTCGTGAGCATCACCGTGCGGCTGGGCGTGTGGCTGCCGAGCGAGTAGGGGACGCTCCTGCCGCTCGCACTGCTCAGGACGATGTGCTGCCGCGCCTCGTCGGGGGTCACTTTGGCGTTGAACTCCAATGCCAGGCGCACTTCGCTGTAGCGGCTCAGCGCCGTCTGGCGCACGGCTTCCACCTTCAGCGCGGGAGTGTGGAAGGGGAACGTCGCGTCGGCCAGCAGCGAATGGCCGAGAAGGCTCGTGCACTTGCGGGACAGGGTCGCGGCGAACGGCGTGGCCATGGGCAGCTTGGCGGCGGGTCGGAAGCTCAGGGTCATGCGGTCGGCCCACGTCAGGCGCCCCTCGACGGCGGGCGAGAAGAGCACCAGGCCGCCTTCGGCCTCCTTGCCCACTTCCTCCGAGGCGACCATGAGCTGGTTGAAGCGGATGGTTACCTCGGCGGCGGGGTCGGTCTCTCCTTCCGGCCTGAACGCCTCGATGCGCAGGGCCGCCGTCCGATGGCGGAGCTGCGAGGCGATCACGACCAGCCCCACGATGTTGATTGTGGCGAACAGGGCCGTGATCCAGACCCAACGCTTGGCGAGGATGGCGCGCATCTGCGACCTCCCTTTCGGCGGGCAGAGGGGTGAGGTGGGCGATACTACGGGGGGATACCGCGGGCACTACCTGGGGAAGTGCTCAGATTCTAACAGCCAGGAACGTGGGACGTCAATAGCAAATTCCGGCGATCGGCTCACTTTTCTCGGCTTTGACAGGCCGGGCGCGCTGCGCTATCATATGGCTTTGGGCACACGAAGGACCCTCGAAGGAGCCCTTTGGATGGCGAAGCAGTACAGCGTCGCGGTTGTCGGCATCGGCGCCGTGGGCACCGAGATGCTCAAGGTGCTCGACCAGCGGCAGTTCCCCGCGAAGAGCATCCGCGTGTTCGCGCGCTCGGCCCGCGCCGAGGAGATTGCCGGCAAGACGTATCAAGTGGAAGAGACGACGCCTGAGGCGTTCAACGGCGTGGACATCGCGATCTTCGCGGGCACCGAGGGGGCGAAGGGCGCCTCGCAGCTCTTCGGCTGGCAGGCCGTGGCCAAGGGCGCCGTGGTGATTGACAACGGCGACGACTTCCGCATGGACCCCCGCGTGGCGCTCGTGGTGCCCGAGTGCAACGCCGAGGCGTTGAGGCGGCACCAGGGCTTCGTCGCCAACCCGAACTGCTCGACCATCCAGATGGTGGTCGCCCTCGCCCCGCTGCACCGCGTGGCGCGGATCCGCCGCATCGTGGTGTCGAGCTACCAGGCCGTCTCGGGCACCGGGCGGAGCGCGATTGACGAGCTTCAGGCCCAGATCTCGGCCATCGAGAAGGGGCAGGAGCCCAGGGTCGAAGTCTACCCGCACCGCATCGCCCTCAACCTGTTCCCGCACATCGGGCGGCCGGCCGAGGAGATGCCCGGCTACTACAGCGAAGAGGTGAAGATGCGGCGCGAGACCCGCAAGATCCTCGGCGACCCCGAAATCCAGGTCTCCGCCACCTGCGTCCGCGTGCCCGTCTTCAACGCACATTCCGAGGCGGTGAACGTCCAGTTCGAGAAGAAGATGACCGCGGCCCAGGCCCGCGAGATCCTTCAGGGCGCCCCTGGCGTCGTCGTGATAGACGACCCTGCCAAGGCCGCCTATCCCATGCCGCTGATGGCCTCGGGCACCGACCCCGTCTACGTCGGCCGCATCCGCGACGACGTGGGGGCGCCGAACTGCATTGACCTGTGGTGCGTGAGCGACAACATCCGCAAAGGCGCCGCCCTCAACGCCGTCCAGATCGCCGAGAAGATGATCGAGATGGGCTTGATCTAGCCGCCTGGGCGCGGCCGAGACGCGGCGATGGCAGGATACCGAGAGTCGTGGATGATGCGTGACGCGTGACGCGTGACCAGGATCCGTCGGCCGTCTTGCTCTCTTGTCACGCGTCACGGGTCACGCGTCATGAGCCCGGAGTCACATAGGGTTGCCAGGGGGCGGCGCCCGCTAGGGGGTGAGGTGCATGGGCATCTTCAAGGCCTACGACATTCGCGGCGTGGTTCCCGAGGAGCTGGACGAGGCGCTGGCCGAGAAGATCGGCGCGGCGGCGGGGCGCTTCTTCGAGGGGCGCACGGTCGTGGTCGGACGCGACATGCGGGTCTCCGGCCCCGCAATCGCCGAGGCCCTCATCCGCGGCCTCACCCGCAGCGGGAAGGACGTGGTGGACGTCGGGATGGTGACCGCGCCGATGATCCCCTTCGCCGTGGCGAAGTATGGCTACGACGGCGGCATCATGGTCACCGCCTCGCACAACCCCCGGCAATACAACGGCTTCAAGCTCACCGCCAGGGGGCCCGAGCCGGTCGGCTACGACTCCGGGATTGGCGAGATCGAGCGCATGGTCACCCAGGGCACGCTGCCCCCCGCCGAGAAGCCGGGGAGCGTGACCCGCCGCGACGTGTTGCCCGACTACCTGGAGCACGTGCTCGCGGCGGCGAAGGGGGTGGAGGGGCTGAAGCTGGCCATTGACGCCGGCAACGGCATGGCCGGCTACCTCATGCCACCGCTCTTCGAGCGCATCCCCGGCGTCGAGGTCGTCCCGCTGTTCTTCGAGGTGGACGGCACCTTCCCGAACCACGAGGGGAACCCGCTCAAGGCCGAGAACACCGCGGAGCTTCGGAGGAAGGTCGTCGAGACGAAGGCCCAGCTTGGCGTCGCCTTCGACGGCGATGCCGACCGCGTGGTGTTCGTGGACGAGCGGGGCCAGGCCATCCCCTGCGACCTGATGACGGCCCTGATCGCGCGCCAGGCGCTCCAGGAGAGCCCCGGCTCGGCGATCCTGTACGACCTGCGGTCGAGCTGGGCGGTCCGCGAGGAGATCGAGGCCTGCGGCGGCGTGCCCGTCGTGACGCGCGTCGGCCACTCCTTCATCAAGCGCCTGATGCGCGACAAGGACGCGGCGTTCGGCGGCGAGTTGAGCGGGCACTACTACTTTCGCGACAACTTCTACTGCGACAGCGGCGCCTTCGCCCTCCTCAAGGTGCTCTCGCTGGTCTGCCGCGAGGGCAAGCCGTTGAGCGAGCTGATTCGCCCCATCCAGCGCTACCACGCCAGCGGCGAGATCAACTCGGAGGTCGCCGACAAGGAGGCCAAGATCGAGGAACTCGCGCGCGCCTACGCAGGCGGCAGGGCGCTGCGCCTGGACGGCTTGAGCGTGGAGTTCGAGGACTGGTGGTTCAACGTCCGCCCGTCGAACACGGAGCCGCTGCTGCGGCTGGTGGTCGAGGCGAAGAGCCGCGAGCACATGGAGATTCGCCGCGACACGCTGCTGCGCCAGATTCGCCGCGGATTCGCCGTGCGAAAGGTGCTGCTGACCACCGACTTCTCGCCGTACGCCGCGCAGGCGCTCCCCTGCGCCGTCGGCATGGCCCGGGACCACGGGGCCGAGCTGCACGTCCTCCACGTTGTGCCGACCCCCGAGCTGACGGCGTCGTTCGACATGGCCGGCCCTGGCTTCGACCTGGCCCTGCTGGCGGAACTGGAGAGGGGCGCTGCGGAGCAGCTCGAGAAGGTCGTGCCCGCCGAGACTCGACAGGAGCTGCGCGTCACGTGCGCGGTTCGCCGCGGCGCCGCCTTTGTCGAAATCGTCCGCTACGCCAGGGAGCAGGGGATTGACCTGATCGTGATCGCGACGCACGGGCGGACGGGTCTGAAGCACGCCTTGTTCGGCAGCGTGGCGGAGAAGGTGGTGCGCAAAGCCCCGTGCCCCGTGCTCAGCGTGAGGCCGAAGGGCCACGAGTTCACCATGCCCTGACGCGGCAGCGCACGGGCGAGGACGATCGGGGAGCAGCCCGAGCCGCGGGCTCAATTGCCGAGGCGGATCTCCTCGCTGGTCCTCGAGCCCCGGAACACGGCGGCGACGGCCCACGCTGCCTCGGTCATCACCCGCCTGATCACTTCCTCCTCGTCCTGGATTTCGGAGGGGATCACCTCGCCGAGCGCCAGGCGCGGGTAATGGTACGTGCGGCGATCGAGCCGCCAGACCAGCTCCGCCTCTTTCGTGTCGAAGACGCGGGCGGAGATCACCATCGTGCCGTGGAGGACCTTGTAGGAACCGGGGTCCTTCGACCGCAACTCGTGGATCTCCCCGAAGGCCACGTACCGCGCTCCAACGGCCTGCCCCACCGCAACGGCGGGCAACTGGGCGATGTCCACGCCGTTGATCGTGCCCGGCAGGTGATCGGCACTCAACACCTTCGCCGCGCGGCACCCCTGGCGCACCAGCTCGGCGATGGCCTCCGAGAAGGACCTGCCCAGCTCCGACTCGAAGGGCTTGCGGCTGGGTGTGGCGAAGGGCAGGATCAGGACGGAACTGCTGCCCACGTTCACGAAGCCCTTCGGGCGGGTCGGACCGCCGAAGAGCTCCTCGCACCCGCAGGGGAGCAGCAGGAGCAGGGCGATGCTCGCGAGCATCGCCGCCGTGGCCAGCCACCGCGGACGCCGAGGACGCCACTCGAGCCTGTTCATCGGATAGTCTCCTTGGGCCTCTGGCCATCGCGGCCAGGCCCTACGATGCCGCGGCCTCCAGGGCCTCGGCAAGGGTGGATACCAGACGCACATCGAGTTGGCCGTAGCGCCCCTGGAGCGCGCGGGCGCTGTCGCGGGGCGCGATTGCCGCATTCCAGCCGAGTCGGGCGGCCTCGCGCAGCCGCGCGTCTATCTGCGAGATGCCGCGCACCTCGCCGGCGAGCCCCACCTCGCCCAGCGCGGCCAGATCGGGCCGCACGGGGCGATCGGTGAAGCTGGACGCGATAGCGATCGCCGCCGCCAGGTCCGCCGCCGGCTCCACCACCTTCACCCCGCCCACCACGTTCACGAACACATCGTGGTCGGCCAGCACCAGGTCGGCCCGCTTCTCCAGCACGGCGAGCAGCATGGCCACGCGGTTGCGGTCGAGGCCGCTCACCTTGCGCTCGGGCGTGCCGAAGTTGGCCCTCGACACCAGGGCCTGCACCTCGACGAGCAGCGCGCGCGTGCCCTCGATGACGGGCACGACCACCGAGCCCGGCGTCGGGCGCCGCTGGCGCGACACGAACACGTCGGCCAGGTCGGCCACCTCGGCCAGGCCCGTGCTTCGCATCTCGAACACCCCGATCTCGTCGGTCGGCCCGAAGCGGTTCTTCACCGCGCGCAGCAGGCGATAGGTCTGAAAGCGATCGCCCTCGAAGTACAGCACCGTGTCCACCATGTGCTCGAGCACGCGTGGGCCGGCGATGGCGCCCTCCTTCGTCACGTGGCCGATGAGAGCGATGGGGATTTCCGCCACCTTCGCCAGCCGCACCAGGTCCGCCGCGCACTCCCGCACCTGCGACACGCTGCCGGGCGCCGACGAGATTGCCGGCTTGTAGACCATCTGGATCGAGTCCACCACGGCGAAGTCGGGACGCGTGGCCTGGAGTTGGGCCACGATGGCCTCGGCATCCGTCTCCGCCAGGGCGAGCAGGCCATTCGCCTGGATGCCCAATCGCTCGGCACGCAGCCGAAGCTGGGTGAGCGACTCCTCGCCCGTGACGTATAGCGTCTTGAGCCCCTGGAGGCTCAGCCCATGGCAGGCCTGGAGCAGGAGCGTGGACTTGCCGATGCCCGGGTCGCCGCCGAAGAGTACAGCGGAGCCGGCCACGATCCCGCCGCCGAGCACCCGGTCCAGCTCCCCGATGCCCGTCTGGAGCCGCGGCTGTTCGGGCGGCTTCACGTTGGCCAGCACCTGCGGCGCCTGGGCGCCGGGCGATGCACCCGCCCGCTTCGCCAGAGGGGTGAAGGTCTCCTCGACCAGCGAATCCCACTCCCCGCAGTCGGGGCAGCGGCCCAGCCACTTCGGCTGTTGCGCACCGCACTGCTGGCACACGAACACGGCTCGGGCCTTCGCCATCAACTCGTACCTCCGAGCGCATTATAGGCTCAGGCGGACAGGGAGTCAACGATCCGAGCGACCGAATGCGATGCGCGCCACGTCCGTGGCCCGCGGCGGGCGCGACAGGGGGGGCCATGGAGGGAAACGCCCGATAGCCAGAAACTCACCCAGAGGCCCCAGGACGCGTCCGGGACGCGGGCGAAGGCGGAAGAGCCGGAAGTCACAAGTCCATAGCTACGCTACACCTGCGTCGCCGAATGGCATTCACCGGGAGCCCAAAGGTGCCATGGGTCATTGAGGGCCGAGATCTCGCGTCCCAGGGGCATTTGCGGCGGTTTTTTCCAGAGACGTAACGCACTGCCGAATCAAGACATGTGATTACCTGCCCTGCGTCGCGCCGGAGGCGGCGGGGTCAGGAGAGTTCGAGCGCCGCGATGACCCCCACGGCGAGGCCAGCCGCCGTGCTCCCCGGGCCGGCGTCCACCCACCGAATCTGGGGGAAGCTGCGGAACCAGGTGAGCTGGCGCTTGGCGAACTGGCGCGTGCGGGCCTTCACCCGCTCGGCGGCCTCTGCGAGGGTCAGCTCGCCGCGAAGGTGGGCGATGACTTCGCGATATCCGACGAACTGGCTCGCCGCGTGGCTGATGCCGCGCGGGTCGGCGAGGAGCCGCCGCACCTCGTCCACCAGGCCCGCCGCGAACATGGCGTCCACCCGGCGGTTGATGCGCTCGTGAAGCTCCGAGCGCTCGCGGCGGATGCCGGCCACGACACAGTCGTAGCGAGAGGATGGGCTGCCGAACTGCGTTTGCTGCTCCGAGATGGGGCGGCCGGTGGTCGCGTGGACTTCGAGAGCGCGCACGATGCGCCGCAGGTCGTTGGGGTGGATGCGGGCCGCGGCGGGGGGGTCAACCGCCCTCAGCCGCTCGTGGAGTGCCGGCACGCCGCGCTGCTCGGCTTCCGCGAGCAGGCGGTCGCGGAGCGCCCAGTCAGCCGACGGGCCGTGGAAGAAGCCCTCGGTGAGCGCCTTCAGGTAGAGCGCGGTGCCGCCCACAAAGAGCGGCCGCTTGCCCCGCGCCACGATGTCGGCAATGGCCGCCTCGGCGGCCTCGAGGTAGCGGCCCGTGCTGAATGCCTCGTGCGGGTCCGCGACGTCAAGCAAGTGGTGTGGCACCCGCGCGCGCTCCTCGTGCGACGGCTTGGCCGTGCCGATGTCCATCCCACGGTAGAGCGACATCGAGTCGAGCGAGAGGATTTCGGCGCCGATGTGGAGCGCGGCCTCGATGCCGACGGCGGTTTTCCCGCTCGCGGTCGGGCCGACCAGAAAGAGGAGCGTTTGATGAGCCACGTCGCCTCTGTCTACTGGTTCACGAGATTCATGGCGCCGCTGATATAGGCCCCGTATGCCGCCAGCACGGCATAGGCCAGGATGATTATCATGAGGAAGAGGGCTGCCGTGGGCAGGATCTTCGTCATGCGCTCAATGCCGACCTCGAGGTCCTCGCTCTGGTACTCGGCGAACCTTTGAAGCTGGTCCTCGAGCTTCCCTGCCACTTCCCCGGTCTCGATGAGGTTGACGCCCATCACTGGGATGACGCCCGACTGGGCGAGGGCCGCGGCCACGGAGCCGCCCCGAGTCACCTCGGGCACCACGCCCAGGATGCGGCTGCCAATGTATGCGTTGCCGCAGGCCGTCGCCGCGCGGGCCAGGGCCTCGGGCATCATCACCCCGGCCACATAGAGGCTGTGGAAAGTGTCGGCGAACCGCGCCATGGCCAGCCGCCGCAGTATCTTGCCGAACAGCGGCAGGCCGAGGGCAAAGGCATGGACCCCCACGCGAGTCCTGGACCCCTCTGGGATGGAGCGGAAGGCGACGAGGAGCCCCAGCCACACCCCAGCGGCGATGCCGAGGACGCAGAACTGCACGCGCAGCACGTGCCCAACCCCGCCGAACATCCCTGTGAAGTAGGCCAAGACGAGGGGCAAAACGATGAAAGCTACGCCAAGGCAGGCAACTGGGTAGATCATCCCCGCCACTACGCGCGTGCGTGCGGTGGCCAGGCGGTCCAGGAGCCGCGCGATGGCCAGCATCGCATCCGGCTCGCGCCCGGCTCGGGACGCGCCTTCGATCACCCGCACCTCGTTGGCGAGGAAGATATTCGGGTGATGGGCGAACGCCTCGGCGAGAGGGTTCCCCGCCGCCACGTGGCGCGCCATCGCCTGCGCCGCGCGTGCCAGCCGGTAGGAGCCCCCCTGGCCGGCCAGCGTCGCGAGGCACCGGCCGACCCCGATTCCCGCCTGGAGCATGCGCGCGAGCTGGCTGTAGAACGCCGCCCGCTTTCGCATCGAGACGCCCGTGAAGGGCAGGGGAGAACGTGGGGGAATCGTCGTTGTCGGCAATCCTGTGGCCATTGGGACACGTCTCCCTGTGTGCTGCGTGGCGCTGGGAACATACCACCAGATGCAGGTCCAGTCAAGTGGGGCCAGCGGAAGGGGTGCGTGTAATCTCCTACGGTCAACGGTGCAACGTGAACGCCCGTAGGGCGTGGCGGAGTACAGCCCACGCTGCAGCGAAGCGGAACCGTGGGTTTGCGTCCGAGAAGAGGACCCAGCCCCCGAAGGGGCGGCGGAGCTCTCCAGCCGCTTGAGGCTCCGCCGCCCCTTCGGGGGCTGGGCCACGGGAGGTCGTCAACCCACGGCTCCCCGAGCATCGCCGTGGGCTTCATTCCCTCGCCTCCTTCGGAGGCTGAAAACGCGAACGCCTGGCCCGTAGGAGATTACACGCACCCCAGCGGAAGAG
>DATKZY010000107.1:0-21750 GCA_035527715.1 Planctomycetota bacterium | reverse complement strand
GACGCGACCCCAGTTTGGCCACTCGGCGGTTGGAAGCCCTGCAAGGGCGTCATGTGACAGCCCAGTCTGAGCAGGCGCGCTCCCAGCCCCGCCAGGGGCGTCAGATGGTAGCCCACGGCGTAAGCCGTGGGATCGCCAGGCACCGCACAGGCAAGCCCCGTAGGGGCGACAGAACGCCCGGTACCAAGGTTTCTGCCGCCCCTGCGGGGCTGTGGACCCTATGCCCGCCTGAACCCACGGCTTACGCCGTGGGCTACCATCTGACGCCCGCCCTCGGCGGGCTACGGAGCCCGAGATCTGTGCAAAGATGAGGGCGTTGCCCAGGGCTGGACCATTTCGCCCCGTTGTGGCTCAAGAGAGGTCGAGCAGCAGAACTGGGGTCGCGTCAGGCGCGCAGGTGCTTGACTCCCACTCATGGCGGCGCTATACTCGCATGCAGGGGCTTGAGGGAGCAGGCGGCTCTTGTGTAAAGGAGCGAGGGTGATGAACCGGTTTGCCGTGATCCTGGCAGTGGCGTTGTTCGCCCTCCCCGCGGTCGGCGACGTCGTGCACCTCAAGAAAGGCGGAGCGCTGGAGGGCCAGGTGACCCTGACCGACGACGGCGCGGTGATCGTGGTGCCCGGCGGCACGGTGACCGTGGCCAAGGGCGCGATCGACCGGATCGAGAAGAAGGAAACGGCGATCGAGCAGTACCTGAAGCGCGCCGCGGGCATCAAGGAAGATGACGCCGAGGCCCACTTCCAGCTTGGCCTCTGGGCCCGGGGCGCGGGGCTGAAGGCCTACGCGCGCGACGAGTTCGGCAAGGCCCTGGCGCTGAAGCCGGACCACGACGGCGCCCACCAGGCCCTCGGCCACCGCAAGGTGGACGGCAAGTGGATGACGCGCGAGCAGGAGATGCAGGCGAAGGGGCTGGTGGAGCGCGACGGCCAGTGGATGACGCCTGAGGCGGCCGTGAAGTACGAGGCCCTCAAGGCCGAGGTCGAGGCCGCTCGCGCGAAGCACGAGGCCGCCGAGGCCGACCTCCAGAAGCCGGCGGAGCGACCCACCTACACCTACGACGCCTATTACGCCTCGCGGCCCTCTGCGCCCGGCTACTACGCGACCGTGCCCTACTATGGTTCCAGCTACGGCTACACCTTCTCGCCCTACGTGGGCTCGTACTACGGCAGCACGTGGCCCTCGTCGTACTACTGGATCCGGCCCTACCCCAGCTACACCTACTCGTCCTGGCCCCGCTCCAGCTTCTACCTGGGCGGGTACAGCGGGCGTGACTCGCATCACTCCTCCGGGGGCCGTCCGGGCGGGGGGCGCCCGGGCGGGGGGCGCCCTGGGGGGCATCACTGATGCCGTGGTGAGGGAAGGGCTCCGTGGATGAATCGCGGCACGGCTGGCCTCGGCCAGCCGTGCTTTGTTCTGGCCCGGGCGTCGGGGAGATCACTTGCCCTGCGGGGCGGCCTGGGCCTTCCGCCAGACGTCGTGCCACTTCGCGATGGCCTGCTCGCGGTGCTCGACGGAGCCGCCGGCCTGGAACCCGACGTTGGCGCGCAGGATGAGGCGGAGGGCGAGGTCGGCCTTCTGGCGCACCCCTTCGTCGGCGTCGGCGAGGAGCAGGATGAGGTTGGGCACGGCGGGCCGCGCCCGGTCGCGGAAGAGCCCGAGCGCCACGGCGGCTCGCCCGCGCAGCGGGCGCGAGGGCGCGGCGAGCAGGCCGGTGAGGGTGGGAATGGCATTCCTGGCCTGGAGGGCGCCGAGGGCCGACACCGCCTCGGCCTGCACCTCCTCGCTCTGGTCGGTCACGAGGTCCATGAGCCGCGGGATCGCCGTGCCCGCCCGCAGGCCCTTGAGGCCCACGATGGCGGTGGCGCGCACGTAGGGCTCGGGGTCGCCGAGCATCTCGACGAGGGTGGGCACGGCCTCCTTGCCGCCCACCTGGGCGAGGGCGGCCGCGGCGTCGCCGCGGACGCCGGGGTCCTTGTCCTTCACCAGGGCAGGCAGTGCCGCGGCGAGGGTGGCTTCCTTGCGGCGCAGCAGCTCGCCGAGGGCGACGCGGCGCACCCGCGCGTCGGGGTGCCCAAGCCAGGCCCTGAGCCGCTCGCCCGCCTTCTCGGGCTGAAGCTCGGCGATGGCGAGCGCGGCGTCGGCCCGCACCGCCTCGGAGCGGTCCTCGAGCAGGGGCTCGAGCTGCGGCACGAGCGCGGCGTCGCCGACCTTGATCAGCGCGGCCACGGCCTCGCGGCGCACAAACGTGTCGGGGTCGCGCAGCAGCACGGTGAGGGCCCAGGCCGCATCGCGGTCGCCCTTGCCCACGAGGCCGAGGGCGTTGGCCACGCGGGCGCGGAACACGCTGTCGTCGGTCCGGGCGGCTCGGATGAGGTAGGGGATGGCCTTGTCGGGGAAGCGCTTGATCGTCTCGAGGGCCTGGAGGCGGTCGCGGCGGTCGGGCAGCTTGAGCCGCACGATGGCCTCGACCACGCGGTGGCTGTCCTCGCCGTGCTGGGGCGGCGCCTCGGTCGCCTCGCCGGCGGCCAGCGCGCCGGCCATCGCTGCGCCCGCAACGAACAGCAGACTTCTCCGCATGACAGCCCCTGCCATTGGCCCCACGCCGCCCAGGTACACGAGCCAGAATCCTAGCAGAATGCGGGCGGGAAATCAAGCGGGGGCCACACCCGATTCATGCGGGGCGATTGACTTCCGCACCGGTCTTTGCTAGGATGCGGGCAGTGCCCGAGGGACCCGCGATGAGCGATGAGCAGCAACGGCCGGCCGCCCCGCCCCGGGGCATGCCTGACCTGGCGAAGTGCGAGCTGGTGCAGGAGCTCGGCACGACGACCGAGGGCCCCACCCTCGTCGTGCAGGAGGCCACGTCGGGGCGCCGCTTCGTCCTCAAGCTCTACGACAAGAGCGTGCTGCGCGACCCCGAGTTCATCCACCGCGTGCACGGCGACGCCGCGCTGGCGAGCCGCATCGAGCACCCGAACGTCGTCCGCACCTACGGCGCCAGGGAGTGGTTGGGCGACCTGGTGGTGGTGCGCGAGCACGTGGAGGGCGCCTCGCTGGCCGAGGTGCTCCGCGGCAAGGGGAAGCTGGGGCCGCAGGAGGCCATTTCGGTGGCGCTCTCGGCCGCCATGGGCCTCGAGCAGGGCCGCCACGTGGGCCTCACCCACGAAGCCGTGTCGCCCACGAACCTGCTCGTGGCGCGCGACGGCGCGGTGAAGCTGGCCGACCTCGGCGTGGCCAAGCCGCGCCCCATCGAGCCCTCGGTCACCCGGACCGGCGTCGGCGTCCGCTCCCCCCTCTACCTGGCCCCGGAGTACTTCGAGCTGCGCGTGCCGCTCGACACGCGCTCCGACCTCTTCTCGCTGGGCGCCGTGCTCTACCACTGCCTGAGCGGCAAGGCGCCGTTCCAGGGCGACACGACGGCCGAGGTCACCTACGCCATCCGCAACGGCGTCTTCCGCCCGCTACGCGAGGCCGCGCCCCACGTCGCCCGGTCCCTCGCCACCGTCGTCGAGAAACTCCTCCGCCCCAAGCCCTCCGAGCGCTACCAGACCGCCGCCGACCTGTTGGCGGATCTCCAGGCCATCCAGGCCGGCCGCATCCCCAACGCCCAGCGCAAGGCCGTGGCCGAGGCCATCCGGGAGAAGCAAGAGGCCGCGCGCGAGCCGGCGGCCCCGCCGCCCGCCCAGGCCCAGGTGGCCCAGTCGCCCTCGGCTGTGGCTCCCCCCGGCCAGGCACAGCCGGGGGCGACTGCGCCACACGCCACCCCGGCCGATGCCCCCGCCCGGAGGGGCCGCACGTGGCTCGCCGTGGCCGCCATCGCCCTGGTCATCGTGGCCGCCGCGCTCTTCGTCGTCCTCCGCGGCCGGCCCAGGCCCGCCGCCAGGAAGGGCGAGGAGGTGACCAGCGACCTCCCCGTGCGCCCCGACGACCCGACCGAGCGTGCCAGGAAGGCCCGTGAGGCGCTCGACGCGGCGCTCAAGGCATCCGAGCGCCAGAAGGCGGCCGAGCCGGCCAAGACGCTGGACGCGGTGCAGGCGGAGATGCAGAAGCTCAAGGAGATCGAGAAGGAGTATCAGGGCACCGAGGCGGCGGCCGAGGCGAAGAAGCGCCTGGCCGCCCTCGAGGCCGAGGCCGCCTTCCAGAGCGCCCTGCTCTTCGAGCGCGATCGCCCGACGGACCGCGACGGGCTGGCCAAGCGCCTCCGCGCCCTCGTGGCCAAGCACGCCAAGACCGAGGCCGGCTACAAGGCCGAACGCAGGCTCGACGAGCTGGAGGACACGGAGCGAAAGAAGCTCCAGGCCCAGCTCGACCAGGCCCGCGCGCGCGCCAAGGGTCTCGCGGCGAAGAAGCGCTTCGGCGACGCCCTCGCCGCCTTCGACGAGCTCCTCGCGGCCAACCCCTCCGAGGCGATCAAGCAGGCCATCCTCCTGGAGAAGAACGCCGTCCACTCCGAGGCGGACCGCGCGTACCAGGACATCCATCGCCGGGCCGAAGAGAAGCGCAAGGCCGACTACTACGAGGAGGCGAAGAAGCTCTACGAGCAAGTCGTGGCCACGTTCGGCATCGAGGAGCCCTTCGTGCGGAACGCCAGGAGGGAGATCGCGATCCTCGACCCGCTGCTGAAGAGCGCCGCCGCCCGGCGCCTGGAGGCCATTGACGCCGCGAAATACGGGTTCTTCCTCACCCGCCTCGAGCCCTCGCTCGCCCTGGCCCGCACCTGGGAGCTGGCCGCGGCGAGTCGCGAGGCCGAAAAGGTGCGACCCGACCTGCGCACCGCCGGCATCGAGAGCTATCTCGACGCCTACCTGGGCGACCTGGCGCTCCTCGCCAGCCTCAAGGTGCGCGTGGTGCAGCGTCTGGGCGACGCGGCCCGCCCGGTCGCCGTGCGCGACTTCTCGCTCGGCAAGCTCGGCGGAAAGTTCGACCCCCAGTGGCTCGACGCCCGCGTCGCCCGCGCCGACGACCGCGCCGTGCTGTTCCGCTACGGCGCGCTCGACGTGCGCCGCGCCTGGGCCCAGTTCGCCCCCGACGAGCTCTACAGGCTCGGCGTCCTGGCCAGCGACCTGGCCGACCCCACGAGCCATCTGGCCCTGGGCATCCACTGCCTCTACGCCAACCTGCCCACCATCGCCGCCCGCGAGCTGCACTTGGCCAAGGCCGGCGCGCCCGAGGCCGCGGCATCCTACCTCCAGCGCCTCGACGTCCTCCTCGGCCGGGAGAAGGCCGCCCCCGCCGCCGGCCCCCAGGAAGAGGCCAGCCGCCTGTTCCTCGAGGCCAAGCGCTACATGAACGAGCAGGCCTGGGACCGCGCCCTCTACCGCCTCGCCCTCCTGAAGAGCCGCCACGCCGACAAGGTCTACGACGTCAGCGCCCATCTCGACGAGATCAACCAGCGCATCGCCCAGTGCAAGAAGCAGGTCGAGAAGATCCTCATCGAGACCGAACTGGCCCTGGGCCGAGAGGTCGCCCCCCTGCGCGAGGGCCTCTTCGACGAATGGCAGCAGCGCTTCGGCAAGTGGACCCTTGCCAAGGGCGTCCTCTCCGGGGCCAACCCCGAGGCCCACGACGCCGAGTGCCTCTTCGCCCTGCGCCACCCGCCCGCCTACGAACTGCGCGCCACGGTGCGCGTCACCGAGGGCACCGGCGCCATCCTCCGCCTCGCCGGCAAGGCCCGGCCCAACCTCGGCTTCTGGGTCCACGCCGCCAAGCCCGACCTCGTGGGCCTCCTCCTCGAACAGGCCGAGGACAAGCAGGCCGCCGAGCGCAAGACCCAGCCCTTCACCTTCAAGCCCGGCGAGTGGTACGAACTCCGCGCCACCGTCAGCCCCATGAGCGTCCAGGTCTCCATCGGCGACGCCTACCTCGTGCGAATGCCCAACAAGCTCCCCCCCGACCCCGGCGGCGTGCAGACCTACGGCTTCGTGCTCAACCCCAAGAGCTCCGCCGAGTTCCGCGACTTCGCCGTCCGAGCCCTCCGCGAGCAGTGAGCCCCGCAGGGGTGCGAGCCGCGGGAGTATGGCCCCCAGTTCTGGTGAATCCCCCGTTCTTCTGCAATCGTCCTCGTCCTCGTCCGTCGTCCTCGTTCTCGACTCCTCTCTCCTCGAGGCAGGGGAATCGGGGACGAGGGACGAGGACGATAGGAGAACCGGCTGGTTGCCAGGGTTCGGGGCCGCACCCGCCCCGCGGCCCGCGCTTGACTCGCGGGCACGCACCGTGTAGTATGCAAGTGCGGGGGGATGCCGCGTCGGAGGGCTTATCATGCCCATGAAACCGCGGGACATCATCAGTTCGGCCATCTTCTACACCGGCCTGGTGGGGGCCACGCTGCTGCTGGTGCACCTGGGCACCAAGTACGGCATCGAGAAGGTGCCGCAGGACTTCACGCGCATGCAGCCGCGCCTCGAGCGAGGCGGCCACCTCTTCGTCAACAAACGCGCCCGCGACCCGGAGACGCTGGACTACGGGGATATCATCATGTACCGCCGCCCCCTGTGGAAGCGCGCGTCCTATGAATACGAGTTCGCTCGAGTGGTGGGGAAGCCGGGGGACGTGGTGGAGCTGACGGGCTCGAAGCTCTATCGGTCCGAGCGGCGCGAGGGCAAGCTCGAGGCGAAGCAGCCGGTGTCCGAGTCCTACCTGAACCCGCGCGACCGCCCCGGCGACTTCAGCCCGCTCATCGTGCCCCGAAACACCGTGCTCGTGCTCTTCGACAGCCGCGACCATCGCGAGCCGTTGCGCGACTTCCTCGTCCCCGCCCGCGCCATCCATGGGCGCGTGGTGCGGTAGGAGACCCCCACAGGTGTTGCGCCTCCCGTTCCGCCTCACGCCACGTTCCGCCATCGAGTTCAGCACCGGGGCTCTTCTTGCCCTCGTGGGCCTCATCTTCCTGCTGGGCACCCGCGACGAGTACAGGGCCGGCAGGGCATTCGACCAGGCCATGGACAGCTACGCCGCCGCCGTGCTCGAGGACGTTCACGACGGCCTCGACGACGCAATGCACGCCAAGCCGAGCTACGACGCGCCGCAGGAGGCCGTGGCCAAGCTGCTCGTGGACGATGGGAAGCCGGCCGAGGCCGCGCAGATGTACGAGCGGCTCCGGCGTCGCCAGGAGGCCGCCGGCGGCAAGGCATCGCTCCCCGTCCTCATCGGCCTCGCCGTCGCCAACCTCGAGGCCGTGCGAGTGGGACAGCCCTCCCCGGAGGCCCTCCGCGAGGCCCTGCGCGAGGCGCGCTCGCGCCTCGAGGCCGCGTTGGCCGCCCACCCGGGCGCGGGCGACGCCCACGTGAACCTCGCCGCCGTGGCCCTCCTGGAGGACGACCTCGCCCGCTGCCGGGCCGAGTTGGGGAAAGTCATGGTGGTCGGCAACATCAGCCCCGACGCCCTCTCGATCCTCTACAACCTCAACGGCCTCGCCGCCCTCCGCGAGCAGCGCTACGAGGCCGCCGCCGCCGAGTTCGAGAAGGTCAAGGAGTTCCGAGCCGACTGGGAGACCCCGAAGCTCAATCTCGCCGCCGCGCACGCCCGCATGCTCATCGCCCCGCGCGCCAACCCGCAGGTCGCCCTGCGCGCCGCCATGTCGCTCCGCCGGGTCCTCCCCGACATCCGGAAGTCCAAGAGCCCTCTCTACAGCCTCATCTGCCAGGCCCTCGGCACCTACTCCCTCCTCATCCATAGCCAGCAGCCGCAGGCCACCGAAGCCCTCCGCTACTTCGCCGAGGCCGAGAAGCTCGGCAGGCTCCCCTGGCAGAGCCGCTTCAACCAGGCCATCGGCCAGTACCTCGATGTCCGCGCGGCGCGCAGGAGAAACGTCGCCGCCTACGCCACCCCTGCCGCCGAGCTCGCCCGGGCGCTCGTCTACCCCAAGGCCAGCCTCCGCGACCGCGTCGTCGCCTCCTGCCTCCTGGGCACCATCGAGGGCGAGCGCGGCAACCGCAAGGAGGCCGTCGCCCACTTCGAGCGCGCCGCGGCCCTCGCCGCCGAGGCCGCCGACCCCGCCGCCCGCTCCGCCGCGGTCCGCGTCGCCCTCAGCCTCATCGCCCTCTACTACGAGGCCGGCGAGCTCCCCAGGGTCATCAGGCTCCTCGACCAGGCCGCGGAGATCGCCGGCCCCGAGGAGAAGAAGAAGCTCGACGCCCTCAGCAAGCAGCTCCGCGCCGCGCCGGTCATCAGCCGCTTCGAGTGCAAGCAGGAGAAGCTCTTCACCGACTGCGATCTGCGCGTCAGCGCCACCGTCCTCACCCCCGGCTCCCCCACGCCCCTCACGGCCGAGAACGTCGCCCTCACACTCATCGAGGAAGCCTCCGGCACCTCCAAGCCCCTCCCCTTCCAGCTCAACGGGTCGGCCGTCTACGCCGTCGCCGTCAACGCGCCCCAGGGCAAGTACCGCGCCAAGCTCGTCCTCAGCGACCCCCTCGGCAACCGCACCGAGGCGACCTCGGAACCCGTCGAGCTCGACCGCGACCCACCTCAGATCAGCAAGCGCGTGCCCGACGCAGGCGCCACCGTCGCCTCCTTCAATGCCATCCAGTTCACCGTCGAGGACCGCCTGAGCGACGTGGACCTCGCGAGCCTGCGGGTCATGCTCCGCTACCCGGCCGGCAGCCCGCTTGCCTCGCGCACCCTCGTGTCCGGCGGAAAAGTCCAGTACGCCAGCGCCGACGGCTCGATCCCCCGCTACTCCGACGTCACGACCAACGTCCGGGCCCCAATCCCCAACGACAGGCTCCTCAAGGGCGAATACCGAGTCCTCGTCCACGCCCAGGACACCCGGGGCAAGGGCCGCGACATCGAGTGGAGCTTCCAACTGGCTCCGTAGGAAGAACGCATCATGTTGTGCAAGAAGTGTGGCGCCGACAACGCGATCAATCGCCTCTACTGCGACAACTGCGGCGCCGAGCTCGAGCACGACCTCGCCGACATCCAGGCCGCCGTGGACCGCGAGATCAAGAGCGACAAGGCGAAGGTCACCTCCCACTCCATCCGCTGGCTCCTCGGCGTCTCCTTCGTGCTCTTCGTCATCGGCATCCTCTTCCGCAGCGCCTACAAGGACCTCCCCGTCAACGACCTCGTGCCCTTCATCAGCGCGCCCGCCGTCGAGCTCACCGAGCCCCCCACCGTCACCACCACTCACTTCGGCCTCGACCTCCCGGTCCTCAACCCCGCCCCACCCCCGCGGGCCACCCGGACCGACCACATCTTCAAGGCCCAGGTCGCCGACGAAGCCTACCGCCGCGTCGCCGTCACCGTCCAGGCCAAGAACCTCAAGGAGCCCGTCAGCGGCCTCATCGTCACCGACCTCGTCCTCCACTTCATCCCCACCGGCGAGGCCACGCCCACACGTGTCCACGCCGCCGACATTGCCGCCCTCGCCCCCACCGCCGGCGGCCTCTGGGACCTCACGGCACGCTCCCTCGACAAGCCGCTCCGCGGCTCCTTTGCCGACGCCGCGACCCTCGACCTCCATCTCCTGCATCGCACCCCCGACAAGAAGGTCGTCACCGACACCATCTCCCTCCGCAACATCATCGAGATCAAGCCCCTCGAGGCTGACCAGCCTGAGAAGCCGTGAACGTGGTGTCCTGCGTCGTTCTTCGCATCCCGCAAGCGGCATTTCCGCACTCCGCAATGAAAGGCCGCCCATGCGCCCCCTCCTCGCCCTCCCCCTCGCCCTCGGCCTCGCCGCCCACGCCGCCGAACGGCCCCCCCAGAAGCCCGTCCTCGCCATCCTCGACTTCGAGTGCGCCGCCGACCCCGAGCTGGGCGCCCGGGTCGCCGAGCGCCTCGAAAAGCGCACCCTCCAGGCCAACAAGCACATCCTGCCCGACCGCGACGACCTGCGCCTCGCCGTCAAGCAGGCGAAGCTCAAGCTCGCCCTCACCGGCTCCGAGAAAGCCCTCCAGGCATTCGCCCGCGACGACCTGGGCGCACACATCATTCTCTGGGGAAAGGTCGAGCCCCGCGACGGCAAGGCCTTCCTCGTCGCCATCCGCGCCATGAAGTCCGACGGCGAGCCCGTGCCCTACATGGCCGTCGAGCGCGAGTGCGCCAACTTCGCCGCCCTCGCCAACTTCTACACCGACTTCGAGCCCGTCCTCCTCGAAGAGCGCACCGCCATGCGCGTCCTCAAGCCCGTCTCCCCCGAGGCGAGAGCAAGGAACCTGGTGAAGAACTTCTCCTTCGAGGACGGCACCTGGTTCCCCGCCGCCTGGGCCAAGGTGGACGGCTTGACCAGCTTCTGGGTGCACCGCGACGACGGCAAGGGCAAGTGCATCCTGCACGACACCGAAGTCCTCACCTCCCAGGCATACCCCTGGTGGGAGAAGTTCAAGGAAGGCAAAGTCACGGCCAAGGACGCCCCGGCGAAGCTCCCCGTCGGCCCGGGCCAAATCTACGCCACCGTCGGCGGATGGGAGGGCGTGCAGTACTACAGCGACCTCATCCCCGTGAAGCCCAAGATGCGCTACCGCATCACGGTGGACATCAAGGCCAACTGGGGCGGCATCTTCTTCCCCAAGGCCTGGGTCAAGGGCTACGGCGAGCGCACCGACCAGTTCACCACCCAGAAGCGCGAGCTCTACAACGCCTACCTCGCCCTCCGCACCGAAACCAAGGGCAAGGAGTGGGAAACCTTCACCCGCACCTTCAACCCCACCCTCAAGACCCCCGACGTCAAGTGGATGGGCGTCATGCTCTACAGCTACTGGCCCCTCGGCAAGTACTACTGGGACAACGTCGTCATCACCCAGGAAGCCATTGAGGACTGAGGGTTCCGGATCCCGTCGTCCTCGTCCTCCTCGTCGTCGTCGTCCTCGAATTCTTCTCCCTTCTGCTTCTCCTGCGCCCCTCTGGCATGTTGCCCCCGAGCAACATCGCGTTGCCGGGAATCAACATGCGTAACTTCCAACATTGCTTGCACTTGCGGCGAAAGTCTGATTTCAGTGTTGCCAAACGTCAACGCCAGGCAGATCCAAGCCCCGGCAACCCGCCGGGCAGGCTGGCAGCCGGATGCTATAAGTGTAGGGGTAGACGGCGCTTACGGCATAGGCAAGTTCTGCCTCTGATCCGCCGAACAGCGGCATGGCATTTGCTTGTTCATTCCTTGTTTGTTGGGTGTGAGATTGGAGTCACCCGTTATGCCCGTCCGAGCGGGCGAAGGTGTTGGCTTCGGAACAACGCTGTCTTGATGCAACAACGTAAGGAGGCGGGGTCGTGAAAAGAATCTTCCTGTGTCTGGCCATCCTGGCGGTCCTCGCGTCGTCGGCTTGGGCCATCCCCATCTACGTCGTCGCGACGGTCGCCGACCCCACGGGAGGCCAAGTTGGCAAGATCATCGAATACGAGACCAGTACGACGGCCGAACTCCTGCGCTTCGACGTCCCCGCCCCCGTTGGCCCAGGGTGGGTTGGCCTCGCCTATGCGGACGACGTCCTGTACTACATCAGCGGCAACGATGGGGTGCTCTACGAGCTCGACCCCATCCTCGGCACCGTCCTCGACTCGACCCTGATCGCCGGCGCTTTGAACAACGTGGACGGCTTGGCCACGCTGGGCGGGAAGGTCTACATCCTCGACTCCACCAATGACGACCTGATCGTCTTCGACCCGGCGTTGAACACGGTGGACGGGACGATTGATCTGAGCCCGACCGGCGTGGGCTTCAAGGGTGGGCTCGGCACGATTTCGGGGTCCAGCGAGTTGATCGCCTCGGCGCCCGGAGCGGGCTACTTCCTCACCGCGGACCTCTACTCGATTGACCCGGCCACGGGCCTTGCCACGTGGCTGCTCAATGCTTCCGAGATGTACGATGTCTACGGCGTGGACACCCACGAGGGAATTGCCTATGTAGCGGGCTACTCCTTCAATTCTAGTGGTCCGCCGTGGTCTGGGCCTGCCGAGATCCAGGGCTATGACACCGCGACCGGCACCTACCTGGGCGGCGGCACGCCGGAGGGTGTCACCGGCCTGTGGGCCCTGAGCATTGGCGAAGTCACGCCGGCCGTCATCCCCGAGCCGGGCACCCTCACGCTCCTCGGCCTTGGCCTCCTCGCCGCCGCGCGCCGGCGTCGCAACCGCCGCCGCTAGGCCGACGCCCTCGAACCCTCCCAGGCCCCCGCGGCCAGCCCTGTCCGCGGGGGCCTTTGCATGCCCTGAGCCCCGCCCCGGCTCCGAACCACCAGTCATGCGGAACCCGGCCCAAGCCCGGAGCCCGGGGCGTAGGACCTCGCCGCAGAAGACACTGAGGAGCACAGAAGAGAGGCCCATCCCCCTGAAGCGATCACCCGGAGCGGCTCCCCAAGTGCCCGCACTAGGCGCTTACCCCCCGTGGCGCACGGGTGACCGCCTGGTGGGCGAGACGCGTGTCGAGAGCCGCGCGGATGATCGCTCGGGTCGGATGAGCCAGGGAAGAGGACGCCCTGACTGTGGATCAGGGATGGCGGGGCGGACATGCAGCAGGGGCGGCTCATAGGCCACCCCTGCTGCTCGACGAAAGTCGCTGGCCGGCCGCGGCACGAGCGGCCTCGAGGGGGCGAGAAGCTGGACGCGGCACAAGCGCCCGAATGGTCATCCCGACCTTGCTCCCTCACTCGCCCGAAGGGAGCTTGTTCTTCTCTGATGTTATTATGGGCCAGATTCCGCCGCGTGTCGAGTTAAGAGGTGATGAATATCACGTTAATTATGGTTAACGCGCTAAGTGGTGGCTGGGCAATGGGTTAGCGCGAGCGCCGGCGACGGCGGATTCCAGCATGACGAGACCGCCTGGTTCGGCTAGTGCGGGGGACGCCTCACTGGACTATGCGGCGGACATCTCGTTCCCCCGCCCCCGCTTGGGAACGGGGCTTCGGCGGATGCCTGCTCGCCCGTAGTCGCGTTGCCGGGATTGGGGGCAGGACTCGGAAGCGCGTTTGCGTTTCCCCCGGCGCGGGGAATCTGCTAGAATAGGGAGCGTTACACCCCGACACGCCACTCCCGGAAAGGAACAAGGCGATGAGCGGTCCCGAGCCAGGCGGCATGGGCGAGATCAAGGTGAACGCGGCCAATCTCTACCGCGAGGAAACGTTCTCGGACCTGCGGGTCGCCACGATCCGCCGGTTGGAGCCTGTGAAGGCCGACGGCTCGCCCGACCCGAGCCGCGAGCCGCTGTTCTTCGGCCAAGCGCAGATGATGACCCAGGCCGGGGCGCTTCCGATCGAGGCCCCCCTCGAGGCCGCGACGCTCGAGGAGGCGATGGCGAAGTTCCCCGACGCCATCCGCGAGGCCGTGGGCGAGGTCGTCGAGCACATGCGCGAGCTTCAGCGGCAGGCCGCCTCGCGCATCGTCGTGCCCAGCACCATGCCCGGCGGACCCGGCGGCAAGATTCAACTCGGTTGATGCAGCACTCGCATGGCCCCCCGTATCTGGATTGACGCCGACGGCTGCCCGAACGAGACCAAGCAGGCGGTCTTCAAGGCATCGGACCGCCTCGGCCTGCCCACCCGTCTCGTCGCCAACGTGCCGCTGGCCGCCGCCGGCTGGCCGCTCGTCACGCCCGTGTGCGTGTCCCACGCCTTCAATGCGGCCGACGACCACATCGCCGAGAATGCGGCGGCGGGCGACGTCGTGATCACGGCCGACATCCCGCTCGCCGCGCGCGTCGTCGAGAGAGGCGCCGTCGCCATCAACCCCCGCGGCGAGGTCTACGACGAGACCAACGTCGGCCACCACCTCGCCACACGCAACCTGATGCAGGACCTCCGCGCCGCCGGCGCCATCCAGGGCGGCCCCGCCCCCATCCGCCCCACCGACAAGGCCCGCTTCGCCGCCGCACTCGACCGCACCCTCACCAAGGCCCTCAAGGCCGCCCCGCCCCCGACCTGCTGAGGTCATCACCCTCGTCGTCTTCTGCCTCTTCTCGGTCGTCTGTCTGCGCGAGCCGCTGCGGTGGAACTACCTGGTCGGCTTCGCCCTCATCGCCGCCGCGGGCTTCCTCGTCTTCAGGAAGTGGTGAACGGCGCGGCCTGCGGCCGTCGCCCCCGTCTCCCTCATCCCCCGGCGCCCCGCCCCGTGGCTGCATCGCGCCCCCGGCCCCACATTCCCAAGAACGCGGGAATGACGACGAGGCCGCGCCGACAGGCAGCTAAGTACTGCTCCACAGAGAAAAGTGTACAGGAACCACGCCCTGCGGCCTTCGTGCCGAAGGCACGTCAGGACGTAGCCGGCGGCTTCAGCCGCCGGACTCGGGTGCGAGAACAGACCCAGTCCCGAAGGGACGGCAGGAAGGCTTCCCGGTGCAGCTTCTGCCGCCCCTTGCGGGGCTGAGAGTTGGGAGCCGCCGGCTACGTCCTGGCGTCCCTGCGGGACGGACCCCGAAGAAATCCCGCCTGACCATTGCGCGCCTTCCTCCGTGGAGCGGTGCGAAGTGGGGCGCCGAGGCTAGCTTATCATTATAGGACGCTGCTAAGTGCCTACACGGCAAGCCCTTGTGGCGTCGCTCGGGAAAACCGCGTAGGAACGCGTCTGAGGCGTCCCGGAGGCACCCTTGGGCTCCTGATACCTTTGAGCTTCCGGAGGAGGGGGGTCAAGGACAGAAGTGTAGTACTACAGGAAGCTTGTGGAAATCGGCTCGGACGGCCCGGCTTGCGCGCCGGAGGCCCCAAATCGCATTTAAACGCGTCGCCTTTTCCAGACAGGCTGTCTCACGCCTCCTGCCCACTCGCCGCCGAGCGGCCGGCCAAGGCGCCGCTGGCGAAGGCCCACTGGAGGTTGTAGCCGCCGCATGGGCCGTCGAGGTCGAGCACCTCGCCGGCGAAGAACAGGCCGCGCCGAAGCCTGCTCTGGAGGGTTCGCGGGTCCACCTCCTTCAGCGCCACGCCGCCGCGGGTGACGACGGCCTGGCCGAAGCCCTCGGTCGCGGTGATGCCGAATGACAGGGCGGAGATCAGCGACGCGAGCGCGAGCCGCTGCGCCGAGGTGGCCCCCGAGGCGCGCGCCTCCGCGCACCCGGCCAGACGGCAGACCTCCGCCGCCAGCGATGCGGGGAGGTGCGCGGCGAGGAGCGTGCGGACGAGGCGCTTGCCGTGCGCGCGGTGCCAGGCGTCGAAGCGGGCGAGCCAGGTGGCGGACGGCGTCCCAGGCGCCAGGTTCACCCGCAGCGGCACGGGCGACCCGTCGGCGAGAAGGCCCGCCACATCGCCCGACAGGTCGAGCACCGCTGGCCCCGAGAGGCCCCGATGCGTGAACAGGAGCGGCCCGACGGACGTCGTCCGCCGTTGCTTCGCCAGGTCAACCCACACCTCGGCCTCGGGGAGGGTCACGCCGGCCACGCGCTTGACCCATCGCTCCGCTGTGACCAGCGGCACGAGCGCGGGCACGGGCGGCACGATGCTGTGGCCCGCCTGCTCCGCTAGGCGGTAGCCCGTGCCCGTCGCGCCCAGCGCGGGGTATCCCTTGCCGCCGGTTGCGATGACGACGCGCGAGCACGGGATCGCGCCGCGGCTCGTCTCGATGCCCTCGCGGCTCATCCCGGTCACCTCGGCGCCCGTGAGGAGGCGCACGCCGAGCGCCTCGGCGCGGCCCAGCAGCGCGTCGAGCACGCTCCTCGCGGAGCTCGATTGGGGGAAGACGTGAAAGCCGTCGGGCGCGTGCGTCGGCACACCGAGCCCGGCGAGGAAGGCGCGGAGCCTCGGCCCATCCATCGCGGCCAACGCGGGGGCCATGAAGCGCCCTTGCCGCCCGAAGCGGGCCATCACCGTCGCGGCATCGGCCGTGTTCGTCAGGTTGCAGCGTCCGCCGCCGGTCGCCAGGAGCTTGACGCCGGGCCGGGCCATCTGCTCGCACACGACCACCCGCGCGCCCGCCTCGGCCGCGGCAACCGCCGCCATCAGCCCCGCCGGGCCAGCCCCGACAATTGTGATGTCGCAATCGGCCATCGGGGAGGGAACCCTTCTTGGAAAGAAGGGTTCCCTCCCCGAACCCCTTCTTCCCAAGAACTTTCATACTGGGCTGGCGGTGCGTTGTCAAGCGGCTTGCCGATTTCGCGGCGCGGCGTATAATGGCGAAGCGCGGCCCACCCAAGCGAGCAAGGAGAAGCCATGATCCACGTGATCGCCAACATCGAGTTGAAGCCCGGCGCCCGCGACGCCTTTCTGAAGGTGTTCCGCGCCCTGGTGCCCAAGGTGCGAGCCGAGGCCGGCTGCCTCGAATACGGCCCGACCGTGGACGCGAAGACTGACATCCGCGCGCAACTGCCCCTCCGCGAGGACGCCGTGACCATCGTCGAGAAGTGGGAGAGCCTGGCCGCGCTCAAGACCCACCTCGCCGCGCCCCACATGGCCGAATACCGCGTGGCGGTGAAGGACCTGGTCGTCAAGGTCGCTCTGCAAGTGCTGGAGCCCGTATGAGCCGCAGGGCACGACGCAAAGACGCCATGAACTCCCGCACGCGCGTGCTCGCCGCCATCGAGCGCAAGCCGGTGGACCGCGTGCCGACGGACATCTGGGCCACCGCCGAGGTCTGGGCCAAGCTCCGCGCCCACTTCGGCGAGGGAGCCGACATTCACAAGCTCCTGCACATTGACGGCTTCGCGGGGATCGGCCCCAAATACGTCGGCCCGCCCCTGCCCGCCGTGCCCGAGGGCGAGAGCGTTGACATGTGGGGCATGCGCAACAAAGTGGTCGCCTACCAGGGCGGCGTCTACCACGAGCAATCGTTCAACCCCCTCGCCGCGGCCGAGACGATTGACGACCTGGAGGCCTATCGCTGGCCGTCGCCCGACTGGTTTGACACCTCGGAGATGCGCGCCGCGGCCATCGAACGCCGCAAGACCCACGCCGTCCAATGCGGCTACATGGCCCCCTTCTACCAGCACAACAAGCTTCGAGGCCTGCAACTCTCGCTGATGGACCCCCTGCTGAAGCCCGACTTCACGCACCATCTGCTCGAGCGAATGTGCGAGTTCATCTTCGAGCACCACCGCCGAATGTTCGAGGCGTGCGACGGCCTGATTGACGTGGCGCAGGTGACCGACGACCTGGGCTGCCAGCACGGGCCGCTCATCAGCCTTGAGCTCTACCGCGAGTTCTACAAGCCGCACCACGCCCGCTTCATCGCCCTCTGCCGCGACCACGGCATCAAGGTCTTCCACCACGACGACGGCAGTTGCCGAGCCTTCCTCCCCGACCTCGTCGAGATGGGCATTGACATCCTGAACCCCGTGCAGTGGACGTGCCCCGGCATGGACCTGGCCGAGTTGAAGCGCGAGTATGGCGATCGCCTCTGCTTCCACGGCGGCGTGGAGAACCAGCGCATCCTCCCCTTCGGCACGCCCGAGGAGGTCCGCGCCGAGGTCCGCCACTGCATTGACGCCCTGGCCTCCGACGGCACGGGCTACATCCTCGCCCCCTGCCACAATCTCCAGGCCGTCAGCCCGGTCGAGAACGTCCTCGCCATGTACGACGAGGCGTGGAGGTATGGCAAGAGGTAGCACGGCTCCAATTCCTGTAGGACCCATAGGTCCTATAGGTCCTATCGGAATCCGGAGAGGCCCTCATGCGAGTCGTTGAACCAGGACACCGCGTCAAACACCTCCTCACGCGCCGCGATTTCGGCGCGGCCGTGGCCGTCCACGGCTGGGTGCGCTCGCGGCGCGACTCCAAGGAGCTGTCGTTCCTCGACGTGAACGACGGCTCGTGCATGGCGGGCATCCAGGTGATCGCCGACGCCTCGCTGCCCAACTACGAGAGCGACGTGAAACGCCTCGTCACCGGCTGCTCGGTGCGCGTCGAGGGCGAGCTGCGCGAATCCCCAGGCAAGGGCCAGGCCGTCGAGGTGCTCGCGAAGAAACTCGACGTCCTCGGCTGGGTCGAGGAGCCCGACGCCTACCCGATGCAGAAGAAGCGCCACACGTTCGAGTATCTCCGCGAGGTCGCCCACCTGCGCCCGCGCTCGAACACCTTCGGCGCCGTGGCCCGCGTGCGCCACTGCCTGGCCTTCGCCACCCACGAGTTCTTCCACGACCGCGGCTTCCTCTACGTCCACACCCCCATCATCACAACGAGCGACTGCGAGGGCGCGGGCGAGATGTTTAGCGTCTCGACCCTCGACCCCAGGGAGCTTCCCCGCCTGCCCGACGGCTCGATTGATTTTTCGCAGGACTTCTTCGGCCGCCGCGCCCTCCTCACCGTCAGCGGCCAGCTCTCCGTCGAAACCCATTGCTGCGCGCTCACCAACGTCTACACCTTCGGCCCCACCTTCCGCGCCGAGAACTCGAACACCCCCCGCCACCTCGCCGAGTTCTGGATGATCGAGCCCGAGATGGCCTTCTGCGACATCGAGGGCGACATGGACCTCGCCGAAGCCTACATCAAGCACCTGCTGGCCGCTGCCCTGGAGCGCTGCCCCGACGACATGGCCTTCTTCAACCAGTGGGTGGACAAGACGGTCGTCGAGACCCTCCAGCACATCGTCGCGAGCGCCTTCGAGCGCATCACCTACACCGAGGCCGTGGAGATCCTCCAGAAATCGGGCGAGAGCTTCGAGTTCCCCGTCGAGTGGGGCCGCGACCTCCAGACCGAGCACGAGCGCTACCTCACGGAAAAGCACTTCAAGAAGCCCGTCATCGTCCGCAACTACCCCAAGGCCATCAAGGCCTTCTACATGCGCCTCAACGACGACGAGCGGACGGTTGCCGCGATGGACGTGTTGGTGCCCAAGATTGGCGAGATCATCGGCGGCAGCCAGCGCGAGGAGCGGCGCGACGTCCTCGAGCGCCGCCTGGCCGAGTGCGGGCTGGACCCGAAGAGCTACTGGTGGTATCTCGACCTTCGGCGTTACGGCACGGTGCCGCACGCCGGCTTCGGCCTCGGCTTCGAGCGCACCGTGCAATTCGCCACTGGCATGGCCAACATCCGCGACGCCATCCCCTTCCCCCGCACCCCCAAGTCGGCGGAGTTCTGACGGGTGTGGCTGGCGGCCCAGCGACCTATGATACCTGGGCCGCAAGAGACTCCGCGACGGGGACGCTTTCGTCGTAGAGGACTTCAGGACACAGGTCGGCGCCGTTGGGCCATTCGACGGTGTCGAAGCTGACTCTGACAGCGTTGCAGCGGCCCGGCTCCCGAAGCCAGGCGAAGCCCCCTGCCCCGGACATAGCCGGCAAGCCCCCGCTAGTGTGCTGCCCCAGAGATTCGTGGGCAAAGTCTCCTGGCTCACCGGGGCACGCGCCGGGCGCGTAAGGGGCCGGGCCCTCGCGGCGAGATGCCTCGCCCAGACCGGCCCAGGCCCGGGGAATTGCAGAGCGAACTTGTCGTCCAGGACACTGGACCTGCCGCCGTGAAGGCCCGCCTGATCATGTGAACGGCGCGGACCGGGGGATCAAGTGCTTGCGCCGCAAGAGCTTAGGAATTCTTCACATGATCAAGTCCAGGGGCGGGGAGTTGATCATGTCATCTGAAGTCCCTGCAAGCCCCGCGAGCGCCAGGCTCGCCCGGCCGACACCCGCCCCGCCACTCCCCTTCGGAGTGTGGCACGTCCGCAGGCGGTGTCAATCTTGCCGTGTTGCGCTTCTCCAGCTGGCGGGCTATACTGACCGCCTGGTCGGAGCAAGGGGGATTCCTCGGCTCCGCTCGGAATGACCGGGACATGAGCGCGGCTCAGCGCGGACGAACTGCCAGCACTTTTCACGGAGAGGCGAAGATGGCGAGGAGAGTCATTCGCGTCGGGATCATCGGGCAGGGGCGGAGCGGGTACGACATTCACGCCCGCCACCTGCGGACGGACAGGCGGTTCCAGATCGCCGCGGTGTCGGACCTCATCGCCGACCGGCGGGCGCAGGCGGAGGCCGAATTCGGCGCCGCAACCTATGAGGACTATCGCGAGCTGCTCCGCCGCTCCGACCTGGACCTCGTGATCAATACCACGTTCTCCGACCTCCACGTGCCCATCACCCTCGAGGCCCTGCGGGCCGGGCACAACGTGCTGTGCGAGAAGCCGCTCGCCCGCCGCGCCGCCGAGGTGGACAAGCTGGTCGCCGCGGCGAAGAAGGCGGGCAGGCTGCTGGCCATCTTCCAGCAGTCGCGCTTCGCGCCCTACTTCCAGCAGGTCCGCAAGGTCATCGCCTCGGGTGTGCTGGGCCGCATTCTGATGATCAAGGTGGCCTCGAACGGCTTCGGCCGCCGCTGGGACTGGCAGACCCTTCAGGAGCACAACGGCGGCAACCTGCTCAACACCGGCCCGCACCCCCTCGACCAGGCCCTCCAGCTCTTCGGCCCCGGCATGCCGAAGATCACGTGCCTGATGGACCGGGCGAACACCTACGGCGACGCCGAGGACCACGTGAAGCTGCTCATGAGCGGCGAGGGCAGGCCGACGATTGACCTGGAGATCTCGTCGTGCTGCGCCTACTCGCCCTACGCCTACCAGGTCTTCGGCACCCGCGGCGGGCTGACGGGCACGTCGAGCGAGATCAAGTGGAGATACTTCAACCCCAGGCGTGCGCCGAGGCAGCGACTCGTCCGCGAGCCGCTCCCCGGCCGCCAGTACTGCCGCGAGCAGCTCCCCTGGGTCGAGAAGACCTGGACCGTGCCGAAGAGCCAGGCGAACAGCTTCGCCTACATGTCGAAGCAGTTCTACAGCCACCTGCACAAGACGCTCACCGAGGGCGCGCCGCTCGTCATCACGCCCGAGCAGGTCCGCCAGCAGATCGCCGTCATCGAGGAGTGCCACCGTCAGAACCCGCTGTCGCGGCTGGATGGGTGAGGAGCAGGGCCATCGTCCGCGCGTTTCTCTTCGACCTCGATGGGACACTGGTTGACACGGAGCGGTTGTGGGTGGCCGCGGCGGAGGCGGCGCTGCGTGAGATCGGGCACCCCGTGACCCACGAGCAGGCGGTCGCGCTCATCTACGGGCGGGCGTGGGGCGACATCCGCCCCGAGCTGCTGCGGGACTACCCCGATGCCTTCCCGAACGCCGAGACGCTCGAACGGCTCCTGGGCGCCGCCTTCGACCGGCTCAAGGGGAGCACGGACATCCGCCTTCACTCCTCGATCGCCCTGCTGAAGCGCCTCGCGGCGACGCACCCGGTCGGGGTCGTCTCCGGCTCCTCGCGTCGGCTCGTGGCCGAGACGCTGCGGCTGGCGGGGGTGGAGGGCGACGTGCGGGCGGTCGTGGCGACGGAGGACGTGTCGCGCGGGAAGCCCGATCCCGCGCCCTATCTGCTCGCGGCGGAGCGATTGGGCGTTGCGCCCGAGTCGTGCCTCGCCTTCGAGGACTCGCGGGCTGGCGTGCTCTCGGCGAAGGCGGCGGGCATGCGCGTCGTCGCCCTCCAGCGGCCCTGCGCGCCGAGACAAGACCTGTCCGAGTCCGACCAAGTGCTGACGGATCTGGGGGATTTCCGCTTTGGGTAGCCTCGCGCGCTCACCGCAGGTGGCGCCTGGCGCCGCGTCGGGGTTACTGGCAGGAGGAGCCACATGAGAAGACACTTCACCGCGATGTTACTCGCCGGACTGATCGCCGTCCCCTTGCAGGCGGCGCTGGCCGCTGCCCCTTCCCTCGACAAGCAGAAGACCGAGGCCCTGCTCGCCCTGGCCGCCGCGACCGACTTCGGGGCACGATACGAGGCGTATTACCTGCACCTGAGGCCGGACGCCGACGTGCGGACGATGGAACGAGAGAACCGCCTCCATCGCGAGGAACTCGTCCGGCTGAATCCCGGCAACGTGGCCTGCCGCATCGCGCTGGGCGCCCTGTACGTGGCGGCAGGCGAGGCCGACAAGGCAA
>DATKZY010000106.1:0-4449 GCA_035527715.1 Planctomycetota bacterium | reverse complement strand
TCCGCCGCCCCCGTCGGGGGCTGGGTCTTCTTCTCGGACGCAAACCCACGGTTCCGCTTCGCTGCACCGTGGGCTGTACTCCGCCACGCCCTACGGGCGTTCACGTTGCACCCTTGACCGTAGGAGATTACACGCACCCGTCCCTGCCATGTTTGAGGAGCGCCGCCGTAAGTGCTACACTCTTGTCGGAGCAACCATCGTCACCGAGGAGACCCGGATGCCGTCACGCCCCTCTCGCCGCGCCTTTCTGAGCACGGCCGCTGCTACCGCCACGCTCACGCTGCTGCCCGCCGGCCGCGCCCGCACCTACGCGGCCAACGACACCATCGGCCTCGGCATCGTCGGCGTCGGCGGCATGGGCGGCGGCAACCGCAAGCACCTGGCCGGCTGCCCCGGCACGGCCATCGTGGGCCTGTGCGACGTGGACCGCAAGCGCCTGCCCGCCGCCGAGAAGGACCACAAGGACGCGAAGAGCTACGTGGACTACCGCAAGATGCTCGAGGAGGTGAAAGAGATTGACGCCGTGATGGTCTCGACGCCCGACCATCAGCACTTCCCCGCCTCGATGCTCGCGATGAAGCTCGGCAAGGCCGTCTCGACCGAGAAGCCCATGGCCCACAGCGTGTGGGAGGCCCGCCAGATGGCGCTCGCCGCCGCCAAGTACAAGGTCGCCACCCAGCACGACCACGAGGGCCATGCCCGCGAGGGCCTCCGCCGCGTCGTCGAGTGGGTGCAGGCCGGCTCGATCGGCGCCGTCCGCCAGGTCCACATCTGGACCGACCGCCCCATCTGGCCCCAGGGCCTCAAGCAGCGCCCGCCCACCAAGCCCGTGCCCGAGGGCCTCGAGTGGGACCTCTGGATCGGCCCCGCACCCTACCGCGACTACCACGACCACCTGCACGCCTTCGCGTGGCGGGGCTGGTGGGACTTCGGTTGCGGGGCGCTCGGCGACATGGGCTGCCACTTCTGGGACAGCACGGTGTGGGCGCTCAAGCTCGGCCACCCCGACAGCATCGAGGCCGAGCAGGAAGGCAACTCGGAGGAGACCGGCCCCAACTGGTCGGTCATCACCTACCAGTTCCCCGCCCGCGGCGAGCTGCCCGCCGTGACCGTGAAGTGGTGGGACGGCCGGAAGCCCGGCCCCGACGGCAAGAAGGCGCAGAACCTGCCGCCCGCGCCGCCGGACCTCGAGGCCGACCGCAAGCTGCCGCCGAACGGCTCGATGTTCCTCGGCGACAAGGGCACCATCGTCGTCGCCGACACGGCCAGCCCGCGCCTGGTGCCCGAGGCGAAGATGAAGGAGTTCAAGCAGCCCGAGCCGTTCCTGCCCCGCGTGGGCGACCACAAGCGCGACTGGCTCGACGCCATCCGCACGGGGAAGCCCGCGGGCTCCGACTTCGCCCTCTACGGCGGCCACCTCGCCGAGGTCGTCCTCCTCGGCAACGTCGCCATCCGCGCCGGCAAGAAGCTGGAGTGGGACGGCGCGGCCCTCAAGGCCAAGAACTGCCCCGAGGCCGACCGCTTCCTCCGCCGTGAGTACAGGAAGGGGTGGGACTTCTCGTGAGACGAGGGGCACAGAGAAGCCACGCGCAGGAGCCCGGCCACGAAACGCGGCGAGCCATGCAGCTTGGTGCGAAGCAAGGTTATCTCAGGAGAATTCGGAACCCGGCCTGCTCGAAATGGTGGTCCGCCGTCAGTGCCTCAATGATCCCCCGCTCGCGCATGATCACGAACGATACGCAGTCGGTAACGGACCAATCCTTGTCCATGCGCTGAGCGTACAGATTCACGCCGCGCTCGAACACCTCGTGCCCGCTCGGAATGATGGTAGTTGCTGGGTCGGCCCTTACTGTGGCGAGCAAGCTTAGGAAGAGAGGGCGGTCCCCCGAACGAGCCAGTCCGTTCCCCAACTCGATCAGGACGTACTCAGTCGTGAAGGTCTCATCGCGGAATTCCCTTGCGGCCCTCTTGGCGACGCTGTGGTACGGGTCACGCGGGTTGACGAGCGCCGCGTAGAACGACGTGTCGGCGAATGCCGTTCTCACTTCTTCGGCGTCCCGTAGAGGTAGTGGTCGTGGTTGACCGAGAAGTCCGCGGGCAGGCCCTTTGCCTTACCAATGATAGGCTTGAGACGTTCGTACAAAGTGGGCCGCTGCTCCGCTTGGCCCGAGGCCCTCTTGGCCCTGCTCACTGCTTGCACGCTCACCACCGTGCCGTCTGGGAGGGCCGCGGGTTCATCCAGCACCACCACACCATCCTGCACGCGGCCGCGGTACGTCATCGCCGTCTCCTTCCGCCGACTGCCTTCCCGGGACCATTATAGCCGATTCCGCCCCCATGTCCACTGCCGCTTCATTCGCCGCGACTACCGCAAGGGGTGGGACTTCACTTCGTAGGCCGCCGCCGGCGGCGCAGGAGCGCCAGACCGCCGAGGGCGAGGAGCGAGAGGGTCGCCGGCTCGGGGATGGCGGCCGGGCGCACGCTGATCTCGCCCGTGGTGTAGAGGGCCGACGTGTCCCAGGTGTAGCCCTCCGGCAGGATCACCGTGTTGAAGGTGCCCGTGCGGAGCGCCGGGTCGAAGTCCAGGATGTCGAACGAGTTGCCCGCCGTGGGGAGGAAGCCGTCGTAGAGCTCCACCTCGAGGGTGCCGGCGAGCGTGAGGTTCCCGCCGACGATCAGCTTGTCGAACTCGCCGTCCGCCGTGCCGCCCAGCTCGATCTCCAGGATGCTCGACGCCACGAACATCAGCGTGCCGAAGCTCACCTCGGCGGGGCTGGCGCCCGGGCGGTAGGTGCCCTTGAGGCACACGTTGCCCGTGAAGTCGCCCGCGCCGTCCGCGTCGTCGTGGAAGACCAGGTACTGGCCTGCACCCGTCGGGCCGTTCACGGTGCCCGCGTTGCTGAGGGCGCCGTGGACCTCGGCGGCCCCTGTGGCGCTCAGCGCGCTGCCGGCGCCGACGTGGACTGAGACCGCGGTGGCCACGCTGGGGAGGCGGGCCGTGCCGCCGTTGGTGATGTACACGTGGTCGGTGGGCAGGGGCGCGAGGATGCTGTCCCAGTTCGCCGCGGCGGCCCAGTCGCCAGTGGCCCCGGTCCACGTGCAGGAGTCGGTCAACTCGAAGATGTCCACCCGGGTCGTGCGGCCGCTGCTGGTGAATCCTCCCGCAAAGAGCGCGCAGTTCCCCACGGTCGTCGCGGCGAGGCTCCCCCGCGCCAGCGAGAGGGTCGTAGTGCCGATGCGGGTGCCGGTCGCGTCGAAGATGTCCACCGCGTCCCTCTTGCCGGTGCCGACGCTTCCGCCGCCGAAGAGCGCGAGGCCACCCACCGTCGTCGCGGCGAGGTCCCACTTCGCCTCCGAGAGGGCGGCGGTGGACCACAGCCCCGTCGTCGCATCATAGATGTCCACCACGGCGCTGGCGCCGCTGACGGCATCCCCTCCGCCGAAGAGCGCGAGGTTGCCCACCGTCGTCGCAGCGAGTGCTATGCGCGCCTGCGAGAGGGCGGCGGTGGACCAGGTGCCCGTCGTCCCGTCGTAGGTGTAGATGTCCACCACGCTGCTGAGGGGCAAGCCGCTCCGTCCTCCCCCAAAGAGCGCTTGGTTCCCCACCGTCGTCGCGGCCAATTGTGCCCGCCCCTGCGAGAGGGCGGCGGTGGACCAGGTGCCCGTCGTCCCGTCGTATGTCCAAATGTCCACCACGTTTCTATAGACGTCGCTGGCGTACCCGCCGGCGAAGAGCGCACGGTTACCGACTGCTGTCGCGGCCAGGAGTTCGCGCGCCTGGGAGAGGTTGGTGCTCCCGACGAGGGTGCCGGCCGCGTTGAAGATGTCCACCACGCTGCTGTAGCCCGCGTCGATCCGCCCTCCCCCAAAGAGCGCGCGGTTGCCCACCGTTGTCGCGGCGAGGTAGGCCCGCCCCTGCGAGAGGGCCGTGGTGCCGATCGGGGCGCCGCTGTCGCTGAAGATATTCACTACGGAGCTGTAGCCGATGGGGCTGCCGGCAAACCCTCCCCCGACGAGCGCGCGGTTCCCCACCGTCGTCGCGGCGGGGTCGTCGCGCGCCTGCGAGAGCTCCGCCGTCGTGTGGAACAGGCCGGCCTGTGCGCCCTGGGAGGCGAGGATGGCAGCGGCCAGAAGCCGAATGGTCGTCTGCCCGAATCGCCTCTTTCCGCCCCACGTGCTGCAACTCATCGCTGCGTCTCCACCAGAGTCCCGGCAGCCGTGCGATCATGCCCCCACCAAGCCGGACCCTCAGGCCGGCTCGCAGTTGATTATAGGCAGGGCAGTCGTGCTGTCAAGCGCAAATCCGCCGCGGGGTGCGTGTAGTCTCCTTCGAGACAGGTGGCCGCGTTCTGAGCCTCCGAAGGAGGCGGAGGAATAAAGCCCACGGCGATGCTTTGGGAGCCGTGGGATGGTAGGCGCAAGAGGGCCCAGCCCCCGAAGCGGGGCGGC
>DATKZY010000105.1:0-4751 GCA_035527715.1 Planctomycetota bacterium | reverse complement strand
ATCAGGGCGTTGCCCTGGGCTGTTATAGTCCGCCCCGTTGGGGCGCAGAGGAGCGCCGCCACGACTGGGAGCCATGATCCTCGCATCCTGGTTCCCCTCGGCACCCCCGTGGCGCCGTGCCGCGGAATCCGCTATGATCGCAGGCCATGAAAAGGCGCGCCCTCATCCTCGGCATCCTGGCCTGCGTGTCCTGGAGCACGGTGTTCGTGCTCGGCAGGCTCACCATCAGCCGCCACGCCACGGACCCCGTGGTGCTCGGCCTCTATCGCTTCGGGATCACGGGACTCGTCCTCGCCGCCGGCGTCCTCGCCCTGGGACGCGGGCGGGAGCTGGCGGCCTTCGTCCGCGAGCCGGGGCAGTTCCTGTTCCTCGGCCTGAGCGGCGGATTCGCGATGGGCTTCTTCGTCTTCCTCGCCCTCCAGCACACCCACTCGATCGTCGTCCAGATCATCATGAACTCGAACCCCGTGCTCATCGTGCCGCTGTCGCTGCTTGTGGGCGAGAGGGTCGGCGTGGGCAAGGTGTGCGGAGTCGTTTTCGGCGTGGTCGGGTGCGTGCTCGTCCTGAGCGGCGTGTCGCCGGGTCAGGTTCACGAGAACCCTCACCACCTCCTCGGCGGAGTTCTCGCCGCGTTGTCGGGCCTCGCGTGGGCCGCCTACACCGTCTTCGGGCGGCGCGTCGTACAGCGCCACGGCGGACTCGTCACCACCACGATCAGCATGCTCATTGGCGGCGTCGCGTTCCTCGTCGCCTGCCTCGTCATGGGCAAGGGACTCGTCCTTCCGTGGCAAGGCGCCCTGTCGGGAGTCTACCTCGCCCTCATCCCCACCGTCTTCGGCTTCACCGCCTGGTATGTCGCCCTCAAGGACTTGCCGGCCAACGTCCTCGGCCCCCTCCAGTTCATCGTCCCCATCGGGGGTGTCGCGTTGGCCATCGTGATCCTGGGCGAGCAACCCACCGCCCTCATGCTCCTCGGCGGCGCCCTCGCCCTGGGCGGCGTCTACCTCTCCACCCGCCAGCGCTGAGACGGCCAATGTCCGTGTCAGCTATCGTCCTCGTCCTCGATCCTTGGCTTACGGGGAGAAGAGTCGAGAACGAGGACGAGGGACGATTAGCGCAGAACGCAGGCTCCGCCGGGACTGGGGGCGAGACCCTGTCCCGGGAAGCTCTGTTTCCGTTCTGGTGCCTGACACCCATAGGAGATTGCCCTGCAAGGAGTTGCGCTGGGTCGAGGCCCGCAGCTCTGGTGGGAGCGCCCATCTCGACCACTTTCAGGGGGTGAAGGTGTGGTGCAAATGGTCGAAGTGGTGGAGAGGGCGGCGGGCGAGGGGGGGGTGATCATCGTGACGGGGGGCGGGAGCGGCGGGGACGGAGGATGGGCAGAGGTGCATGTGGTTGACATGACGACGCTTATGGCGATGAGGCGGCGCGGAGGGGCTGGCCGTCAAGATGATCACCCCCCGTGTTGCGCGCGTGATCATCTTGATCATCTTGAGGCAGGTGGCTACCAGGTGCAGTTGCAGGTGGGCCGGGAGGGGTCGAGGCCACAGGCGTGCCAAACCTCGGGCTCTTCGAGGCAGAGGCCGACGGGGAGACGCGGGGCGCGGCGGCGGACTTCGGCAATGACGTGGCGGTAGAGCTCTGCCCGCAGGCCGCGGGGAAAACGGCGGCGTCCATCCGGCGATGGCTCGCGCTCGATGTGCCGGGCAATCACGTTGTCGCTGCCCAGCGCCCCCGCCGTGAGGCGCAGCGCGGTGGCGTAGCTGCATATGCCGCCGAGGGTGATCCGCTGGGGGCTAGTGGCCGCGAAGATCGCCTCGACCAGCTCGGCATAGTGCCGCCGCCAGCCGTCCACGGGCAGCATCGGCATGACGAGGAAGCGGATGGGGTAGCCGGCCTCCTGGCAGCGGCGGGCGGCGGCGAGGCGCCGGGCCAGGGGCGGCGCGCCCCGCTCGAACTCGCGGCACACCGCTTCGGGGTTCACGCTCCAGGAAACGGCTGTGCGGCCGCGATGGCCGAGGCCAGGCAGGTTCCCCACGCAGTCGCTCTTGGTGAGCAGCACGAGCCGGGCAAGGGGCTGCTCGGCGAAGTAGGGCACGAGGACGCGGGAGAAGCCGGTGAGCGGGTCGAGGGCGAGGGCGTCCTGGAGCTTGCCCACGTAGAAGCTGGTCGGCTCGCGCAGCCCGCGGGCCTTGCGGGCGATGGCCGCCAAGGCGTCCTCGAGGTTCACGTAGACCTTAGCCACGGGGGCGACGACGGTCGAGCACGAGCCGGCCAGGTAGCAGTAGGCGCAGGCGTAGGTGCAGTAGGCCGTGGGCGAGAAGTGGAGGTAGTTGGGGCACACGATGTGGCGCTCGCGCGACAGGCGGAGCGGCGTGGCGAGGGTGCCGACGACGAGGGTGCGGCGGCCGGCCTCGCGGCGCGCGGCGTCGCCCGCCGGCAGGAGGCCATGGAGCTGCATGTGCGTGCGGTCGAGGGCCTCGACCCGCTCGGCGTCGGGGAAGCGCGCCAGCAGGCGCTCGACGAATGCACGCCGGGGCGGCGTGTCGAGTGCGCCGCGGGTGAGGACGACGCGGCGGGGCTGGAAGCCGCCCTCCCCGCTCGGCTCGTAGCTGGCCAGGTGATCCGCCACGAGGTCGGGCATGGGCCGCGCCTCCCGCACAAGCTACCAGGGCACGCGCAGGGCACGGAGGGGATGGAGGACGCAGAAGCGGAGGACCCGCTTGCGAAGCTCGCGGCGGCGCGCGCGGTCGGCGCGCGGGGTGTCGCGGCAGAGCTGCCAGGTGAGGGCGGGCCGCAGCCAATACTTGTCGATCTCGCGGTACAGCCGCCCGAACCGCTTCGTGGGGATGGCCGTGATGTTGACCGGGAAGTCCGCGTCCTCCAGGTACGTGCAGTCGGCCCACTGGAGGGCGGCGCGGTCGGCCTCGGAGAGGGACTCGTGGATGGCAGTGCCCGGGAGCGGGTAAAGGCGGGCGAAGGAGAGGACCTCGGGCCGTGTGTGGCGGACAAAGCGCAGGGTGGCCCGCAGGTCGTCCTCGGTCTCGCCGGGCAGGCCGACCATGATGTCGGCGTAGATGCGCAGGCCGGCCTCGCGGGCGAGGCGGGCGGCGCGCAGGTTCATCTCGACGGTGGTGTTCTTGTTGAGGGCGCGGAGCATGGCGTCGGAGCCGGACTCGAAGCCGAACTCGACCTGGAAGCAGCCTGCGGCCTTCATCGCGCGAAGGGCCTCGGGGTCGGCCTGATTCGCGCGGAGCAGGGCGTCCCACGTGACGCGGCGGTGCAGGTCGGCGCGGCGGATGGCCTCGCACAGCTCGAGGAGACGGGGGCGCGAGGCGCCCAGCGTGTCGTCCTCGAAGTGAATGGCCTCGACTCCGAAGCGCTCGACGGCGAGGCGCATCTGCTCGATCACATAGCCCACGGAATGGAAGCGCACGCCGAGTCCGCTCACCAGGTGGCCGGCGCAGAAGTGGCAGGTGTTGGGGCAGCCGCGGCTGGTGCGCAGGTTGGTGGCGCGCACGGGGAGCCAGCGGACCATCCAGCGGTCGCGGGCCGTGTAGTGCTCCATGTCGAAGAGGTCGTAGGGCACCGGGCCGAGGGTGTCGAGGTCGCGCACGCGGGGCCGCGGGGCGGTGCGCTCGGGATGGCCGTCCCGCCGGAAGCAGATGCCGGCCACGTCGTCGCGCGGGCCGCGCTCGGCCAGCTCCACGAGCGTGCCCTCCCCTTCCCCGAGGACCACGGCGTCCACCTGGGCGCACTCGGCCAGGGTGCGCTCGGGGAGCGCGGTCGCGTGCGGCCCGCCGAGGACGACGAGCGTCGCCTCGCCGCACGCCTCCTTGGCCAGTCGGGCCAGAGTGGCCGCCTCGGGCATCGCGGGCGTAGTGACCGAGAGGCCGACGACGCCGGGGCGGAACTCCTCGAGGAGCGCGCGGAGCCGCGCGTCGGCCCGGTCCCAGTCGAAGCCGTCCTTGATGAGCTGCTCTTCGCGGGAGTGGACTCGCACGTCGTGGCCGGCTTTGCGCAGGGCCGCGGCCAGGTAGGCAAGGCCGGTGGGCACCCATCGCGAGCGGAACGAGCCGCGGGGCCAATGCGTCCGCGGCGGCGAGGGCTGGACAAGGAGGACGTTCATGGCCGCTCGAGGCGCCTCCCGACCTTTGGGTTGGGGCGAGGTGGCCGGAGGGAGGCAGGCCCTACGGAACGAGCAGGGAGCGCGCACCGGCGGGCGGAAGCCCCCGGCGCCCTCTCCTGCGCCGAGGCCCTCTCAGCCGGCGCGGCCATCGGTGACGACCGGCTGGGTCGACTCGGCGACCTTGACCAGCCTGTCGCGCCGCCGGAGTCTGGGCGCCGCGTACTGCTTCTTCTCTGCCACAGGCGATCTCCTGCACGGGCTGCGCCCCGCGCCTCAGTTCTCCGGCCTCTGGCCGTCGGTGACGACGGGCTGGATGGCCTGCGCCACCTTGGCGAGCTTCTCGCGCCGCTGGAGCTTCGGCACCACGTAGCGCTTTCTGTCAGTCACTGTTGGCATCCCACAAGGGTCGCGATGGGCACCACGAGACGTTTCACCAAGACTAGCAGACACCCGCCGGCGTGTCAAGCAGCGATTCGCGTGGGGGTGCGTGTAATCTCCTTCGAGACAGGTGGCCGCGTTCTGAGCCTCCGAAGGAGGCGGAGGAATAAAGCCCACGGCGATGCTTTGGGAGCCGTGGGATGGTAGGCGCAAGAGGGCCCAGCCCCCGAAGCGGGGCGGCGGA
>DATKZY010000104.1:0-18159 GCA_035527715.1 Planctomycetota bacterium | reverse complement strand
CCCAGGGCCATCCGAAGGCGCGCATGCTCCGCCTGGTGGAGGAAGCCCTTCGCCGCGACATCCACTTCATCGTCCGACACCCCACCACCCTCTTCCAATGCCTCTGGAACACCTGTTGGTGGTACGACTGCCCCGAAGCCGCCGCCCACTACATCGTCCCCGAAGGCGGCTGGCGCGAGACTCCCCCCTGGTCCCTCCCCGGCCCCAAGCTCTGCGACCTCCTGGCGGCCTGGCGCTCCGATAGGGAAGACGCCACCCCTGGCTCCGCCCGCCCCCCATCCACCTCGGCACCGCCCAGATCGCCGTCTTCCGGGGCCACGAAGGGTCGGTCTTGGCTGTGGCCTTTTCGCCCGAAGGCTGCCGCATCGTGAGCGCGCCGGGTGACAACACAGTGCGGGTCTGGGAGGCTTCGACCGGGGCCCAGCTAGCATGCCTGAGGGGCCACGAGGCCATTGTCACGAGCGTTGGCTTTGCCAACCACCTCTACATCATCGTCCTGGAGGGAGAGGCGGGGGGAGCGGGTGCAAGTCGGCAGGAGGCAGGCGGCAGTGAAGAGGGAAGTGAAAGTCGGCAGGCCGCAGGAGGCAGGCGGCAGTGAAGGCGGGGGGAGGAAGAGCGGTTATCGGTTTTCGGTGTTCGGTGTTCGGGTACGATCGGGAAGGGTTGGTCTTCAATCATCTTGCCCCGAATGGTTCTGCCGATGCTCTTGACGGATGCCGCGTCGCTTCGGGGTCGCCGCGATGGGGTGGCCATCTTGACGGGGCGCGCAGGGTGGGTGGCGCGAACGGAATGAACGCCACATGTGCTGATGGCCAAAGAGCTTATGATCTGCACTGCACGCCTGGCCCCTGCGGTTTCAAGATGGCCACCTCCTGTGTTGCGCGCGTGGCCATCTTGGCCATGTTGACCGGCCCACAACTTTGGCCCATATTCGAAGAAGCCAGGGCACTTGACAGGGTGCCACAGGTCGGCTAAAAGCGTAGGCTGGGAGGCGCGAGGAGCGTCGGCGGGCCGTTGCCGCGCAAACGTAGGAATCGGGGCGAGTGCCTTGCCAGAGAAAGACGAGTTCCTGGTTGAGTTGTACGACCGCCTGCACGACTCGCCAATGCAGCGGAAGTTCCGCAAGATCGCCCCCATCCACGTCGGTTGCGTGTTCATCCAATGGCCAGAGATGACCGAGGCGGACATCCGCGCTCACTTCCGCCTGATGAAGGAGCTGGGCTTCACGTGCCTCAAGGGCTTCATGACCTGCCCCGGCACCACCCCCGAGCAGATCATGCACATGGCCCTCGACGAGGGAATCGCCCCCTGGTGGTACGACGAGGGCGGCTGGGAGCCGATCACCGACAAGTTGCTCGACGAACTGGGCATCCCCCGCGACACGCCCGTCGCCGAGATTCGCTCCAACAAGGTCTTCCTCGATTACCAGACCAAGGTCTTCCGCGAGCGGATTGACGTCCTGGCCGGCGCAGGAGAGGGCGACGGCGAGGGACCCGACATCCCGTACAGCTTCGACATGAAGCTCGACCCGAAGGCGGTGCCGCACTTCGTCACCTGGCTCAGGAAGAGCTATGGCTCGCTCAAGGCGCTCAACGACGCCTGGAACATGCACCACGCCGGCATCGCCGAGGGGAAGACCCTGTGGCAGACGTGGCGCGAGGCCGAGGCCGGCATCCTCGACGTGAATCCCAAGGAATACCGCCACGTCCGCGACATCCTCCGCTTCAAGGCCGACGTGTATCTCGCGACGCTCCGCCGCAAAGTGGACCGCGCCCTGCAACGCGACCCAAACGAGCCGTACCGCGCGGGGGGCGAGATGGGCCTCTTCCTGCCGTTCGCCGCCCGGGCCACCGATATGGAGGGCATCGCCGAGGAGATGGCTCGCGGCGGCTCCTTCTACCCCTCCATCCACCTGTCGTGGCACTTCGAGGAGGTGGACTTCGAGGTCGTCCGCCCCGTCTACATGCAGGCGTCGCTGGCCCAGGACTGGTTCAAAGGCGGCTGGGCGGCCACCTGGGAGTCCACGGGCGGCCCCCAGCAGCTCAGCGGCGGCAAGGCCTGGGAGCCGGCCGGCGCCGCGAAGACCGCTGGCTTCACGGTGGACGACGGGGTGATGACTCAGCTCATGCTGAGCTACCTCGCCGCGGGCTTCAAGGGCTTCGGCCACTGGTGCTGGAACGGGCGGAGCGCCGGCTGGGAGGCGGGCGAATACGCGCTCCTCGGCCGCGACGGCAAGCCCACGGCCCGCACGATCAAGGTCGGCCAGATCGGCCAGGCCGCCCGCCGCTGGCGCGACGAGTTGTGGGCCGCCCACAAGGAGCCGCTCGTCGGCGTGTTCGTGGATTTTGACAACGAGGCGATGTGGGCAGCGATCTCCGTGTGCGGGCGCGACAAGTTCAGGCACGTCCCCATCCACGCCCGCGTCGGCGTCAGCCGCGCCCTCATCAACCACAACGTCCCCTGGGAACACGTCACGGCCACCGACCTGCGGAAGGGCCTGGCCCGCCGCTACCGGGTCATCTACCTTCCTGCCGCCATCGCCCTCAGCGGCGACCTGCTCGACATCCTGTCGAACTACGTCTGCGACGGCGGCCGCCTGGTGCTCGACATGCCCGGCGCCTACTACGACGAATTCGGCCGGCTGCTGCCGACAGGGGAGGGGACGCCGTTCGAGGGCATCTTCGGCTGCGTGATCCGCGACTACCAGTACTCGAGCAACGTCCCGCGCTCGATCGAGGGGGTGGCGCTCGATGGCTTCGTCCTCGACCTCGGCCTCACGTCCGCCCAGGCCCTTGCCCACTACGACAGCGGGGCGCCAGCCATTGCCGAGAATCGCCTGGGGAAGGGCGCAGGCGTCGTGTTGGGCTACGAGGCCAGCCTGACGTGCTGCCGGCCGGGCGACATCGTGGCCGAGGAGATGCTCGTGCGGCACGCGCTGGGCGAGCACTGTGCGCCCTACGGGTGCGACGGCGCCATCGCCTACCGCCTCGCGGCTCCCGCCGCCGACCACTACTTCCTCATCAACGACGGCCCGGCGACGTCCGTGACCCTCGACACCCGCGACCAGAGCTATCACGCAGCCACGGACGCCGTGACGCAGGAGGCGCTGGAGATCGGCGCCCCGATCGAGCTCCCCGCGCACAGCGGCAGATGGCTCCGATACGCCCGTGCCTGAGAAGAGCCGACGATGATCCAAGGAAGAGCCGACAGCCGCCCTGAAGCGCCGCGCCGGGCGCTCGACCTGTGCCTGGCCGCCGCGCTCGTGGCGCTCCTGGCCGCGCGTTTCCTCTGGATCACCCTCGACGCACCCGGCGGGATCGTCTCGGGGAGCGGGGCATTAGTCACGGACGAGGGCGGCTATCTCAAGCCGGCCAAGCTCTACTACACGTTCGGGGTCCTGCGGAACGACCTCGACGTGAACTGGGGCCTCTACGTGGCCCCGCTCTACACGGCGCTGACCCTGGCGCTGGGGGGCCTCTTCCGCAACGTGCTGGTCGCCACGCGGTATGCCTCCGTGGTGTTCTCCGTCGCGTCGGTCGCCGTGTTCTACCGGTTGTGCCGACACGGGAAGACGCGCGCGGAGAGCCTGATCTGCTGCCTGGTCGTCGCCGCGTCGCTGGACGAATTCACCTTCTCACGGGTCGCCTTCGTCGAACCCTTGGGGACTCTGCTGAGCTTGCTGGCCCTCGCGTCGTGGGTCTGCTGGCGCGGCCGGTGGCGTTGGGTGGCGGCGAGCTTCGCGTTCGCTGTCCTCAGCGTGTGGTGCAAGCTCACGTTCCTCTACGCCGCTCTCGCGGTGTCCGCGCTCTGGGCGTGGGAGGCGTATCGTGCCTGTCGCGGGGGCAAGATGAGACAGGCCGGGGGGATCGTTGCGTTTGGCCTCGGTGCGGTGTGCCTCCTGGGCGCCGTGCAGATCGCCCTGCTCGAGTGCGCGGGCGCGGACGCCGCGGAGTCCCAGGGGCTGATGGAGAAGTCTCACGCCGGTGTGACGCCCAAGGCCGCGGTGCTCAACGAGTTGCGCCTCCTGTGGACCTACTCCCGACAGCCCTGGCGCGAGGTGCCCTGCATCGCGGCCATCCTGGGGCTTGCGGTGCTGCTGGCGCGGCTCCGGCGGGGGAGGGAGCGCCCAGCCCCGCCGCCCGGGGCCGTCGAGCGCTGCGCGGGCCACCGGCGTCCGCTGGCCGCCATGGCGCTCTGGCTGATCCTGGGGATGCTCTTCTTCGGCCTCTTCGAGTACCAGGTGCCGCGATGGCTCACGTTCACGATTTTCCCTGCCGCGTACCTTGTGGCGAGCCTCATCGCTCACGTGGCCACGCGGAGACGCGTGGCCATGCTCCTCCTGGTCCTCGCCCTCCATGTCCTCGCGCAGGTTCCGTCGCTTTACCGCTACGCGGCGCGGACTCACAAGACCTCGCTCCTCGATTCGGCGCGCGACGTCGCGGCCCGGGTCGGCTCGGCGGACGCCCCGGTGGCCCTCCTCGGCCAGTTCGGCCACATGGCCGCGCTCTTTGGCGATCGCATTCGCCCGATCGCCACCGCCTGGCGGACCGGTGAGTCCTTGCGTCGGCGAGTCGCGCGCTGGCGCCCGGCCTACTTCGTCGGCTACCCCAACGAGTTCCGCCCCATCGCAACCTACTGCCGCGAGTTACTCGAGGCGACCGAGCCCGTCGCCTCCTACCGGATCATGGACAACTACTACGAGGGCTGCGACATGCTCCTCCTGCACCTGACGTATGCTCGGGCAGAGCAGGCGGGGCCTCGACGGGAGGCCGGACCCCCCACTGTTGGAGATGACCGCCGATGACGCTGGACAACGCTTTCGACTGTGACGGGCAGTGGCTGAAGGGCAACCTTCACACGCACACGACCGTGTCCGACGGCGACCGGTCGCCACAGGAGCGCGTGGCCGACTACGAGGCCGCGGGCTACGACTTTCTCGCCCTCACCGACCACGACCGTCTCGCCGACCTGGCGCCCCTGTCCGCCGCACGCCTTGTCGTCCTCCGCGGCATCGAGCTCGTCTGCGCCAACCCCACGGGCGGGCCGGGCTACCATCTCGTCGGCCTCGACCTGCCCGAGGGCTTCTGCGTCCCCAGGTCGAAGCAGATTCAGACCGTGGTGGACGCCATCCTCGACTGCGGCGGCCAGGCCGTCCTCGCCCATCCCTACTGGACGGGGCAGACCATCAAGGACCTGGAGGTCGTGTCGGGCGCCCTCGGCGTCGAGGTCTTCAACAGCACGTGCGAGACCACCATCGGCAAAGGCACGTCGGCGGTCCATTGGGACGACTTGCTGGCCCGCGGCCGCCGCCTGCTGGGCGTGGCCGTGGACGACACGCATCGCGCCACGCGCGACGGCTTTCAGGGCTGGGTCGTCGTGAGGGCCGCCGAGCGGTCCCGCGAGGCCATAATGGATGCGCTGTCCCTCGGCCGTTTCTATGCCACCTGCGGGCCCACGATCGAATCGGTCCGCCTCGAAGGGAACCGCGTCACCGCCGTCACGTCGCCCGTGGTGCGCATCAACTTCATCTGCAACGGCTCCTCGGGCCGACAGGTGCGGAGCGACGATGGCTCGCCCATCACCCAGGCCGAGCATCTCCTCGGCAGCCGCGAGACCTATGTCCGCGTCGAGTGCACCGACCAGGCGGGGCGCTCTGCCTGGGCAAACCCCTTCTTCCTGCGCTGAGCCGCCACGGAGGAGTGAACATGGCTCGAACCAGAATCACGGTCGGCCCAGGTGATAACCGGGCGATTCAGCAGGCCGTGGACAAGGCGGCCGCGAAGGGCGGCGGCACCGTCGTCCTTCGCCCAGGCATCTACCCGATGGATGACTCGCTTCACCTGCGCACGAACGTCCATGTCAGAGGCTCCGGCCCCGACACCGTGCTCCGCAAGGCCGCGGAGGTCCGCTCCGACCTTTCGACCGACCTCGGTTACGGCCACTACGACGTGTCGCTGGCCGAGCCTGAGAAGTTCCGCGTCGGCATGGGCGTCCTCGTGACCGACTCCCTTGCGGGCGGCTTCTACGACACGCAGGCCACGCTCACCTGGCGCGAGGGCGACCGCTTCGGCATCAGCCGCATGCTCAACCACGACTACGCCCGCGGCGCCGGTGGCCGCGCCGTTTCGCTCTTCCCCGTCATTCGCGCCGAAGGCGTCGAGAACGCCTCCGTCTCCGACCTGGCCGTGGACGGCAACCGCGCGCAGAACCCCGACGTGCTGAACGGCTGCCGCGGCGGCGGCATCTTTCTCATCCAGGCGCACCGCATCACGCTCCGCAACGTCCGCGTCGCCGGCGTGAACGGCGACGGCATCAGCTTCCAGCAGTGCGTGGGCACCCGCATCGAGGACTGCACGTGCGAGGACAACGCGGGCCTTGGCCTCCACCCGGGCAGCGGCTCCGTCGGCCCCATCCTCCGCAACTGCACGTGCCGCCGCAACGGCGCCGACGGTGTTTTCTACTGCCTCCGCGTCTCCTTCTCGCTCTGTGAGGGCTGCGTGATCGAGGACAACGGCCGCCACGGCATCTCGATCGGCGGGCGCGACACCGACCACCTGATCCGCAACAACACGATCCGCAACAACGGCGGCTGCGGCCTCTTCTTCCGCGAGCACGACCGCGTGATGGCCGGCAACCGCGTGCAACTCGAGGCCAACGACGTGGCCGGCAACTGCCAGCGCCTCGGCGAGGCCGAAGTCCACCTCGCCGCCGCGCTCGCAGACGTCCACGTGCTCCGCAACCGTATCCAAGCCGCAGGCCCGCGCTTCGCTGGCATCCGCGTCGCCGAGGGCACCGAAGGCGTCGTCCTGGACGGGAATCACATTGCCGGCGACCCTGCGTCCGCCATCGTCATCGAGGGCGACCGCTCAGTCGTCCACCTCGGCCCGCCCCGCGCCCCCCTGGCCGTCGGCCCAGAGCACGCGCCCGCCAACGCCGCCTGGCACCTCAAAGGCTCCATCTGACCCGAAAGGAGTGCCCCCGTGTCCTACTTCGGCAAGCTCAGCGGCGCCGCGAACTACCTGGGCGCCTGGCTCGACCTGCGTCACGAGCAAGGGCGCGACGTGCGGCCGTTCGTCGAGGAAGCCGCCCGCCAGCTCAACCGCATCCAGCGACGCGTCGAGAAGCTCGGCCCGCCGCCTGAACTCCAGAAGGCGGAGCCAGTCGAACTCGATGCCATCCGCGCCTTGCGCCCCCGCGGGCCGCGCAAGCTCCCACTGAAGCTCTCCGAGGCCGAGCTTCACGACCGCATGCTCGGCGCCTGGCTCGGCCGCGCGGCGGGGTGCATGCTCGGGATCCCGTGCGAAGGAATGTCCAGGCAGGCCATCCGCGCCGCCGCCCGCGCCCTCGGCCAGCGCTACCCGCTCGCCGACTACTGGCGCCTCGACCCCAAGCCCGCCAACGCCGAGGGCAAGCACTACGGCCTCACGCCCCGCCGCAAGTTCCTCAAGGGCCGCATTGACCGCATCGGCACCGACGACGACCTGACCTACACGCTCCTCGGCCTCCTCATCCTCGAAGACTACGGCCTGGACTTCGACGTGCGCGACGTGGGCGATGCCTGGCTCCGCTACCTGCCCATCGCCTGCACTGCCGAGCGGGTCGCACTCGACAACTTGCGGAAGGGCCTCGTGCCACCCCAGACCGCCCGCGTGGACAACCCGTACCAGGAGTGGATCGGCGCCGACATCCGCAGCGACCCCTGGGGCTACGCCGCCCCCGGCCTCCCCGAAGTCGCCGCCGAATTCGCGTACCGCGACGCCTCGGTGAGCCACGTGATGAACGGCACCTACGGCGAGATGTTCTTCAGCGCGGCCATCGCGGCCGCCTTCGCCCTCGACGACGTGGAGGAGGTCCTCCGCGTCGCCCTCACCGAAATCCCGCGCGACTGCCGCACGGCGAAAGCGGTGCGGGAAACCATCGCCTGGTGCCACCGCGACGGCGATTGGGACAAGACGACCGACCGCATCCTCAAGAAGTACGCGGGCATGGCCGGCGCCCACACGCTGAACAACGCGGCCCTCACCGTCGCCGGCCTCCTCTATGGCGAGGGCGACTACCAGAGGACTATCGCCCTCACCGTCATGGGCGGCGTGGACACCGATTGCACCGGCGCCACGGCGGGCTCGATCTTCGGCGCGATGGTCGGCGCCAAGCGGCTGCCGCGCAAGTGGACGCGGCCCCTGGGCGACAGGGCCGAAAGCTACCTCATCGGCCGCCGCCGCTGGCGCTCCAGCGACGTTGCCCGCCGCTTCTGCCGCATTGCCGCCCAGGTGCGCGACCTGCACGCCTGACGGAGGACCGGTGCCATGAGCAAGCCGACGGTCGGGATCGCTCTCCTGCTCTCCGTGTCCTGCGTGCCACAGCGCGTCGTCGAGGGGCCGCCCCCCGCGGAGGACTTCGATGCCACGTGGGCCGAGGGGCGCTGGGCGTTCTCGAACGGCGCGGAGTTCCCCGGGGCGCGCGGCAGCTTCGAGCGAGCACGCGACGCAGCGCGAAACGGCCGCTGGGGCGGACGCCTCGCCTTCGATTTCACGGGCGGCGGGAACTACGTGGCCGCCATCCTGCGGCTCGATACGGCGCCCGACGTCGTCGCCGTCCGCCTCTGGGTGAAGCAGCCGCGCGGCAATCGCCTGACCTTCCGCTACACCGACCAGACGGGCCAGACGCTTCAGCGCGGCTTCCACGCACGCGAGGGGGCCTGGGCCGAGGCATTCATCGGCATGTCGGGCTGGACAGGCCACTGGGGCGGGGCGAACGACGGGGTCGTCCACGGCCCCCCCAAGCAGATCGCCTTCCTCGTGGACAACACGGCCGCCCCGCGGGGCGAACTGTGGTTCGACGACGTCCGCCTCATCGAGGGCAAGCCGACGAGAGGAGCAGGCATGGTGACATCGGACATTGCGGCGGCTCGGTTCACCCCCGACGAAGGCTGGCGGTGCCACGCCGCCGGCCCTGGCGGGACGACGGGGCTGGACGGGCGCAACTGGCGGCTCGACTTCTCGCAGGGTGCCTCGCACATCGTCATCTCGCCCCCCGACGCCTCGCTCCTCGGCCTGCCGCAGGAGTTCCGAATCCGTGCGCGGGGCAAGGCCCCGGGGCATCCCGTGCGGCTCCAGCTCGCCACGCACTTCATGAGCTTCGAGAAGACCATCGGCGAATTCGTTGGAGAAGGGGAGGGGGAGATCGTCGTCCCCGCCCCGCCCGGTGAGGGCTGGCGCTGGTTCGGCGGCGAGAACGACGGCAAGCTCCACGGCCCGCTCCGTATCCGAGGCATCTACCTCGATGCGGCGGGCAAGAAGGATATCGTGGAGCTGGGGCTGGTCGAGATTCGCGTGAAGACGGCCTGCGAGCCGAACCGCTGCTGCGTTCTGATGGCCGAGCGGCGGGAGGCGCCGGGAGGCGTGGCCTTCGTCGCGAAGGCCCGAAGCCTGTCGCCTGAGCCTCTGAAAGCCACGCTGAGCCACGTCGTGCGCGACTGGACGGGCAAGACCCTGGCCGAAGGCAGGAAGCGGGTCACGCTGCCCGCCGATGGCGAGCCGCTCGAGGTGAGCGTCGCGGCGCCCCGGGGCGACCATCGCTTCCTCGAGGCCGAATTCACCCTCGACGCCCCCGGCCAGCTCGTTCCCGCCGCGCGGGCATATCACGTCGCGCCCATCGAGCCGCACGGCAGCGCGGAGCTCGACCCTGCCTCGCCCTTCGGCATGGGCCTCTATCTCTACCGTTACAGCCTCCACCCCGAGAGCCTCAAGGAGATGGAGCGTGCCGCCCAGATGGCCCAGGACGCTGGGGTCAAGTGGAGCCGCGAGGAGTTCCACTGGGCGCGCATCGAGCCGCAGAAGGGCAAGCTCGACTGGTCGTTCTACGACGCGATGGTCGCCACGGCGAAGCGTCACGGCATCAGTATCTACGGCATCCTCGCCTACTGGTCGCCCTGGACCAAGCCCTACACGCCCGAGGGCATCGAGGACTACTGTCGCTTCGCCGCCGCCGCCGTCGAGCGGTACCGCGACACCATCCAGGACTGGGAGGTGTGGAACGAGCCGAACATCTTCTTCTGGCAAGGCCCCCGCGACCTGTACGCCGAGCTGCTGAAGAAAGCTCACGACGCGATCAAGAAGGCGAACCCGAAGGCCCTCGTCCTCGGCTGCTCGACGGCCGGCGTTGACGCAGGCTTCATCAAGCGCACGATGGAACTGGGCGCGCCCTTCGACATCTTGACCATTCATCCCTATCGCTCGAAGCTCGACGACCGTGCCTTCATCGCCGAGCTTCAGCGCACCGCCGACCTCGTGAAGCGGCCCGACGGCTCGGCCCGTCCCGTCTGGATCACTGAGATGGGCTGGGCCACCCACGTGCCCCACAACGCCATCGGCCAGGGCTTCCAGGTGAACACCCCGCGCGACCAGGCGAAGCTCCTCGCCCGCTCCTACATTGACGCCATCGCCTCAGGCGCGGCGCCAAACATCTCCTGGTACGACTTCCGCAACGACGGCACCGACCCGTTCAACTTCGAGCACAACATGGGCATCGTCACGCGCGACTTCACCCCGAAGCCGGCCTACCGCGCCTTCGCCACCGTGGCGCGGGTGCTCAAGGGCAAGCGGGTCGAAGGGCCGCTCGACTTGGGGCCGAACGTCGTCGCCTATCGCTTCGCCGGCCAGGAGGGCAGGGGAGCGGTCGTCGCCCTGTGGAGCCTTGGCGGCGAGGCCCAAGTGGCCCTGCCCGCCGAGAAGCCCGTGACGGTGGTTGACCTGATGGGGGGCCGCTCGACCCTCGCGCCCGCGGGCGGCAGGGTCGCCGTCGCCCTCCAGCAGGAGACACCCGTCTTCGTATTCCTCGAGTAGCATCTGCTCGCCGCCTTCGGAAAGGAGAAACCATGAGCGGTGTTCCCATGCTCTTGGTCCTGGGGATCGGTTTCAGCCTTGCAGCGGGTGAGCCGACGCCGCAGATGGTGCGCGCGCTCGATGAGTTTGGTCCCATCGCCAGCGCGGCCGAGGCCGCCAAGGCGTTCGAGAAGGCCACGGAAGCGCTCCAAGCCGCGGGAGGAGGCGTGCTGGTGATCCCGCCGAACGCGCCGGCGAACTGGAGCTATGAGAACACGAGCCAGACGCTGGTGCGGGAGCCGGCGCCGCCCGCCTCGACGAAACGCTGGCACGCCGGGCCAGGCGTGACGGTGCTCGACCTGCGCGGCGGCAGCCTCACGATGGCCGTGCCGCAGATGACCGGCTGGAAGGTGGTGCGCACGCTCAACGTGCCCCCGGGCCAAAGCCTGCCTCATTGGGGCTACTACCCCGCGATGGAGATCGAGAACAACGTCGTCCACGGCGCCAGCAGCTACCTCGACTGGCTTCAGGAGCCGGTCAAGGCAGGCCCCGACCGGCGCTTCTACGTGCCGACGACCCGCACGCTCTTCGTCGGCCAGTTCCTCAACGTCCACGTCGGCCAGGGCTACGGCGGCGGCGTCTCCCGCGTGTGGGTCAAGAGCCTCGGCTACGACCGCGAGAAGCGGATGCACTACTTCGTCGCCGACACCGAGAGCGACCACGAGCGCGGCGCCATCGTCCACAACAAGAACCACACCCAGCCCCTCGTGCTGACGACGAACGCGAACGCCTCGAACCAGACGTTCGACCTCTTCGTGAAGCGGCGCCACTACGCCGGCGGCGACACCTACCTGGTCGCCACCGACTTCGGCTACATGGGCGACGTGCACTCGGCCGCGGGCGACGAGAACGGCGTGTGCTATGCCACCTATATCCGCAGCCTGACCAACATCTTCCGCGCGACCGTGGAGTCCGCCGACCCCGAGAAGGGCGAGCTGGTCTACGCGGGCGCGGCCAATGCCGAGACCATCGCCAACTCGCGGCCGCTCATCAACCTGAACCCGAAGAAGTGGCTCACCGAGGGGCGCGTGGTCATCGTCAGCCCCGCCTCCTCGCACGACCCGGAGGCCGGCGGCGGGAATGTCTTCGAGGGCAAGGCATACCCGACGACCCTCGTGGACGGCGTGCAGAAAGGGGCGAAGGAGCTGCGGATGGGCGGCCTCATCCGAGGCACAAAGGAGTGCGCCTGGACCGACGAGGTCATCGGCCGCTTCTTCGCCGTGGACGAGCCGACGGAGCTGGTGAAGGGCAGCTTGCGGCGCTGGTACGAGATCACCAGCCTCACGCCGAACCCCGACGGCACGAAGGACCTCCGAATCCGCCGCTACTGGTGGGGGGCCAAGTCGGCCGGCAGCCCGACCCTCTACGACCCCGAGAACTACACATGGGACGGCCACGTGAGGCCGCTGAAGTACATCATCGCCCCGGGCACCTATCCGTGCGACCTGTCGCGTGGCGTGACGCCGGGCGGCCCGTCGGCAGGCACGACCGGGCGGAGAACGCTCGTGCTGGCCCCCTACAGCGACCGAGGGACGGCGTTCGACTTCGCCAAGGGCGACTCCATCGAGCAGGCGATTGGCCCCGACCCGTTCAAGCCGTTGGCCTTCCGCGCGTTCATCTGGGACGAGGTGCCCGGGGCGTTCCCATCGCCCGTGTTCGACATTGCGAACATGGGCGCGGTGCCGCGCGACGAGGGCATCGCGTTCCGCGGCGGGCCGACGACGCTCGAGGACTGCGCGAAGACGCGGATGCGCCGCCCCGCCTGGGGCTCCGTGGTGGCCATCGAGTCGGCGGCGGATGTGGGGCTGGACTGTCGGGCCGACTTCGCCGACGCCGCCATCCTCTTCCGCCAGCCCAACCGCCCGCAGACCCTCGCGTGGCGGACGCACAGCGGCAAGAAAACCACCCTTGGCGTCTCCCCGAAGACGGGCGACCTCGAGGTGAAAGGCGGGGGCCTCGACACGGGCGGCGGAAGCATCGCACAGCTCGGCGGCCTCTCGGCGACCGATAGGGCGGCCAGGAACCTGCGAGGCATAGGCGTGAAGGTGGCCGCGGGCGCAGCCTCGCTCACCGTGGCGTTCCCCAACGCCGAGGCCGACGCGGCTTATGCCGTGTTCGTCGAGCAGAGCTGGCTCACGAGCCGCGCCGTCGCCGAGCGCACGGAGAAGGGCTTCACCGTGGCCTTCGACAAGCCGGCCCCGGAGGGCGCGACGCTCGACTGGCTTCTGGTCAGGTGAGGCTCGTGGGCGGGGCGCGGAGGCCCCGCTCACATTGGTCCAGAAGAAGAGGCCCACAACCTCACGCGAGGCTGTGGGCCTCTGGATTGGCTACGCTTGGGCGATGGGGTCGCTCAGTAGGGGCGACGCCGGTCGCCGCCGCGGTCGCCGCCGCGCTCGCCACCGCGGTCCGCGCGAGGCCGGGCCTCGTTGACGTTCAGCGTGCGACCGTCGAGTTCCTTGCCGTTCAGCGCTGCAATGGCTGCCCTGGCCTGCTCGTCGGACGGCATCTCAACGAAGCCGAAGCCGCGCGAGCGCCCGGTCTCGCGGTCCACGATGACCTGGGCGGACGCGATCTCGCCGTAGGCTTCGAAGGCGACGCGGAGACTCGTGTCGTTCGTGCCGTACGACAGATTCCCGACATAGATGTTCATGCACAGACTCCAAAACGGACCCAGACAGATTCCCGCGGTCGGCGGCCTCAGTGCTTTTCCAGGGCAGTGGGCACGGTGCCTCGGGCGGGCGCGGCCGCGCCACCCCCACACGGCAGGGAGTGCCCAGCGCGGCCATGGAACCACAGGCGCTTCGGAACACAGCAGGGGGATGTCGCTCGAACGGCAGGAATTGTGGACATTCTCTCGCAGGTGTAAACCGTGGCCTGACGTGCGGAATTATACCACATGCCCCGGCGGCGGCGCAAGCGCAAGATTCATTTTTGACAAGACCGCTCCCAACCGGTTGACTCTATGGCCTTAGCCCCGAACCCCCCTGGAGGACGACAGCCGATGGCCTTCGAGCGAGACTACGACGTGGTGGTGGCGGGAGCCGGCGTGGCGGGCGTGGCCGCGGCTCTGGAGAGCGCCCGCAGCGGGCTCCACACGGCCCTGGTCGAGAAGACGATTCTGGTCGGCGGCCTCGCCACGACCGGGCTGGTGAACATCTATCTGCCGCTGTGCGACGGCGAGGGCACCCAGGTGACGTTCGGCATCGCCGAGGAGCTTCTGCACCTCAGCGTTCGCTACGGCCCGGGCGACGTGCCGCCCGGATGGACCGGCGGACGGAACGCCGTCGCCACGCCGCGCTACGCCGTGGCGTTCAACCCCGCGTCGTTCGTCCTCGCCCTCGACGAGGCGCTCGGCAGCGCAGGCGTGGACGTGTGGCTCGACACCCTGGTGTGCGCGCCGGCGATGCAGGGCGATCGCCTTCGCGGCCTCGAGGTCGAGAACAAGAGCGGGCGCGGCCTGCTGCGCGCCAGGTGTGTTGTGGACGCGACGGGCGATGCGGACGTGGCGGCCCACGCGGGGGCCGAGTGCGCCCACGGCGAGAACTGGGCCGCCATCTGGGCCATCCAGGCGTCGCTCGCCACGGCCCGCGAGGCGGTAGGGCAGGGCAGCGGGGCGCCACTCCTCGACGTTGTCCGACTGGGCGGAGACGACGCGGGCCGCGGCGCGCCCACGTCGAGACGATGGCGCGGCGCGAGCGGCAGGGACGTCACCCAATTCGTCCTCGAAACCCGCAAGCTGCTCCTCGAGCACTACAAGGCGCGCTACGCCGATCGGGGGGCGGACGAGCGGAAGGACCTCTTCCCCCTCACGCTCCCCGCGATGGCGCAGTTCCGCACCACACGGCGGATCGTGGGCCAGGCCACGCTCGCCGACGGGCAGCACGGGCGGCACGTGCCCGACTCGGTGGGCCTCGTGGCCGACTGGCGGAAGGCCGGGCACGTGTGGGAGGTCCCCTACGGCGTCCTGCTGCCCCGCAGGGTCAATGGCCTGCTTGCGGCGGGGCGCTGCATCGCCTCCGAGGGCGACGCCTGGCAGGTCACCCGCGTCATCCCGCCCGCGGCCCTTACGGGGCAGGTGGCCGGCCTCGCCGCCGCGCTGGCCGCGCGGAACGACACGACGCCTGATGCCCTCGACGTGGCCGCCCTTCAGTCGGCGCTCCGCGCGCGGCGAATCCCCCTTCACCTTGGCGAGGCCCGGCCGGGGCCTCCCGCAGGATGCTGACGCCGTCGGCGTGGCAGGAAGCAGCCGCCCCGCTCTGCTATAATGCCCGCATGAATGCCGACAGCGGAAACTGCGGCGGCGGCTTCTCTCGGCACGCCATCGCATGCTTCTTCCTCGCGGTGCTGACGCTAGGGGTCTTCTCGAACGCGCTGCGGAACGAGTTCGTGAGCTTCGACGACTGGTTCCTGATCGAGGAGAACGAGCGGATCCGGTCGCTGTCGCCCGAGAGCATCGTGGTGATGTTCTCGAAGCGGGACCCCAGCAGCCACGCGTGGCTGCCCCTGCGCGAGTTGAGCTATGCGGTGGACTACCGCCTCTCGGGCCTCCTGCCGGTCGGCTACCACCTGACCAACGTGCTCCTCCACACGGCCAACGTGCTGCTGGTCTACGCGGTGCTCGTGTGGCTGCTGGGGCGTGCCGAATGCCGAGTGCGGGCCGCGGAGGGCGGACCACGGACTGCGCACTGGCTGGCCGCGCTGGGGGCTGCGGCATTCGCCGTGCACCCGGCGCAGGTGGAGTCGGTTGCGTGGGCGTCGGGGAGGCGCGACGTGTTGTACGCGTTCTTTTTCCTCCTGGCGTTCCTGGCGTTCGTGGCCCACGAGCGCCGGGGCGGGTGGTGGCGTTGGGTGCTCTACGGCGCGTCGCTCTTCTTCCTTCTCGCGTCGTTGTGCTCGAAGGCATCGGCGATGACGCTGCCGGCGGTGCTGTTCCTGGCCATTCTGGTCAGCGGGGAGGAGGCGGAGGAGGGCTTCTGGCGGCGGCTCTGGGCGACGGTGCCGCACTGGGTGGTGGCGTTTGGGTTGACGGTGTGGCACATGGTTACGGCGCAGCAGGCAGGGGTGGTGAAGGGGGAGGCGTTCGGGGCGAGCCTGGCGAACGTGCCGCTGATCTTCGCCGAGTATGGGCGGCTGCTGTTCTTCCCCGTGCACCTGGTGGCGCCCCATGGGGACGCGACGCTGCACTGGGCGTCGGACGGCGCGCGGATCCTGGTCCTGGCGGGGGTGACGGCGGGCCTGGTGGCGTTGGCGTGGTGGGCGGCGCCGCGGCGGGGCCTCGCCGTGTTCGGCCTGGGTTGGTGGTTCCTGTTGCTGCTGCCGGTGGCGAACGTGGTGCCGATCAGCATCCTGGTGGCCGAGCGATACCTGTACCTGCCGCTCGTGGGGGTGTGCGCGCTGGGGGTGGGGGTGATAGGGAGCCTGATGACGACCCGCTGGCACCGCCGCGTCGTGCTCACCTGTGCCGTGGCGGCGCTGGCGCTGTTCGGCATGGCAACGCACCGCAGAAACCAGGCGTGGGCGAACAGCCGGACGTTCTGGCAGGACGGCGTGTCGAAGTGGCCGCGAATCCCGGTGATGCGGATCGGCCTGGCGACGGCGTACGTGGATGCGAATGACTACGAGCGGGCCTGGGAGCAGTATATGATGGTGGCGCTGAGCTGGGGCCGGGCCGCGTCCACCGACCCCGAGCACGTGTCGCTGGTGAATCGGGGGCTGGCCAAGTTCTACGATTCGCTGGGTCGGCAGCGCGAGGCGGAGGGGCGCCCCGACGCCGCCCTGGAGGTCTACGGGACCATGGTGCGGCTGCTTCAGAAGGAGAAGAGCGTCGAACCGTGGGTGCGGCTGGCGCAGGCCTGCGAGCGGATGGGCAGGTGGGAGAAAGCGCGCGAGGCGGTGCTTGCCGTGCAGAAGCTGGAGCCCGAGCACCCCGGGCTGGCCGACTGGCTCAAGCGCCTGGAGGAGCAGGGGAAGGGGGCGACGGGCGTGGGGCCAAAAGAATAGCCCGCCGAGGGCGGCGGGCTATTCCCAGGCACGACTTGCGTGTGCCTTAGTTCATCAGAGCGCACAGATCACCAGCGCCGACACCGGTTTCCAGGTCAACGCGCGTATGGGTCCAGTACTCGACATGGCTGTCGAAGAACAGGACGGCCATACCGCCATTGTCCCTTTCACCGTGGTTGATCGGCTCGTCGGTGTCATCGCACCCCATGGGCTCGTTCGGCGGGAAGTCGTCGCGGATGGCCAACTGGGAAGTGTTGTAGCTTCCACCCTTGTTCTGCTTGGAGAACAGGTAGATGCCGACACTCTTGTCGCCCATGCCGCAATAACTCACCGAATCCCTCGACAACACGGTCGCGCCGGCCGGGACGCCGAGAGACCCAAGCTCGGTCCCCTGCTCATTGCTGTCCGGCGAACTCGGGCAGATGTACACGCCGGGATCGGGGATGATCTTGGTCCAGTACAGGGAGGCTAGCCATTCGGCTCCGCCGAAGTCAGGATTCGCCTTGTCGCCGCAGCCATCGCGGCCAACTGGCCAGGGGTAGAAGCGGTTGTCACCGCACTCGTTCAAGTACGTCGCCATACCCTTAGCCAACTGGTTCAGGTTGTTGCGGCAGCGGATACGCCTGGCTTCCTCACGAGCCCTGGCCAGAGCGGGCAGAAGCATGCCCGCCAAGATGGCGATGATAGCGATGACGACCAGGAGCTCAATCAACGTAAAGCCTTGTCTCTTCTTCATTTTCTCACCTCCTTTCTAGGTGGAAAAGGCCCAAGGCTTGTCTCAAAACCATACTTATTATAGCCCATCTCCTGCCCTTGTCAAGTGGCGTTGGCCGGAATTCTCAAATAGTCTCCAACGAACGCAAGACCATGCCCGTCAATGGCTTGGGCCAAAAGTACGTGGATTTCGGGGGCATGCGCTCTCCAGCGTCAACCACGGCCATCAGCTCAGCGGTCCGCACGCTGGGCAGAAGGCACGCCAGCGCCCGCTTATTCGCATGTGCTTGCCGCACAGCCACTTCCGCGTCCGGCGTATACGTCACGGTTGCTCCCTGCAGGCCCGGCAGCTTGGCCAGGAAGGCGTGGGAGAAGACGGCGGCGGGGAGCTTGCGCAGGGGCGAGCCCAGGGGATAGGGAGCGTCGCGGAGTGCTTCCTCATCGCGGAGCTCGAGGACAGTATAGCCGGCCGCCTGACCGCTGTAGATGACGAACAGGGCCTCGCCCTCGCGGGCCTCCAGGAAGCCCAGGGCGTCCTGGAGGCTCGCGGTGCCGAGCCTGC
>DATKZY010000103.1:0-31028 GCA_035527715.1 Planctomycetota bacterium | reverse complement strand
TCTCCTGGACCTGGTCGGGGGCCGCGCAGTCCCAGCGGGCGGCGGGGCCGGGGTCCTGGGGCAGGCGCTCGATTTTTTCCCGCACGAGCCACCAGCCCTTCGGCACCTGCTTCTCGACGGTGGCGGGGACGCGAACGACCTCCGTGCGGTCGGCGACGCGGACCTCGATTTCCGCCTTGCCGTCGGCGTACTTCGCGGCGGGCAGAAGGACCCGGGACGGGGACGTCCCGCCCACAGTGTAGCGGACGATGAGCGACGGCTCGCCAATCTCGCGTTCCTTGACCACCTTGAGGCGCTGGCCCTCGACGGGGGCGTAGTAGGCGCGGGGCAGCCAGTCGGGCGGCATCTTCATGATCTGCTCGACCGGCTTGAGCGAGGTCGTGACGAGCCAGATGAAGGGGAAGATGAAGAGGCACGAGCCCACGATGAGGAGGGTGTGGATGCCGATGCGCTTGGGGACTGTCAGCTTCATCGTTCGTAGTGCACGTGCCGCGCCGAGGCCTTGGTGGCGAGCAGCGTGAGCCCCAGGATGATGAGGAAGAGAATCCAGGCCATTGCGCAGGCGTAGCCCATGCGCAGGTCCTCGAACGCCAGGTTGTAGAGGTAGAAGGTGTAGAAGTGGGTCGCCCGCTCGGGGCCGCCGTTGGTCATGATGTAGGGCGCCGCGAAGATCTGGAAGGTGCCGATGATGCCCATGATCAGATTGAAGTAGATGCTGGGGGAGAGCATGGGCAGGGTGATGTGGACGGTTTTCTGCCACCAGCTCGCGCCGTCAATCTCGGCGGATTCGTAGAGGTGGACCGGGATGTCCTGGAGCCCGGCGAGGTAGATGACCATGGCGTGTCCGATGCCCCAGAGGCCCATGAGGATGAGGGCGGGCATGGCCCAGTGCTTGTTCTCGAGCCAGGCGGGCAGGCTCTTGGCCGGGATGCCCAGGAGCGACAGCGAGTAGTTGAGCACGCCGTAGCGGCCGTTGAGGATCCACAGCCACAGGATGGCCATCGCGACGACGGGCACGATGGAGGGGAGGAAGAAGATCGTGCGATAGACGGTCATCCCCCGCACCTTCGTGTTGAGCAGCAGCGCGACGCTGATGGCGAGCATCATCCCGACAGGGAGGGCGATGACGGCGTAGTAGGCAGTGTTGCCCAGCGAGGTCCAGAACACGTCGTCGTGGGCAAGCTCGGTGTAGTTCTCCGCGCCGAGCCACACGGGGCGCTCGAGGACCGAGTAGTCGCAGAAGCTGAAGTAGAGCGACGACACGACGGGATAGAGCATGAAGACGCAAAAGCCGACGATCCATGGGGAGATAAAGAGGAGGCCGTTGCGCAGGTTGCGTCGTTCGCTCGGGGTCATGGCGAGTATCATACGGGGTGCGCCCGCGGGGTTCAAGCGCGAATCGCCTGGAAGCCTCCGTGCAAGCAGCTCGGTGTCCCCTTCGTCCTCGGGCCCGCTGGCCTGCGGAGAGAAAGAACTTGACAGGGGGGCTGGGGTATGCTAAAATCCCGACTGACTTAGTCGAGATGGAGAAGGCAGTGTTCATCTCTCAGAAGTGCCAGTACGCCATTCGAGCCACATTCGAGCTGGCGAAACGCGTCGGCCAGGGGCCGGTGCGGATCGCCGACATCGCGGAGGCGCAGGCGATCCCGGCCCGCTTCCTCGAGGTGATCCTCAACCAGCTCAAGCAGGGAGGCTTCGTGATGTCCCAGCGGGGGAGCAAGGGCGGGTACGTCCTCGTCCGATCCCCCGCGGAACTGGCGGTCGGGGACATCCTTCGCTTCATCGAAGGCCCCCTGGGCCCCGTGGTGTGCGCGATGGGCAGCAGCCGAACCGAATGCCCCCTGTACGGCGGCTGCGTGTTCCTCCCCATGTGGGAGCGTGTGCGCTCAGCCGTCTCCGGCGTCTACGACCAGACGACGTTCCAGAATCTGGTCGAGATGGAGGCCCGGCGGGCCGAGGAGGTTGTGCCAAGCTATGCAATCTAAGTGCTTGTCTCACTGTGAGTTGTGTTCGCGGGCCGCGGGCGGTGGGTCTTCTTTGGGCCACGATTCCGACTTAAGCGGTCGAGATACTCGATAATTCCGTGGTCGCCGTCACAAGCTCTGTGACGTATCCGGCGCCTGGGAGCGACCACTTGTTGCCCAAGACCAGGCCCCGCACGTTCCGAGGTGTCCATGGCTTCCACCAACTACGGCGTCTGCGAGAAGTGCCGCAAACGCATCCCCATCACCCACGCGGTCCGCGACGGGAAGGTCTACGTGGCCAAGAGCTGCCCCGACTGCGGCCCCACCGAGGCCCTCGTCAGCTCCGACGCGGCAACCTGGCAGCGCAAGCGCGACATCTGGGAGTACAGCGAGAACGGCGCCATCGCCTGCCACCTCCACTGCGAGCGCTGCCGCCGCGAGCACAAGCCCAAGATGGTCTTCCTCGACGTGACGAACCGCTGCAACATGAACTGCCCGATCTGCATCGCCAACATCCCGGGCATGGGCTTCGAGTTCCACCCCCCGATGGCCTACTTCGAGCACGTGGCTGCCGGCCTGGCCGCGATGGACCCCAAGCCCACCGTGCAACTCTTCGGCGGCGAGCCGACCGTGCGTGACGACCTGTTCGACATCATCGCCCTCCTCCAGCGCCACGGCCTGCGCGTGCGCATCGTCACCAACGGCCTCCGGCTCGCCGACGAAGAGTACTGCAAGAAGGTCTGCGCCCTCAAGATCCCCGTGCTCATCGCCTTCGACGGCCGCGACCCCGAAATCTACACCCGCCTCCGCAAGAGCCCCGACGCCTATGCCAAGAAGCTCAAGGCCCTCGAAAACCTCAAGAAGCACAGCCGCCGCAAAAACATCATCATGTGCTGCGTCGCACGCCACGTGAACGACAAGCACCTGGGCGACCTCATCGCCTTCTGCCACGAGAACCGCGACATCATTTCCGCCCTCCACCTCATCCCCCTCACCGAAACCTGGGAAGAGGGGGAGTTCGAGACCGACGTCACGACCACCATCGAAGACGTCGAGCAGATCGTCGCCGAGGCCCTTCCCGGCGAGAAGGTGGAATTCATGTCCGCCGGCATCGGCACCTACCTGAAGACGGCCATGAGCTTCTTCGGCTCGCCCCGCCTCACCTTCGGCGGCGCCCACCCGAACTGCGAGTCCATGACGATGCTGCTCTCCGACGGCGAGCGCTTCCGCCCCCTCGGCCACTACCTCAAGCGGCCCGTGGACGACGTGGCGCGCGACATCGTCGTGATCGGCCGGCAACTGGAGAAGAAGCTCGCGCGGCTCGACCCCGCGCGCTGGAGCCAACGCTGGCACGGCCGCCTCATCGTCATCCGGGCGCTCCTGGGGCCGGCCCTCAAGACGATCAACCTCCACCGAGTCCTGCGCGGCAGCCCCCTGCTGCGCCTCCTGCGCATCTTCGGGGGGCTGCTCCTTGGGCGGCGGCTCAAGGACCAGCTCCGCCGCCACTCGGCCATTGACGCCGTGCTCCACATGCTCGTCCTCCCCTTCGAGGAATACCACTCGATCGAGGGCGCGCGGTTGGACAACTGCCCGTCGGGCTTCGTCTACGAGGACCCCGACACGGGCGAGGTGAAGACCATTCCCGTGTGCGCCTGGTCGCTCTATCGCACCGGCATCCAGCGCCGCATCGCCGACAAATACGCGGGCGCGCCCGCCTGAAGGAGTGTTCTCCCTTGAACCGAAGCACCTGCAACACCTGCAAGAAACTCGTCCCCGCCTCGGCGGTCGAGCGCGAGGGGAAGATCTACCTCGTCAAGAACTGCCGCGCCTGCGGCACGTCCGAGACCCTCATCTCGGGCAACGCCCGCCTGAAGGAGTTCTCCCCTTGAACCGAAGCACCTGCAATACCTGCAAGAAGCTCGTCCCCGCCTCGGCGGTCGAGCGCGAGGGGAAGATCTACCTCGTCAAAAACTGCCGCGCCTGCGGCGCGTCCGAGACCCTCATCTCGGGCAACGCCCGCCGCTACCAGGCCAAGCGCACGCTCGACCCCGGCTTCGCCTACCAGGGCTGCGGCCTCAACTGCCTCGGCTGCCGCCACAAGACGCCCAACATCGTGTTCGTGGACATCACGAACCGCTGCAACCTGAACTGCCCGATCTGCATCAACAACACGCCGAGCATGGGCTTCCTGTTCGAGCCGCCCCTCGAATACTTCGACAAGATCTTCAAGCACTATGCGGCGATGAACCCGCCCCCCTCGATCCAGCTCTTCGGCGGCGAGCCCACCGTGCGCGACGACCTCTTCGACATCATCCGCATGGCCCGCTCCTACGGCCTGGCCACCCGCGTGGTCACCAACGGCATCAAGCTGGCCGACCTCGCCTACTGCCGCCGCCTCATCGAGACCAAGGCCACCATCCTCCTCGCCTACGACGGCGCGAACCCCGACACCTACCGCATCCTCCGCAACAGCGAGAAATCCCTGGAGCTCAAGCAGACCGCCATCGAGAACATCCGCCGCATCGGCGGGGCCAAAGTCACCCTCATGTGCCTCGCCGCCAAGGGCTTCAACGACACCGAGCTGCCCAGCCTCTTCGAGTTCTGCCACGACCGCCGCGACGTCATCCGCGCCATCTACTTCATGCCCCTCGCCCACACCTGGAACCGCGAGCGCTTCGCGCTGGAGCCCGACCGCATCACGGGCGAGGACATCGAGCAGATCGTGGCCGACGCCTTCCCCGACGACCCCGTGGCCTTCCTGCCCGCCATGTTCCTCGGCGAGGTGCCCACGCTCGTCAAGTACCTCAACATCAAGCCGCTTCCCTTCGCCGGCGCCCACCCGAACTGCGAGAGCATGTACATGCTGGTTTCCGACGGCGAGCGCTATCGCCCGCTCGGCCACTTCCTGAAAAGCCCGGTCGAGGAGTTCGCCCGCGCCCTCACAAAGGTCGAGGAGCGCCTCGCCCGCCGCGACCTGCGCATCGGCCTTGTCCGAGCCAAGGGCGGGAAGCCCACGTTCCGCCAGCGGCTCCTCAAGCTCCGCACCATCCTCGCCGTCAGCCGCGTCATGTTCCGCCACGGCCGCCTCAGCCGCGTGCTGAAGGGGAGGGCGCTGGGCAAGCTCGCCCACGCCCTGGCACTCCCCTTCGCCCTCGCCTTCGGGCGCAAGAGCCAGAACGCACTCGAACGCCACACCAACGTCCAGGGCGTCCTCCAGATCATCGTCCTGCCCTTCGAGGACCGCTACAGCCTGGAGACCGAGCGCCTCGAGCGCTGCCCCAGCGGCTTCGCCTTCTGGGACCCCCGCGACGGCGAGGTCAAGCACGTGCCCGTGTGCGCCTGGGGCATCCACAAGACCGAGGTGATGAAGGCAATTTGCGACCACTACGCCGCCGCCGCTTGCCGCAAAGAGCCGCAGGTGGTATCATCTTTGGCCTAGGAGCCAGGGAATCAGAAGGGGATGAATGGAGGAATGGATGATTGGATGATTGCCTGACACCCATCCACTCATCCACCCATCCATTCATCCCCCTCGTGAGCACACACACAGGGGACTTCGCTCCGTGAACCGATCGCTGTGCAACAAGTGCAAGGGCCTCGTGCCCACCAGCCGCGCCGAACGCGACGGCAAGGTCTATCTCGTCAAGGACTGCCCGAAGTGCGGCACGACCGAGACCCTCGTCTCCTCCGACGCCGCCCGCCACATGGGCAAGCGGAAGCTCGACCAGGGCCTCGACGTGAAGCCCTGCGCCGCCCTCCACTGCGACAAGTGCGGCCACCACCGCAAGCCCCGCTACGCCTTCGTGGACGTGACGAACCGCTGTAACCTCAACTGCCCCATGTGCGCCGACAGCGTGCCGGGCCAGGGCTTCGTCTTCGACCCGCCCATCGAGCACTTCACGCGCATCTTCGACCACCTGGCCACCTTCGACCCCCTGCCCACCGTGGCCCTCTTCGGCGGCGAGCCGACCGTGCGCAACGACCTGCCCGAGATCGTCAAGCTCTCCCGCTCCTACGGCTTCGAAACCCGCGTGCTCACCAACGGCATTCGGCTGGCCGACGCCGAGTACTGCAACCGCCTCGTCGCGGCCAAGCCCCACCTGCTCGTGTCCTACGACGGCTGCAAGCCGGCCACCTACGCCGAGCTGCGCCAGAACGAGAAGGCCCTCGAGAAGAAGCAGAAGGCCATCGCGAATCTCAACGCCAACCCGAAGTCCAAGGTCAGCTATGTCACCTGCCTCGCCTGGGGCCTCAACGACAAAGAGCTGCCCGAGATGCTCAAGTTCTTCCACGGCCAGCGCGCCATCCTCGAGGGCGTCTACCTCATGCCCCTCGTCCAGACCTGGCACCCCAAAGAGTTCGAGCTGGTCCCCGAGCGGATGACGACCGAGGACGTCGAGCGCTTCCTCGCCGACTGCTTCCCCGACCACGACGTGCAATTCATCTCCCTCGGCCTCGCCTCGCACTTCCAGGCGGTGGCGAAGGTCCTGGGCCAGCCGCCCATGCCCTACTTCGGCGGGCACCCCAACTGCGAGAGCTTCTACCTCCTCGTCTCCAACGGCGAGCGCTACCTGCCGATAGACCACTACCTGAAGCGCACGCTGCCCGAGTTCACGGAGGTCCTGCTCGCCCTCGAGAAGCGACTCCTCGCCCGCGAGGAGAGGTTGAAGAAGGGCCTCTTCGGCCGCTTCCTCGGCGCCATTGGCCTGCGGGGCTTCTTCTACCGCCTCAGCGGCAAGCTCAGCCTGTTCCGCACCATCCTCCGCGAGGTGCGGATGGCGCGCATCTTCAAGGGCACGGGCCTCGCCAACATCGGCCACAGGCTCATGGCCACCCTCGAGTTCCTCGTCCGCTGCCGCTCGCGCAAGGTCCGCGACCGCCACCTGCTCTTCCACCAGATGCTCAAGGTCATCATCCTCCCCCTCGAGGACGACCCGATCCTCGAAACCGACCGATTGGAGCGCTGCCCCAGCTCGCACGTCGTCTTCGAGCCTGAGACGGGCGAGTTCCGCTACGTCCCCGTCTGCTCCTGGCGGTTCTTCAACAAGGCGATGCTCAAGGACATGTCCGACCACTACGCCGCCCAGAAGCCCGAGCCCGCCCCTGCCGAGCCGGCCCCTGTCCCCGCCGCGGAGTAGAGAACAGCCGAAGTCCAATCCTCAATATCCAACACCCAATCCTCAATGTCCAAGTAAGACCACACGGAGCGGGTTCTTCTCTCACTTGGTCATTGGGCATTGGGCGTTGAGTATTGGATATTGGACTTCCGCTTCCCGCGCTTGACACCCCCGCCCCGGCCCGCTACCATCCTCCACGGTGCCCGGATTATCGCATGGCGTCGAACGGATCACCACCATGGCGGAGTCTCAGGAACCGAGGTCAGCCGAAGAGGCATTCCAGGAAGCCAAGCGTCGCATCGAGCAGGTAGCGGCGAAAGCCGCAGACGCACTATACCTGTCCGACCTTGGCCTCACCGCTTTGCCCGAGGCAATCGGGGACCTAACCCAGCTTCAGTTGCTTGCGCTAGGCCAGAACCGGTTGACTCAGCTCCCAGCCATCATCGGCATGCTCAGGCAGCTCCGGGTGCTCACCGTCTCTTTCAACCGCCTCAGCGAGTTGCCGGAAGCTATCGGGGAGCTCTCCAGGCTTCAGGAGCTTTACCTTTACCATAACCGTCTCACAACGCTCCCCGACGCCATCGGGAAACTGACTGAACTTCGCACGCTTGCGCTCCGGCACAACCGGCTTGCTGCCTTGCCTGACTCAATCGGGGGTCTCACGCAGCTTCGTGAGTTGTTCGCCCACGACAACCAGCTTAGTGCGCTCCCGGAGGCCATCGGGGATCTCACACAGCTTCATAGCCTTTACCTCTACAACAACCGGCTCACGGCGCTCCCCGCTACTATCGGGAACCTTACGAACCTTGAGTGGCTGGACGTCTCGGCCAACCGGCTCACGGCGCTCCCCCAGAGCATCAGGAACCTGCGGAATCTCACCGCGCTCTGTCTGCACGGCAACGATGCGCTGGGCCTCCCGCCCGAAGTCCTCGGACCGACTTTGCACGACGTGGTCAACAGAAGCGCAAAGCCGGCCGACCCTGCGGGAATCCTCGATTACTACTTCCGCATCCGTGCGGCGAGGAAACCCCTCAACGAGGCGAAACTGATCCTCGTCGGCCATGGCGCCGTGGGCAAGACTTCGCTCGTCAAACGCCTCATCCGCGACGAGTTCGACCCCCACGAGGCCCAGACCCACGGCATCCGGATTGAGGACTGGCCGCTGACCCTCCGGGGCGACGACGTGAGGCTCCACGTATGGGACTTCGGCGGGCAGGAGATCATGCACGCCACCCACCAGTTCTTCCTTACGGAGCGGAGCCTTTATCTGCTGGTGCTCAATGGCCGGGGTGGACATGAGGATTCGGATGCGGAGTACTGGCTGAACCTCATCCAGAGCTTCGGGGCCGATTCCCCGGTCATCGTGGTGCTGAACAAGATCAAGGAGCACCCCTTCGACCTCAACCGCGGGGGTCTGAAGCAGAAGTTCCCCGCCATTCGGGACTTCATCGCCACCGACTGCGCGGACCGCACGGGTATCGCGGAACTCCGCGCGGCTATCGAGCGCGAGACCGACGCCCTCGAACACCTCCGCGCGTCATTCCCCGCGGCATGGTTTGCCATCAAGGACCGCCTTTCGGGGATGAAGGAAAACTACCTCACGTTCGACAAGTACCGGGGCATCTGCGACGCCAACGGCGAGTCCGGCCGCGAGGCCCAGGATGCGCTCGCGACTCACCTCCACAATCTCGGCATCGCGCTCAACTACAGGGACGACCCGCGCTTGCGCGGGATGCACGTCCTCAACCCCCGCTGGGTCACCCAGGGCATCTACGCCATTCTGACCGACAGGAAGCTCGCCGCGCGGCGCGGGGAGCTGAGCCTCCCGTACCTCGGCGCGATTCTGGACCCGCAGGCCTATCCCGAGGAACTGCACGGCTTCCTCCTGGAGTTGATGCGCAAGTTCGAGCTTTGCTTCCCCTTCCCCGATGAGGTCGGCCACTACCTTATTCCCGACCTCCTGGGCAAGGAGGAGCCGGTGGACCTGGTGAGCCAATTCGATCCGAGGGAGTGCCTGAACTTCGAGTACCACTATCCCGTGGTGCCGGAGGGCATGCTCCCGCGCTTCATCGTGCGGAACTACGTCCTCAACACGGGCAGGCCTCGGTGGCGGACGGGCGCGGTGCTGGAATTCGAGGGCTGCCGAGCGCTGGTGAAGGCCGACGTGCCGGAGAAGCGGGTCCGCATCTCCATCCAGGGTCCGCGGGAGGGGCGGCGCAACCTGCTCGCCATCATCCGCTACGAGTTCGAGCGCATCCACGCCGGCTTCACATTCCGGCCGATCGAGACGGTGCCGGTCCCCGGCCATCCCGACCTGACCGTGCCCTATCAGAAGCTCCGCGTGCTCGAGTCCAAGGGGATCTCCTCCTTCTCCGAAGTCGCGGGCGATGACGTGCTCGACTTGAGCGTCTCGGACCTCCTCAACGGGGTGGACGTGCCCGAAGCTGCCGTAGAGCCCGCCAGGCTCTTCTACAGCTACGCGCACGAGGACGAGCGCCTCCGCGATGAGTTGGAGGTCCAGCTCAAGCTCTTCCAGCGCCGCGGCCTGATCCTGCACTGGCACGACCGCTGCATCACGCCAGGGAAGGAGTGGCACCAGCAGATAGACCACTACCTCAACGAGGCCAACATCATCCTGCTGCTCGTCAGCCCGGACTTCCTGGCCTCGGATTACTGTTGCGATGTCGAGGTGAGGCGCGCGCTCGAGCGTCATCAGGCGGGCGAGGCCCGCGGCGTGCCGATCATCGTTCGGGACGTGGATTGGCAGCGGACCGTCCTCGGCAAGCTCCAGGCGCTCCCCACGGACGGCAAGCCCGTGGTCCAGTGGCCCGACCGCGACACGGCCTGGAAGGAGGTCGCCGCGGGGATCGAGAGGGTGGTGCGGGAGCTTCGGGGGAGGGAGCGGGCGTTGTAGGTGCCAGGCTTCATTGTTGCCGGTCGATCCTGCGGCGTGGCCGGCAACAATGGGGGCGACCAGAACGATGGGCAGGGCGTGCAATCACCGTAACGTATTGACGGGTAGAGACTTGTGAGCTCCAAGCTGCCCTTGGCCTGGGCCTGCCGGGCCGCCGAAGCGCAGGCGCGCGCACGCCGGCAACAATGGTACGATGGCGTATAACGCCGCTATTGGCCGATCCGCCATTGTTGCGGCCCTTTTTCGGGCCGGCAACAATGGACGCGAGGGCGGGCAAGGGGGCTATGGGGCGGATTGGGCCGCGCGGCGGACGCAGCGGAAGCCGTAGCGCTCGTAGCCGAAGCAGACGTCGGCAAAGCCAGGAGGCTCGGACGCTCGGGCCGCCGAGCGGCAGGCCTCGGCACTCGACCCCCAACTGCCGCCGCGCAGGACGCGGTCGTCCTCGGCTTTCGCCTTGGGGTCGGCGGGGTCCTTGGTCTCGCCCTTCGCATAGGCATCGGCGGCGTAGGCGTCGTGGCACCACTCGGCGACGTTGCCGTGCATGTCGAAGAGGCCCCAGGGGTTCGGGCGCCTCTGGCCGACCGGGTGGGTGGTGCCGCCGGCGTTGGCCTTGAACCAGGCGTGGTCGCCAAGCTGCGCCGGGTCGCTGCCGAAGGAGTAGCGGGTCGTCGTGCCGGCGCGGCAGGCATACTCCCATTCGGCCTCGGTGGGCAGGCGATAGCCGTCGGCGGCGAAGTTGCACTCCTGGGTGTCGAGGTTGTAGCAGGGCTTGAGGCCCTCGCGGAGGGAGCGCAGGTTGCAGTAGCGGATGGCGTAGAGCCAGCTCGGGCGCTCGACGGGCCGGTCGTCGCCCTGGAACTTCGCGGGGCTTTTGCCCACGAGAGCCTTGTAGGCTTTCTGCGTGAGCTCGAACTTGTCCATGTAGAAGGCGCTGATCTGCACCTTGCGGGCCGGCCGCTCGTCGGCCTCGCCCCCCTCGTCGCCCATCGTGAACTCGCTGGCGGGGATGAGGACCATCTCGATGCCGGTCTTCGTGGTGATGGACTTGATGGACGGGGCGGCCGCCTTAGGCGGCGCGTCCTTCGTGCCACAGCCTGCGAGCACGAGCAGCAGGAGCCATCCCAGGTTCCCTCTAGTCTTTTCCTGCATTCCTGCCTTCCTTATAGTGTCCTTCTTCCTGTCTCCCGTGCTCAGTGGCGCGCGCCCTCGTGCCCGGCGGGGCTGCGGAGGACTTTCTGCGTGCGGGCGCGGATTTCGCGCGCGATGGGGGCGATGCGGGGCTCGAGGGCCATGAGGAGGCCCGCCCGCTGCCGCACCCACTTCACGGCCATGCGCGTCTCGCCGGCCAACTCGTCCTGGCTTCCGCCGATCACGACGATGGCGCTGGTGAACTTCTTGCAGCGGTCGAAGGCGTCCTTGCCTTCATAGTCGAGCATCGTGCGGCGGAAGTCGTCCACCATCGCCTGCGCCTCGTCGGGCGTCTTGATCTCGCCGCGCCGCTTGTCCACGTAGGCGTCAATGGCCTTGGTGAGGGTTTCGAGCTCGGCGATGCGCTCGGCCAGCTCGGGGTGGGCCTGCTTGTGCTGGGCGAGGTACTTGAGCAGTTCGTGGCCGAAGTCGCGGTAGGTCTCGATTCGCCCGCGGATGTGGCGGATGAAGAGCATCACCTCGTCGAGCGAGCGGTTGATGTCGGCGCGGCGTTTCTTCTGCTCGCCGCGCTGGTAGATGGGGTTGAGGAAATCGCGGTTCGCACACGTGGCCGTGCCCTTGTAGTGCGACTGCTGGCCCTCGAGGTCGAGGATGTACTCGCACGGCCCCACGCCCAGGGTGTTGCGCACGATGTCCAGCACGGTGAACGTGTCGAGGGGCGTGGCGCCCGTGCGGCCCAGCGGATACATGACGGCCGGCCCGAGCCAGCGGCTTGACTTCGCGAAGGGCTGGAGGAAGGCGTCGCCCTGCCTGTCAATCCAGCAGGGATAGAGGAAGCTGCCGAACACGGTCGTCCACCGCTTGCGGTTGGCGGGGACGGTGCCGGAGCTGCCGAGCCAGTGCTTCACGAAGTTGCCGTCGCTCCGCTGCGCGATCATCTCCCAACTGTCCGAGAGGCCATCCTCGCGCTGCCAGTCCACCCGCCACTGGGCCCCGAAGGGGGGCTTCCAGTCGAGCTTCACGATCTTCCCCGCGTCGTCCTTCGCCACGTCGTGCTGGTGCCAGATGCCCGGGGCAGCGAGCGCGGCGACCCAGATCTTCCCCTTGCTCCCAAAGCGGATTCCCGACGAGGCGATGTGCCTCTCCTTGCCCTCGCCGACGAGCGTCACCTCCACGTCGTCGCCCCGCACGTCCCACACGGCCATCACGAGCGCCTGCTGGTCGGGCAGCAGGTGGATGAGGAAGTTCTCGCTCGGCAGCTCGGCCTTTGCGACAGGCAGTTCCGCCGCGTCCACGGCGATGTCGTCGGCGAAGAAATCGGGCAGAATGGCGAAGCGGCACGGAGCGAGGACCGACAGGCCCGTCGTTGCCCCGCGCGGCTCTGTCTCGACGAATGCCTGCCCCATCCGAAGCTCGACGCGCAGGCCCGCCGGCTTACCCGCCTCGTCCTTGTACTCCACGTCCACGGCCGACGCGGCGGGCCCATTCTTCGCTATCGAGAGGGTGCAGGACGCGCCCCGAAGCGGCACCGGGCGCAGCGATGCGCGAGGCAAGGCCCCCTTCTCGCCCACGGAGTAGAGCTGAACCGCCCCAGTGGGATGCACCTCGACGGCCAGGCGGTCGTTGGCCAGCACGGCGCTACTCAAGGCATTGAACGGCTGAGGTGTCTCCCCCTCGGGGATCTTCCTGAGTCCCGACTTCTTGCTCCACCGGAGCTGGAAGGGTGCGGAATGCGTGGGCAGCATCTCGTACAGGCTCACCCCGGAGACGGCCGCCTCGGCCTTCGCCGCCTTGTCGAACGGCACGTAGTCGCCCTCGTAGAGGCGGAAGGCGTCCACGCGGAACGCCACGTTCGGGCGGTTGCAGCTCACGTAGGCGAACCAGCCCTCGGCGAAGGGTTTCTCCACCTTGAACGTCACGTGCAGCTCGGCCCACTTGTCCTTCGCGATGGTGAACTTCTCGCTCCGCACCGCGCGGTCCCAGGGCTTGGCTGGACGCTCGATCTCGAGCTGCACTTGTGTCGGCCCGCCCTCGCTCCTGACGAAGACGGCGAAGGTGTAGGTCTTGCCCACCTGGCCGCCGGCGACGATCTGGCCGAATTGCGCTCCGTAGTCGCCCACGGCCTCGATGGTCACGAGCATGCTGCGCTGTCCCTCGAACGCCGCTTCGGCGTCCACCTTGAAGCTGGCCGTGGTGCCCTTCCCCTTATCCATCCGCCACGGCCCGGCGCCCATCTCGAAGCCGGAGTCCTCGAACAGGTTCGCTGCCCGCTTCCCCTCCGCTGCCCACGCGGCCAGCGGCAGGAGCAGCAGCGACGAGATCCACGCGCGTCGAGCAGCGGGACGGCGCATTCGGCTCTCCTTCTGAAATCGGCAATCGGCAATCGGAAATGCTAATGCCTCGGGGCTTCGTAGCCGGCCGGGGCGCGGAGGATGGCCTGGGTGCGGCGGCGAAGCTCTTTGGCGATGTCGCCCGCACGCGGGTCGGCGGCCATGGCCAGCCCGGCCCGCTGCCGCAGGACCTTCACGGCCACGCGGCACTCGCCGACCAATTCGTCCTGCGCCCCGCCGATGTTCACTAGGGCGCCCGTGATCTTCTTGCACCGATCGAGCGCGTCGGGGGAATCGCTGCCCACGAGGTTCTTGCGGAAGTCGTCCACCAACGCCACGGCGTCCTCGGCCGGGCGGATCGCCCCCTTCCGCCGCTCGACCGACGCCTCGATACGGCGGAGGACCGCCTGCATCTGCGTCAGGCACTCGGCCAGCTCGGGCTTCGACTTCTTCTGGTCCTCGAGCCAGGCGATCTGGTCGCGGCCGAACTTCGCGTATGCCTCGATCCGCCCGCGCACGAGCTGGACGAATGCCAGCACGTCGTCGAGGGCCTTCTCGACGTCGGCCCGCTTCTCCTTCTGCCGCTTCTCCATGTAGATGACGTTGAGCTTCGTGCGGCTGGCGCACGTGGCGGCGCCGCGGGCGACCTTCTTCTGCCCCTCAACGTCGAGCACATACTCGCAGGGCCCGACCCCCAGGCACTCGCGCACCACGTCCACCAGCGTGAAACGGTCGAGCGGCGTGGCCTGCACGCGGTTGATGGGATAGACGAGTGCCGGCCCCTGGAACACGAGCTTCTTCTTCAGCGGCTGGAGGAAGCCCTGCCCCTCCTTGTCGAGCCAGCAGGGATACTGGAACGAGCCGAGCACGGTCGTCCACCGCTTGCGGTTGTCCTTCATCCAGTCGGGCGTGCCCACGCGGTCGCTCTGGCCGAACCAGTCGGGCTTGTCGAACTTGCCGTCGGGCAACTGGATGAGCATCTCCCAACTGTCGTTGAGGCCGTCGTCGAGCCGCCAGTCCACCCGCCACTGGGCCTGGAAGGGGGCCTTCCAGTCGAGCGTGAGCACCTTGTCGGCATTGTCCTTCGCGATGTCGCGGGTGTGCCACACGCCCTTGTCGGCGATGGCGGCGAGCCAGAGGGTCTTGGACTTGCCGTAGGGAATCGTCGAGGCGGCGATGACCCGCTGCGAGTCCTTGCCCGAGAGTTCGATGAGCGAGTCCTCGTCGCGGTCGGGCGACACGGCGGCGAGGATGGCCTCGCCGTTGCCGACGAAGTGCAGGAGGAAGTTCTCGAAGGGCAGCTCGGCCTTGTCGGCCGGGATGGCCGCCGCGTCCACCACGATGTCGTCGGCGAAGAAGTCGGGCATCACGGCGAAGCGGCAGGGCGCCTCGATGCGAAGCTCCCTCGTGCCGGAAATCGCGCTCGTCTTCACGAAGGGCTGGCCCGTGGGCAGCTCGAACTGAATGCCGACCATCTCCAAGGCGACCACGCCCTGGGCGTTCTTCAGGATTTTCACGTAGGGCACCGGCTTGGCCAGCATATCGTAGATGGGGCGGAGCGCGGCGAGCAGCCGCGCGCCCTCGGCGGTGAGCGAGTAGACCTCGGCCCCTTCCCCGTTCTTCCGCAGGGCGAGTGCCAGGCAGTTGTTCATCACCACCGCATCGCCCTTGAAGGCATGGTCAACCTTGCCCTCCGCAACCTGCGTCCAGCCCGTCCTCTTCGCCAGCGCCTCCGGCGCCAGCGCCGCGGGGGATGCCGCTCCGGTGTCAAACAGCCGCACAGCGGCGGCGTCTTCGCCGCGTGCGGTGCCGAACAACGAGGCTACGACGAGGCCCAGCGCAATCCGCAGAAACACAGGATTCTCCTCATTTCCTCTGGAGTATCTGGCCAATCAAGGGCTGAAGCTCTTGGCACAGTGGCGAGGCTGGCCGCGAGGCGCACTCCGCGCGGAGGCGGCGGATGTCCATGCGGCAGCGGGCGAGGGCGGCGTCCTGGGCCGAGCCGATCGCGCGAATCTGCTCGCCGAGCTTCTGGCACTCCTCCAGCGCGTTCTCCTTGCCGATGAGCGCGACGACGGCGTCCCCCAACTGCTTCGCCGCCTTGGGCGCATCGCCCTTCATCGCTGCCGCCTGATCGAGGTGGTCGAGGATTCCGAGACACCGCGCGGCGCCCTCATCGCCCGCGCGCTTCTGGCAGAGCGTGCGGAGCCGCTTCGCGGAATCGCTGTATTGCCCGATTCGCGCCTGGACGCGCGCGACATGATCTACCATCTGTCCAAGGCGATCCTTGATCTCGTCCCTTGCCGCTTTCTCCTTCTTCCTCTGGAACTGCCGCTCGACCCAATGGCTGACCTGCTCGGGCGTGGGATTGGCCTCGGTGGCCAGCCCTTCGGCCTGGAGCACGTACTGGCACGGCCCGACGCCGAGCGTGTTCCGCATCACGTCAATGGGGAGAATCGTCGTCAGCGGCGTGGCCTTCGTGCGGTCAATCGGGTAGATGATCGCCGGCCCATCGGGGAGTGCCACCCCTGCGGGCGGCCCCTTCTCGTAGTCATACGAGATCGCCAGGCCATCCTTGCCTGCAACGCTGCACCGCCACTTGGCGGGGAAGGGCGGCTGCCAATCATCCTTCGCCCCCGCCGCCCGGCTGTGCCAGATCCCTTTTCCCTCCAGGAACGCGAGCCAGATGCTCTTGCCGCTGACCAGACGGATGTACCCGCCAACAATCGCCTTCGGCAGCGGCGCCTGGGAGACCCACATCTCCATCGCGTCGCCGCCATCGAGCAGGCGCAGGAAGTTGCTTTCGACCGGAAGGGCGACACCGGCGCCGGCCTCGGCATCGAGAACCATGTCGTCGGCGAAGAACTCCGGCACGACTACATAGCGGGCCTCTGAATCCGAGAACAGGCTGTCGGCTGCCTGGGAGGGGCGGATCTCCAGCACTCCTTCACCCGTTGTGAGGCGGAAGCGGGCGACCGGCTGAGCCTTCCCGTAAACAGCCTCAATCGTGACGGCGCCGGGGGTGTTCTCCATGATCTTGAACGAATCGGGGAGGAGCACGATCGGGCCACGCCCGGTCGGCGGGCCGAGGATTTGCGCGCTGCCCCGGCACCGAAGGCCCGCGGCGGCCCTCGAGTAGACATGCAGGTTGCAGGATCCGCTTGAAAGGATGGCCGTCAGCTTGTCGTTGACTAGTGCAACGTCGCCGGCAAACTTGTGGGTGAGGTTGCCCTCGGTTACTTGCCGCCAGCCGGCTCTCTTGGCGACATCCTCTGCGGAAGGGCGTGCGACGAAGCTCGTGCGGGTGTCGAAGATGCGGCAGAAGGGTGTGTCGGCCTCTTTCTCGGCGGCAAGGCCCAGGGCCGAGGCGGCGAGGGCGAGACAGAGGGCCGCTGAGGAGATCACACGGACATACACGGACGCACACGGACGGGCAGCTTCTCCCCGGAGGGGCCTCTGTCGGTGTCCGTCCGTGCAGGTCCGTGTCATCTCTTGGCAACCCTAGAGCGTGGGAACGAGAGGATCATCCATTCACCCAATCATCCATTTTCCCCCCGTCATTTCCAGTCGGGGTACATGTCCGAGCTGTCCTCGGTGAGCCTTTCAGGCTTGCCGCCGGCGGCGGGAATCACGTAGAGCTCCCAGGGGCCGCGCTCGCTGGCGCCCTGGCAGAAGATGATCTGCTTGCCGTCGGGGCTGAAGCGGCCATAGCGCTGGACGCCGCCAAACCAGGTGACGAGCTTGTTCTTCGTGCCGTCGGGGGCGATGGTGGCGATGTGCGTCTCGGTCTCGTAGATGATCGTCGCGCCGTCGGGCGACCAGTGGGGCTCGCAGGCGCCTTGCTGGTCGTAGACCTTGGTGGGCTTGCCGCCGGCGGCGGGGACGAGGAAGATGCCGTTCCCCGCGTCCCAGCGGCAGGCGAAGGCGATGGTGTCGCCCTTCGGGCTCCAGGCGGGGCCGGAGCAGTGGGGGAAGTCGTCTGGGGTCAGAGTCTTCTCGGCGCCCGAGGCGAGGTTGCGGGTGAGGATTTTCTCGCCGCGGCGGAGGGCAATCTTCGAGGCGTCGGGCGACCATTCGGCCTGGTCGCCGTCGCAGAGGCGCTCGGGCTTGGTGCCATCAGCACCCATTCTCCACACGCCCGGCTTCCCGCCGCGGGTGGAGGTGAAGAGGATGGCCTTGCCGTCGGGGCTGAAGACGGGGTCCACGTCGTTGTCGTCGTCGGTGCCCTGAGTGAGCTGCTTCATCCCCGAGCCATCAGCGTTGATGGTCCAGATGCGCCATTGCTCCGTGCGGTTGGAGGAGAAGACGATCTGCCCCTTCCGCTCGGCGGCGAGGGAAGAGAAAGAAAATGCAATGCAAAGGGCAAAGGGCAAAATGCAAAAGGCGAAAGGGGGAAACGGAGGACGCTTCATTACGGGGTTCCCTTCTCGGAGTGGGTGAAGCGGATGAAGGCGGCGTTGTCGAAGATCTGCTTGGCGAGGAGCTTGTAGCCCTCGGCGAGGGGGTGGCTGGCGTCGGCGTAGAGGGCGCTGGGGAGCGGGTCGGGGAGGAAGTGCGGGATGCCGTTGGCCTTGAGCCAGTCCTCGACGACCTGCTTGCGGTCGGCGTAGACCTGGCGGCTGTCGTCGGTGAGCATGTGCTCGTTGAAGGGGCCGACGAGGACGAAGAGGCGATTGCCCCGGCCGCGGAGCAGCTCGACGGTTTCGCGGAAGAAGCGCCACTGGAGCGAGGTGTCCAGCTCCACCCAGGCGAAGCCCTGCTTCGTGATGCCCTGCTCGGTCCACGGCCGGGCGTCGGGCCTGGGCGAGGGCGGCTCGTTGGGCGAGGGGAGCTGGAGCGTGACCGCCTCGACGGGGCAGTCGTAGGGGTGCTCCAGGGTCCACGACGCGAGGTCGCTGCCGCTGAACCAGGCGATCTGGAGGTGCTTCTTCCAGGCGTGGAACGGCAGGCGCCGCTCGATGACGATGCCGAGGCGCTCCCCGAATGGCTCCCTGTAGCACGGGATGCGCGGCGAGAACTGCGGCACGAGGGTCGGGTGGTTGAAGGCGAATTCCTTCTCGGTGCTGAGGTCGTGGCGGGCGGAGCCGGTCCAGAGCAGGTTGCAGTGGAGGACGACGTTTCGGTTGCGGATCGCGTGGCCGTAGTGGTCCATCAGGCCGAGCATTGCGGCGGGGTGAATGCCGTCCACGCCCAGGTTGGCGAAGTCCTCGCGGCCATCCAGCCGGTTGAGGTGGGCGGACAGCGTCTCCTCCTTCGGCACGTAGTGGCCCCAGACGACGGAGTCGCCGACGACGAGGGTCCTGCCCTGCGCGGCCGCGGCGCGGCAGAGGCGGCCGTAGGTGTAGTAGTCGTTGCCCAGGCGGAAGGGGAGGCGATGATCGGGCTCGATGTGCAGCGGCTCGACGAAGGGCCACACGAGGGGCGCGAGGCCGAGGACGGCCAGGATGATCGCCAGCGCGATCACCCACTCGCGGGGGCTGAGCCGCACGTCGTTCGAGCCGAAGCGGAGGTCAATCTTGTCGGACATCGCGGCCTCAGAACTGGAAGTAGATGAACGCCTTGTCGGCAGCGCCGCAGCATCCGGCGACGTAGAGGGCCATGAAGACGGCGAGCGCGATGCGCACGGGCGCCGAGCCGAGGAGCGCGCCGCGCAGCCTCGATTCGTAAATCCATTGATACGCCCACACGGCGGCGAGCAGGCCGAGGGCGAGGAGCGGGAACCGCGGGTCCGCCCACGCCGCGCCGAAGATTCGCCGGACAATCAGCCACGCGTCGCCCACGGTGCGCGCGCGGAAGAAGATCCAGGCGAAGGTCACGAAGGCGAAGACGAGGAGCCGCTTGACTGCGGTCGGGATCTGCTCGATGTAGAAGCGAGTCATTTCGAGCTTGCGGGTGGCCACGCGGCCCAGGGCGTGGAGGCCGCCCCAGATGACAAACGTCCAGCTCGCCCCGTGCCAGAGGCCCGAGATGACCATGGTGAGGGCCATGTTCACGTAGGTGCGGGCCTCGCCCTTGCGGTTGCCGCCGAGGGGCAGGTACACGTAGTCCTTGAACCAGGTGGAGAGGCTGATGTGCCATCGGCGCCAGAAGTCGCCCAAGCCGGTGGCCAGGTAGGGGTTGTTGAAGTTGAGCATGATGCGGAGGCCCATCATGCGGCCGAGGCCGCGGGCCATGTCCGTGTAGCCGCTGAAGTCGAAGTAGATCTGCCAGCCGAAGGCCACGGTGGCGAGGAGCAGGGCCAGCCCGTCGAACTGGTCGGGCCGGGCGTAGGCATGGTCCACGTAGAGCGCCAGGTAGTCGGCGAGGGCCCGCTTCTTGAAGAGGCCGACGAGGAAGAGCGACAGGCCATCGGCCACGTCGTGGCGCGTGATCTTGGGCGTCTCGCGGAGCTGGCGGAGCAGGTTGGTCGAGCGCTCGATGGGGCCGGCCACGAGCTGGGGGAAGAGCGACACGTAGGTCGCGTAGCGGATGAAGTTCGGCTCCTCGTCCATCTGGCCGCGGTAGCAGTCAATCGTGTAGGTCATGGACTGGAAGACGAAAAACGAGATGCCAACGGGCAGGAGGATGTCGGGCACGGGGACGGCGTAGGGGACGCCGAGGGCCGCGAAGAGGTCGTTGAGGCTGCGGGTGACGAAGCCTGCGTACTTGAAGAAGCCGAGCATCCCGAGGTTGATGACGACGCTGAGAGCGACCCACGGCTTCTTGCGGCGGGAGTGGGACATGCCGAGCACCGCCAGGTAGTCGGCCGACGTCGAGGTGATGATGAGCAGCAGGTAGAGCGGGTTCCACCAGCCGTAGAACACGTAGGACGCGAAGAGCAGCCAGGGGAGCTTGAGCCGCGTGTGCCGCGTGGCGAGGTGGACCGGGTAGACGATGAGGAAGAAGACGGCGAAGACCCAGGTGTGGAAGAGCATGCCGCCGCCCTATTCCATCAGCGCTCGGACGTGTGCTTCGGCGGCCGAGGCGAGGTTGTCGAGGTTGTAGCCGCCCTCGAAGACGGAGATGAGGCGTCCCCCGCAGCACTTCTCGGCGATGCCCTTGACGATGCGCGTCAGCTCGGCGTAGCACGGCGTCGTGACCTTCATCCGCCCGAGCAGGTCGTCCGCGTGCGCGTCAAAGCCGCAGGAGATGAGCACGAAGTCGGGCTTGAAAGCCAGCGCCGCGGGCCGCAACTGCTCCTCGAACGCCTTCTTGTACTCGGCGTCGCCTGAGCCGGCGGGAAGCGGCACGTTGAGCTTCGTGCCGACGGCTTTCCCCGTGCCCCGGTCGGTCGCCAGCCCTGTGCGGGGGTAGAAGGGGTGCAGGTGGACGCTGAAGTAGAAGACCGTCGGGTCGTCGTCGAACGCGGCCTGGGTGCCGTTGCCGTGGTGCACGTCCCAGTCCACGATGAGCACCTTTGCCAGCTTGTGCTTCTTCTGGAGGTAGCGGGCGGTGATCGCGACGTTGTTGAAGTAGCAGAAGCCCATCGCCTGGTCTTTGAGGGCGTGGTGGCCGGGCGGGCGAATGGCGCAGAAGGCGTTACGGACCCTCCCCGCCATCACCGCGTCGGCTGCGGCGAGCACCCCGCCGACGGCGTTCCGGGCGACCTCGAACGTCTCCTTGCACACGGGCGAATCGCGCGTGTCCATGAACGGCACCCCCTCCTCGCAGCCCTTCTTGAGCCGCTCGACGTATTGCTCGGAGTGGACCGTGGTGATCCACTCGATGGCGGCGGGCGCGGGCTGGATGGGGACGAGCTGCTCCAGGAGGCCCTTCTCCTTGAGGCGTTCGACCATCGCGGTGAGGCGTTCGGGCCGGTCGGGGTGGCCGGGGCCGGTCTTGTGCTGGAGATAGATGTCGCCGTAGAGGAAGCCCGTGGGCGGCGTCCTCGGCCCCTTTGCGCCCTCGGGACCCTGCGCTCCGCTCTCCCTTGTCATTCTGAGTTTGTCGAAGAACCTTTCGGAGCGGCAACCCCCGGCCAAGGGGCGGAGTTCGACAGCGATGGTCAACTCCCCTGAAAGGTTCCTCGACAGGCTCGGAATGACAGGGGGATGGGAGGCGCCGGTGGGTCCGAAGGTCCCGCGTGCGATTGTCGCGCGTTCGCGCGAAAGCGCGACGGTCCCCGGGCCCGCCTTCGGCCGCCGCACGCAGCGGAAGCCGATGGCGTCGTCGCTGAAGCAGGCGTCCTGCATGCCCGGCGCTTGGCCCACGCGATAGGCGGGGCGGCAGGCGTCGGGGCTGGAGTTCCACGCCCCGCCGCGCAGGACGTGCAGCTTGCCCTCGGCGGGGCCGGCCGGGTTCCGCTGGGGGCTGGCCGCGTAGTAGGTCGGCTCGTAGACGTCGTTGCACCATTCGGCGACGTTGCCGAGCATGTCGTGAAGGCCCCAGGGATTGGGCGCCTTCTCGCCCACAGGATGCGTCCGCTTCCCCGAGTTGGCGGCGAACGAGGCGTGGTCGGCTAGGAGGCGCGGGTCGCTGCCGAAGGGGTAGACCGTGGTCGTCCCTGCCCGGCAGGCGTATTCCCACTCGGCCTCGGTGGGCAGGCGATAGCCGTCGGCGGCGGAATCGCACCGCGCCGTTTCGGGGTCGTAGCAGGGGGCGAAGCCCTCGGCCTTCGAGCGCGCGTTGCAGTAGAGCGCGGCATCGCCCCAGTTGATCATCTCGACGGGCAGCCTGTCGCCCTTGAAATGCGAGGGGTCGGCCAGGACGAGCCGCTTGTACTCCCCCTGCGTCACCTCGGTGCGGTCCATGACGAAGGCATCGAGCCACACCCTGTGGACCGGCTGCTCGTCGGGGTCGCCGGCGCGGCTGCCCATGTCGAGCCAGCCGGCGGGGAGGGCGACCATCTCGATGCCGGACTGGGTGGTGATGACCTGGGGCTTGGCCGCAGACGGCGCTTCGGCCCGTTCGCACGAGGCGAGCGCAGCGGCGATGGCAAGGGCCACCACACTGCCGACTGCCGACTGCCGACTGCCGACTTGCGTCCTCATTTCGCCTCTCGCTTCAGGGGCACCCAGTCGGGCTCCTTGTTGCACTTGCCGTCGTGGGTGATCAGCACCCAGCGGTCCTTCTTCGAGGCGTCGGCGACGCAGATGTCCCAGCCCTCGGCGGGGATGCCGATCATCTCGGGGGCGAAGCCGAGACGCTTCTTACTGGGGCCGCGGCTGAAGGCCACGTACTTGCCATCGGGCGACCAGTCCACGTGGTAAATCTTCGTCGGCTCGCGGCTGGTCGCCACGTCGCGCGCGTGGGCCATCTTCGGCTCGGGGCCGCTGAGGTCGAAGTCGGCCACGCGCAGCGCCCAGTCGCTCGCGCCCCAGGCCACGTGCTTGCCGTCCGCGCTGAAGTCGGGCCGGCACCCGGGGAGCTGGAGGTTGACGACCTTCATCCCGCCGGCCTCGATGGCGAGGATCGCGTGCTTGAAGCCCATCCCCGCGTGGATGGTGGAGACGAACCACTTGTCGTCGGGCGCCGCGGCGATGTTGTAGAGGTGGTGGATGCCCTTGTTCACGTGCTCCTTGTGCGTGCCCGTCTTGAGGTCGAAGACGAAGAGGCCCTTGGTCGCATAGTCGAGCGGCGTGAACTTGTCGAATTCGCTCTTGAGGTAAACGATGCCCGAGCCGTCGCCGGTCCAGCACGGCTCGCGGCCGCCCTTCGCCACGAGCGTGCGGCCGGTGCCGTCCATGTTCATGTAGTAGGCGTTGCGGATGGCGGTCTCGCCCTTCCCCTCGTCGGCGACGAAGCAGAGCTTCGTGCCATCGGGCGACACGTGGGGGTACAGCTCGTCGAAGTCGGGCGTCTTCGTCAGGTTCACCGGCTCGGAGCCGTCGGCGTTGACCACGAACAGCTCCCAGTTGTCGTCCCGAAGGGTCTCGTAGACGATTCTGAAGGGCACCTTCTTCAGCTCGGCGCGGAACTCCGCCTCCTGCTCGGCGCTCAGCGGCGGGACGGGCGGCGGCTTCTCCTCCTTCTTCTCAGCTCCCGCCGCGAGGGCCGCCAGGACGAGGAAAAGGAAACCGACTCTCCGCATGGCCTCAGCCTCCTCTCCTTGACGCACGCCCCCCGAGTTGCCATACTGCCGAGGAAGCAGTATAGAAGGAGTCCCCCGCGCAATCAATCCGAACTGTGGGCAAGGCCGCAAACAGCCGTGGGAGGAAGGAGGACCTGCGATGAACCGTCGGTCGTTTCTGCACAATTCGGGCCAGGCCGCGGCGGGCGCCGCACTGGCGGGGCTCACCATCACGGCGTTCCGCCCCGGCAGCGCGCTCGGGGCGAACGAGCGGGTGAACGTGGCGCTCGTCGGCTGCGGCGGACGCGGCCGCTACGTGCTCCGCGGCCTCGTCGAGCAGGGCGCCCGCGCCGCCTGCCTGTGCGACCTGCTCTCGAACCGCCTCGACGAGACGGCGAAGTTCGTCGCCGCCGTCCAGAAGGAGGAGCCGGCGAAGGTCAAGGAGATGCGGCAGGTGCTCGACTCCAAGGACGTGGACGCGGTGGTCCTCGGCCTGCCCGACCACTGGCACGCGCCCGCCTCGGTCCTGGCCTGCCAGGCGCGCAAGGACGTCTACGTCGAGAAGCCCCACTCCCACAACCTTTGGGAGAGCGGCAAGATGGTCGAGGCGGCGAGGAAGCACGAGCGCGTCCTCCAGGTCGGCACGCAGAACCGCTCCGGCCCCTACACCCTCGCGGCCCGCGAATACGTCAAGAGCGGCAAGCTCGGCAAGATCGCGCTCGTGCGGGTCTTCAACATGAAGTCGGGCGGCCCCTTCAAGCTCGGCGACCCCGGCAAGCCGCCCGAGGGGTTCAACTGGGACACCTGGCTCGGCGCCGCCCCCGCCCGCCCCTACCATCAGCACATCTTCCGCGGCGGTTGGCACAACTTCTGGGACTTCTGTAGCGGCGACATGGGCGACGACGGCATCCACCAGCTCGACCTCGCCCTGATGCTGATGGGCGACCCGCCCCCGCCCAAGAGCGTCCGCGCCCTCGGCGGCCGCTACGCCCACCGCGGCGACGACTCCGAGTGCCCCGACGTCCAGCTTGCCTCCTGGGACTATGGGGACTTCGTGATGTCCTTCGAGCTGACCGGCTATCCGCGCTACATGGAGAAGACGAGCGGGACCATCCGCCGCAACGACGTGCTGCCCTACTGGACGATGAACGCCACGCGGATCGAGCTGTACGGCTCGCAGCTTCTGATGACCGTCGGGCGTCACGGTGGCGGGTGGGTCGTCCAGCAGTCGGGCGGCGGCATAGTGGACAAGATGTATGGCCGCCCGTGCGACGAGCCGCACTACGCCAACTTCCTCGAATGCGTGAAGACGCGCAAGAAGGCGAACGCCGACATCTCGATCGCCCACGCCAGCAACGTCGCCCTGCACATGGGCAACATCGCCCATCGCGTCGGCAACGTCGCACTCACCTACGACCCCAAGACTGGCCAGTTCAAGCACCCGGAGGCCAACAAGCTCCTCAAGCCCCCGTACCGCAAGGGCTACGAAATCCCCGACGAGGTCTGATACCCCACGCGAGTGTCCTGAAGGAGAGGCCCATGGCCAGGGAACTTGACCTCAAGCGGGAATGCCAGCGGACGAAGCCCGACTTCGTGGTCTATGCGCCAGGGAGCGTGGACGGCTCGTCGGGCGACACGGGGAACGAGCACTTCCTGGTGTTCGACGGCCCCGACGGCTCGCTGATGGTGGTGTGGACGCAGAGCACGTTCGAGGGCCGCAGCGACCAGCGAATCGTCTTCTCTCGCAGCGCCGACGGCGGGACGACGTGGGCCGCGCCCCGCACGCTCGCGGGCAAGGGCGCCGACCCGAAGACGGGCAAGGGGATGTGCAGTTGGGGCTTCCCGCTCGTCTCCAAGAAGGGCCGCATCTACGTGGTCTACAGCCGCCACGTCGGCGTCAACGACCTCTGGAGCCACACGACCGGCCTCATGGCCGGCATCTACAGCGACGACGCGGGAAAGACCTGGTCCGAGGAGCAGACTATCCCGATGCCCCGGAGCAAGTGGGACAACCCGGACGCGAGCGTGCCATCGAATTGGATCGTGTGGCAGAAGCCGGCGCGGCTGTCCGAGGGGAAGCACTTCGCGGGGTTCACGCGCTGGGTGAGCCCGAAGGTGCGGCCGCCCGCGCCGCTGAAGGTCTGGTGGGCTGAGGCATCGGTCGTCGAGTTCCTCCGCTTCGAGAACCTCGACGAGCACCCCGAGCCTTCCTGCCTCGTCGTCCGCTACTTCATGTCCGACGACCAGGCGCTCCAGGTCGGGCTGGTCGGCCATCCTAAGGTCAGCGTGGTGCAGGAGCCGAGCGTGGTGCCGCTGCCCGACGGGCGGCTCTTCTGCGTGATGCGGACGACCACCGGCAGCCCCTGGTGCAGCGTGTCGGACGACGCGGGGAAGACGTGGCGGGCGCCCGAGCCGCTGCGCTACCGCGACGGCGGCCCGGTGCTTCGCCATCCGTGCAGCCCGTGCCCCATCTACGCGACGGGCGAGGGGCAATACGTCCTGCTGTTCCACAACCACGACGGCCACTTCGGGCCGTGGGACCCCACGCAGACCTCCTATCATCGGAGGCCGATCTACGTCGTGCGCGGCGAGTTCCGCAAGGGCGCCCATCAGCCCGTGTGGTTCTCGGGGCCGCGGTTCCTGATGGACAACGATGGCGTTCCCCTCGGCCCGCTCACGATGGGCATGGGCCGCACCGATCTGGCCATGTACGCCAGCATGACCTTCCACGACGGCGAGCCGGTGCTCTGGTATCCCGAGCGCAAGTTCTTCCTGCTCGGCAAGAAACTGCCGACCGCCTGGTTGGGAGAGATGGAAGTGCCGGCGAGGTGAGAATGACGGCGCGGGGCCGGGACCACCTCACGGCCGAGGGCGGGCGGTGGTTTGGAGGGGTGCGGGCTTGTCGTAGAGGCGTTCGCCCTTGCGGATAGCCTCGCGGCGCCGGCGTTCGGCGGCGAGGCACTCCTGGTAGAAGGCTTCGCGCTGCTGGTCCTTTTCACAGGGCACGAAGCCGGGCATGTCGGCCCGCGGGCGCTTGGCCAGGAACTCCTTGCCCGCCTTGATGAGGGCGAGGGCCTCCTTGTACTGCGGACCGTCCTTCGCCAGCTTCGCCAGGCAGGGGCTTAGCTCGGGGCGGTCGAAGCTCACCCACGGCCCCGTGCTGCTCGCGAAATTGCCCTCCCGCTGCCAGTTGATGCCGGTCAGGGCAGCGAGACGCGCCATCTGCCCGCCGTAGAGGGGGCACCGGCCGCCGAGGTTGTCGGGATAGGCGCTGTAGTAGCTGGCGTAGTAGGGGGCGTTGATGTCGATCCACGTGACGATGCGGTCGAGTTCCTCCCTGGTGAGCCGCACGTCGTTGTGGCCCTTGAGGATCTGCTGGACGATTCGGCTGGCGTGGGCGCCCCAGGAGTAGGGAGGCTGGATGTTGGCCGGCCCGGCGCCGATGGCCTTGATGCAGCCCTTCCGCCAGAGATGGGTGTAGGAGGCGTTGAAGAACACGTCCTTGTCGCCCGCGAGGACGAGCTTCTCGCCGCCTTTGGTGCCGAAGTCGTGGCACTTCACGCAATGCTTGTCGAGGACGGGCTGGACCTCGGCCAGGTAGTTGAAGATGCGAGGCGGGCCATACCAGGGCTCGATGCGGCTCGGCGCCCGCCGCAACGCCATCGGCGGCGCCAGGCCGACCGGCGGGGCCTCGTGCCGCCGCTCGTGGCAGCCCACACAGCCCGTCCGCTCGCCCGACTGAAGGACCGTGCCGCTCCGCATGGACTGCACCATCATGCCGCACTCGTCGAGGAGCTGGAAGAAGATGAACGTGTCGGAGGGGACGGTGAAGTAGGCGGAGCCGTCGGCCTCGACGGGCACGGTGCCCAGGATGCGTTTCGCGGTGAAATCGTGCCAGTTCATCCCCGGAGCCATAAAGCCCTGGCCATACCACTTGGCAGGCGTCCAGCCCCGCTTCTCGGGCGACTCGACGATGCGGATCTTCTTCACCGAGCCCGGCTTCACGCCCTGCATGTGCGAGCCGATATAGACGTTCTGGACGTAGAGGGTGCCCTCCTTGCCCTCGAAGTCGCGGCGTGGCGGGAGGAGGGGCGGCTTGGGGCGGGGGGCGAGCGGCATCGGGTAGAAGCAGCTCGGCGGCTCCGCGTGGAGGAGCACCTCGTTGCCGAAGGTGTCCACCAGGTAGATGCCCATCTCGTTGCCCTTGCCGGTCATTCGGGAGACGAGGAAGTGCTTGTCGCTGAGGGGCCAGGGGCTCTCGTACTTGGGCAGAATGGGGTTGAGGCGGTCGCAGTTGAAGGCATCGCTGTCGCTGAGCCAGTCGCGGACCGCTGCCGGCCAAGTGCGGGCGATGGCACCCTTGCCATCGGTGGCGATGCGTGGCTCGAGGATCGCCAGCGGCCCCCACATATTATGGTGGTGCGTGCTGAGGGTGCAGAGGAGGCGTCCCGTGCCGGGAATCGGCTGGCCGTAGTAGACGGCGGCGGGGTCGGCCGTGTTGTTGCCGTAGACGGTCGCCTGGTTCGTGCCGTCGGGGTTGACGGACCAGAAGCCGTGGGCGTCGCCGAAATTGCGGTCCACATACTCCCATCGCTTGTAGAGGATGCGGCCGTCAGGCATCAGGGCCGCGTGGTTCTCGAAGAGGGTGCTCTTCGTGATCTGGTGGATGTTCGCGCCGTCGGCCTCCATACGGAAGAGGTTCGCCCCGATATCCTGGCTGCACATGTTGTACTTCGGCTCGCGGGTCGAGGAGAAGACGATCGAGCCGTCGGGCAGATAGATGGGATCGAAGTCGCTCACGCCTGGGGCGAAGGTGAGCTGCTTCAGCCCCGAGCCATCGGCGTTGACCTCGAAGATGTGGAGATTCTCCTTGGGGTCGCGCCGCATGGCGAAGAGGAGTTTCTTGGCGTCGAAGCTGACGCATGGGCTGCGGACGATGCCCTGGGGCGCCTCGACGAGGGTCTTCACCTGGCCGGTGCGCGGGTCGAACGCCTTCAGCGCCCCGCCGTGGCGATACCTGCCATCCGATGCCTCGCCGACCTGGGAGAGGGTGTCAATGGCGTGGTAGGACGCGATGTGCTGGGCGTGGACGCAAAACAGGAGCGGCTGGCCGCTCACGAGTGGGTTGGCGACGAGGGCCTCGCGGCGGAGCGACTCGAACTCGGCCGTGAGCTTTGCCGCTTCGTCGGGCTTGGCTGCGGTGAACCCTTTCTCGATCTCGGCCAGTCGTGCCAGAAACTCGTCGCCCTTCGGATAGCGCTCCGTGAAGGTGTCGCGAAGATCCTCGACGGCCTGCCGCGGCGCCGCGAACGCGGCGGGGCTGAGCTTGAAATCCGCCGCCCACTTCGGCACCGATGCGACGGCCGGCCTGGCGCTCGCCGCCGGCAGGGGAGGGCACACCAGCCCCTGCGGGTGGAACCAGAGGACGTCCCACGCCTCCTTGCCCAGGTTATCGTGGACGAAGCGGATGCTGCGGACCGCATAGTCGAAGCGAAGGGTCTCGTCGTAGACCTTCCGGTCGCCCGGCGCGAGCGTGCGCTCGACGAGCTTGTGCTCGGCGCCGTCGCTGTCGGTCGCGACGACGGTGAACTTCAGGCCGTTGTTGCTCGACCTGGCCGCCTGGTCGGTGAGGGCGTATTGGAGCCGCCACGAGGAGCCTTTCGCGAAGCTCACCTTCCATTCGGCCTGGAGCACATTGCCGTCGGGGAAGGCCAGCATCACGAGGCCGGGGCGGCGCCGGCCGCGCACGTTGGCCTCGCCGAGGGCGATGTAGCTCCGCGAATCGCGCTCCCACTCGAACCCCCCGCCGAGCTGGTGGTCCGGCAGCGTGTTGCCGCACGCGTCGCGCCACACGAAGCGCTGAGCCTGTGCGTCGCGCACCGCGACATCCTTGGGGTGGAACGGGCAGACTTCCCCCGCCAGCAACCCCTGCGACGCCAGATTCAGGAGCGCGAGGCAACCCAGAATGGCAAGCAGCTTCTTCACGGCTTCGGTCTCTCTGCGACACCTGTGATGCCGCTATGGTAGCCGCGGGACAGAGGGATGTCTACTCGCCGTTCAGCGTTCCGCCGCGGCGGCCGGCTGCTGCGCCCGCAGGTCGTAGCAGTAGAGGGCGTCGGCGCCGCGGAGGAAGAGGCGGCCGTCGGCCCAGGCGTGGCTCATCGCGGCCTGGTAGGTTGTGGCGTGGGGGTGAGGCGGCGACCACATCGGGCCGACCCTGGCGCCCGCCTTGGCCGGGAAGGGAAACATCTTGGTGTGGCCGTGCTGCGAGTCGGGGTGCAGGACGAAGAGGCCGGGGAGGGCGAGGAGGTGCCCTTCGTCCCACCGCACCTCCGTCGGCAGGTGGCTCGAGGCGATGCGTTCGCCGGTGGCGGCCTTGACGAGGTAGTAGGAGTACTTGCCGCGGAAGCACAGGAGGTCGCCCGAGGCGGCGCCAATGGGGCAGTTGGATGGCGCGCCCCACTCGGTCGGGGCCTCCCAGGCCAGCTCGGGGCCTTTGGGCGTGAGGCGCCAGCAGGCGACCTGGCCGTAGTTGTCGCCGGGGGCGGAGTGGATGCCGCCGGGGTCGTCGAAGCTCGCCACCTTCTTGCGCTCCTCGCGCTGGAGCTTGTGGCCGACGAGCAGGTCGCCCGCCAGGATGACCGAGTACTCGTTGTCGCCGGCGCCGTCGAACTGCCAGGCGACCTGGCCGCTCGCCGCCTCGATGCAGGCGACGATGCCGCCTTCGTTGGCGGCGAGGACGTAGTGCCGCCCGTCCTTGCTCCAGGCGAGGGGCGTGGCGCACTTGCCCAGCACCCTGGGCACGCGCCAGAGCACCTTGCCGCTGGTCGCATCGAGGCCGACGAGCCCGCAGGCGCCGATGCCATCGGGCGCGACCACCGTGCCGCCGCTGGCGTTCAGGCCGTGGCAGAAGGAGCGGGTGGGGGCGGCGACGTTCCGCTTCGCCAACGCGTCGGCCTTGAACTTCTTCATGAAGTCCGAGTAGCCCGGCACCTCGGCCCGCCAGAGCACTTTGCCCGAGGCGGCGTCCACGCAGCGCACGATGCCGAGCGCGCCGAGGACGAAGACCTTGCCCTCGGCGACGACGCCCGTGCTGTTGGTGAGGCTGCACTTGTGGTCGTAGAGGTTGATGCCCTCGCGGGGCCAGGCGGCGCTGTCGGGCAGCGCGTAGTCGGCCTTCAGCCGCTGCTCGTCGCGCCACCCGCCGGTGACCTGCCCCTTCACGTCGGCGGGCGCCAGCGGGTCGCGGCCGCCCTTCGGCCACTTGCCGGCGAAGGTGCCCTTGACTTGTTGCCCCTCGATGGCCAGGTCGAGCTGGAGCGGCATGCGGCTGGCGAGGCGCGGCACGCTCTTGCTGTTGCCGAACATCTCGTGGCCGATCACGAGCTGCCCTGTGAGGCGCGCGCCGTCGAGCTTGAGGCCCGCTGCGTCGGCGCCCCCCATGCCCAGGGGCACGACGACGGCGCGCTCGACCCGGCTGCCGAGGGTCATGAGCAGGATTCGCGCCGCCTGGTCGCCCGGCAGGGGAGCCAGCGCGCAGTCGAGCCACGCCACGGCCCCCGACGG